>JBEKHY010000012.1:0-94694 GCA_050012035.1 Verrucomicrobiota bacterium | reverse complement strand
GCAACTGCACGGCTTGTTTCTTGAACTCGTCATCGTAGGTCTTCTTCGTATTCGTGGACATGGCGGTTTTTCTTTCTCAGGTTCTCCGCCCCTTGTCCACCCTTTCGGGGGAAGCTCAATGCCGCTCCTGACGGAGCTTGTTGCTTTTTGTTTTTCTCCACTACAAAGATGTCGCCCCGCTGGGGCTGCTGCGACTGGTCATTCAAACACAGTCGCGCTCCGTTTAAGGTCGTAAATTGCGACCTCAAGAAGGTGGTCACAATCTGTGACAACCTCAAATCGCGCTCAACTATTCCAACCGTCTCCCGTTTTCCCCGCGCGGCGACTCATCCGGCGTTTCCGGACCGGTTCATCAACAGGGTTTTAAACTCGGCCAGTTGGTCGCAAAAGAAGTCCACGGATTGGGGCGTGGTGGTGACCGTGGAATCGTAGTTCACGAGCGTGACGAGGGTGCTGTAGGTGGCAATGTCGTGAACGGGCAGCACGGCCCGGATGCCGCCGGCCGGCCCCAGGCGGGAGTAGCAATCCTGCTCGTGGATTTGCTTCACCACGACGACGCGATAGCCCAGCTTGCCCAGAAACATCTGGTAGGAGTTCGTGGTGATGATCGCCCCTTGCATCACCGGGACCGCCATGCCGAGATTGTCGAATACGGCTTTCAACGGTTTGAACTGGTCGCGTGACAGGATGCGCTCGAACCGCTGCTGTTCGGTCTCACTGCCCGGAGAGTGGTCGGTCGTCGGCGCGATGGCTGCTGGTTTTTTGATCATAAAATTTGGGGTCGGAAATGAAACCCGGTCCGGCTCGCCAAGGGGAACACTGTCATTGTCGTTGATGAAGGCGGGAAAGTCCACAACTCGTTTGCGGACCCGGTCGCCGAGACCGCCATCCCGCGACTGTGGAGCCGCGCTTCACCATCGAGGAAATTTTCGACCTGACGAAGATTGAGAATTGGAACCAAGACCCGGGCGAATTGTCCCGCAATTCACGTCCGCCGGTTCCTGTCGTTGTCAGGTTCCTTGAGCTGTTTGACCGTCATGATCTGACCGGGGGTTCATTCGCTGGGACCAGACCACGACTGCCAGCCAGCCGAACAGTATCACCAGCGCCCCGCTTGCAAGTTGAAAGGCACAGGCCACCGCGACGGACGCGTATCGAAACTCGACCGTGGCGGGTCCGGCCGGCAACACCACCCCGCGGAGCGCGTGATTGGTTCGCAAGATTGGCACCGGCTGGCCGTTGAGGTAAGCCCGCCAGCCGCGGTCCCAACGATCCGCCAGCACCAGGAGTCCGGGAGTCTCCATTTGGGCGGCAACCACAATCCGGGTTGGAATCTCGTCCGTGATCTTGACGGCCCCGCGGCATTCGGACGGCAGGGCCACCGGCGTTTCCACATAAGCCACTTCGCGGGGATTGAAATCCGGCAAAGCCAGTTTCCCCAGTCGCTCATTGTCATTCGCCACGACTTCGACCCGTTGCGGAACAAACACCCGAGGGAGGGCGGAACGGTTTTCCAGGATCCAATAGTCGGCACTCTGAAACGCCGGTCTGATTTTTTGCGGGGGTGAGCCGCGAAAAATCACATACTGTACACTCAACATATCGAGAACCGGAGAAAGACGCACCGTATTGGTCGCCGTAATCTCCAGTCGGGGAAGCAGCGCCTGGATCACGCCGCCCGCGGGCATGCGCGAACGCGCGTCAGCCGTGATGGTCAACAAGGACACCCACCGGCTGGGATCCACGCCATCATATCCGCACACACCAGATAGACCCACGACTCCAGGCAGGTCGGCCGGAAAGCATTTGTAACCCACGACGCGACCGGTAGCGGCCCCGGCCACCTCGCGCAACGCCGGAATTTCCGGATAGTAGAGCGCTGGACTGCACTGGTAATTTCGACCATGGCTGAACCACAGCAGATCGCCCAGCAACAAAACGCCAACCACGGACACCAAAATTCGCCGGCTTAAGAGGCGAAACCGCAAAACCAGCCAAGTAATCAGGCCCGCGCCACACCACGCGGCTGATATTTTGCCATGCCAGGCAAACCACGCCTGCGCCTGTCGCAGGTCGTCGACATCTTTAATCCATCGGACCGGCTGTCCGGCCTGGATCGTCTTTTCGAGTTGGGTTGCCAGCGGCTCGGGCAAGACCGCCGCGCGATAAACGCACCAAAAGAAAAGCCCCGCAAGCAATGCGACCGGCAGCCAAAAGCCCTGATGCCATTGACACTCCCCATTCAGCACAGTTTCCAGGCCGATGGCCGTCAGGGCAAGAATCGCAAACGCCGTGGCGAACACCAGCCGGTTGTAAGACAGCATGTTCACTCCGGGAAGGCTCAGGAAATCGACAACGACCGGGAAATCCAGGCACCAACTCAAGCCCAAAACCGCCAGCGATATCCAGAATACATTCATCGAGCGGTGTCGCCGACTGCACCACGCCAGGGGGGCCACGAACAGCGTGGCCAGCACCCCGGCATAGGCCGCAGCCGAACTTTCCGGCAGATTACCCTGGCCCGCCGGGAACAGCGGCAAACTGCCAATTTGGCTTGTTCCATACATGTCCGGGAGCACCACTTGCGGCAGTGCCGCCAAGCCCACCGGCGGACGTTGCTGCAGACCGTGGAAACGCTCATGCATGCGGAAACCGGTCCGGGCGTATTCAACCACCGGCAGAATGTTCGGCGCGGCCAGCAAAAAACCGAGACCCCAACCGAAGATCAGGGCCACCACGGCTTTTCCCGCCGGACGACAAAAAATGCGCGGCCCATGAACCTCGCGCAAACGCCATAGAGCAAACAAACCCGAGACCAACAGCACCAGAGCCGCAACATCAATCAAGCCACTGACCAGAACCAACCCGGTAACCAGAGCCAGCGCCACCGGGGCGATTGAATTCCCCCGCACGGTCCGGTCAACCGCCAGCAGCAACCAGGGCAGCCAATAGACCGAGGCACCGACAAGGTGCCCTTGCCAGAAAATAAAGAAACCGGTCATGGGGTAGCACCAGGCGACGAGGGTTGCCGGCCAGAAACTCACCTGGAGCACACGCCGGAAAAATAAATAGGCTCCCATGCCCGCAACCAATGCGGCGAGGAGTTGCGCCCAGGCGAGTATGACCGGTGATGCCGTCAGACAGGTGAACAGAAAGAAGGGCGAGTACTTGGACCAGATAAACGTAGCCCCGCCATACCTGGTCGGTATCCATAACGGGAGACGGCCTGCGGAGAACTCTTTCATGGCGAAACGCCGGTCGGGCTCGAATTGCAGCACAAGGTCAAAGGGTGCGGGATCCTGGAAGGAATTCGGTGTCTGGACCGTGTTCGGCAGATAACAACCCGGCTTTCTCAGAAAATCCAGCGGCAAGAGGACCTTTCGGCCCATCAGGGAAGGCCCGTACAGCAGGAACTGTCCCACCACGATTCCCGCCAAAACAACCGCCAGCCTTGAAAATTTCCGACGAAGCTGTTGAGAAGGATCGGCCAATTTTTCTTTCATCGCAGCCTGCTTGTCATGGGCGGGTGCAGGATAAAACTTCCTCCGTCACTTTGAAAGCTCATCCTTTGCCGACCGGCCCTGTTCCCGGAGCGCGGCTGCGGGCAACGCACCCGACGCAGCCCGTCGCCCCGCAAGTAACCTTTCCAATCATCTCCCGTTTTCCCCCGCGGCGGATTTACACCCGCAGGTAAACGTAAATGGCAAAGATGACGGCGGCGATGCCGGCGACGGCGGCAAGGGTCCAGAGCAAACTGCGTTGTCGCGCGGCCATGGCCAGGGTGGAAACGATGACCGCAGCCTGCGCGGCCAACATGCCAAAGAAAAACTTTCCGCTGCGCGAATGATGCCGCTCGGCCGAGATGTTCGCCTTGCGGACCTGAAGTTCCAGCAGGTTGGCGATGTTCTGGTTCAACCGGGCTTCAGCGTCGTAACGCAGGGCGGCAAAGCGCATCCGGGCGGCGGTCAAATCCCGTGCGGCGGATTTGTCGCCGGCGGGCAGCGATTTTTCAAGCTGCGCGATGGCTTGATTGGCCGGGGCCAGCGCCGTATCGAAGTCCCGCGCCTGGTCGCGGGCGGCTTGCAGCGCGGCGGCGAGGACTTTGTCATCAACCGGCTTCAAGGCCGCGGCGATTTCGGTTTCGGGCTTCTCACTTTCAACCGCAGCGAGCGCGGCCTGCAGGTTGGCGTCGGGCGCGGGAGCGGCGACGGAAGGAATTTTTTCCAGCGCCGGATTTTCGAGCGGACGGACATCGGCGGTGGCTTGCAGGAGCTCAAGCGAGTTGTGCTGGATGGCGCTGCGCAGTTTCTTGGCCTGGAAATAACTCCACTGGTCGCCGGCCTTGGATTGAAGTTGCGCGCCCAGGGCGCGGTCGTATTGGGCGCGGGTCATCTCGCTGGAGGCGAGTCCGGCCAGCAACGTGGCGATGACCGTCATGATGACGGGCGTAGCGGTGAGGATTTTGCCCCACGGGGTTTGCGGGACATTCTGCTTCAACTCTTCCGGTATCGTGGTTTTCATTGGCGGAAGTTTAACGGAAGCGCCCGGATTTCCAACTGCACGATTTTTTGGGCTGTCCATGCCCCGCGTTGCCCGTTTCACCGCCACGTTTCATCCGCTGAATTTAATCTTCAGCCGGCACCGCTCAACCCAATCACCCCGCACCAGGGATCAATTCGGATCTGATTGGTGGCCAGTCGCGTGGTGGCGGCATACCGGCGCCAGAGCCAGGCGGCAACCACCGAATTCCGGGCCTGAATCAACGCGGCGGCTTCCTTATCCAGCGCTTGCGGATACATCGTATATAACTCGCCAAGCCCGATTGTGCCAGATGCTTCAGAGTCATCGTCTGGTGATTCGGCGGAATCGGGAGTATCCGTTTCCGGCTCGTCTAATGGGTCCAGCGGTGGCACCAGCGGGGCGAGAACACTCAGGAGAAAAAGGAATTGCTTGTCCGCCGACCAGTTCAGGCCGGAGCGAATGTCCTCCGGCAAATCCCGTTGCAGCCATTCAACATTGGGACTCAACCCTTCCGGGCGAATGACCTGCTCCACGTCCACCCAGTAACCCTGTTCGAAATTGTCAACGAGGGTTGATTCCAGTTGTGCCAGTACTTGCTTCGGGATTTCCGGCCAGTCCAGCGGTGCGCCTCCCGATTCGGTGAATAATTGCTCCACGAGTTGGGCGGCAGCGATTTTTCGGATTGTGACTTCCACCGGATTTTCCCCTTCCGGTGTCGTGCGCAACCAGGCTTCAAATCGCCGTTGCGCCTCATCCGGCGAGCCGCCGAGAACAATCTGGCTCATGCTGGTATCCCAGGTCTGCAGCGTGTTGACCGGACCACGGCTACCGGGGGCCGGTCGAACTTGAGACCGGGTGACGACGGCGGTAAAAAGGTAGGCGTTCATGGCTGGCGTGGTTTGATCTTCTTGCCGCAGGATTGAAACACCAACTGTGAACGAAAGGCGACACAAATTTGCTGGCGCCAATGCACGCACCCGCCTCCGGCACTTGAAGCTCGCGCCAATCCTTCCCCGGGTCACTCCTTTTTTCCCGATGCGGCGGAGTCCTTCCGCCTTCGCCCTCGTCTTCGTTTCACTCCGGCGCGGCACGTCGAGCACAGTCGCAATCCTTTTTGAAGTCGCAACGGATGGGACAATTGGTTAAGAATATTCCGGAAAATGATTTCGGCACCGTCTGAATCCCGGGAACGCGTCTTGATCGGGGTGCTCTGTCTGCTGGGCGCCGTCCACGTCTTCGTTTTCTCCGCCGCGTTTCCATTTTTTAACATCATGGACGAGCACTCGCACTTCGACCTGGTGGTGAAATACTCACATGGTCATCTTCCTCGCGGCATGAATCGGGTGGATAAAGCGGTGGAGCAATACATTCTGGCCTACAGTTCGCCGGAATTCATCTGGCCACAGGCGCTTAGTGCCGGCGGCCGGTTCCCGGCCCCATTTTGGACTCAACCCGGCCTGGCGTTGTCGCGAGAGACGCCGCGTAGCGTGGCTGGTGAACCGTTGCCCTTTTTCCAGCAGTGGCTCGAAGGGCTGACGCTCGTGCCAGATTATGAATCGTCGCAACAGCCGCTTTACTATGTGGCGGCGGGCCTGTGGTGGCATATCGGCCAATGGTGCGGCCTCAAAGGTTTGTATTTGCTGTATTGGATCCGCTGGCTGAACGTCCTGTTTGTGGCGGCGCTGGTCTGGGTGGGATATTTTGCGGCGCGGATGGTCTTCCCGGAAAACCGGCTTTTGCGGCTCGGCGTTCCGGCACTCATCGCCTTCTTTCCCCAACAGGCTTTTTATTCCATCCAAAACGACGTCCTCTCGCCGCTCTGTTTTGGCATGGCATTCATTTGTCTGGTGCAATGGCTGCGCGCGGAACCGCCGGGCCTGGGTTTGGGAATAGCCACCGGCTTGTCGCTGGCGGCCACCTTTCTGGTCAAAATGAGCAATGCGCCGTTGCTGGTCGTGTCCGCCCTGGCCGTGTTGTTCAAGCTGCGGCAATGGCGTGGGACTGGCAAATGGCGGGCGGCGCTTCCGGCATTGGCGGTGATGACTTTATGCGCGGCATTGCCCATTGGCAGCTGGCTGGCATGGTCAAAATACGCCTTTGGCGATTTCAGCGGAACGGCGGCAAAACTTCAATACATCACCTGGACGCACAAGCCATTCGGTGAATGGTGGCATCATCCGATTTTCACGCCGCAAGGTTGCTGGACATTCGTGTCGGAACTGTTAATCACCTTCTGGCAGGGGGAATTTCACTGGCATGCCAACCCGCTGGACTTGCCCGTGGTGGACGCGTTTTACGTGAGCCTTTCCCTGTGTTTTCTGTCGCTGGCAATGGTGAAGCTGATTCCGCGATTTTCGGTTGCAACTCCGCAGCAACGCCAGGCGCTCTGGCTGGGCCTCGGTTGTTTCATTGCGGGTGCCGGTTTCCTGGCTTTCTTGTCCGTTATCTATGACTTCGGCGTTTGTCCCAATCCCTCACGCGACCATCCGTATTTCGTCGCTGGCCGGTTGATACTGGGTGCATTGATTCCATTTTTGCTGCTCTATCTCTATGGACTGGATTGCCTGCTGCGCCGGGCCGGAAACAACTGGCTGCGTCCGGTGGCGCTGATGGGCATGATCCTGTTCATGCTCGTTTCGGAGATCATCACTGACTGGTCGGTTTTCTCCAGCCAATACAACTGGTTTCACATCTAAAACGGAATGAGGTGTTTCCCGCATCTGCCGCCGGTGCTTGCGCACGGCCACCAGCCCGCTGCGCCGTAGCGGCTTTCGGCAGAAAGCCGCCATTCAAAAATCCCGGCAGGTTTGCGGCGCTCTGCCAAGCCACCGCTACGCCCCGCCGCCCAACCACCCGCACTCGATGCCAGTGCTCAATCTTTCACCGCGCCGAATTGTGTTGTCGGCTCTCGCCGGGCATTGATAGCGTTAGCGCATGAAATCCCAAGTTCGCTGTTTCACCCGGCGAATCGTCCGGGTGGTTTTTATTCTTTGGTTCATTGGTCTTCCATGCCTCGCGCCCGGGCAAGACGTCACGGTGACTTTCACCGGGCCATCGGAGCCGGTGTTGGCCGGCTGCCAGACGAACCTCTGGTTAAACGTCCTCAACCCTTCGAGCCACGATGTTTCATGGACATTTCCGCAAAAAATCGAAGGCCGCATTGTCTCTTCACAGGGTGTGTCTGGCATTTCTTTGGAGTTGCGGAACCCTGCCGAAGCGGGCGAATTCAAAATTGGCCCGGGCGCTTTTGTCCGCCGGGAATATCTTGTGACGATCCCGGCGTCAGTCACCGGACAGGTGGTGGTGGTCTTCCCGCAATTGAACGCCAACCGCGTGGTGCTGGACACGCAGCCCTCACCTGCAGTTGCCGGCGTAACGGAGGAAAAGGAGGAATCGGCCATCGCCCGGTTGTTCCAGCACGTCGAGCCGACGGAACCGGGCAAGCCGTTTGACCCCGGACGTTTTTTCAAGGAGCACATCTCGGGATATGAGCCGTTTTATTTCATCGCAGGCACGAAATCACCGAACGCGAAAATCCAGATGAGTTTCATGTATCAACTGCTGAACAACGAAGGGCCGCTGGCGACCAAGGCGCCCGCCCTGAAGGGCTTTCACATTGCCTACACGCAGACTTCGCTGTGGGATTGGAACGCGCCGTCGGCCCCGTTTTTTGACACCAGCTACAAACCGGAGTTTCTGTATGCCTGGGAGCGGGTCGCGGGCGGACAGCTGCCAAACTGGTATCAACTCGATCTGCAAGGCGGGTTGAAACACGAATCCAACGGTAAGGATGGCGCAGATTCGCGCAGCCTGAATATCGCGTATCTCCGCCCAACCCTGACCCTCGGACGCGACGACGGCCTGCAACTCACACTCCAGCCGCGGGCGTGGGTTTATCTCGGCAATTTGAGCGACAATCCCGACATTGCGGATTACCGGGGTTACGCGGACTTGCGGGCCATCGTGGGCTGGAAACGCGGGCTGCAACTGTCGGCGCTGGGCCGGATGGGCAAGGACGCCAACCACGGCAGCCTGCAACTTGACCTGACTTACCCGATGATGAAGATTTTCGGCAGTTTCAGCGTGTATTTGGACGCGCAATACTTCACCGGTTATGGTGAGAGCCTGCTGGAATATAACCGGCGGTCGGAAGCGTTTCGCGCGGGTTTCTCAATTTACCGTTAGGCAACACAGCGCTGAATTCAACGAAAGAAAATTATGCTGGTGACGCATGTTCACGTTCATGTCAAACCGGATTGTGTGGAGGCGTTCAAAGAGGCGACGCGCCTCAACGCGCGTTTGAGCCTGCTGGAGCTGGGCGTCCTGCGCTTCGACGTCTTGCAACAGCAGGATGACCCGACGCGGTTCGTGCTGGTGGAGGTCTATCGCCACGCCGATGCCGCCGCCGCGCACAAGGAAACGCCGCATTATCCCGTCTGGCGCGATACCGTCGCGCCGATGATGGTCGAGCCGCGTTTCAGCGTGAAGTTCAACAAGCTTTATCCGGATGATGGAACGTGGTGAACGGTGGGGCGAGGCTACTGACGAGCCGTGTCTTTCTAAAATCAAGAACGGCTCGCGAGGACGCTCGCCCCACCTCTTGATTGAATATGAAATTTGAATTTGCCACCGCCACGCGCATCGTTTTCGGTGCAGGCGCGCTGCGCGAGGCCGGCGTCATCGCCAAAGAATTTGGCAAACGCGCATTGGTTGTGACCGGTCGCGATGCGCGTCGCGCTGCACGGCTCGTGGCTGGTCTGAAATCCGCCGGCGTGAGTGCGGCAACTTTCTCCGTCATCGGCGAGCCGGAGCTGGTCACGGTCGAACAAGGCACGGCATTTGCGAAAATTGAGAATTGCAATTTTGTCATCAGCATCGGTGGTGGCAGCGCAATTGATGCCGGCAAGGCCATCGCCGCTATGCTGACGAACGATGATTCGTTGCTGGATTACCTTGAAATCATCGGGCGCGGCCAGATGTTGAAAAAACGGCCCGCGCCGTTTATTGCAGTCCCGACGACGGCCGGTACCGGCTCGGAAGTCACGCGCAACGCGGTGTTGGCGTCGCCGGAGCATAAGTTGAAAGTCAGCCTGCGCAGTCCGCTCATGCTGGCGCGCGTGGCCGTGGTTGACCCCGAACTGACTTATGATTTGCCGCCCGCGCTGACCGCCAGCACCGGCCTCGACGCGCTCACGCAACTCATCGAGCCTTACGTCTGTCTGCGCATAAATCCGATGACCGACGGGATTTGTGAAGTTGGCATTCGACGCGCGGCGCACTCGTTGCGCGAAGCCGTTTTCAACGGGCAAAATCAGTCCGCCCGCGAAGACATGGCGGTGGCGAGCCTGTTCGGTGGATTGGCGTTGGCCAATGCGGGTCTCGGTGCCGTACATGGATTTGCCGGACCGATTGGCGGCAGTTTTCCCGCGCCGCACGGCGCCGTTTGCGCTGCGCTCTTGCCGCAGGTTATGACGGCAAACCTTCGCGCCTTGCGTGAACGCGAACCCCAAAGCTTCGCATTGAGCCGGTACTATCGCGTGGCCGGTTTTCTCACCGGAAATCCAAACGCAACCGCGGAGGCCGGAGTGGAATGGGTTCGTCAGTTGGTTGCTGATGTGCAAATCCCAAAGCTTGGCACCTACGGCATCAAATCGGAACACATTGACGAACTGGTGGAGAAAGCCATGCAAGCCAGCAGCATGAAGGCCAATCCGATTGTGCTGACGCGCGAGGAATTGGCGGACACGCTGCGGCGGGCGTTGTGATTTGAAAAGGTGGATTCGATCTGGGAATAGACCTGGTGATTGCGCTCGCGGCTTGTCCGGCGCGCAGCTTGCCGCATTGGACGGAAGGTGAATGAATGTACAGGGTGCGCTTCTCGAAAAGCGGTGGCCGAAGACGACCGGCCCGGTGGCGAGGCGGCGGTGTTTGTGCGCTGTGAATTTCTTTGAGTTTTGGCAACGGAACTTTAAGCTGACCGCGAATTTTGTGAGCAACGCCCGTTCCAATCCGGCCACCGGAATCTCCGCAAGGCTTGAGTATGAAATCGTCCTGCTGCTGTGCCTGCTGGCGGTGGTCCACGTCTTTGTTTTTTCTGCCGCCTTTCCCCTTTTTGTCACCACCGACGAGCAGTTTCATCTGGATTTGGCGGTGAAGTATTCGCACGGCGACATCCCGCGCTCGCTGAACGCGCCGTGCGCGGAAGTGCTACCGTTCCTCTGCATGTGCGGCACGCCGGAATATCTGATGTCCCCGGAAACGTATCCAAACGGCCGCATTAATCCACCGCTGTGGACGCTGCCGGCTGATGTCATCGCCCCGGCCTATTTGGCCATGGAAAGGATGTGGAAAAAAGCGACGAACACGGAAGCCTCGCAACCGCCGGTTTATTACACACTGGCCGGCGCCTGGTGGCGGTTGGGAAAGGCGCTTGGTTTCCAAGGCGTCCATTTGCCGTATTGGCTTCGTTTTCTGAACATTTTTTTCGTCGCCGGCCTGGTCTGGCTGGCTTATCTGGCCGCGCGGAGGTTTTTCCCGGAAAATTTGTTTGTGCGGCTCGGCGTGCCGGCCCTGATCGTGTTCATGCCGCAAACGGCGTTCTACTCGATTGAAAACGACGTGCTCTCACCGCTTTGCTTCGGCGCGGCGTTCGTTTTGCTGATGCGATGGCTGCAAACCGACCAGCCGGGGGCGCGTTTGGGGGCGCTCACGGGCCTGGCGCTGGCGGCGTCGTTCCTGACCAAAACCAGCAACCTGCCGTTGCTGGCCGCATCGGCCCTGGCCGTGCTGCTCAAAGCCTGGCGGCTGTTCAAAGCCAAAAAATTGCGCGCGGCAACTCCGGCCCTGTTATCGCTCGCGGGATGTGCCGGGTTGCCGATGGCCGCCTGGCTCGCGTGGTGTAAAATCATCTTCGGCGATTTCACCGGCTCGGACGCGAAAATCAAGTTCCTCGGCTGGATCCACAAGCCGTTTGCCGAATGGTGGCATCATCCGATTTTCACGTTGCACGGATTTTGGATATTTCTGTCCGGCAACCTGGCGACGCTGTGGCAGGGCGAAATCTTGTGGCACCGCAAACCGCTGGCGTTCCCGACGGTGGATTTGTTTTACGCGATTTTGTCCGTCGGCCTGGTCGCGTTGGCGCTGGTCGCGCTTTTCCGGCGTCCCGCAGTCACGACCACGCCGCAATGGCAGGTGTTGTGGTTCGCCTTCGGCTGCTTCGCCGCTGCCCTGGCGTTTTTCGGTTATCTCTCCATCATTTATGATTTTCACGATTGTTTCTATCCGTCGCGAGCACACCCGTATTTCACCTCTGGCCGGCTGCTGCTCGGCGCGCTGATTCCGTTTCTGCTGCTGTTCGTTTTCGGCCTCGACCGGGCGTTAAGCGGTTTTGGCAACTCGGCCAAATTTCTGGTGCTGGCGGTGATAATGCTGTTCATGCTCGGGTCGGAAATTGCGATTGACTGGCCGATTTTCCCGAACGTTTACAACTGGTTCCACTTGTAATTTGGGTGAAGCGAGACTCTGTCGAGCCGTGATTCAATTGGGGCTCGAGCGGCTCCCGCCTCACCATTGGTTTGCGCGTGCAAAACACCGCGCCCTGTGCTTAACTCCAAAACCCGGATGGACGACACGAATTCATTGATCGAACAGCGCAAGGCCAAGCTCGCCGCCTTGCGGGCCAAGGGCATTGACCCGTTCAAAAACAAGTTCGCGCCTGGCGAAACCTGCCAGCAGGCGCGCGACCACTATGCTGCCGGCCGCGAAGTCGCGCTCGCCGGCCGCGTCACCGCGCACCGCGACATGGGCAAATCCATGTTCATGGACCTCCGCGACCAATCCGGTCGCATCCAGATTTACGCGCAGAGAAACGTCCTTGGCGACGAGCAATGGAGCATATTCACCCATCTGGATCTTGCGGACTTCATCGGCGTGCGCGGCACGATGTTTACCACCAGGACCGGCGAAATTTCCGTCAAAATCACCAGCTTCGTCATCCTCGCCAAGGCGTTGCGTCCGCCGCCCGCCAAATGGCACGGGCTGGAAGACACCGAAATCCGCTACCGCCAGCGTTACCTCGATTTGATGGCGAACCCGGAGGTGAAAAATGTTTTTCTCAAGCGAAGCGAAATCATCCGCGAGATCCGGAATTTTCTGCACGAACGCGGTTTTGTGGAGGTTGAGACGCCGATGATGCAGGCAATTCCCGGCGGCGCGGCGGCGCAACCGTTCAAGACGCATCACAACGCGCTCGGTTGCGATTTTTACCTGCGCATTGCGCTGGAACTGCCCTTGAAGCGGATGCTGGTCGGCGGCGTGGACAAGGTTTTTGAGATTGGCCGCGTGTTCCGCAACGAAGGCCTCTCGCGCAAACACAACCCTGAATTCACCATGCTCGAGGCCTATCAGGCATTCGGTGATTACGAGAGCATGATGGAACTGGTGCAGGCGATGATTTGCCACGTCGCGCAGAAAGTTTTGGGGACGCTGAAAATTGAAAGGAACATGTTACCTCAATTATCTTGGGCGCTGCAAAAACTTGTAATGTATGTCGGCTTTCAAAACATCAGTGACTTGAAACTCAGAAAGATTGCGGAAAATTGGGACAATTTATTTGATAAAACAAACGACCCTAAAAAAGTTTGCGAGGTTGCAAAAGAGATTCGCACTCAGTTTGACGAAATGGGAAATGCAATTGAAAAGCATATTCAAGAACATTACGGAGAAGATGCTACTCGCATCATCGAACTTCTAAAATCCCAGCGACAGCAACTTGAAATATTGGGTGAGCCAGCAGAGCCAATTGATTTAGAACATTGGGGAAAAATTAAATACAAAGACCTCGTTCGGAAAAAGGCGGGCGCAGATTGGTTTGAAGTTTCGCCCGCCGAACGGCGTAAACGCGCGGAATCGCTCGGGGCGGAGATTGGCAAGGAATACGAGGACTTTGAAGTCACGCAGGCCGTGTTTGAGAAACTCATCGAGCCGACGCTGATTCAGCCGACGTTTGTGACCCACGCGCCGAAGGAGTTAATTCCGCTGGCCAAGCTTTCGCCCGACGACCCGACGACGGTCGAAGTCTTCGAGTGCTGTATTAACGGCCAGGAAATCGCGCCGGCCTACACCGAGCAGAACGATCCCATCGAGCAGCGCGAACGTCTCGAACATCAGGCCGGCGGTGAACAGCAGAAGTTGGACGAAGATTTTCTGGTTGCGCTCGAACACGGCATGCCTCCCGCGGGCGGCATGGGCATGGGCATTGACCGGCTATGCATGATGCTGCTGGGCCAGGAAAGCATCCGCGACGTCATCCTGTTCCCGCAATTGAAGCCAAAATAACGTATGGACGAAAAGAACACCTGTCCAATCTGTGGAGAAGAAATTACTGTTGGCCCGTACAGAGGGGGAAGTTATGACATCGATTGCATCCGTTGTGGAAGGTTTTCTCTCACAGATCTTGCTCTTCCAATGCTTCCTCACTCGAAAGGATTAGACAAAGCTAATCTTTCAGGTTGGATTCGCGAACACCAAGGGTGCAAAATTTTTCAAAAGGATTTGAGCTGGCTGGCTCAATTAAGAACCCCATCAGTAGCCGAAAAGGGAGACAAACTCTTGCGTTGGATGGCAAAAGCTTATCCCAAGGCTGGATCTGAAATTGGGGTTTTACAGAATCCGCTTGCTCCTCACGTAAAATCACACCTGCCAGATTTATGTAAGTTGCAGTTGATAAAACAACCTTTTTTCAAACCTGAGATCTTTGCATTTGGTTGGGCTCAGGATCACGAGGAATTATTGTATATTCTGGTCGAGTACCTTGAGAAGGAAATGCAGTACATAGAAGACATTGGAGCCGCTGTCTTTCGCATTACGCCAAAAGGTTGGTCGCGCATTGGTTCTTTAGAACAAGCCAATATTCAAAGCAATGTTGGTTTTATCGCGATGTGGATCGATGATTCAATGAGCGAAGCTTGGAAGGCTATAGACCAAGGAATACGGACTGCTGGCTACGATGCGCTTCGCATTGATCAAAAGCAGCACAACAATGAAATTACCGACGAAATTATAGCCGAGATTCGTAAAAGTAGGTTCTTGGTGGTCGATCTTACTGACCACCGGAACGGTGTTTATTTTGAAGCTGGTTTCGCAAAGGGTCTTGGACTTCCAGTAATTTGGCTTTGTCGTCGAGATGAGCTCGACAAGGCTCATTTCGACACCCGGCAATACAATTTCATTGTTTGGGAAGCTGACAAGCTAGCAGAACTTTCAAAAGCATTGCGGAATCGGATTGAGGCTACTATTGGACGAGGCCCGTTGACCGGAAATGCCCTGTCGTGAATTTGTTCCCGAGTCGAAGCTGAAATAAAAACAATTGTAAGAACGCTCAATAAAAAACTTTTACGGAATTGCAAAGTCTGTTTCATTAGCTGCATGAAAATAGCCAAGTTGAATAAGGTTGAGTTGCGTGGACACTGGACACACGAGGCCCGCGACTTTACGAAATGGCTGTCCGAACCAGAGAACTTGGAATTGTTGAGCGACGAGATTGGGGTTGGCATAGAACTCGTTCAAGTGGAAGCCAACGTAGGAAGGTATAACGTTGATATTCTTGCAAAAGAAGAAAACACCTCCAAAAAAATCATTATTGAGAATCAGCTTGAAACAACCGATCACAGTCATCTCGGCCAACTCATTACTTACGCAGCCGGACTCGAAGCCGAATACATTATTTGGCTCGTGCGGGAAGCCCGCGAAGAACATCAAGAAGCCGTCGATTGGCTGAATGAGCACACCGACGAAAAACTGAATTTTTTCTTGGTCGTGGTGGAACTATGGCAAATTGGCAATTCGGACCCCGCTGTTAAATTTTCAGTCGTATCACGACCGAATGACTGGAAAAAAACGGTCATGGGAAGTGGAGTGGACGGAGAACAGAGTGAAACGAAATCAATGCAGTTCGACTTTTGGCAAAAGTTGCGTGAGTATGCATCCCGACAATATCCAGAACTGAAGCTGCGGAAACCAGCCGCGCAACATTGGTATGACATTTCAATTGGCCGATCAGATTGCCACGTTTGCTTAACGGTATTGTCACGCGAAGACAAGGTGGGTTGCGAGCTATACATTCCAAACTCGAAAGAATTGTTTGCCAGACTGCGCCAGCAGAAAAATGTGATTGAGAAGGACCTTGGACTAGAAGGGAAAATTGATTGGCAAGAATTGCCCGAAAGGAAAGCTAGCAGAATTCGCACCTTTGTTCCATTCGATTTCGACGACGACAAAACTTGGGAGAAGGCCTTTCAATGGCTTGGGCAGACAGCTATCACATTCAAAAAGACTTTCTCTAAAAATTGGAACCAAGCATCCGCGACGTGATTTTGTTCCCGCAGTTGAAGCCGAAATGAAATGCCCGATTAAATTTGTACTCTTGGCAGTTTTGCCGGCAATTGTTCTGCTGGCGCTGGCCGGCTGCCGTGAGGGGCCCATAGACGGATATATGTACAACCCGGCCGGCTGGGAAAAGCTGATGAAAGATCCGACCCTCGACAAAACCCAGTTTACGCGGCTTTATGCGCTGGCCACCGCCGCCCGGTTCAAGGGTTGCGAAGTCTTTATCACCGGTAAGCTCCGAATCACCCTGAAGCTCTACGACGGCGGGGAGCTGAAGGTCCCTCTGAAAGCCGTGTGGACCGAAACGGTAAAGGACCCGGCGAACCGGCCCGCGACATGCCGTCGTCACATTACCGAACTTGCGGCATCGAAAGCCGCCAGTGGAGCGCTGGAGGCCCGGGTGGATAAAAGTACCATTCTGCCAGTCATTTGGAGCGGGTTGCCGCCCGAAAGCGGCAACGCCAGAATTTTTCACAATCTGGCTGCACACGGCCTTGAGTCCAAGTTCATGCTCCAGACGAATCTATTCGTGACCGAACCGCTCGCCGCCGACATCTGCATTCTTTACTTTGGCGACCGCGATGGCGAAGGCGTTTACCTCACCGAGGATGACCGCAAATTGCTGCTCCTGGATTTGCCGGCGTTGCACCAGCTGGCGGTCGGGAACCTGACCGATCGCCTGCCCGGGATTACCCGTCGGGAGCCTGAACCGCCCTTCACCATCACCGTCGGCGGGAGATACGCAGCCAGCCTGCTGCTGGCCGATAAGCTGTGGGACCAGCAGGCGTCGGCCGTTCGCGGGGAGCTGATCGCTGCCGTGCCGTCGTGCAATGTATTGATTTTTACCGGCTCCGCCTCGCCCGGGGGCGCCGAGGCGTTGCGCCGAAAGGTGCAGCAGGTTTATGGCAGCAGCGGCAGCGACGCGATTTCGAAAACGCTGCTGGTGCGCCGGAACGGGAAATGGGAAGCGTTCAAAGACTGACGTTCCGCAGCCGGCAAATCATCACATGACGCGAACTTGTTCCCGCAGTTGAAGCCGAAATGATTTTGAACCGCTAATCGGCGCTAATCTCCGCTGATACAATTAGCGAGGATGAGCGAAGGTTAGCGGTTTTGTCTTGATTAAGAACCATGCTCACTGTTGCCGGATTAAGCAAGGCCTTTGGCGGACGCGTCCTGTTTGACGACGTGTCGCTCACGCTCCAGTCCGGCGAGCGCGTCGGGCTCGTCGGGCCGAACGGCGCGGGGAAATCCACGTTGCTCAAGATCATCCTCGGCCAGGAATCACCAGACGCGGGCGAGGTCACATTCATCCGCGGCACACGATTCGGCTACCTGCCGCAGGAGAACGAGCCCGCCGGCAACGAGACTGTCCTCGATGTAGCCGTGCCCCACGACCACGAGCACGATGGGCAGTTTGTTGCCCGGGCGAAACAGATTCTTGCCAATCTCGGCTTCAAACAGACGGACTTCACGCGTCCGGCGCACGAGTTGAGCGGCGGCTGGGTGATGCGCGCGCACCTCGCGCGGTTGCTCGTGCAGGAGCCGGACGTGCTGATGCTCGACGAACCCACGAACCATCTCGACCTCGAAACGCTTCTGTGGTTTCAGGAATACCTGCGGAATTATGCCGGGGCCATCCTGCTGATTTCGCACGACCGCGAATTTCTCAACTGTCTCTGCACGCATGTCGCCGAGATCCGCCAGGCCCGTGTGCTGCGTTACACGGGCAATTACGACGAATACCTCGAGCAACGCGCCGCCACGGAAGTGACGCTGGTCGCCACCGCGAAGGCGCAACAGCGCGAGATTGACCGGCTGCAACTGTTCGTGGACCGGTTCCGCGCCAAGAACACCAAGGCCGCGCAGGCGCAGAGCAAGCTGAAGCAGATCGAACGGCTCAAGGAGGACATGGTCAAGACGCCCGAAGGTCCAGAAGCGACGGTGGGTTTCAAATTCCCGCAACCGCAACGCAGCGGCCACCGTGTCATCACGCTGAAACACGTGAAGTTTGGTTATGAGTCCGGGAGCGCCGGCATCTTGCCGGCGAGTTCGTTTCCTGTTGGCGGAAATTGCCGGCTGGAAGCCAGCGCTCCCGGCTTTTCGATCAAACTCATCTATGAAAACTTGAACTTTGAAGCCGAGCGCGGGCAGCGCATCGTGCTGGTCGGACCAAACGGCGCGGGCAAATCCACGTTGTTGAAGCTGCTGGCCGACGTGCTGCAACCGCTGTCGGGCGAGCGCCGGATCGGTCACAACGCGAAGTCCGGTTACTTTGCCCAGCACCGCGCGGCCATGCTCAATCCCCACCACACCGTTTTGCAGGAGGCGCTCGAGACGCCGCAACGCGTCACGGAGCAGTTCGTTCGCACCGTCCTCGGCAGTTTTCTGTTCCGGGGCGATGACGTGTTCAAGCCGGTGAGCGTGTTGAGCGGCGGCGAGAAAAGCCGGCTGGCGCTCGTGAAATTGCTGCTCGATCCGCCGAACCTGTTGCTGATGGACGAGCCGACGACGCATCTTGACCTGGCGAGCGTGGACGCGCTCATCGAAGCGTTACAGCCCTACGAAGGCACGCTGATTTTCATCAGCCACGACGTGCATTTCATCCGCGTGCTGGCGAACCATGTCGTGCGCGTTGAAAATGGCCGGCTCCGGCATTTCACCGGCGGCTACCAGTATTATCTCGACAAGACCTCGCAATCCGCCCGCGACGCGCTGACGAGTTCGAGCTTCGGAGGGGCGAGCTCTGCGAGCCCCAATAATTCAGGGCGTCGTGGAACTCCGCCCTCCGGAGGAACGCCAACGATTGATCGCAAGGAACAACGCCGCGTCGAAGCCGAGCAGCGGCAGGCGCGTTCGCGGAAGAAATGCGGAATTCAGGAACGTATCGCCGGACTCGAAAAGGAAATTGCGGAACTGGAAACGCGCGAGAAGGAATTGACGGCGGAACTGGAAAAGCCGGAGACCTACGCGACGGGCGGGTGCGCCGTACAGATCAATCACGAACTGATGGAAGTGCACAACCGGCTGGCCGGGGCGAACACGGAATGGGAACAGGCGGGGACGGAACTGGCGCAATTCGAGGCGGAAGCAACGTAGGACAGGCATCCTGCCTGTCTCCATTATTTCAAGCCATAAACAGGCATACTGCTTGTCCTACGATGACTGCGGGTTCAATAACCCAGTTCGGCTTTCCTTTGCGCCGCCGTCGCCAACGGCTCCTTTTTCTTCAAAATGGCTTCCTTGCCGGAATCCTTGATTTGTTTGGCCTGAACGGCGTTGAATTCAATGTCCGCCTTGAACTGTTCCGGAACGTCCGCTTCGGCGTAGATTGCCTCCACGGGACACTCAGCCACACACGCCGTGCAATCAATGCAATCTTCCGGGTGGATGACGACCTGCCCGTCCAATTCGTAAAAGCAGGCCACGGGGCAAACCTCCACGCAATCGGTGAACTTGCACCCCACACATTTGCTGGTGACGACATGCGCCATAATCACTCCTTGTTCAATCCTCGACTTACGGGCTAAAGTCCACCGCTCGGCGCGACTTGGCAAATGATTTTTCCGGGAGGGTCGCCGGGTCGGCGGCCCAAATTATCACGAAAAATGGGACGGCGACACGCCGTCCCTCCCAAATCACAGCCACGGCTTCAACCGCTCGCGCAGAATTTCCCGCGCGCGATACAGCCGCGATTCAACGGCCTTCGGCGTCGTCTCCAAAACTGCCGCCGCTTCTGCCACGCTGAGTTCCTCCCATTCGCACAGCACAATCGCCGCGCGTAAATCTTCCGGTAAATTGCCGACCGCAGCGCGAACGGCGGCCGCACGCTCGGCGGCCAGCACCTGTTCATTCGGCACAGGCTCGTTCGCCGGAAGCATGCTGCCGAGGGTTTGTCCCGAATCCCCGGTTCCGGCTTCGAGCGAGACATTCGGATGCCGCGCCCGCCAGCGGAAATGATTACGCGCGAGGTTGGCGGCAATGGTGTAGAGCCAGGCGGAAAATCTTTCGTTCGTCCGAAAACTCGTTCGTGAGCGGAAGACGCGGACGAATGTTTCCTGCGCCAGATCATTGGCATCAGCCTCGTTGCCAACCATCCGGCAAAGGAATTGGAAGATGGGCGTCGCGTGGCGTTCCATCAGGTTATTGAGCGCCGCATCCTGGCCGGCAATCAGGCGTTCCATGTCAGCCCGGTCGCGGGCATCGGCTTGCCGCACCGACTCGTCGCGCCGGAGCGCAGCGGAGGCGGAAGCCTCCGGCAAAGGCCGGGCATCAGGGCTGGTGATGCTCATGGCCGGTGGGTTCGGACATGGATTGCTCGATTTCTTCATGGAAACCGAGGGTGAGGCTTTTCATTTGGGCGAGGTAACGGCGGCCTTCCGCCGGTGGCATGGCCTGGCTGACTTCCATAAAGTGCGCGAGCATTTGTGCCTGGCATTGGGCGCGAAGTTCGCCCAGTTCGGTCAGTTTTTTTTGCGCCTCGGCAGTGACATTGGTTCCCCTGGCCAGCGCCGCCTGGACTTCGGCTTTCTTGGCGGCGATGCGCGCGCACATTTCGGCGCATTTCGGTTTGTAGCCCTCGTGCAACTGCCGGACGCGCGCCAGGTCGGCATCGCTCAGGTGAAATTCATCGCGCAACCAGCTTAAATCATCCGCCGAACGCGTCATGGTCACGACGCATGCGCGCTGGCTGACGAAATAGGAGCTGGCAAAGACCGCCGCGCCCAGCACCAACGCCCCCAGCACGATGATGAGCGAGCGGTTCATGAATCAACGCAGTGTGTCCGGCGCGACCACGGCAAGGTAGCGCGCCTGCTGATTCCGTTTGGCGATTTGTGCGCCCTGGTATGTGCCCAGCAAAACACCGGCCAGCACCAGCGCGGCGACGGTGGCGTACGCAAGTCGTGGCCGCAGCACCAGCGCGGCCAGCGCGTCCAGCCAGGAATCGGATTTCGCCGGCGCTTCGGCCTCTTCGATCCGCCGCCAGACGGCTTCCTGGAAACGGGGTGGCAACGACGGCAACGGGCGCGACGCACGCAGGAGCGCGCCGAGCCGGACATCACCAGGATTGAGATTTTCTTTGTTCATCGGATTTGGGGCGGCGGAGATTTTCGTCCGCCGCCCGTAATCTACTGTTTTCGTCGTGCGAAGACAACCCGGTCAAGAATTAAGGCGCGGCGCTGGCCGTCGCGGTGGCCCTGCAACCGGGCATCGCCGGATTCGCCTGACACGCCGCTATGGCCTTCGGGCTGGCCGTCATATTACGGCATTGCAGGGTCGGATTAACGTCGTTCGCTACACTGGCGACCGTTGGGGTCTGATTGGCGGCGGCGCGCGGGGACAGGGCGACACCGGTCGCCGGTGCCGGCTGGGCCGGCTGGGCGGCCGTGTAACCGAGGACAACTTTGATTTGGTTGTCTTTGGCGCGGGGGGAAAGCGCAAGGTCGTAAGCGCTCGCGCTGAGGGTGAATGTGGCCAGGACGGCCACGCCGATTGTCGTCAGGAGAATTTTGTTTTTCATATAACTCGCTTTCATTTCCGGCGGCGCTTCATTGCGCCGTCGTATGGTTATGTCTGTGTTACCCCGGCGCGCGCAAAATCCCGCAAAGTTTTTTTTGAGGGGATTTTCGTGAGTTGGTGTATAATAGGTGCAGTTATATCCGACATCAATTATGAAGAAGTTGAAAATGTTCGCGGCCATGGCGGTGGCCGGTACTTTCCTCGCCCTGCCGTTCGCCGGCCAGGCGGGTGACACAAATTCGGTTGCCCCCGCCAGGCTCAAACCCGATTTGCTAACCACCTGTCCGGTTTCCGGTGACAAACTCGGCGAAATGGCCCCACCTTACGTTTTCATCTATAAAGGCCAGGAAGTGAAATTGTGCTGTTCGGGCTGCAAAAAGGATTTCGACAAGGACCCGGCCAAATACCTTGCGAAAATTCGCGCCGCCGACAAGAGCGCCAAAAATTGACCAAAAAAAGTTAAAAACCGTTTAGTCATCCGGTGACCGGCGGATGAAATTCAAACTGTGAAAACGACGCTGACCATTGTTTGCAGCCTGTTGCTGGCGTGGACGCCAATCGTCTCCGCGCCAGCACCGGCGGCCTGCGTCAAACGCGTCGCGCACGCCCCCTGCCATTGTGGCAGGGCATGCTGTACTGTGCCGGTTTCACCAGAGTCACAGCCTGTCCCTGCGGCTCCGGTTCCGGCTTCGTATCAAAGTCAGCTTTCGACCTTTGCACCTGCCGCGTTGGCCTGGTCTTTGCCAGACACACCGGCGCCGGATTTTTCCGCTTCGGTTTCCTCGCTGTTGACGGCGAGTCGCACTCCGCTCTACACGCGGAATTGCGCCCGGCTCATCTGATTTTTCCATTTCCACGCCCGCAGTGTGCCCACGCAGGCATGCGGGGGGTGTCTTGTCGTGTCTGCGTTAAATATTTTCGTCAACAATCGGATTTTATAAATGAGTTACAAACAAATACCAGGAATGGTTTGGGAAAAGGTAGGGACGCCGCGCGACGGCGTCCGCGGACGGCCCGGCGGGCCGTCCCTACCTCTCATCTTTGGCCTTGCCGCAATCATTCTGGCGACCCTGGCCCTGACCGGTTGCCGGGGTGTGCCGACCTCGGGCGAAAAGCAAGCACACCACGATCTCGACGCAGTCGCCGGCCAGTATCGGCCCGGCAACCAACGCTTGGCGCTGCCCGAACTTACGCCGGATTCGAGCTTGAGCAATTTCCTCGCGTTCGCGCTTCTGAACTCGCCGACTGTCGCAGCGGCGTTTTACGACTGGTCGGCGTCGGTCGAGAACATCACGGTGACGCGCTCGTTGCCGGATCCGCAGTTGACCTTTCAGGCTTACATTCAGGATGTCATCACGTCGCTGATGCCGGGATTTGCCTGGAATTTTCCCGGCCCCGGCAAGCTCAAGGCACGCGCCCGCGTCGCCGCCGCTGAAAGTCAGGACAAATACTTCGCTTTTGAAAGTGCCGTGCTCCAAACCGCGTTTAACCTGAAACGCGCGTATTACCAACTTGGCCTGCTGGATGAGCAGCTTCGTCTCAAACGCGAGACGCTTTCGCTGTTGGAAAATCAGGAGCGCGCCGTCCGCGCCCAAAATGCGACCGGCGTGGCAGCGTTGCCGGACGTGTTGCGTGTCCAAAGCGAGCGCGACCGCGTCCACACCGACCTTGCCAATCTCGAAGATTCGCGCCCTTCACTACTGGCAAATTTCAAGGCTGCGCTGGGCTTAACGCCGGACCAACCGGACCCGCCCACACCCGCGCATTTTGAAACTGGCGGCGAAAATCCTGACGCCGACGAACTGCTCCGTGTAGCGTTCGCGCGCAACCCGCAACTCAAGGCGACGGAAGCCGACGTGCGCGCCGCCGAAGCCGGCATCGCGGTGGCTTACAGGGAGCGCGTGCCGGATTTCAGCCTGGCGCTGATGGCCGACGTGAAGGCGTCGCCCGTGCTTTACTGGCCGCAGGCGAGTATGAGTCTCCCGATCTGGCGCGACAAAATCGCGGCGGAAATCGCGCAGGCCAAGGCGAACGAACTCGCGGCAAAGTCGCGGCTGAAAGCGGCGCAAATTGACCTCGCCGTCAGCTTCGCCGAAAAACTGTTCGCCTGCCGTGAAACCAGCCGCAACCTCGACTTGATCGAGGACAAACTCCTGCCGCAAGCGCGTCAATCGCTGGAAACCGTCCGCGCCGGTTATCGCACGGGCACGATGGATTTTTCTGCCGTGACCGGCGCGGAACGGCTGCCGTTGGATTTACAACTCGAAGCCGCCGAAGCCCGCACGGCGCGCGAAATTGCGCTCGCGGAATTGTCCATCATGGTCGCCGGATTGCCACCGGCGAATGCACCATTTTTGTCGAACACTCATCAACCTTGAAATTTTATGAAATCAAAATGGAAATTGATTTTAGTCGGCACATTGCTCATCGCGGTGGTTGGCCAGGGCGTATTTGCCGCTGACAGTTCCCGCAAACCGGACGCCACCGACACTGCCGCCGCTTCATCCGGGAAGACGCTCTACACCTGCGGGATGCACCCGTGGATCATCCAGGATCATCCCGGCAACTGCCCGATTTGCGGCATGAAACTCGAACCGGTCCACAAGACGACCGGCGCGGCTCCGGCCAGCGAACGCAAAATCCTGTATTACACGTCCACGATGAAGCCGGGCGAGACCAGCCCGGTGCCGGCCAAGGACAGCATGGGCATGGACATGGTGCCGGTTTATGAAAATGCGGCCGCCGGCTCTTCCGGAATCGCGATTGACCCGGCGACGATTCAACTGATGAACATCCAGACGGCGGAAATCACACGCGGCCCGCTGCGCCGAACCATCCGCACCGTCGGCACGATTGATTACAACGAAACCGCGCTGGCGGACGTGACAACCAAATTCAAGGGCTGGATCGAAAAGCTTTACGTGGATGCGACCGGCGAACTGGTGCATCGCGGCGAACCGTTGTTTGCTATCTATTCGCCGGAACTTTACAGCGCCGAGGCCGAGTATCTGGCGGTTTTGAATTCCACCAACGATTCCGGCACGGCGGCGCTCCGCGAGACGGCGGCAAACAAGCTGAAATTTTACGACATTTCCGATGCGCAAATCGCCGAGTTGAAAAAAACGGACCAGCCCCGCAAGACCCTGCAGATTCTCGCGCCGATTGACGGCTTTGTGATTGAGAAAAATGTTGTGCAGGGACAAATGGTGGACGCCGGCATGAAGCTCTATCAACTGGCCGACTTGGGAATTGTCTGGGTTTATGCGCAGATTTACGAGCAGGACCTCCCCTACATCCGGCTGGGACAGGAAGCCGTGGTCAAACTCTCATCGCTGCCCGACCGCGAGTTTCGCGGACGCGTCACCTATGTTTACCCGAACGTGGATGAAAAGACGCGCACGGCACGGGTACGGCTGGAGTTTGAAAATCCCGGATATTTCCTTAAGCCCGGCATGTTCGTCTCCGTGCAAATCACGTCCGAGCTGGAACCCGCGGCGCTGTTGATACCGGATTCCGCCATCCTGCGCAGCGGCGAGAAGAACACCGTGTTCGTTGCCCTGCCTGGTGGGAAATTTGATCCACGCACGGTGGTGCTCGGCCCGGAGGCGGAACATGACATGTACGAGGTGGTCAGCGGCTTGCAGGCAGGCGAGCGCGTGGTCACGTCCGGCCAGTTCATGCTCGATTCGGAAAGCCAGTTGCGCGAGGCGATTCAAAAAATGCGCGCGCCGGCGGAAGCCACGATGGAAATGCCGGCAGCCACCAACACGAGCAAAATGGAGCAGGCTTCATCTACCAATGTCGAAAGCGAAGGTGTGGTTTATGTCTGCCCGATGCCGGAACACGTTTCGATCGTTTACGATCATCCGGGCAAATGCCCGATTTGTGGCATGACCCTCGTGCCGGTAACCCCCGGCGAACTCAAGGAGCTTCAGCCGGGCGGCAAGGTGCTTTACTACACCTGCCCGATGCCGGAACACAGTTACATTCACGAAGACAAACCGGGCAAATGTCCCATCTGCGGCATGACACTTATTCCGGTGATGGAAGCGCCATCTCCGGGAACAAATTCCACGAGTCAACAACCATAAACCCGGTA
Source organism: Verrucomicrobiota bacterium (assembly GCA_050012035.1). Lineage (GTDB taxonomy): Bacteria > Verrucomicrobiota > Verrucomicrobiia > Limisphaerales > UBA11358 > UBA11358. The sequence continues at coordinate 69,166 of JBEKHY010000012.1, read as the reverse complement.
GGGCGGCGCTGCTGCACCGCCGTAATTCTGGACGCGCGGCAGCGCGTCCCTGCCAAATTAAAACATGCTCCAACGCGTCATCGATTTTTCGCTGAAGAACAAGTTCATCGTGTTGCTGGTGACGGCGGCGCTGGTGCTCGGCGGTATTTACTCCATCAAAAACATTCCGCTCGACGCCATCCCCGACCTTTCGGACACGCAGGTCATCATCTACACGCCGTGGGCAGGCCAAGCGCCGAACATCGTCGAAGATCAGGTCACTTATCCCATCACGACCAAGATGCTTTCCGTGCCGCGCGCGAAAGTGGTGCGCGGTTATTCGTTTTACGGCTACTCGTTCGTTTATGTGATTTTCGAAGACGGCACGGATCCTTACTGGGCGCGCAGCCGCGTGCTCGAATATCTCAGCAGTTTGAGCGGCCAACTGCCGCGCGGCGTGACGCCCACGCTCGGCCCGGACGCCACCGGCGTCGGCTGGGCGTTCATGTATTCCATCAATTCCACCAACCGCGACCTCGCCGACCTGCATTCCATTCAGGACTGGTTTTTGAAGTACCAACTCACCGCCGTGCCGGGCGTCTCGGAGGTCGCGTCCATCGGCGGCTTCGTGAAGCAATATCAGGTCACGGTGGATCCGATGAAATTGCGCGCCTACAACCTTTCCCTCCAGGATGTCAGCCGGGCCGTTGAACGCAGCAATGGCGAAGTCGGCGGCCGTTCCATTGAACTGGCGGAAACCGAATTCATCCTGCGCATCAAAGGCTACATTCAAAATCTGGATGATTTGAAAAAAGTCGCCGTGGGCGTCGGCAAGGATGGTGTGCCGATTTTGTTGCGGGACGTGGCGAACGTCCAGTTCGGCCCCGATGAACGCCGCGGCATCGCCGATTTGAACGGCAACGGCGAAACCGTCGGCGGCATCGTCGTGATCCGTTACGGCGCGAACGCTTACCAGGTGATTCAGGATGTGAAACAGCGGCTGGATCAGGCGATGAAGGCGCTGCCGCCGGATGTGAAAGCCACTGTCGTCTATGACCGCACTGCGTTGATTGACCGCGCAGTGGCCACGCTCGAAGAAAAACTGGTCGAAGAAAGCCTCGTGGTGGCGCTGGTCTGCCTCGCCTTCCTGCTGCACCTGCGCAGCGCGCTGGTGGCCATCGTCATCCTGCCGCTCGCGGTGTTGACTTCATTTCTCATCATGTTCGGCCAGGGCCTCAGCTCGAATATCATGTCACTCGGCGGCATCGCCATCGCCATCGGCGCGATGGTGGACGCGGTTATCATCATGATTGAAAACGCCCACAAACACCTGGAACGTGACCAGGGCAAAAAATCGCATTGGGAAATCATCCGGGATGCGGCCATCGAAGTCGGGCCGGCGCTGTTCTATTCGCTGCTGGTCATCACGGTTTCGTTCCTGCCGGTGTTCACGTTGCAGGAACAGGAAGGCCGGCTGTTCAAACCGCTGGCATTTACCAAAACGTATTCCATGGCGGCGGCGGCGGTGTTGTCCATCACGTTGGCGCCGGTGCTGATGGGCTGGTTCATCCGCGGAAAAATTCCGAAGGAGGAAAAGAATCCCATCAACCGATTCCTCATCTGGCTTTATCACCCGGTGATTGATTGGGTCATCAAACGGCGTTGGACCGTTGTCATCACCGCCGTTTTGATTGTGGTTTGGGTCTTCTTTCCGTGGAACCGGCTGGTGGTGGATAATCTGCCCGGGACGGACACGCTGCCGCGCGTCCAAGCCGACCGGCAGGTCGGCCCTGCCAAACTCAGAAGTTTTGCCGAAGCAATCGGCAAACTGTTCCCGTACCAAAACATCGGCTCGGAATTCATGCCACCCCTCTACGAAGGCGATTTGCTGTACATGCCCACGACGTTCCCCGGCATCTCACCCACCAAGGCGCGGCAGATTCTCCAGATCACCGACCGCATCATCAAAAGTTTTCCCGAGGTGAAAACGGTGTTCGGCAAGGCTGGCCGCGCCGAAACCGCCACCGACCCGGCGCCCATGGACATGATTGAAACTACCATTCAGTTGAAGCCTGAATCGGAATGGCCGGCGGTGGACATCAAGGACGACAATGGCCGCGTCGTTGCGTATCGCCGCCGCACGCCGGATGAACTGGTGGACGCGCTGAACGCCGCCGTACAGATACCCGGGCTTAACAACGCCTGGACCATGCCCATCCGGACCCGCATTGACATGCTGTCCACGGGCATCAAAACGCCGGTCGGCATCAAAATCGCCGGGCCGGACCTGGCCACTTTGCAGCGCATCGGCGAGAAGGTGGAAGGCGTGGTCCGGGAAGTGCCGCACACCACCAGCGTCTTTGCCGAGCGCGTGATGGGCGGGCACTACATTGAATTTGAAATTGACCGCGACGCCATCGCGCGTTACGGCCTGACCATCGGCGACGTGCAGGACGTGCTGTCCGTCGCGCTGGGCGGCATGCCACTCACGACCACCGTCGAAGGGCTGCAGCGCTACACCATCAATTTACGTTACGACCGCGATTTCCGTTCCGACTTGCACGCGCTCAAACACGATATCGTCATACCCACGCCGACCGGGGCGCAGATTCCGCTCGGCCAGCTCGCCAGCATCAAAGTCGTGGACGGTCCGATGTCCATCAAAACCGAAGGCGCCGTGCCGGAAGACTGGGTCTATGTGGACATCCAGGGCATTGACGTGGGTACTTACGTGCAAATGGCCATGCATGCCGTGAACGAGGCCATCGCCAAAGGCGAAATCAAGTTGCCGCCGGGCTACAACCTTTTCTGGAGCGGCCAATACGAATATATGCTGCGCGCCCAGCAACGCCTGATGATGGTCGTGCCGCTGACGCTGCTCATCATCATTTTGATCGTCTATCTGAACACGCGCTCGGCGGTGGCCACGGCCATCATCCTGTTGTCGGTGCCGCTGGCGTTGGTGGGTTCGTTCTGGATGCTCTACCTCAACGGTTACAACCTGAGTGTGGCGGTCTGGATTGGACTGATTGCGCTGGCCGGCGTGAGCGCGGAAACCGGCGTCGTCATGTTGCTTTATCTCAACCTCGCTTATGACGAATGGAAACGTGACGGCCGATTGCGTACGCTCGGCGACCTGCGGGACGCGATTTACCACGGCGCGGTCAAGCGCGTCCGGCCCAAGGTCATGACCGCGTGCGTCATCATTGCCGGCCTGGCGCCAATTCTGTGGAGCCACGGCACCGGCGCGGACGTGATGAAACGCATCGCCACGCCGATGGTCGGCGGTGTTGTAACCTCGGTGGTCATGGAACTGATTGTTTATCCGGCGGTTTTTTATCTATGGCGGGCAAGGTCGTTATCTCAATCGTCGCTCCGCGACGGTGATAAATCGGGGACTTGAATCCGGGATTAGAAAACCCCGGCTACCATCAGTGGTCGTTCCGCAACCGGCTCAAAAATCAGTTGCCCCCGACAGGCGACGCGCCGTGAGACTTGAGCCGGGCGAGAAATATCCTGTCCTTTTCGCCAAGCTTCTCCGCCAGCTTGTCCGGTTCAGGCTGGCTGTCCGACCAGCGAACAATCTTCGGATCAAACGGCGGTCGTCCCTTTTGCGCATTCCACCAATTACCCCACGCATTCCAGTCCCCGCCAAAATTCTGCCCGGTCAATTGCACCAGAGAAATTTGCGCCCACCAGCGCACATCCCCGTTGTAATGGTAAAGCAGGTGGATCAGTTCGGGCACAGACTGCTTGTCCCCGATAGCACCGAGCGTTCGAATGGCCATCCATCGGCCGCGATTATTTTTTTCCCGGTGATCAAAGGCGATTTCGCGCAGCGCCGGCAATGCCTTGGTCGAGTGCAAGGCACCCAGCGTGTTGATAGCCTGGTAATACTCATCTGTCTGCGGCCCCTTGAGCGCGTCAATCAAACGCCTTTCCAGATTGGCGCGTTCTTCGCTCGACCAACCGTCAAACGTGCGCGTGTCGGAAAACCTCCCGGAATGGTTGCGGGTCCATTGCATCACCAGGCGCTGGTCTTCGTTTAACAGTCCCCCAAAAGCAATCGAGTTAGTGACGCCGGCAGTCACAGTCTTCGCAGCCGGCGGCCCGGAATTTGTGCTGACCACCATCATGACATGCGGCGTTCCATAGTCCCAGAGTTCAAGCACGTCGCCTTTATAAATTGACGTTCCGACCCGCATGGCGCGGAATGAAACGGTTTGGCCTACAGCGGGTGCAAGATTGGCCGGGTAATGACTGAGAACGATTTTTCTGCCGCGAACTTTCTTTTCGCCGGTCTGAACTTGTGTGCGAACCAACCGGTAGCCCGTAGTTACCCCCAAATTGTTATAGATCGGTATTTTGACCGGCTCTGTTTTATATACCGGTTCCATGGTGAATGTTGAAACCACGATTTCGTCGGTCAAAACTTTCAGGATGTCGCCCTGAAAATTTGTCCATAAAACACTGCGTTCGGTGTTGTAAAGCTGGCCGTTCACCTCCCGAAAATACGGCACGGCCGTTACCCAGTTCGTGGCAATCACCGGGGAGAGATTGGATTGGGCTTCGGATTGGAAAATGAAAATTCCCGTTAATGAGGCAAGCGCGGCGAACGTCTTTAATTTCATAAATTCCCGCTTACAAGTTGGGTTGATATTTCATTCAATCATCAATGTTCGGCTTGTTCAAGGATGAGTTTTGGCAGGTTTGGCGGGATCGTTTTGATTTGGTGGGGACGCCTCGCCGAGGCGTCCGTCGGTCATCGCGGCGCAATGACCCTGCCTTACATACTGAAACTCTAACATATCGGCTCGCTCGTTGACCGCTTTGACCGAATCGCATAACCTCAGCCACCGTTTTAACATGGAATTGAAATTCATTCTGGAATCGCTCCTGTTCTCCGCGCAAAAACCGCTCAACGTGAAGGAGCTTCGCGACGTGCTGGCTGCTGCCGCCGAAGCGGAGGACGCCGACGCCACCGCCAAATCGCTCGCCAAAATCAAGGAAGGCGAATTGTCCGCCGCGCTGGAACAACTGGCGCGCGAGCACGAAACCGCCGCGCGCAGTTATCGCCTCGCGTGCGTCGCGGGCGCGTGGCAATTCGTCACGCAACCGGAATTTGCGCCGTGGCTCAAGGCGCTCGTCGGACAAAAAATCCGTCCGCCGCGCCTCTCGCAGCCCGCGCTGGAAACGCTGGCCATCATCGCCTATCGCCAGCCGATTACGCGCGCCGAGATCGAGCAGATTCGCGGCGTGAACGTGGACGGCGTCATGCAAACGCTCATGGAACGCGGTTTGGCCGAGGCCGTCGGCCGCGCCGAGGTGGTCGGTCGTCCGCCGACTTACGGCACCACGGCGCTGTTCCTTGAATACTTCGGCCTGCGCGGTCTGGGAGATTTGCCCGCGGGGGATGAACTCAGGAAAATTGTGGTCGAAAAACCGCCCGCACCCGTCACGGCCGAACCCGGTTTGGCCATAAATCCGCCGGAGCAGTTGGCGTTGGAAAATAAAGAAGGCGAAAGTCAAAAAGCGGAATAGGAAAAACGCAGTGAAAGATTTGTGCAAGTTGTGCGGTAAAATAGCAGAGCTCAGAAAGAGCCATATCTTTCCAGATTTCGTGATTCGCTGGATGAAAGAAACCGGACCGGGTTACCTACGTTTCTCTGAAAACCCAAATGTTCGTCAGCAAGACGGCCAAATAATTCCACTTTTATGCGACTCGTGCGAGCAGCATTTTTCCAAACGCGAGGAATATTTCGCATCAACATTTTTCCGTCCAACGCTTAATGGTTTCTTCAGCCGCATCAATTATGACGAACGACTAGCCTATTTTTTGGTATCGATTTGCTGGCGAGTTCTTCATGTCCATTTGCCAAAAGCTAAGGCAGACACCTGTGGTTATTTGAATCTAGTTGAAGAGGCTGAATTTGAATGGCGCAAATTCTTGATTAACTTTGAAACGCCAAAAATTTCTCATCTCCATTTGTTCATCTTGGACACCATGAATCAGAATCCTCCTGGAACAACGTATGCAAATTTTTTTGCGACTAGGGGAATTGCGGCTTCTTTGTTTAAGAGAGGCACCCGAGTTTATGTTGTTGCTAAATTCGCTCGTTTCCTTTGCGCGGCAATTTTGAATCCGTATGATGAAAACACTTGGAAAGGAACAAGGATAAACTTCGGTTCAGGCTTTTTAGAACCACCGCAGATAATTGAAGATGTTGCAGTGGGCGGGTGGCTTGTGGATCGAACGCGCGAAGTGGATAAAATGATTGAATCTGGATTCAGTCAGAAACAAACAAAATCTATCGCAAAAAATATCGAATCCAAATGGGAGGAACTTGAAGGTTCGGATTTTATGAAATCAATAGTGGCTGACTTGTCAGATCATGAAAGGGTGAAAGAAAATGCTAAACGCGTGGGAAGAAATGATAAATGTCCGTGCGGAAGCGGGCTGAAATTTAAGAAATGTCATGGAAGATGAGGAGGCAAGCGCTAGAGCTTTCATTTGCACGCGCGAAACAGATTTGATTCTTCCTGTTGAATTCTGCATTCTTCCTCTGCGTGAACATTTCCAAACATCGCAAGGCGATTGACAAACTGGACGCGCACATCGTCCGGCTGCTCAACGAACGCACGCGCCACGTCCTGGCCATCGGCGACATCAAGCTCAAGGCCGGCGAGGAGGTCTATGCGCCGCACCGCGAACAAGCCGTGCTCAAACGCATCTGCGAGCTAAACCAGGGGCCGATGACAGATGACCAACTCCGCGCGGTTTACCGCGAAGTCATGTCCAGCGCGCTGGCACTCGAAAAGACGATGACCATCGCCTATTTCGGGCCGGAGGCGACCTTCACGCATCAGGCGGCCATCCAACGGTTCGGTTCGAGTTTGAAATACTCGCCGCAGAAGACCATCGCGGACGTTTTCACCGAGGTCAGCAAAAAAAGCGCGGATTACGGCGTGGTGCCGGTGGAAAATTCCACCGAAGGCGTCGTCACGCACACGCTCGACATGTTCATGGACAGCGATTTGAAAGTCGTTTCGCAAATCGTTCTGCCCGTGCAGCAATGTCTCATGGTTCCGCGGGGCGGGAAGCGCGCGCAAATCAGAAAACTTTACGTGCATCCACAGTCGCTCGCGCAATGCCGCGGCTGGATTCAAACCCATCTCCCGGGCGTGGAAATTGTCGAGACGTCATCGAACGCGCGTTCGGCGGAACTGGCGGCCAGGGAAAAATCCACAGCGGCCATCGCCGGCGTGCTCGCCGCCGAAAAATACGGCCTGCGCGTGCTGGAACAGGACATCCAGGACAGCGCCGACAACGCCACGCGCTTCCTCGTGCTGGGCCGCCAGTGCAGTCCGCCCACCGGCAACGACCGCACCAGCCTGATGCTCAGTGTGGCCGACAAGGCCGGCGCGTTGCACGAGGCGATTGCCGCCTTCCGCCGTTACCAAATCAATATGACGAAGATTGAATCGCGCCCGAGCAAACGGAAGGCGTGGGAATATTTCTTCTTCATTGATTGCGAAGGCCACGCCCAGGACCGGAAAGTCGCCCAAGCGATCCGGCTTCTCGGCGAGCATTGCAATTTTGTCAAAGTCCTCGGCTCGTATCCCAACATGGAATAGTCTCACCCGCAAAATTTATGACGTTTTAACACCCGCACGGCGCAGGGGGGACCGGGCGGCAAATTTGTTCAACACCTTTACAAAAGAAAAAAGCATGTTTCCAGATTCTGGCAATCCCTATGACCGGAAGCCGCCGCAGGGGCCCGGTTCAACCTTCCATTATGTCCCGACCCGACTGGCGGTCCGGATGCCCAAGTCGGAACGGCCGCAGACGTTCACCAAGATTTTTCGCTGGCGTTCGCCCGCCGGCCAGACGCGCGAACCCGCCACGGTCGAAGTCGTGGGCACGTTCACCAAATGGCAGAAGGTGCCGCTGGTCTATGACGAGGCGGAACGCGCGTGGCACGTGACGCTGCATGACATGCCCGTTAACCGCACGCATCATTACATGCTGCTGGTGGACGGCAAACCGGTCCGCGATGAGCAATGCAACGGCCTCGCCATCCCGCGCAACGCACAGGAGGCGCAGTATGCGTTGAAGACTGAACGGGGCCCGCGCGTGCTCATGCTCTTTGCGCAAACGAAATAAAACCGGTTTCATCGGGTGGGATAGGCGTTCACGGGCCGAAAAAGCGTGTAGTTGGTCAGTCTAAACCAAGATCGGTGGGTCGAGACTCCCGGCGAGCCGACTTTGACAACAAATTTTATCAGTTCCGGCTCGTGAGGACACTCGCCCCACCAAATTGACCCACTGCCGAAAAGTGAATTGAAATGCGCGCCGCTTCCGCGCATGCTCGGCGTGTGAGCCATCTTGACCAAGCCCGCAAAGTGTTTGATATCGAACTCGCCGCGCTCAAGGCCGTGCGCGCCCAACTCAACCCGGCCTTTGGCCGGGCGGTGGAGATGATTACCGAAGCGTTGGGCCGGCGCGGCAAAGTCGTTGTCGCCGGCATCGGCAAATCGGGGAACGTCGGCCAGAAAATCGCCGCCACCCTCACCAGCACCGGCTCGACCAGCATCGTGCTCAACAGCGTGGACGCCTTGCATGGCGACCTCGGCATCGTCAACGACGGCGACGTGATTCTGGCGTTGAGTTATTCCGGCGAATCGGAGGAATTGTTGAACCTGCTGCCCGCGCTGAAACGATTTCCCGTCAAAATGATTTCGCTGACCGGGAACCTTAAATCGTCATTGGCCCGGCACAGTGACGTGGCGCTGAATGTGCGCGTGCCCAAGGAAGCCTGTCCGTTCAACCTGGCGCCGACCTCCAGCACCACGGCCATGCTCGTGATGGGCGACGCCCTGGCGATGGCGGTGTTGCAGGCGCGCGGCTTCAAGCAGAAAGATTACGCGCGACTGCATCCGAGCGGCGCCATTGGCCGGGCGATGCTGTTGCGCGTGGGCGACATCATGCGCACCGGCGAACGCAACGCGGTGGCGGGCGAAAACCTGCCGGTCAAGGACGCGTTGCTGGTGATGACGCATGCCAAATCCGGCAGCTTGAGCGTGGTGAATGCGCGCGGCAAGCTGGTGGGTGTGTTCACTGACGGCGATTTCCGCCGGCACATGGCCACGGACGAACATCTGCTGGCGAAACCGTTGAAAAAAGTGATGACGCGCCATCCGATTTGCATTTGCGAAAACGCGCTGGCCGCCGAGGCGCTGAAAATTTTCAACGAGCGGAACATTGACGATTTGATCGTGGTGAACGTGAAGAAAGAGCCGGTAGGTTTGGTGGATTCGCAGGATTTGCCGAAGTTGAAAATAATGTAACCGCAACCTTCAGGTTGCGTTGCGCAGGCTAAAGCCTGCGGCTACAAATACGATTTTGCTGTTACTCCAGCCCGCTCGCCTTGCGCGCCCGTTTCAAAACCTCTCCAGCCTTCGCCCGCGCCTTGGCCGCGCCATCGCTCAAAACCTTGTTCACGAAATCCGGATTCGCCGCGAGTTCCGCGCGTTTCTTCCGCGCGTCGGCAAAATAATTCCAGTAATGCTCGAACAACGCCTTCTTCAAATCGCCGTAGCCTAGCCCGCCAGCACGGAGACGATTTTCAAAATCCTTCGCCACATCCGCCGGGGCGACGAGTTTGAGCAATTGGATCGCGTTGTTCTGGTCGGCGTCGGGTTTCGGCTCCTGCGGCGTGCGGCTGTCCATTTTGATGCTCATGACTTTTTTGCGCAGTACCTTCTCGTTGCCGAAAATCTCGATGGTGTTGCCGTAACTCTTGCTCATTTTCTCGCCATCCGTGCCGGGCACCTTGGCCACTTCGTCACGGACCTGCGGTTCAGGAACCACAAACGTCTCGCCGTACTGTTCGTTGAACTTGATGGCGATGTCGCGCGTCATCTCGACGTGCTGTTTCTGGTCCTGGCCCACCGGCACGACGTTCGAGTCGTAAATCAAAATGTCCGCCGCCATGAGCACCGGATAGGCGAACAGGCCGTGGCTCGGCGCGATGCCCTTGGCGATTTTGTCCTTGTAGCTGTGGGCGCGTTCGAGCAGGCCCATCGGCGTCACCGTGGAAAGCAGCCACGTCAACTCGGTCACTTCCGGCACGTCGGATTGGCGGAAGAACACGGTCCGCTTGGGGTCAAGGCCGCACGCGAGGAAATCCAGCGCCACCTCCATTGTGTTTTTGCGCCGCTCGGCGGGATCGAACAGCGACGTCATGGAATGGTAGTTTGCAATGAAGTAAAACGCCTCGCCTTTTTCCTGCAACTCGATGGCGGGCCGCATCATCCCGAAATAATTTCCGAGATGCAGCGCGCCGCTGGGTTGGATGCCTGACAAAATTCGCATGACCGAAAGATAAAAAAACAGCCACGAATTGCACGAATTTTCACGAATTCATTTTTCAATTCGCGTCAATTCGTGAAATTAGTGTTTCAATAAAGTTCCGGCTATCACTTCCCATTTCTGCAAATCTTTGCCCAGCTCGCAAGGCCAGTTTTCCCCGGTGGCAGTCATGAAGACCTGGCCGTGGGTTCTGCGCGCCTGTTCCAGCAACGGCAGGAAACCGGCGCGCCGCTTCTCGTCCAGCTCACCCATCACGTCGTCAATCAACAGCACCGGCGGACTGCCATGGATGCCGGTCAGATATTCCGCCTGCGCCATTTTCAAGGCGATGGCCAGGGTGCGTTTCTGGCCTTCGCTGCCGAACTGCGCGGCGGATTTTTCGTCGAGCAGCAATTGCAAATCGTCACGGTGCGGCCCGACGAGCGTGAAGCGATACGTCCGCTCGCGGGCACGGGATTGCGCGAGTTCGACGGCGAAATCCTTCTTCACGCTTGGCTGATATTCAATACGCAATTCCTCGGCGTCGTTGGAAACACGGCGATACGCGAGGCGCGCCAGCGGCGAAAATTTCGGCACCAGTTCACGCCGGGCGCGGACGATTTCATCGCCGAGCTTCACCAGCTCCTGCGAGAAACTGTCGAGTGCAGCTTCATCAACGGCGTGTTGTTTCAGCAACGCGTTGCGGGCGCGGACGGCGCGCAGGTAACGCTGGAGCAGCGGCAGATAACGGGGCTGCGTCTGTGCCAGCAGCAAATCCAAAAACCGCCGGCGTGCGCGGGCCGTGCCCTTGACCAGGTGCACATCCTCCGTGCAAAACACCACCGCGCGCAGCACGCCGAGATAGTCGGAAAGTTTTCTCACCGGCTGGCCATCCAGCGCCAGTTTGCGTTCGCGCGCCGACCAGTAAATTTTGATTTCGTGCTCGCCCTGCCCCACCACATTGCCGCCGACGAAGTAGCCTTTCTGTCCGTGCCGGATTATCTGCGCGCCGCCGACGCCACGGAACGAGCGCAGCGTGGCCATGAGATAAACCGCTTCGAGGATGTTCGTCTTGCCCTGCGCGTTGTCGCCGAGCAGCAGATGGAAGCCGGGCGCGAAATCCACGTCCAACCGCGCGTAATTGCGGAAGTCGCGGAGTCGCAAATGGGCCAGATGCACGCGGAGAAAATAGGAGCGAGGACAGCTTATCCGCGAGTCTTTTTCATTGCTGGCAATCTACAACCGGGCGTGATTTGAAACAGGAGCGCACGCGCCTCGCGTGCCGCCAACGACGCCTCGTCGTTGACACAGGCTCATCACGGTGTTCGCCGCGAAGGCGCGTCGAACCGCAGCCGAGGGCGGCTGCGCTCCCCAAACTCAAATCGCCAGCAGCAGTTTCTTGATTTCCTTCAGCCGCGCCCTGGCATCCGATTTTGTTTGAGGTGCAATTTTCAGCGCCGGAGGCGCGGAAGAAAATAGCCCACGGCGGTAGCCGTGGGTTCGTTCGTCAAAACGCGCAAAGCCCCGGCAGGGGCGGCAGATTCGGACGATGATGGGAATTTTCTTTCGCCCCGTCCGGGGCTTGAATCCAACCCTCGTTTTCCCACGGTTTCACCGTGGGCTACTGTCTGTCGCACCTCCGGCGCTAGATCGCCAGCAGCAGTTTCTTGATTTCCTTCAACCGCGCCTTGGCGTCCTTTTTCGTGAGTCGCGGGAATTTGCCACCGAGCGTGAGGAAATCGCCGTAGCGCGTGAGCATCAGCTTGTCATCCTTCACTTCAATGGCAGTCACGGCTTTTTCGCTGGCGAGAATTTTCAGTTCGGCCACGAGCAAGAGCAACTCTACTGGCGGCGGCAACGGACCGAAGCGGTCGCGCAATTCCGTTTGCAAATTTTCCAGCGCCAGCTTGTCCGTCGCCTGTGCGAGTTTGCGGTAGATTTCGATACGGTGTTGCGGTTCGGTGATGTAGTGGTGAGGAAGGGAAGCAGATTTGTCAGCGGTCAATGGTTTGTAGTCAGTAGCTACGGACGACTGACTACTGACGACTGACTGGTTCAGGAAATCCAATTTCATTGCCACGTCCACTCTCGGTTTCACTTTTTCACCCTTCAGCGCGCCAATACTTTGTTTGAGTAACTGGCAGTAAAGCTCGAAGCCGATAGCGGTGATGTGGCCGCTTTGTTCCGCGCCGAGCAGATTGCCGGCACCGCGGATTTCCAGATCGCGCATGGCGATTTTGAAGCCGCTGCCGAGCGTCGAGTATTGCCGAATGGCGCTGATGCGTTTGCGCACATCGGTGAGCAGGCTCACATGGCGCGGCAACATCAGGTAAGCGTAAGCCTGATGCTTGTAACGCCCGACGCGCCCGCGCAGTTGATACAAATCGCTCAGACCGAAACGGTCGGCGCGGTCAATGATGATGGTGTTCGCGTTCGGAATGTCGAGGCCGCTCTCGATAATGGTCGTGGAAAGTAGAACATCCGCCTCGCCATTGACGAATTTCGTCATGACCTCTTCGAGTTCGTCCGATTCCATCTGGCCGTGGCCGACGACGATGCGCGCGTGCGGCTGCAACCGTTTCAACCGGTCGGCCATCGTTTGAATGGTCATCACGCGGTTGTGCAAAAAGAAAACCTGTCCGCCGCGATTCAGTTCACGCTGAATGGCGTCGCGAATGACGCGCTCGTCGAATTGGGTGACGATGGTTTCGACCGGCAAGCGATCCTGCGGCGGCGTCTGGATGGTGCTCATGTCGCGCGCGCCGGTGAGCGCAAGGTAGAGCGTGCGCGGAATCGGCGTGGCGCTGAGCGTGAGCACGTCCACCAGTGTGCGCAGGCGCTTGAATTTTTCCTTGTGTAACACGCCGAACCGCTGTTCCTCGTCAATCACGACCAGACCGAGTTCCTTGAAGGTGATGTCGTTTTGAATCAGCCGGTGCGTGCCAATAACAATGTCCACCGAGCCGTTGGCCAAATCTTTCACGACACGCTGTTGCTGGCGGCGCGAGCGGAAGCGTGAGAGCAATTCGATGCGCATGGGGTAATCCGCCATGCGCTCGCGGAACGTGTTGAAATGTTGCTGGGCCAGTACCGTTGTCGGCACGAGCACGGCGACTTGTTTGCCGCCTATCACCGCTTTGAACGCGGCACGGATGGCGACCTCGGTTTTGCCAAAGCCGGCGTCGCCGCAAATCAGCCGGTCCATCGGTTTCGCGCGCTCCATATCGGCCTTGGTTTCGACGATGGAGCGGAACTGGTCGGGCGTTTCCTCGTAGATGAACGCACTCTCAAATTCGCGCTGCCAGGGCGCGTCCGGCGCAAAGGCGTGGCCGGGCTGTGTTTCCCGCGCAGCCTGGATGGCCAGCAGTTCGGCGGCGACATCGCGCACGGCGCGTTCCGCCTGCGCCTTCGCCTTTTTCCAGCGCGTGCCGCCCAGCGTGTTCAACGGCGGATGCGCCTTGCCCGCGCCAACGTATTTGCTGACCAAGTGCGCCTCGCTGACCGGCACGTAAAGTTTGGGCGGCTCATCGCCGGGATTCGCGGGCGCGTATTCGATGACAAGGCACTCCGTGCCGGCATCTGGCGTCTGGCGTCTGGCATCTGGGGCTTCGGTTCGCGAACTGGCGGGCAGATTTTTCAGGCCGAGATAACGGCCGATGCCGTATTGCAGATGCACGACCAGGTCACCTTCCTCCAAATCTGTGAAATCAATCTCCAGCGCCGAGCGCATCGCCGCCGCGTGTGGGGATTTGAGCCGGCGCGGCCGCTGGATTTTGTAGCGCCCGAAAATCTCGGCGTCGGTGACGACGACCAGTTTGGCATCTTCGCAGACGAAGCCGCGGGAAAGCATGCCGAGGTGCAGTGCAGGACAGGCGTCCCGCCTGTCTCCAATTTCTTTCCGGGGGCCTTTTTCAGATGGAGACAGGCTGGAAGCCTGTCCCACGAGTTCCATCCAGATTTCTTCAAACCGCTGCCGTTCGCCGTCGTTGTTGCAGAAGACGTGAACCGCATAACCCTGTCGCAGCCAGCGATGGAGTTGATGGAAGAACTCGCGGCGCTGCGCCTCGGCAATTTGCAGTTCCGGCGCGCGTTCGGCCAGCGGACGATAGGCGTCGAGCGATGCGAAATGCGGATTGCCGATTGCCGATTGGCGATTGGCTTCGCGGATTTCGATTTCTTCGGTCAACTCGATTGAGGTGAAGCCGCGCCGGTTTGATTCGAGGAGAAAATCCGGCCACGAAATGAAAAACGGGTCGTCTGCCGGAATTTGTTGGGCGTATTCGTCGGCATGAACGGAAAGTTGTTCAGGCTCGCACAAAATGAAAATGGCTTTGCGCGGCAGATAATCCAGGAGGGTGGCCAGTGACACGTGACGAGTGACAGGATTCGGCTTACTGGCTGGAGAATCTTCGTCATGCCACTTGTCACCTGTCACCTGCCGCTTCATAAGCATTCCCAGTTCGCCGGCGGGCGGAATTGTGACGCTCGAAATTTCCTCGCGCGAAATTTGCGTGAGGGGATCGAAATGGCGGAGTGATTCCAGTTCGTCGCCGAAGAATTCGAGCCGCACGGGCCACGAACTGATAAGCGGCCAAATGTCCAGGATGCCACCGCGCAAGGCGATTTCGCCCTTCTGCGTGACCTGCGCCTCAGGGTCGTAGCCCTGCTCCTCCAACCACTCAATCAGGTCGAGTGGATTTACTTTATCGGCGCGGCGAAGTGAGCGGGTGCGGTTTTGGATTTCGCCGGGCAGGAAGGTTTTCTGCAAAAGGGCGGTGATGCTGGTCACGACCAATATGGGGTGCGGAGTGCGGAGTGCGGAATTGTTGGAGAGTGAAACCAGCGTCTGCAACCGGTCGCTGATGGTGTCGGCGTGCGGGAGCTTGCCTTCGTGCGGCAAAATTTCCCAGGCGGGATAAAACAACGGTCGAAGGTCGAGAGTCGAGAGACGAGAGCTGAAATCGGCGTTCGCGCTTGCTGTTTTTTCCGATACTCGACTCATATCGAGCCACGTTTCGATGTCCTGGTGGAAATTTTCCTGCGTTTTCAAATCCGGCGTGATGAGGATGAGTGGCTGGTCCGAGAAAATATTTTGAAGGAGAACGGCAAAAAACGGCTGCGCTGCCTGGCAAACGCCGGCGCAAGTAAACACTCCGCCATCCTCCAGTCGCCGGGCAAGGGATTGCACGGCGGGAGCTTTCGCAATGTCAGCGAACAGGTTGTCCACCCTCCGCAGTGCTACGGAGGACGGGCCTGCCGCTGACGCTGCCGCGTTTTGCGCCAAGCGAAAAGAAGGTCGCAGCGACAGACGGCGGCGTCAAGCCGGGGCCGTACGAAAAATCAGGGCTTGTTTGTTTCCGGGGCGGAATTTCTCCAACCGCTGGCTTCGAATAACTGCAGGCTTTCGTAGTAATTCACGTTGGCGTTGGTTTCATGATCCACGCGCTCAAATTGGAGGCTGTGATTTTCGAGGAAGCCGGCGGCCTGCGCCGCCCACCTTCCGGAATAAGGCAGGTCCGACCAGCCGGAATGTTTCAGCGGCGGCGGCGGCAGATCGCCCGGTAACGGCGTGCCGGGTTCGGGGATCTGCATGTTCCCGACCACCCACACGCGGTGGCCGGACTGGAGCGTGGCCGCGATTCCATCGTAGACGGGCTGCAGGGCATTGGGCGTTTTCATTTGCTCCTGGACCAGGTCGTAACGGTGCCGCGAATGGTCGGCCAGCGGCGGCAAAGTCTGCCACGGCGTCGGCGCCTTGAAGTAACGCTCAAAGGTAATGCCGCAAAACCAGGGGGTGACGACGATGAAATCCTGCGGCGCGGCTTCCGCCGCCAATTGCCGCGCCAGCCGGTCAACGTTGGTGAAGTGCCAGTCCAAATCCCGTTGCGCGAACGGCACCGCAATGAGCGCCGTTGCCGCAATGAACCCGAACGCCGCGGCGCGGAAGGTTCGCGGCGGCGACATCACCGGCACGCCGAAATCGAAACATCCGGCCAGCAAAACCACGAGCGGCAGGAAATACCACGGCTGGGTCGGCAGCGCTGCATACCACAAAAAGCCGATGAGACCGGCCAGCGCCGCCAGCAAGGTGGCGGCGGCAAACAACCGCAAATCGTCCGGTGAAGCTCCACCGGCCGGCGCGGTGGATTTCGACGAAGCCATGCGCCATAATGACGTGACGCCAAACCCGACAACCGCCAACGCGAGAAATTCCCAGACGTAAAGGTACTGCGTCAGCGGAAAGGCAACGATGGAATCGAAGTTGCCAAAGGCAATGCCCGGATAAAAACCCATGCGCAATGACGTGCTGGTCTGCGGCAGCGTGGCAAGGTTGCTCCAATAGGGTAACAACGACGCGGCGGCGGCCAGCCCCGCCAGTAAGATTTTCATGGCGGCGCGAAAATTTCCCTGCCGCCAGCAAATCACCCACGCGCCGAAGCAGACGGCGGCCAGCAGCACGGCGTTTTGGTAAAGCGCCTGCACGCTCAAGATGGCCGTTGCCGCCAGAATCCCGGCGCGCGCCCAGGTCGGTTTCTTCAGAAATGCCCACGCGGCCCCCATCGTCAGCAGGATGAACAGGCTGCCCAGGCCGTAACCGCGCAACGAGTCGCCGTAAAAAATCACCAGACTGTTCAGACCCACCAGCGCCAGGCTGAGGAGCGGTGGCCGTCGCGCCGTCCACGCCGTGGCCCAGAGTGCCGCCAGGATTCCGATCCCTACCAGCATTCCCAGGAGCCGCAAACTCAAATCGCCTTGCCCGAGGCCGAGGGCGGACCAGCCGCGGAGCAGCAGCGGCATCAGCGCGGGAAATGAATCCTTGGTCAGGTCGCTCAGGGAGTGGCCGGCGGCGAGATTGACAACATGCACTTCGTCGCGCCACAAGCCGCCGGCGTGAAATAGAAAATAGAAATGCAGCCAGACGGCGGCGGCGGTCATCAAAATCGCCGCGCACCATGCCGTTTGGCGGAAAATGTCCTTTTCGGGTGGCACAGTCATGGGATTATTTGCGTTGAAAGGTTTCCAGACCGAGTCCGCGGATTTTTCCGTAGCGCGCCGCGTCTTCCGCGCCAAACCGGAACACGGTTGCCGAGTGCGACACCACGTCAACCAGCCCGACACGGACGTAATTGGTCTGATAGGAATTCCACCATTCGAAAATCCACGGGTTGGAGTCGGGCTGGCGCGCCCACGAGAACAGCGGATTATCGGCAAAGATGACAAACTCCGGCGCGTTGGTTTCGATTTCGCTGATCATGTCGTCCTGCATTTTCCGCGCAAACGGCTGCGGTTCCATCAACGGATAAGTGTAAAGGTAGCCGGTGGCCGAGTGGCGACGGGCCAGAAAATAAATCTCCGGTTCGGAGCCCATCACGGCCACGCGCGCGTCGGGCGGTGAGTTGAGCTGGATGTATTTGGCCATGATTGCCGCCTGGCCAAACGGGTCGTCGCCGTAGATTACAAGCGTGGCCCGCGCCGGCGTCATCCGGAACCAGATATCGCGGTTGGCCGCAATCGTAAACGCAATCGCCGCCACCCACACCCAGACCGGCCAGCCGCTCAACCAGGAAGCCCAATTCTTTTGCGCCCACCGGCGGCTCGCCGTGCTGACGGCGCAGCCGGCCAGCAACGCCACCGCGGGCAGCGTGATTAAAAAATAGTGTTTTCGAAAATAAAAATCGGGGCAAACGGCCAGCACGGAAGCGAGGCAGAATCCCAGAAACCACCGGCGGGACGGTCTCAGCCGTTCATCGAACCAAAGCCAGACCAGCCCCGCCCCGGCAATCAGCCAGATCAAGGAACATCTCACGGTCACCAGACGAACGCCTTCCCAGAACAGTCCGGGTGCTTGATCCAGCGGCACGACCGATGCGTATTGCCACCCGTACTTTACGGTCCAGAACCAGAATTTGTCGAAAATGTCCGCCTGCCAGAGAATCAGGCAACACAAGGCAAAAGGCAGAACAATTCCCGCACCAAAAATCGCAATGGCCACCAGTCGTTTGCCGACGGAGATTCCGGTTTTGCGGAAGCACCAGACCAACCAAGCCAGCAACGCCCACAGCGCGACCAGTGCCGCGTGTTGCTTCATCAAAACCGCCGTGCCGAAAAGGAGTCCGGCAGCCAGGGCGATCAGCCGGTTTCCATTCTGCCGTGCCAGCCACATCGCGCACAGACCGGCGGTGGCAAAAAGCGCGCAAAAGTGCGTGGCGTGTCCGGCAAGTCCGAGCATCGAAGGGCAGGCCGCCAGCACGGCGTAGGCGCTAGCAGCAACGGCTCCTGCCGTTTCATCCAGCATTTTTTTGCCGAGCCAGAAAAGCATCAGCGCTGTCAGCGTGGTCAGGCACAGCAAGCCGAAATGAATGCCCGCCGGCGTCTGGCCGAACAGCGCCATGATGACCGCATAGGCGGCATACGTGCCGGGGAATTTCATGTTGTAGGCCAGTTGGTAGGGCGGGATGCCCTGAAGCATAAGCTGGCCGGCATAGGCGTATTCGCCTTCGTCGCGCTCCAGCGGAAGGTTCAGAAGCCGGAGCCGGACGGCGGCGACGATGACGAGTGTCGCCACCATGAACCACCACAACCAATGCCGCTGGAAAAGTCTGGAGGGCGCGGTCGGCGCGACGGTAGGCGGCGTCATGCGCGGCAATTGACCAAATCAGCCGCCGGGAGACAAGCGGATTTGCCGTCAGTCGCGCTTGAGGATCTGGAACGGCATTGAGACGCCCCCGCCAATCCAGAATTTCTGGTCGCTGTTGTTGCCGTTGAAAACGGTGCGCGTGTAGAACGAATACTTGATGTGCCGCTTGGAGGTGGTGTAGCTGAAACCCGCCTCGACAGAATCGTTGATTTCGCGCAGTTCGGCAAAAGCATTGGGATCAGAACCGGTGGTTGAAATTTGGCCGCTGGTTGGATCATAGACCAAATCCACGCCTCCAATCGTCTGCAAATGACGGTAACCCGCATCCAATTCCCAACCCTTGATTTGCTGGGAGAAGCCGACCGAGGCAATGACCTGGTCGTTGGCCGTCGTCCGGTTCCAGCGATACAACGCGTCCGCATACGCGCCGAAGCCCGGCCAGCCGAAATGTTTCTTCGCCAGCAGTTCCGGTTCGATCGCCGCCGAACGCACGCCCGGCGCAAACGGAAAATTCTGGCTGTAGCTGCCCGGCAGCACGGCACCGGCACGGAACGTCAGCGTTGGAATCCACGGCGAGTTGGTGTCTGTGTCTTCGTTGAAAATCTGGTAGCGCACGCCAAAGGAATAATCCATCAAACCCGTCGTCGAGCGGATGTCTGGCGCGGTCCGGCCTTGATAATCAAACGAGCGCCAGCCGGCCGTCGTCGCACCGACGTTCAAGTCCGCAGCCCATCTTTTGGTGATGCCGTATTGAAACGTGAACCAGCCTTGATTGATGTCAATGCCGTAGTGCTCGCCATCGACGGGGGAATCAATGTTGTAGCGCTGCCCACCGTTCGCCCAGATGTGATATGCCTCCGATTCATCGTAAAAAAAGCCCGCGATCAACTGGCCCGGCTGCGGCACATCCGCCCATTCTGCGAAGGGCGCGTGCGGGACGTTTTCCGTTGCCGGCACATTTTGCGCCAATGCCAGCGCCAGCAACGCGGCCAGCCCGGCAATCCTCAAAATGGATTTTTTCATAAACATCAATTCAATGGCTGATGGTTTGTAATTCAGGTGAAATTTCACGAGCGGCGCGCATTCTTACGAACCACATGCCCGAGTTCAACTCAAATCCTGGGCGTTTCTGTTTGACCCGGTTTCCTCCGCCCGCGCAACCTTGCACACAAATGGCAACGCCCAATCCCTGGATGATTCTGCCGTTCGCGCTGCTGCTTGGCGCGATGGCGCTGGCGCCATTGCATGCACCACAATGGTGGCTGCGCCATTATGCCAAAGTCGCTTTCGGCCTCGGCGCGGTCACGCTCGGTTATTACCTGCTCGTTTTGCGTGATGCGCCCCGCGTGCTGCACACGGCGCACGACTACGCCGGTTTCATCGCGCTTATCGGCTCGCTTTTCGTCGTCTCCGGCGGCATCCATATCCGCGTCAAGGGTGAAGCTACGCCGCTGGCGAATGTGATTTTTCTGTTCCTCGGCGCCACCGTCGCCAACGTTTTGGGCACCACCGGTGCGGCGATGCTGCTGATTCGTCCGTGGATTCGGATGAACCAATACCGTGTCACGGCGCATCACATCGTTTTTTTTATTTTCATCGTCGCCAACGCCGGCGGCTGCCTCACGCCCGTCGGCGACCCGCCGCTCTTTCTTGGCTATCTGCAGGGCGTGCCATTCTGGTGGGTCGCCAAAAACTGCTGGCCGATGTGGGCGACGGGTGTCGGTATCTTGCTGGTGATGTTCTACATCGTTGACCGGCTCAATTTTTCGCGCGCGCCGCGCACCGTGCGCGAAAAGGAAACGGCGCAGGAAACGTGGCGTTGCGATGGCCTGGCGAACCTGTTTTTTCTCGCCGTCATCCTCGGCGCGGTTTTTGTGGCCCGTCCGATTTTTCTACGCGAGGCCTTGATGCTTGCCGCCGCGCTCGGCTCATATTTCACTACCCCAAAAACCGTCCATGCGGCCAACGATTTCAGTTTTCATCCAGTTCGGGAGGTCGCCGTTTTGTTCGCCGGCATTTTTGCCACGATGATGCCCGCGCTCGACTGGCTCCATCTCAACGCCCGTTCGTTGCTCGGCGACCATCCCTCGCCCGGAATTTTCTTTTGGGGCACGGGCATTTTGTCCAGCATGCTCGACAACGCGCCGACGTATCTCGGTTTTCTGAATGCGCTTTTCGGCATGACCGGCGTGAAGGAAATCCCGGAAGTGTTGAATCAAAACCCGGCGAGCCTGCTCGCCATCAGTGTGGGCGCGGTTTTCTTCGGCGCGGCGACTTACATCGGCAACGGCCCCAATTTCATGATCAAAGCCATCGCCGACCGGCAAAAAATCCGCGCGCCCGCGTTTCTGGAATTTATCTGCAAATTCACGCTGCCGTTTCTGCTGCCGGCATTACTGGCGGTCTGGCTGCTTTTCTTTCGCAGTTGAAGGTGTTACCCTCGCAACACATTTTTTGCGCAAACCGCCTTTTTGTGGGAATATAAACTGTTGCTGTTCAGGACATCAGAGTGCGAACGCTTTACAACATTCTGTTCACGATTTTTTTCGTGCTGTCGTCGCCGTATTACTTCATGCGCATGTGGCGACGCGGCGGCTGGCTGCCCGGTTTTTTCCAGCGCTTCGGTCGCTTCGACGAGAACGTCAACCAGGCGCTGACGAACCGCCATGTCCTCTGGCTCCACGCCGTCAGTGTCGGCGAAGTCAATCTCTGCACGCAACTCATCCGGGCGCTGGAGCCGCGCCTGCCCAATGTCACCGTCGTCGTGTCCACCACCACAACCACCGGGATGGCCGAACTGCGCCGCCATTTGCCCACGCACGTCATCAAAATTTACTATCCCATTGACCGGCGCGGTTGGGTGTCCCATGCCCTGGGCACCATCAAGCCGGAAGCCATTGTGCTCGTCGAGGCCGAGATCTGGCCAAACTTCCTCTGGCGCGCGCAGGCGCTGGGCATCCCGGTGTTTCTGACCAACGCGCGACTGTCCGACCGCTCGTTCCGCGGGTACAAACGCTTCGGGTTTTTGTTCCGACCGCTCTTTGCGTCGTTGGCCGGCGTCGGCGCGCAAAACGAGGCGGACGCCGCGCGGTTGCGCGAGGTCGGCTGCCGCCCGGAGGCGGTTCGGGTCGTGGGGAACCTGAAATTTGACGCGGCGAAACTGGACGAGCGCCGCAGGCTGGACGCGTCCGCGCTGTTGCGGCAACTCGGCGTGACGCGGGACGCCCCGGTTTTGATTGGCGGCAGCACGCATGACGGCGAGGAGATGATTTTGGCGGAAATGGCGAAGCGGCTCCGCACGCGGTTCCCGAAATTGTTTCTCATTTTGGTGCCGCGGCACTTCGAACGTTGCCGGGAAGTCGGGCGGCAACTGCGCGAGCGCGGCGTGAAGTTTGTTTATCGCAATGAAATTGCCGCCAGCACGCAATTTCACGAAGGGGAGGCGAATTGCCTGCTGGTCAACACGACCGGCGAGCTGCGGTTTTTTTACCGGACGGCGACCGTGGTATTCGTCGGCAAAAGCCTGACGGCCACGGGCGGACAGAACCCGATTGAGCCGGGCGCACTCGGCAAGGCGATGATTTTCGGGCCGAACATGCAAAATTTTGCCGACATCGCGCGGAGCTTTCTGGCGCGAAACGCGGCGATCCAGGTGCAAGACCCGGGAACGTTGGAGAACGCCGTCGCGGAATTGCTCGCTGACGAAAAGCGCCGTGCGGAATTGGGTCGCAATGCGCTTAAGGTCGTTCGCGAAAATCTCGGCGCGATTGACCGCACCCTGGAAATGATCCTGGAACATCTCAAGAAACGGCAAATTTACATTGTGTATGACATCTAAACACCTTGGCACCTGCGGCTTTCCGAACCCGGCGTTTCCCCGCTTGACGAAATGGAAATGACAATTGATATTAACCTACCACTTTCGGTCAGCGGGCGTGGAGTATTGAGTGTTGTATGCCAAAATCGAAGGTTCGCAAACCCAAGGCGGATTCGTCCTTGAACAAAGGGAGGTGGCGCGTCGCCCCAAACACAAAACTCCACATCGAAGCCGCCCGTTTGATCAACCGCCCGCTGCAAAACAATTCAGACACGGAGCTGGCCCAAATCATCAAGGAACTGGTCCGCCTCGCGCAGGAACAGGGACATCTGACCTACAACGATATCAACGATGTCCTGCCGGAAAACTGCGCCACGCCGGAGAGACTGGACGAATTGTTTGCGCAGCTCCGCGCTCTGGAGATCGAAATCGTGGACCAGGCGGCGGTGGATCGCGTCACCACCCCCGAAGCCGACGAGGATGACCCCGACCGGCTCGACATGCTCGACGACCCGGTGCGGATGTATCTCAAACAAATGGGACAGGCGGCCCTGTTGACGCGCGAGCAGGAGGTGGAAATTTCCAAGCGCATTGAAGCCGCCGAAAATGAAGTCCGCAAAATCATCTACAGCCTCGGCTTCGCCGGCAAGGAACACATCGCGGTGGCGGAAAAATTGCTGGCTGACCCGCCCCGCGAACGGTTCGACCGCGTCGTGCTCGACCAGAAGGTGAACAGCCGCGACCTGCACCTGCGCGCCCTGCGACAGCTCGTGGCTCGCGTCCGCGAGATGGATCAGGCCGCAGATGCTCAATACAATGCCTGGCGGGAGGCGCATTCCGCGGCCAGACGCCGCCGCGCGCTCGCCGCCTTCAAGCGGGCCGACCAAAAACTCCAAGTCTTGTTCCCGAAACTTTATTTCAAGCAAAAGGTCATCGAAGAAATGGCGCTCGTGGCCGAAAACATCTGCGACAAATTGCGATACAGTCTGCGCGCGCTCGCGGATGCGCAACACCAGCGCGAATCCAGCGCGCAACAACATCTGGTGGAGGCCGAGCGGCAAAAAATCAAGGCGCTCGAGGAATTCATCCGGATGCCACATGAGAATTTCCTCAAGCTCTTCAACCGCCTGCGCGAATTTTCCACTCAGGCCCTCCAGGCCAAAACCGAAATGGTCGAGGCCAATCTCCGCCTCGTCATTTCCATCGCTAAAAAATACACCAACCGCGGCCTGTCGTTCCTGGATTTGATTCAGGAAGGCAACATCGGTTTGATGAAAGCCGTGGAAAAATTCGAGTATCGCCGCGGCTACAAATTTTCCACCTATGCGACCTGGTGGATCCGGCAGGCCATCACGCGCAGTATCGCTGACCAGGCCCGCACCATCCGCATTCCAGTGCACATGATCGAAATCATCAACAAGCTCATGCGCTCGCAGAAACGCCTGCTGCAGGAATTCGGGCGCGAACCCACGCCGGACGAAATCGCCGACGACCTGCAGATGCCTGTCGAGCGCGTGCGCGCCATCTTGAAAATGGCCCAGCAGCCCATCTCGCTGCAATCGCCCGTCGGCGACGGCGAAAACACGGATTTTGGCGACTTCATCGAG
This sequence comes from Verrucomicrobiota bacterium, assembly GCA_050012035.1. Lineage (GTDB taxonomy): Bacteria > Verrucomicrobiota > Verrucomicrobiia > Limisphaerales > UBA11358 > UBA11358. The sequence continues at coordinate 44,774 of JBEKHY010000012.1, read as the reverse complement.
GACAAGGGTGCCGAAAGCCCGCTCGACCTGACGAGTTTCAGTCTGCTCAAGGGCAAGCTGGGCGACGTGCTGTGCAGTTTATCCGACCGGGAACGGAAAGTTTTGGAACTGCGTTTCGGCCTCGGCGACGGCTACGCCCGCACGCTCGAAGAAGTCGGCCAGCAATTCCAGGTCACCCGCGAACGCATCCGCCAGATCGAGGCCAAGGCGCTCCGCAAGATGCGCCATCCCACGCGCATCCGCCAGTTGCACGGCTTTCTGGAAATCGAAAAGCAGAGTCCCGCCGATTAAACTTGTCGCGCGCCCGGGCCGGCGCAAAATGATTTCACTTCGGGCCCGTAGCTCAGTGGTTAGAGCAGGCGACTCATAATCGCTTGGTCACAGGTTCAAATCCTGTCGGGCCCAGAGCTTTCAAGGCCAGCGGTGTTTCGTCGCTTCGCTTCTCCAGGGCGCAATACGCCAATTCCTGAATGGCCGCCGGCGGGACTGCCAGCGAATACCCCCGTTCCTGATACACTTCGTGGAAGGCGTGGATGAAATCCTTTTCAGCAGCCAAGCCGGACAACCGGTTAATGTCCAGCGCCAACAGTTTTTTGTCCCCGTGCCGCTATAAATGGTTTGCATTCCGCGTTTGAAAAGTTCTTCACGCCGATGCTACAGCAGCTTGTTGGCTTCCGCGCGCACCCGCTTGGCCGCGCGTGCTCCAGAAGTGGTTTCCGGATAGACGAAGTTTTTCGGTTAGCTGGTCTTATTACTCATTGTTGCACCTTCATTTTCCACAAATCAGGCGGCGTCTCCATCAGTTAATCGGCACGGCAAAATTTCACTGCGAGGCGACGCGACCGCGCTGCCGGGGAAAGGGACATCCAGCCGCCGCACTTCGAATTATGGGCTATACAGCCGGAAAAACAGATTCCCCGTTGGTGACGTGATGGTGATGCTCTTGTTCGTGCCGTCGTCGGAAACGGTAAAGCTGTTGGTGGCCCAACTGCCTGCCGCCAGATTGGACCTTTGCTGCAACGTCCAGCCCGTCGAAGCCGATGGCCAGAAGACGACAACGCTGTTGCCGGAGTACGTGATGTTAAGCAGCGGCAGCGCACCGATGCTGAGGATACTCGCCGCGCTGGGTATGCCATTGACGAACACCGTCACCAGCGCATAGCCGGGCGGCAAACCGGTCACTGGCGCGGAGTTGTACGAATTCGTTGACCAATTCATGGGCGACAAGAACAAGGTCTGCTCGTTTCCCAAACTCCGCAATTGCACCACCGGATAATCAGCCGGTGAATCTTGAGTATTGCCGCCCGAACCTTCGGACACGCCTCGGAACCGGGAGCCGGTGAGCGCCAAGCTCCTACCATTTAAGAGCGGCGAAGTGACCGTGGCGATTTGCGGCCGCCAGGAGGCATTGAAGCCCAGACCGACATCATACAGCTCGGCGTCGGCAAGATAGCCGCTGGTACCCCAGCCCCCCGCGACCAGCACCCTGCCATTGGGCAGCAACGTCGCCGGGGGAGACTCGCGTGCGGTGTCCAGCGAATCGGTCGCCACCCACGTCCCACTGGCCGGATCATACAGCTCAACACTGGCCAGATAGCCGCTGCTGCTTTTATAACCACCCGCGACCAGCACCTTGCCATTGGGCAGCAACGTCGCCGTGGGATACTCGCGTGCCGTGTTCAGCGAGCCGGTCACCGTCCACGTCCCGCTGACCGGATCATACAGCTCGGCGCTGACCAGATAGTAGATGTTATTGTTAAACCCCCCCGCGACCAGCACTTTGCCATTGGGCAACAACGCCGTCGCGGGAAATTCGCGTGCCGTGTTCAACGAGCCGGTGTTCGTCCACGTCCCTTTGGCCGGATCATACAACTCGGCGCTGGCCAGATAGCCGCTGCCGTTGTTATAACCGCCCGCGGCCAGCACCTTGCCATTGGGCAGCAACGTCGCCGTGGGGTACTCGCGTGCCGTGCTCAGCGAGCCGGTCACCGTCCACGTCCCGCTGGCCGGATCGTACAACTCAGCACTGGCCAGATAGCCGCCGCTATCGTTCCAGCCCCCCGCGACCAGCACCTTCCCATTGGGCAGCAACGTTGCCGGGTGCAGATAGCGTCCGGTGTTCAGCGAGCCGGTGTTCGTCCACGTCCCGCCGGCCGGATCGTATAGCTCCGCGTTGGTCAGAACGCCGCTGGCACCCCACCCCCCCGCGACCAGCACCTGGCCATTGGGCAGCAACGTCGCCGTGTGATCACCGCGTGCGGTGTTCAGCGAGCCGGTGTTCGTCCACGTCCCGCTGGCTGGATCATACAGCTCGGCGCTGGCCAGATAGCCGCTGGTATTGGTCCAGCCCCCCGCGACCAGTACCTTCCCATTGGGCAGTAATGTGGTGGTATGATCATAGCGGGCGGTTTTCAGCGAGCCGGTCGCCGTCCACATCCCGCCGGCTGGATCATACAGCTCAGCGCTGCCAAGAACACTGCTGCCGTTCCACCCCCCCGCGACCAGCACCTTCCCATCAGGCAACAACGTCGCCGGCTGATTACCGCGGGCAGTGTTCAGCGAGCCGGCCGCCGTCCACGTCTCGCTGACCGGATCATACAACTCGGCGCTGATCTGATAGCCGCTGAGGATGTTATAGCCGCCCGCGATCAGCACCTGGCCATTGGGCAGCAATGTCGCCGTGTGAACAGAGCGTGCGATCTTCAGCGAGCCGGTCGCCGTCCACGTCCCGCTGGCCGGATCATACAGCTCCGCGTTGGTCAGAACGCCGCTGGCGCCCCAGCCCCCCGCGACCAACACCTTGCCATTAGGCAGCAACGTTGCCGTGTGATCATAGCGTGCCGTGTTCAGCGAGTTGGTCGCCGTCCACGTCCCGCTGGCCGGGTCGTACAGCTCGGCGCTGGCCAGAACACTACTGCCGTTCCAGCCCCCCGCGACCAGCACCTGGCCATTGGGCAGCAGCGTCGCCGTGTGATACTCGCGTGCGTTGTTCAGCGAGCCGGTCGCCGTCCACGTCCCGCTGGCCGGATCATACAGCTCGGCGCTGGCCAGAACACTGCTGCCGTTCCAGCCCCCCGCGACCAGCACCTGGCCATTGGGCAGCAGCGTCGCCGTGTGAGACTCGCGTGCGGTATTCAGCGAGTTGGTCGCCGTCCACGTCCCGCTGGCCGGATCATACAGCTCGGCGCTGGCCAGATAGCCGCTGTTGCCCCAGCCCCCCGCGACCAGCACCTGGCCATTGGGCAGCAGCGTCGCCGTGTGAGATTCGCGTGCGGTGTTCAGCGAGTTGGTCGCCGTCCACGTCCCGCTGGCCGGATCATACAGCTCGGCGCCAGCCAGACTGCTGCCGGTGATACCGCCCCCCGCGACCAGCACCTGGCCATTGGGCAGCAACGTCGCCGTGTGAGAAACGCGTGCGGTGTTTAGCGGGCCGGTGTAGAGGAAAGAAGCGCCTCTTACCGGCTGAACAACACCTAGACTGAGCGTCAGCGCGGCCAACGCCGGCGCTACAAGAATGAGATTCTTCGGTGTGTTAAACTTCATGGTGTTTGCTCCTTTCTGGTTATCAATCGGACCGTCTGTTGGTGCCACGCGACGTGTGGCTTTTCCCGGGCAACCGCTGTGCAGGTGAACCAGCAGAGGCGGAAAAACGATGACAGCAACGAGTCCAGGCACACGCAGGGCGCCCCGACTTCGCTGCCCTGAAACTCACAACGCCTTCCTGCGAAAACGAAGCTCGCAAACGCCTGGCTCCGCTTCGTCCTGCTCGCCCGCAGTCTGTCTGGTGCCACAATGCTCATCGCCTGATGGATGAGGTAGACGCGTCCCAGCCTGACTTTCCCAGAACGAGCCGCACATTACCTGATGCTGGTTTAAAATACAAGAAAAATAGTCGGACCGTAATATTATGATACCTGAGTTGTAGTTCTAATAGACAAGACACGCGAGGATCCCGCCCGGATTTTAATCGCGCCTCTTCCCTCCAAGTCAGAGCATCACTTCGAACGACCATCAATCGCTGGATTTCGGGATTATGCCGCCGTTGAAAGAAGCGATTGAGAAACTGAATTTCCACCGCATGGCCGTCCGTCAAAAGATGATACACAACTCGACACACAAAATTCGGTCGCAGCCGGTCAAAACGGGCCATTTGCTGTCTCTCCTCCACCGACAAGTAAAAGTGAGAATCCCCCGTTAGATAGGGGCTAAAGTCGCTGGTTTCCCCAGAAGTCGCACCGGGGCGAACGAGGGAAAATGGTCGGAGCGACAGGATTTGAACTGACCAACCCTGAACGCTTTCGGGGCTGCTCTGACCAGTGTGCTACAGGCCCGAATTAAACCCTTTTGCGCCGGCTCACTCACGGCGACGAATTAATTCGCAAGCCAGTCTGACCCGTTGCCTTACTTCGCATGCGAATTTGCCGCATCGCGCTGCTCCAGTTGCTTTTGGAGGTATTGGTCCTCCGGCGCTTCGAGCCACGCCGTGTACCAGATGTTGCCGAGCATCTGGCCGGCTTTCACGAGCTGGCCTTCGAGAAACGGCCGACCGGCCAAACCCGTGTTGCCTTCGCCAGTCAGCTTGCCTTTCTTTTCCAATTCGTAAAGCGGTTCGACGAGTTTGTTTTGCTCGACCAAATAAGCCACGGCGGAGCGGAACATCCCGTCCGGCATTTCGGCATTCGCGATGCGTTCGGCTGGATGAATTTTGCCGACCAGTGTTTCCACTTTGAGCCCGCCGGTCGCACGGAAATAACCGCCGTCAATCCACGCGTGAAATTTCAGGCTGGTTGTGTAGCCGTGCGGATTGTTGCCGACCCAGCCATTAAAATACACCGTCGTATGCAGCGGCTGTGAGCCGTCACCCACAAAATGCCCCATCACACCCATCACATAAACGACGTTCGCCCGCGCGTTCGCGATTTCCTCCGGCGTGCCGCCGGATTTCTGGAAGGTCTTGAGATAACTGAAGCACGATTTCAATTTTTCGTAATTTTCCGTGATGGCCCACGGCAGGAACCCGTCCAACTCGCGCGTGTGGTCGGCGTCCCGGGCCGGGTCAATGGGCGGAAACTTTTCCGGATACGCCGCCCGCGCCCGCGCGATGTCGGCGGCGAAATCGTAACGCATGAGCGGCAGCGTTTCCGGCGTCAGGCCGTAAAGTTTCAAATCCTCCAAATCAATGTAATGGTCCGGCACGTTGGCGTTTTTCAACGGCAAATCGCCCACGTTGCGCCAGCGGTCCGGCTCGCCGCCGAGAAACGCGATGCGCTGCTTCAAGGCGGGTGTCAGCGTGAATCCTCCGAAATCCGCCGACAAGGATGCCAGCGCCAGTTCATTGATGGCATGATGCTCCTCGTAATCCCATGCGCCGAGGTTGAAGGTGAACCCGCCAAGCGCGGCTGCCAGGGCGAATACGTTTCGTTTCATAATCAAAATGCTGCTGCCGCCCAATTTAGCGAAAGGCTTTGTTGTTGCCAAAATAATCCACCCTCCGGTCTGTGAAATTTTTGTCAGGCGCACTGGCCGGACGCCGCCCCACCAAATCAAAATTCGTGTTCCTTCATGTCCATTCGCGGTTAAACTGCGGCCCGTGAAAATCATCACCGATGAACGTTGCACCGGTTACTCAAGCATCGGTCATCCCGAACGTCCGTTGCGCATCATCGGCACGCTCGAGTTGCTGCGAAATCAGACCGAACTGCCCATCACCTGGGCGGCGCCGGGCCGGGTGGACGACGCACCCATTCTGCGCGCGCATTCGGCGAAACATCTCGCACGCTTGAATGAACCGGAGGACTTCGACGCCGACACGCCGTTTTACGAAAACATCGGCGATTATGCGCGCGCCTCCGTGGCCGCCGCGCTGGACGCGCTGAAATCCGCGAGCGCCGGGGAGAATGTTTTCAGCCTCATGCGGCCGCCCGGCCACCACGCCATGCGCAACCGCGCCATGGGGTTTTGTTATTTGAACAACATCGCCATCGCCGTGCTTGAAGCCGCGGCCTGCGGGACGGAGCGCGTTGCGGTTTACGACTTCGACGTCCATCATGGTAACGGCACGGAAGCAATTCTGCTTGATCGGCCCGGTATCGCCTTTTTTTCCATCCACCTGTATCCGTTTTATCCCGGCACCGGCGCAACCAACGTTGGCAAAAACTGTTTCAATTATCCCGTCGAGCCGTTCACGCCGCGCGAAACCTACCGGGCCGCACTCGCCCGCGCGCTCGCCGATTTGAAAAAGTTCCGGCCCGACCTCGTCGCCGTGTCCGCCGGGTTCGACGCCTACGTGCGCGACCCGCTCGTTCAGGGTGCGCTGGTGTTGGACGATTATTATTGGTTGGGCCAGTCGCTGCGCGCGCTGGGCGTGCCGATGTTCAGCCTGCTTGAAGGCGGTTATAGTCGCGAATTGCCCGAACTCATCTTCGCCTATCTCAAAGGTGTGGAGGGGAAATAAGCTGTGCCACGTCCGTCGCAAACCTGCCGCGGGGCATTCGAGAATTTAAACTGATAGCTGGTTGAGGGTCGGAGTTCAGCCCGGCCAGCGCTCCAGATTGTGGATCTGGCTGTTGCGGGTTCAAATTTCGTCGGCCACCTCAGCCCCAAAAGCTTTCGGGGCTGCTTGTGACTGAACCCATGCATTTGGCCGGTTCCGGTCACGAAATGCATTGTCCGTTTGCGCAGGCAATGACACGATGCATGTTGTGTTTTGATTCGAAAGCGAATTTGATTTAGAAATGCGCTCCCACCCCGACGACGAGACGGAAGTCATCCGGTTTGGGTTGAACGCTGTCCGAGCCGATCTTGGGATTGGAGATGCGATCCCAGATGAGTGAGACATTCAGGTCGAAGCGTTTGGTCAGTTCGAGTGACAGCGTGCCGACGGCATGGTGGGTGGTTTCGCCGACTTGACGGCTGGTGTATTGGCCGCGGTATTCCAGGATCAAGCCGATGCGCTGGGTAATGTCCCAGTCGAAGCGGCTGCCAAAGACGAGCGCGGCCGTGCCTTTTTCCGTCGGTTCGCCGGGCTGGCTGGATTCAAACCAGGCATACTGGTAGGCCGGACCGGTGGAGATGTTCCATTCCAGATTCGGGTGGTCAACAAGGTCGTAGCCGGCTCCGCCGCCGGCCGTGATCCGGGCCTTCAGTTTTTGAATCGGGTCCTGGTAATACTCGATTTGCGGCAGGATCAGATAGAACCGCCGCGAGAGCCACAGGTCAAACTCGCTGTTCACACGGTTATTGTTGGCGTTCTCGACGCCGTTAATGCTGCTGATGTTGCCGATGTAATCGAGACTGAGGCGCGTGGCCGGGGTGCGGCGCTGGAGGCGGGCCTGGGCGTTGTATTCGACCTGTTCGGTGTTGCCCGCCCGCAGGGTCAGGCCCAACGACATCATGCCCGACCAGTAATTCCACTCCTTGGACCCGCCCGGTGTGAGGCTTTGAAGCTGGTCACGGGGAAAAACCTGCGGCTCCGCACCGCCCACCGCAACCTCCGCCGGCGTGATTGTGACGGGGCCGGATGCCTTCTTGCCATCTACGAACAACAAGTCGAGGGTGTGGAAAGAGCGCACCTGGCGGATGTCTTTCCAATCGAACGTCAGGTCATCCAACTCCTCGCTGTCGAATTCGAGCTGTCGCTGCTGCATGGCCTTGAGCTGGCCCTTGAGCCACTCGCCGGACTTGAGTTGAATCCAGTCAAAGCCGTCCTCCGGCGGGACCCAGCTCAGGTCGGGCAGGGAGGAGTTCGTGCGCACCACCGCCAGGTTGTTCGTACCGGGCACGACATTCGTGGTGACCACGTAATTGGTGACCGTCACGACCACGATATTCGTCACGAGCACGCAATTGGTCGCGACCACAGGTGTGGCCGCGAGTGTTGGGGCAATGGCAGGCTCCGCGCAGAAACTCCGCAGCGGCATGAGGCAGCAAACCAAAGTCAACAGCAGCGTGTGCGCTGACCGGCTGCGGCAGTGTGGCTTTGTATTCATCCGAGTTGTCACGGATTACTGATCACTGATTACTGCCCATTCACTGCGCGGGGATGGTGATCAACGGCAGCTTCCCGCTGTCGCCGGTTTCTGCCAGTGTAAAGAAAAACATGATCGCCGTCATCGCGCGTTTCGTCTGCCAGTCGCCGTCGTCAATCCAAAACCAGTAACCGTGATAATGCACGGCGGCGAACGCGTTCGCGGGCTTCTCCTTGCCGCTGTGAATCCGCACTGCGTCCCGCCGGCTCTCCGGGGCGGCGTTTTCAAACGCGGGCAGCGCGCTGTGGTCTTTCAGGTGCGCTTCCGGCACGTCCAGGTAGCTGGCAAAGGCCCCCATGATTTGCAGCATGGAACGGCTGTTCACGGCCAGTTCATTGTCCGCCCCGCGCACCGGCGAATAGGTGAGCACGAATTTCTGCTGATCCGCCGGCAGCTTGAGCAACCGCCGGATTTCAGCCGTTTTCTCCACGATGTCGGCGGGCACGTCGTCACGCCGGAAGAACAGCACGGCGGTCGAGCCTCTGGCCTTGTCCTCCTCCACGCGCATCCCCACCGCGCCGGCGGCCTGCACTTCGCGCATCAACTGGAGCGCGCGAATAAACTCCGGGTCCGCCTCCCGCGCCGTGCCGCCCGCTGTCGAACGATTGCGCACGCCGTTGAGCGACTCGACGGTCAGCCCCAGAAGGAAGTCCGCCGGGTAACCTGCCTGGAGCATGAAGAAGATGTTCTTCGGATCAATCGGGGTGATCAATCCATGCAGGAACTTTTCCCCGGTCAGCGGGACGTAGGTGATGGTGGGCCGGTCGGTGTAGATGGCTTGTCCGCCCGCCGCCAGGTAGTTGCCCTGGATCGCCTTTTCAGAAGAGAGGGTTCCGTTGACGCTCACCCCGGTTTGCATGGAATAGCCGGCGACGATAGATGCCACGTCCACGAACACCGGCAGGTCCATGTAGCGGAGTTTGACAATGTTGAGGAGCGTCTGCTGTTTCCACGAGTCGGCGATGGCCGTGCTGTAGTCGAAACGGTCCACGGCCACGGTCTTGGGACCGAGATGAGCGCAACCGGTGAACAGCGTCGCCGCTGCGAGACACAGGCCAAGTGGCAGGTGGCGGGTGGCGGGTGGCGGGTGGGGAGTGGGGAGACGCATGGGATTGGATTGTTTTGTCATGGTGGGTTGTTTTTGGTTTTTCCCGGCGGAAACAGGCGTACGACAAGAAAGCGGTAGATCAAAGCGGCCAACAGCGCAATGACCACGAGCAGGATGCCTTTCCAGAAAGCATAATCCACGATTTCCCTGCCGCCGGTTTGCGCCTGTTGAACCACCGGCCCGATTTGCGCCGAAAGTTTCGCGAGATTGGTCGAGCCGAGCGTCTGGTCGAGCGTGACGAGCAGTTCGGTCAGTTGTCGTGCCGTCACTTCCAGTTGCGCTGCCGTTTGCGTGTAGTCCTGAATACGGAACGGTTCGGCATTGGTCTTCGGCGGCCCGGCACTGTTCGTTTCACCAACGCCAAAACGTTTCATCAACGCATCGAGGGTCGTGAGCGTCGTGTTCAGGGAAGCGGAAAACTGCGTTCCTGACGACATGAGTGACGCGACATCTTTTTCCTGCACCTGGAGCGCCTTGAGAATTTCCTCGCGCTCGGCGCTGACCTGTCCCGGCAGTTTTTCGGCGACGGCGGCGAAGCGTTCCACCGACGCCGCAATTTGTGTGGAGTTCGAGACCACCTGCTGCACCGCGGGCATTTCCACGGCGTTGAGACTCAAAAGTTCCGTCTGCCACCGCAGCAACATTGGCATCTTCTGGGTCACGAAGAGAGCGCGCTCGGCAAACATCCGCGTCTGGGCAATCTCGCGCACGGCCGGGTCCATGCCGGCAAGCGGATCAACCCCAAGCAGACTGAACACGCTCCCGGGTTTGGCCTCCTCGTCCTTGCCGGCCTCCGCGATTTGCGAAGCGAAACCCAGCGCGCGCGCCGCCACCAGGCTCTCCGGCAACGGATTCTTGCTATGCCACACCGCAATTCCCCCGCGCAATTCCGTCTGCTGCTCCGGCGTCAGCACCGTGCCGGCCAGCTCCCAGATTTCCGCCTCGGCGTTTCGGGAATATTCCAGCAAGGGCCGGGCGGATTCGCCAAAAACCTTGGGCTGCCAATATTCCTCCAACGCCATCCGCGTCACCGTCACAAAAACGGTCATGTCGAGCAGATCGGCGACGGCGTTCGGGCCGGCGGCGATGGACCAGGTCTCGGAGCCGATCTCAATTTTCGTTTGCAGCGCTTTGGCGGAAGTCAGTGCGTTGGTGCCGCGCCGAAGGTTGTCCACGCCGCCAATCATCCGCATCGAGTATTCGTCGGCGAAGCGCAACAGCTTTTGCTGTACTTCCACCGGGTCCACCGGGTGTTTGTCCTTCTTGCCCGGCGTGACGGCATGGACGGCCTGGCCCGGAGCATTCGCTGCCTTCTGCAGCAAGCGGCAACCCGTGCCGAGGGTGAGGAGCAAAAAGACCAGGCAAAGTGGCAGGTGGCCAGTGATCAGTGACCAGTGGCCGTCACTCGTCACCCGCCACCCGTCACTTGCCAGTTTTCTGAATTTAGCGCGCATAGGGCATTCTCTCCTTTACTTGGTAAGCAACGGGCGGGGCCGCCGCGGCGGAAAGGCTGTTAATGGCCGTTTCCTCGCTGCCGTATTTGGTGCGCCGACCGTAGCGGCCCTTGGCCGTGCCGCCGTGACTCACGTCTCTGGATTCGACCAGCACGGTGCCGGCTGCGGTCAATGTGATGCGGACCGGTGTTATTTTTCCGTCCTGAACTTCGACTTCAACCTCCGCCGGTTTGGCGATGACACGATTGAGGAAGGTAATCCGTAATCGGTGATGACCCGGCGCAAACGCCAGGCGCAATACCCCGTCTGAAGGCGGCTCCAAATCTGAGAAGACGCTTTTGAAGCTCTGCGTGCGGTCATCGAAGCGCGCCACGTCCCAACACAACTCGGCGGACGGATCGGCGTGGAAATCCACGTAACCCGTGTTCGCGCGGGGCTGCGGCGGGTTGACGTTTTGCGTGGCACATCCCGAAGCCCCCAGCGCTAGGAGCGCGAACAGCAACAGGAATTGAATGGTCTTGAGTGGTTTCATTGCGGCGATTTAAGGCTGCTTCAGTCTTTTGGCAACTTCGTCCAATAGATCCTGGTAAGGTCCGCTGCGGTAATTCGCGAGCCGATGTTCATCCTCCGTAAAGGCGTCGCCGACACCGCTCACCATGGAGGCCTGGCATTGCAGCCGCTGTGCGCCGTTGCCGAGATCCACCAGTTCCGCCCGCACCCGGATGATCGTCACCGCGCCGTAGTGCGAACCCACGAAGCCGTCACGCGCAATGGAGTTGGCCTTCGAGCCTTCCTTCTCAAAGGTCAACCCCCGGCTGGAGCCGAACACCTGGTAGCCGTTTTCGCGGAAGACGGCGATGGTGGCGTCACGAATCTCCCCGGCGCTTTTGCCGCTGATGGTGACCGACGCAAAGCTGGCCGACGCCGGCTTGTTCAGCGAGCTGCAGCCGGTGCCGGTCAGGCCACACATCAGCAACAGCGAGAGGGATCCCAGCAATGTGGTAAGTATTTTCATGGTTGGTTTCATTGTTATGGGTTCATGGTTCAATCCGGCGACACGGCCCATGTTTTGTCTGAGTCGTATGACTGCATTGCTCCGGCGGTTTTCGCCGTCTGCGGGCCAAGGTCTTTCTGATAGACGCGGCCTTGTTGATTCACGATGAACGTCATGACGCCGCTCTCGCCATATTCGGCGGGCCACGCCACGAGAGCGAAGCCGCCGATCATGTTTCCGTTGATGACATAATTGTATTTACCGCCCGGCGTGTGTTTGCCCTGGCGCGTGAGAATCTTGAAAAAGTAGCCGTGGAAAGGCTGCCGTTCGGTGCCGGGAGTTTTGCCGTAGCCTTCGGCGGCGGCGTCCGCCGCGAGCGGGCCGAGCGGACTGATTTCACCATCGAGTTCCGGTGGCCAGTAAAGTCCGTCTTTCGTGCCGGGTGTGCTGATGATTTTCTGCGCGAACTTCAGTACCTCTTTGCCATCGCGGTCCTGCGCAGCGTATTCCCGCTGGGCTTCGACGTAGGCGCGAACCACCTGGAGCGTGGCCAGTTCGTTCTCGCCAATGCGGCGGTTCAGGATTTCGTCCTTGCCGGCCTCGGTATCGAAAAACCATTGGCCATCCTGCTTCACGACGGGAATCGGGAACGGCCAGAATTTTTCTCCCACTTCCAGCACGCACTTGGAATCCGACTCGCGCACAATCCGGTTGGTCTGGTTGAGTGCGGCAGTAAACGCGCCAAGCTCGTTCGCGGCCTGCACACGATCCGGGTTCTCGATTTCTGCCGTCGCCGGTCCGAAAATATCGCGCAGCGCATTGGTGTCTTTCGCGCTGGCGGCGGCCACGAGCGCGCTGACCGCTTCTTCGGGCGTCGCAAATGTCTTGCCGATGTCCGCCGCGTTAATGGCGAGGGGAGTGGTGAAGGCCAGCGCCAAAACCAAACGGCGATGGACGGCGGATTGAAAGAACTGTTTTAGCATAGTCATGGAAAAACTTTTGGGTGATGTTTTCATATTGTTGAAAAAAAGATTTTGAATTTTAAATTTATCGGCGACCACCAAAGCGTCCGCCGCCTGAACTGCCGCTGCGGCTGGAAGCGCCGCGATTGCTGAAATTCCGCGCGCTGCCGCTGTTGCTCACACCGCCAAACGCGCTGCCCCGGGAAACGGCGGGTTGGGCGGAACGATTGAAAGCAGGGCTGGCAAGTTTCGGTGACGGATTGGGGCGGCTGATCGTCGGTGTTCGGGCGGCCGACCGCGTCGCGGGTGTCGCCTGGGAACTCCAACCGCGCGACTCCAGGCTGCGCGCCGAGGCCAAGGCCCCGGGCGAACCGCTTGTGCGCAAGCGGCTCTGGTCCGGCTGCCACTTCTGCGGCGTCCGATTGACATTGTTAATCGTGTTGTGGTTGATGTTCACGTTGCGGTTAATGTCAATGTCCACATCGCCATGGTGGTAGCCACCGCCGCCCCAGACCACCGCACCGTGGTGCCCCACATAAATGCCGCCGCCATGCCAGTCGCAATTGTTGGCGATAATAAGACCCACCGTGACGCCAACGGCGAATGTCACGACCGGCGGCGGGCCGACATAGTAAGCCGGCGGTGGATAATAGACATACCACGGATCGTAAGCCGGCACATAGATCACCTGCGGGTTGGCCGGCTGGATTTGCACAACCTGGTTCGTCACCATGACCACTTGCGTGAGGTTGGTCTGCACCACGACGTAGTTGGTGACGATCACCACCTGCTGCGGCGAGGTCTTGAGCGTGCCGAGGGACTGCGCCTTGGCGCGCAAACTCTGGATCGTGTCCATCAATTCCTTGGGCTGCTCGATGAACGCCTCGCCCAGCGCGATGGTCCACGGCAGATCGTCGTTCATCTTCTGAATGGCCGCCGGCACGCGCGCCACCGCTTTTACGTTTTCGTCCCACGGCTGCGCATCCAGGTTGGCGAGGTTGTTCGTGTCCGCCACGAAACGCGCCGCCTGCACTATCTCCAGCGGATAAGCCGACGCCGGCAGGATGGTCGCAATCAGCGGGTCGGGATAAAGTGCGATGGGCGCGGCAAGTTTCTCCAGATCCGTCGCGCTGCTCTGGGCCGGCGCGGACGGGGGCGGCGCGGGCGCGACCGACGGGGTGTCTGGTTGTGCGTTCGCGGACGCTGAAATCAGGGCGAATGCGAGCGCAGGGATAACGAGTATTTTGTTGTGTTTCATATTCTGCCTTGTTTGTGAAAATACCACCAACCTGCTCCGGCCAGCGCGGCCAGGGCGAGCACGACGAAAACGAATTTCAAAAAGCCTTTGGCTGTCTTCAGCGCGAGCAGGAACAGGATGATGCCTGCTCCGCCCATCACCCAGACAGGGGCATTGCCCGAAGTGACCTTGTCAATGACCTCGCGTAGATTGTTCATTTTGGGATTCTTTTTGATTTTGTTTCAACGGGCGATGCGCACGTCCTTGAGCACTGCATCCACGGCCTCCTGTATCCGCTCCGCCCGAACATCCGCGGAGGGGTTGCGCAGCAAAGGCCGCACGACGTAAGACCGTTTGAGCAGTTTGTAAGTCTTCGCATCAATGATGTCCACCAGCAGCGTGCCCGCCTCGAAGTAATTTGGGTTCTTGCTGCTGGTATAGGCATCTTGCGCCTTGTCGTGCAGTTCGGCGGCGTCACGGTCATAACCAAAGTAAGTATTGATGGCCGTGGTGCTGGCATTGTTGCCGACGATCACAAGATACGCCACGATCACGTCGCCGCCGGAGGCCACTTTGCTCAGGCCTTTGCCCGCAAGATTCCGGCTGATGGAATCCTGGATCATCGCGTGAATCTGTTCCCGGCCATCGGCAAAAGCCGGAGTGGTGCTGGGAGGCGGGGAAATAAAGTTGTAGCTGGCGGCGCGGATCGGGCCGGTGTCCACCCTGGTGGGCGTGGAACTGCAACCGGCGACGAGGAGTGCGGCCAGATTGAGCGTGACGAAGAATGAGTATTTCATGGCAGGATTTTTGGTTGTGTTTGTGTTTGGTTTGATGATGGTTTCTAAACGAGTTTTCAAGCGGCCAGCCACGCTTTGGCTTTCACCAGGTCCGCGGGTTGAAAGTATTCGATCGCGACGCGCCGGATGCCTTTGCTGGTGAACAGCAGCGCCACGTCCTCCCATTGCTTGTCGCCCACGATGGCGATCTTTTCGATGAACGGATCGTAGTCGGCCTGGAACGAGACATCGCCCCAGTCGCCCGCCTTCTCCGTGCCGGCGAAGTTTTCGACCAGCACGAGGAACCGGACTTTTCCCTGCTGCCGGATGATCTCGCCCGCCCGCTTCTGGGCAGCGGCGAATTCAGCCTGGTTCAGCCGGCCCGTGACCTTGAAGGTCAGGACACCATCAGATACTTCAACGATCTCAATGCTCATAGAATTCTGCCTTTGGTTTTGAGGTTTATTTGGTGTTTCATGCTTTCGGGCGTTTCACCGGTCAGAATTTGAACCGCATATCCAGGCCGGCGGACCAGCCGCCGAAGTGGTCGCCCCAAAAATAGGAGTAGCCGACGCCGAGCCAGCGGACCTTCCAGACTTTGCCCAGCACATCCAGGACGAAGCGTCCGTTCACCGTATAAATGTGGTTTTCGTTGAGGCCCTCGGCGGCGTTTCCAAACAGTTCCGTGCGCGAAAAGAAGCCGCCCGTGTGCAGTTCCCGGTCAAACAGCTTCCAGCCCAGCGGCACGTCCACGTCCAGCTTGTTCTCCCAGGTGTGCGAGTCGCCGTTCACGCCGACCACGGACGACGAGCTGTTGAAACTTTCCGTGTGAAAAAAATTGTAGCGCGACCCGAACTCGAAGGTTATCCGCCGCCATTGAAAATCATAATTTAAATCCAGCGACGGCTGCACCGACCAGGTGTCCAAATTCCAGTCCACGTAGGTCCCGCTGGCGACCGACTTGACGTAGTCGCCGACGGCGTTCTGCGGCTTGAACTCGTTTTCGGTGTGGCCGTAGATGCCGCTGACCGTGGGCGCGAGGCTGAAATTATCCGTGAAAAAGAAACGCGCGCCGCCGCCCCCCTGCACGGCCAGCACGTCATACACCGACTTGTTGCCTTGCAGGTAGCCCGTCGCGAATTCGTTCTGCGCCGAAATGTGGCCGAGGTTGCCTTGCAGCACGGGCGCCCATCTCAAGCCGCTTTCACCCAAGGGACGCGGCTCCGCAACGATTCCGCCACCGCCGACCTTGGTGACGCTCAAGTTGGCGACTTCGCCGCCGCGGAAGGTGTAAATTCCGCCCGCCGCTCCATAATCACCGCCGAGGATCGTCACCGCCTCCACCCGGCTGCCGATGACGTGCTGGAATTGTTCAACGGCGGCGGGAGGCACAACGGGCAATTGGGCGAAAGCCGGGGCTGCCGCGCCAATCAGCACCACGCCATTCACGACCCGGCGCAACGTGGCTGGGTGATTAGAGCAATTAATACGTTTGATGGTGGCGGCTTTCATTGGTTCAAAAAAACAGGCACAGGTCACATCCGTTTCCGGGGTTGAAGGGGTTGCTTCCGCAAGTCCGCGACGATGCGCTCCACTTCGGGAATGGCGTGCGCGAAGTATTGCTTGAAGCCGCGGCAAAGGTAGTTCAGACCCGGCTCGCCGTCGGGCGTGCGGATGATCCGGTTCTTCGGGCATTCGCCCCAGCAATCCGTGAGATACGGGCACTGACGGCAATACTGCGGCAGGGTTTCATTCTTGGCGTAACCAAATTTCACCTGCGTCCGGGAAAATACCTGGGTGTCGAGCGCCTTATCTTTGATGTTGGCCAGGCGATACTCCGGATACACATAGTGATCGCAGGAATAGACGCTGCCGTCATGTTCCACCGCCACGCCTTTGCCGCAAAACTCGCCGTAAATGCAAATCTGCGAGCCCAACCCCATGTGCTGTGACACCAGCGTCTCGAAATGATTGACCAGAACCTTGCCGACATCATTTTTGCGCCATTCATCAAAGACCTTGCACAGGAAATAACCCCAGTCTTCCGGGTCCACCGACCAGTCGGTCACGATGGAATTCGGATGGCCGGGCCGGGCTTCGGGGTCGCCATCTTTGGGCAGGGCGTTGTTGTCCCACTTGTGCGGCGCGGTTTTCTCGAAGCCCTTGTATTCGACAATCGGGATGAACTGCATGTAAGTGGAATCCAGTTCGCGCCGGAGAAAGCGGTAAACGTCCAGCGGTCGCCGGGCATTGAACCGGTTGACGCACGTCAGCGTATTGAAGGGAACTCCAAAATTTCTGAACAGCTTCGCGGTGTTGAACACTTTTTCGAACGTGGGCTTCCGGCCTTTGGTGACGCGATACCGGTTGTGAATCTCCCTGGGACCGTCAATGCTCAAGCCGACCAGGAAACGGTTCTCCTTCAGAAACTCGCACCATTCCTCGGTGATCAACGTCCCGTTGGTCTGCAAATCATTTTCGATTTTCTGGCCGGGCTTGGCGTATTTCTTTTCGAGCGCGACGACCTTGCGGAAGAAATCCAGACCCATCAATGTCGGCTCGCCACCCTGCCAGGAAAAGACCACCTCCGGCCCGGTCACACCCGCGATGTATTGCTGGATGAACCGCTCCAGCACCTCATCGGACATCCGGCCGGTGCCGGACGCGCCCGGTAGTGTGGCCTTGCTCAGGTAAAAACAGTAGTCGCAATCGAGGTTGCAGGTGGAACTGCCCGGCTTGACCATGACGTGGAATCGCCGCCGGGCCTGATTTCCGAGCAGCAAGGGCGCGTCGTATTTGTCCACCGGGTGATCGAAGGCGGTTTTCATCGTGCCGGGCTCTCCTTTCCCGTTGCCTCCGCCTCAACCGTTTCGACGCAGCGAAAGCCGAGGTGATTGCTGCCGGTGTCAACATCCCCTTTGCCACGCGTCCCCATCATGTAACGGGTGCAATACTGGTCCGTGCAGAGGAATGAGCCGCCGCGTTGCACCCGCTGGGGCTGGTCATCGCCGGGAGTGTAGCTGGAGGCCGGGCCTTGTGGATTACGCACCAGGACGATGCCCGCGAGCTTGAGCCGCGCATAATAGTCGGGCCGATACCAGTCGCTGCACCATTGCCAGACGTTGCCCGCCATGTCGAAAAGTCCGTAGCCATTTGGCGGGAATTGCCCGACTGGCGCGAGTCCCGCAAAACCATCTTCACCCGTGTCCTTCACCGGAAATTGGCCTTCATAAATGTTCGCCATCCATTTGCCACCGGGCTTGAACTCATCGCCCCAGGCATAAGATTTGCCGCTCAACCCTCCGCGCGCAGCGAATTCCCATTCCGCCTCGGTAGGCAGCCGTTTGCCCGCCCACTTCGCGTAAGCCGCGGCGTCTTCGTAGGCAATCTGCACCACCGGATATTTTTCCCGGCCCTTCAAGTCGCTGTCCGGCCCGGTGGGATGACGCCAGTTGGCGCCATGCACATAACGCCACCATTGAAAATAATCATCCAACGGTACCGCGTTGGTCGTGGGCGTGAAGACCGTGGAACCGGCCACGAGATTTTCCGGCGGCGCGGTGGGAAACTGCTCCCTCGTCGGCGCGATCTCCGCGATCGTCTTGTAGCCGGTGGCCTTGACGAATTTTTCAAACTTCTCGTTGGTCACATCGTTCGTGTCCATCCAGAAACCGTCCACATAAACCCGGTGGACGGGCTGCGCGTCGTTCACGGCATTCATCGTGGCCACGGTGCAGTAACCTTCGGACGGCGCCATGCAACCCATCGAAAATTCACCGCCGGGAATCCACACCATCCCTGCCGGCGCGTTCGAAGGCGCGGGCGACTGGTTGGGGATCGTGGGCGCGAAAGGTGAAACAGACGCCTCGGCGGCGATCGTCTGGCCGGCAACCGCGACGGCGTTGGTGGCACCCATGGCGGGAGACGACCAGAGCGTCACGAACCCAATGATACCCGCAACCGAAGCGGGCAGTGTGTTTTGGAAAATTGTTTTTTTCTTCATGCGAGTGGCTTTCTCAGGCTGAAACAATTCGTGCGCCTTTGAAATGAATGAGCGGATGTTTGCCGTCGTTCATGGGTTGAATCGGATCATTGGTTCCCGGTCTGTTCACGGGAGCCGCCGCGATGGAAAAACCGCGCAACAGCGCGTTTGAGCCTGCACCAAGACGTTTCAGACATTTCAGCGCCCGGGCTGGCGGGACTTCGAGCGGCGTGACCCGGTCAGGGTTCATTAAATAAACGTCACCGGCGCTTGCATTGGGCACACCGGGGACAAACACCACGACGAAGCCGTTCTCCAGCACTTCGATCCGGAATCCGATTTGCGAGGCGTCGTCGAAATGCGCGAGCACGACCGGATAAGCTCCATCCTGCTCGACGCCCAGCGTGCTCCCACTCATGCGCTTGAGGAACTCGTAGCCGGGCACGTTCGAAAGCACCGACTCCTCCAACCGGTTGACGATCTTCCGGGCGAGCACCGTCCGCGCAAAGAACCCGGCGAGAAAACAGAGCAACACGATCCCGCCGATGGCCAGAAACAGTGGCGTCTGCAAACCGATGATCGAATGGACGGGAAGGTGCTCCGCCAGCGGATCCACGATTTTGCGCGCGAGGACCAGCGCTTTGCCGAGGACGATGACCAACACGACGATCGGCACCAGAAACAGAAGGCCGCCCACGAGCGTCGTCCGCAAAAACTGGATAATGCGTTTCATCGTGTCTCGATTTTTATCGTCGGTTTCATGTTCATTCCCGGATGTGTCAATAAATCCATTGGATGCGCGTTTGAAAACTGTCCGTCACGCCGGTCGTGCCGAAACGATCCAGCCAGGTGTGTCCCCAGCCGAACCCGACTTTCCAGCGCCGCGTCGCCCACCAGTTGATGCCGAGATAGGTCTTGTTGAACTTGCCGCCCTGCACCGCGCCGTCGTCGAGGTTTACATTCGAAAATCGCGCGACGAGTTCGGGTGCGCCCCAGCGACCCGCCGGCATGACGCGGCGCGCGTAGCCGACGGTGCGGTCGTAAGGCCGCGTTTCGCCGGTGAGAATCCAACTGCCCGTGATGTAATAGCCGTAAAACTGCGGGTTGCCCGACGCGGCAGAACTCACCCAGGCACGGTTGTATTCGGCGAGCACCGAGAACGGGCCTTCATTCCACAACGCTTCGAGGCCGAGATGCCACGCGTGGTCCGCCGTCAGATTGCCTGTGTCCACATAATTGTCGGTGACGTTGGATTCGGGCCGACCGGCGTAGCGCAGCGTGTTGTTGTCCGCGCCGGCGTAACGCCCGGAAACGCCGAGGTGCAGAAAGCTCTTGCCGTCACGCTTATCCCACACTAGTCCCGTGAAGCGCGCCGAGACATCCGTGCCGCTGTCGGAAAGCGAATCGCCGGTCACAAACCAATCGTTGAAGACGCCGCCGGAAAGGGTCATGCGCTGGTCGTCACCGAAGACGTGAATCACTTTCACGCCAACGTTGCGCGAGACGAAGAAGGGAGTCAGCACGCGCTCTTGTTGCGGTAGATTGGCCGCGTCGCCCACCATTTCGTAGGCGAACGTCTCCTTGGTCTTGCCCACCGTGAGCTTCGTCGCCGGGCCGCCGAGCGGGAAAGTAAAAGCGAGGTCGGTCAAATTCCACAAATCCTCCGGTTCGGTCTCAAAACCCTTGTATTCGCCGGCGATGAGATAGCTGATCTTGTAGTCCTGTCCGGTGGTGCCGCGCACCATCACTCGCTCGGAGCGGTCATCCCACCCATCCGGCTGTCTGCCCACCTGAGCGAGGCTGTTCGCGTCCTGTTGGAACGCGTTGTAATCCACAAGCATCACCAATCCGAATTTGACCGTGATCCAGCGAGACTTGACTTGCGTTTGGTCAACGACGGACTGCGGCACATCGGGAATGAAAAACGGCTGGTCCGGCGGCGGCAGCGGCGCGGCTTCGAATTCGCCGCGGGCCGGCGCCGGCTCAGATTCCTCCGACTGCGCTTGAGCGGCCCGCGCGCACAGCCAACCCGCCGCCAGCCCGCAGATCAGCACTGCTGTTGCGAAGTTTTGCCTGCCGCGCCGTAGCGCCGCGAAGGCGGGTTTCCGTTTCGTTTTCATCATTGCGCTTCTTTCTTTCTGTTCACTTGTCACTTGCCACTCGCCACTTGTCACTGCTTCACTTTCATCAACTGATCGTAAATTAATTGATACGGCTCCGGCCCCAGTCCCAGGTCGCCGCGAAAAGGTTGGTCCAGCGCGAAAATCATGAAAATGACCAGACCGATGAACGTCGCCAGGAGGAGCACCTGGATTCCGTGCAGTCGCGCATCTTCCACTTTGAAAAAGAAGGAGGCACTTAGACCGATGAACGCGCCCACCACAATCACGCCCCACATCACCCCCGGCAGGCCGGTGTTCACCGCATCCAGCCGCAGACGGCGGGCCTGGATCATCAGGTTATAGGCGCGGAGGGTTTCTCCGTGCAGAAGTTTCTGGCCCTCGGTGGCCGGCTCGAATTTGTCCAGCACCGCCTGGAAGCGGGTCATGTGCGCGATGCCGGCCATCGGAATTTGTCCGCGCCGCTGCAATGGCCACGCTTGATGGATGACCTGATCCGTGTAGTCACGAAGTTCCTGCTGCAAGTCCAGGCGGATCGGTTCGGGATAACTGCTCACGTCGCGGTAAAGCGCGTTCAGTGCGCTGGCCTCGCCGGAAATGGTCTTCGAGGTATCCGAGTAGGTCTGCCAGACGCTTATAGCGATCAGCGCCACGGCCAGGCCATAGAACACCATCACCGACTGCAGCATGGCGCCGCTGAATTCCGAATCTGCCGCCTGAATGCGCAGGCGCGGCAGCACGCGGCGGCGGACCAGCAGCAACCCGGCCACGGCGAACAGCCACAGCAGCCCGACAATCGCCGGGCCGGTGATCAGCAACGGAAGATCGAAGAGGGATTCAAACATTGGGGGTTTTGGGTTTGTCGGCTGCTCCCGTCTTCTTTTCCACGAGCGCGGCGGCTTCCGCCATGGCGGCGGCCCAGCGCGGCGGGGCCACCTTCGCACCCTTGATCTCGTCGTAGATGCGGGTGAATTCTCCGGCGTCCAGCCAGATGCCGCCGCATTTGGGACATTGGTCAATCTCGACCTGTTTCAACTCCGAAAACCATTTGCGTTCGAGCACCAGCTCGGGGCAGCGCGGGCACCAGCGCGGCTCGGTGAGCTTCACGTTGGTGACCGGGACTTGCCAGATCGTGTGGAGCGTGGTGGCGGCACTGGCGCTCACGCGCTCCAGTTCCGTGGCATCAAACCAGATGCCGCCGCACCCGCCGTAACAAACGTCGAGGGTCATGCCGCCCGCGCCTTTCTCGCGCAGCGGATTCTTGCAGGAGGGACATTTCATAATCAGTTATCAGTTATGTTTGTTTCGCTGGTGAAGTCGCGGGCCGGGCCGATGGCCAGTCCGGCACGGACCAGCCCGCGTGTTCCACAATCGAATTCTCAGGTTGCTTAACCGGTTCATGGTTTCAGGTCGAATTGCTTGAGCTTCTTCGCCGCCGTGCCGAACGGGCCGAGCTGGTAAACCGCCGCGCCAGCGGGCGAGAAAGTGAAGTTCTCAAACGGTTCGGCCAGCATCTGGTCGAGGTAGCCGGTGGGGGCGACGCCGGTGCTGACGTGCGGATTGAAGTTCGCGCGGGACATCTTCGGATCAAACGTGGAAACGTAATCAATGATGGCCGCGTCCAGGGCGGGATTGTCGTGCGGCGCGGTGAAGGCGCCGATGGGACCGCGTTCCACGAGGAAAGGTTTCGCGGCGGCAATGATGTCCGCCTGCAGCTTGACGATTTCCGGCGTGGGCTTCGCGCAGATGCCCGCTACGCCCACCGGGCCACCTGGCGCATAATAATATTTAAAGGCTTCGAGCTGCATCGCGGTGACGTTGGCCGCGGCGAGCACCTTTTCTTCGGCGGCATAAAGCTTCTCCAGGTCCGCCGTGCGGACGAAGCACTGGAGCATCGTAATGTGCGGCGTATGCGCTGCGTCGAGGGCAAAGCCCTGCGAGTATTCTTTGAGCAGACGCGCGTTGTTGGCGGCGGCATGCTGGAGCATCGTCGCGTCCGGCTGCAGCAGAATGTCGATGGCGATGATCTCGGACGGGAAGACGGTCTTCCAATCGTCCTTCATGCTGACCACGGTCCAGCCGTCCTTCTTCGCGTGGTCTTCCAACGCGGGCGTGAAGAAACCGTATTTCACATCCGGAAGTCCGCGCGCCGGGCCGTAGGCAAATTCCCGCTTCGCATCATCGTGCAGCACGAGCAGTTCAAACCGCGCGCCGCTGCCGCTCTGCGCGTATTCCAGCATCTGCTGGTCGCCCACGGAATTGCCGAATGCGGCGATGGGCCGGCGGCCAATGTGCTGGTTGATGCCCACGGGTTTGTCGGCCTTGTCGTCGTTGAAGTTCAGCGCGGGCAGACGCACGAGCACGGCCTTGCCGTCGCGCAATTCAAACTTCGTCTTGATGCTGCTGCCGATGACCTGTTCCGGCGGGATGCCGTAGACCGCTTCCGTCCACACGCGCATGAATTCGATGCCGCCACCGGAGACGATGTAATTCTTGAAGCCGTTCGCGCGCATATACGCGAGCACTTCGAGCATCGGCTGATAGGTCATATCGATGAAGCGCTTGCCGGTCTCCGGATGTTTCGCGGTGGCGATCCAGTCCTTGACGAGCTGCGCAAACTCATCGGTGGTCATGCCCGTATGCGTGGCCATGAAAAGTTCCATCAGCCCGTGATCGCCGCCTTCGAGCGCCTTTTTCACATCGCCCTTGAGCAGCGAGGCGAACGGTTCTTTCGTCTTCCACTCGGGATGCTGCGGGGCGAGCGCCTTCACCCGATCGGCGACGAAGTAAAACTGGACCGGCGCCGGCTGTTCGCTCCAGAGCGTGCCGTCGTTGTCATACACGGCGATGCGTTCGGGGACGGGCACAAAATCGGGCGAGCCGGGTTTCGTCACCTTCTCGACGAAGTTGATGATGGATTGTTTGGCCGGGCCGTCGTTCCATGAGGGCAACGGGTCGGCGGCACGGGCGGTGGTGGTGGTGAATGCCACCGCAGCGAGGAGCGCGGCAGCGATGAGATTAAGGCTGCGTTTGGTTTTCATGGTTTTAGTTTTGTTGCCAACGAATATTTTGCTTCGCTGGTGAAGTCGCGGGCCAGCCACCCGGCCAGCCCGCGTGTTTCACAAGCGTGGCGTTAGTCGTTGCCCGTCGCGCCTTGCTGCATCTTTTCCAGCACATCGCCCAGGCTGAAGCTGCCGGCCTTCTGGCTCGGCGGGAACTCCTTGAACGTGCTGATGAACTGGCCGACGATGGCCTGCGCCGGGACGAACACAAACGCATGGTTCAGCAACCAGTCGTAATAGGTGTTCGACGTGATGTCGGCGCGTTCGTAGGGGTCGGTGCGCAGGTTGAAGATCTTCGGCACGCGCAGTTCCACAAACGGCGTACTCCAAATCTTCATCGTGCCGGTGGCCTGCTGTTCCATGAAGACGATCTTCCAGTTGTCGTAGCGCAGCGCGACGAGGGCTGCGTCGTCGTTGAAGTAGAAAAACTCCTTGCGCGGATCTACCTTGGTCTCGCCGGTCAGCAGCGGCAGCAGGTTGTAGCCGTCGAGATGCACCTTGAAGGTCTTGTCGCCGACTTTCATGCCTTTCAGGAGCTGCTCTTTCACATCGGGAACGCCCGCGGCCGCGAGGAGCGTGGGCATCATGTCCAGGTGCGACACAATGTCGTTGCAGACCATGCCGGCGGGGATGTGGCCCGGCCAGCGAATCATGCAGGGCACGCGGTAAGCGCCTTCCCAGTTGGAGTTCTTCTCGCTGCGGAAGGGCGTCATCGCGGCATCCGGCCAGGAGTTCATGTGCGGGCCGTTGTCGGTGGAATACATGACCAGCGTGTTGTCCGCGATGCCCAGATCATCCAAGGCCTTGAGCACCGTGCCCACGTTCTTGTCGTGGTCAATCATCGCGTCGTGGTATTCGTCCTGCCAGAGACCTGACTGCCCCACGCTCTCGGGTTTCACATGCGTGCGGAAGTGCATGTGCGTGAAGTTCACCCAGACGAAGAACGGCTTGCCGGCCGCGTTCTGGCGCTTGATGAAGTCCACCGACCGGGCGGCGAAGTCGTCATCGCAGGTCTCCATGCGCTTCTTGGTCAGTGCGCCGGTGTCCACAATGGTTTGCTTGCCGACCTTGCCGAAGCGCGGATCCACCGTCGGATCATCCACGTCCGTGGCCTTGCAGTCAATCACGCCACGCGGGCCGAAGTTGGCGAGGAAGTTCGGGTATTCCGGCGCCTTCGGAAAGTCCGGCTGTTCCGGTTCTTCCGAGGCGTTCAGATGGTAGAGCGCGCCGTAGAACTCATCGAATCCGTGGACGGTGGGCAGGAATTCATTCCGGTCACCCAGATGGTTTTTGCCGAACTGGCCGGTGGCATAGCCCTGCGCCTTGAGCAACTGGGCGATGGTCACGTCGCGGAATTGGAGGCCTTGGGCGGCGCCGGGCAAGCCGACTTTGGTGTTGCCGGTGCGCAAGCCGCACTGGCCGGTGATGAACGAGGAGCGCCCCGCCGTGCAACTCTGCTCGGCGTAGTAGTCCGTGAAGATCACGCCTTCCTTGGCGACGCGATCAATGTTGGGCGTATGAAAGCCCATCAAGCCCATCGAGTAGGCGCTGATGTCGGTCTGGCCGATGTCGTCGCCCCAGATGATGACGATGTTTGGTTTCTTGTCCTGCGCCTGGACATTGGACGAGACGCCGTAAAGCGCCGCGCCCGCTGTCAGCAGTGACAAGCCGTAATGCTGCATTTTTTTTGTTTTCATATATGTTTTGTTGTCTTGTTTCTTTTTTCTGTCCGTCGCGCGGTTCGACTCATTCAGCGCCGGGCAAATTGATTTTCGGAACTTGAATCCCGACGCATCGGGATTGAATCCGGTTTTTCATCACGGTTTCTCCACTGAAATGGCGACGGCCTGGGTGGTGCGGATCACCACGTCCACGCCCACGGTTTCTTTCGTCAACTCCACGTCCGGGCGGACATTGAAGGTTTTGCTGGTGCCATCCGGCAATTGGAGCGTGGCTGTGTGGTGCTTCAAATCCACGGCCGTGACCTTGGTGGTGAACTGGGTGGTTTCGGCCATCGTGCCGCCGGGTTTTTCGCCCAGCGGAGCCAGGGCAACTGCACTGGCGGCCTGATCGACCGCCGATTCCCCCGGCTTGGGCACAAAGATCAACAGCTTGTCTGTCACGGTGGCCTTGACCTGATCGCCCACTTCGATCTGCGCGAAATTGGCGACCTCCGGTCCGGCTTTGACGGTGGTCTGGGTGCCGTCCTTGGTGACGAGCGTCACTTTGTGGGTGGCCGGGTCAATGGCCGTCACCGTGGCGGTTTCCTTGTAGGTATTCACCATGACCCCGCCGGGGACACCGGTCTGAAACGCGATCACGTCAGGGCCTTTAGTAACTTGGTGTTCGGTAGTGCAGGAACTGAAGGTCAGGATGGCCACCGGCAGGAGTGCCGCGAGGCCCAGAGTTGAGATTTTCGTTTTCATAGATTAAGTAATCAGTGGTGGTGGTGAGTGGTCGGTGGTCAGTAATCAGTTATCTGTTCTTTCATTTCGGAAACAGGAACGTGACGGTGAAGCGGAGGCCCCAGTCCGGCCCACCGTCGGGCTTCTCGGCGTAATACTTCACGCCGAGTTGGAACTGCACAGGCTTGCCGCCGAGCTTGACGAGCTGGCTGACGCTCGCGTTCAAGGGCACGGTCCACTGGCTGTGCGACCAGTCGTAGGTGGACTCGGTGTTCAACCCGAAGGTGGTGAAAGTCTTGGTGCTGTAGGAGACGAACGGCTGGAGGAAGGTGGCGTTGATGCCGGCATCGCTGCCGTCGCTGGCATCGCCGGCATCGGACGAGCCGTGGCCGCCGGTCTGCGCGTAGGACCAAAGATGGTTGACCAGCGCACCGTAAGTCCAGCCGTTCTGCTGCTTCAATGCGAGCGCCGTCGGTCCCGCGCCCCAGTGGCGCCCGCTCAAGCCATCCGTGCCGCTGGGATAAAGCAGCACCGCGCCCGCGCCCCAAATCCAGCCGCTGCCCGTCGGCGCTTTGGGCGAGAGCCAAAGGCTCTGCACAATGTCACCGAGGCCGGACTGGTCGGTGCCGCCCTTGACCGGTGCTTGGGCGTAGATGACCGGCACAATGGTGCGCGTGATGAGATTCCAGTTCGTGTTCAGCGAAAATGGAATCACGGGCTGGATGTTGGCCGTGAAACGCATGGCGTTGGCCGGGCCGATGCCAAAGTCCCAGTTGTTCTGGATGGGCACGCTGATGAGGCTGGCGACGGGGTTCGCGAGTTTCTTGGCCAGTTCGGCGGCGGCTTTGTCGTCGGCCGCCGCGTCCTGTGCGAACAGCGCAGTGGTGGCGAGCGCCAGCCCGGAGGCGAGTGCGAGGAGGATGAGTTTTGATTTCATGGTGTTGTTTACTGTTTACTGGGCGAATTGGCCTTCATGTCCGGTCTTCCTTCAGGTTCGCCGCGCGGCGGATGGCTTGGAGCACGTCTTCGCCGGGGGCGGTCTTGCGGAAGTAAGCGGCGCAACCTGCGGCTTGGGCTTCTTCGCGGGTCGCGGGTTCGTCGTACGCGGTAATGTAAATGACGGGGATCGTCGAGCCGGACGCGTTGAGTTGCCGGTGCAGTTCGATGCCGGACATGCCGTCCAATTGGATATCGAACACCAGGCAGTCAAACCGGGGCCGCTTGGTGTCGGCGAGGAAGGCCTCGGCGGAAGGATAGGTGACCGGCTGAATCCCCGCCGCCCGGAGCAGGCGGCCAAGGGAACGGCACAGGCTCTCGTCATCATCAACGACAGCCACGTAGGTTTGGCGGGTGCTGCTCATAAGGAATGAATGAGCAGCGTAGGCTGGGGTGCGGTCGGGCGGCTACTGCCCTTTGGGGAAGGTCGGGGAAGTGACGAGTGGCGGGTGGCGAGTGGCGAGGCGGGAAATACCGAAGGGTGGGAGCAGCTTGAAGGCGGTGGCGGGTGGCGTTTCTCCCCGTCACTTGCCACTTGCCACCTGCCACTCGCCACTCAGCCCCGCTTCCTGGGCGAGCCGGGTCAGTTCCGCCACGGACGGCACTCCCAGCTTGGTCGTGATGGCGGTGCGGTGGAGTTTCACGGTGCGTTCATGGATGCCAAGGTCCGCCGCAATCTGCTTGTTCATTTGGCCGCGAATGACGTGCTGCAACACCTCGCGCTCGCGTTCCGTGAGCGTGTCAAAGCGGGCGCGCAACGCCTGAACCCGCGTGCGCGCGGCTCGTTCACGCGCATCACGGGCAAGCGCGCGGTTCACGGCGTCGAGCAACTTCTCCTTGGGCGCGCGCTTGGTAAGGAAATCCTCCGCGCCCTGGCGCATCGCGCGAACCGAGGTGGGAATGTCGCCATGACCGGTGAGAAAAAGCACCGGCAAAGGGTTGTTGGTTCTGGCCAACGCCGCCTGCAGATCCAAGCCGCTCAAGCCCGGCATCTGCAGATCCGCCACCACGCAACCTGGGCCGGCGGCCGGTAGGTATTTCAGAAACTCGGCGGCCGATGAAAAAGTTTTCACCGGATGCCCCGTCGCCCGCAGCAACCGCGACACGGCTGCCAGAAATGAAGCGTCGTCGTCCACAATGAAAACCGTCGGCGTGTGCGCACTCATGATGCAACTCTCTCCGTTGTCACCGGCACGGTGAAGTAGAACGTGGCCCCGGCGGAGCTGTTTTCAGCCCAAATCCGGCCACCGTGCGCTTCGATGATGGTGGAAGAGATGGGCAGCCCCAAGCCCATGCCATTGGGTTTGGTCGTGAAGAACGGCTCGAAGAGGCGCGCGAATTTCTCGGCGGGGACGCCGTGACCCGCGTCGGCGATCGCCACCTCAATGGTCCCGGCATCCGCCTGCCGGGCACGCACTGTCAGGCGGCGAGCCTCGGCCGGAACTTCGCCCATCGCGTCCATGCCGTTGAGGATGAGATTGAGCAGCACCTGCTGCAAATGCACGCGATCGCCGCGCACCGGCGGCAGATTCCTAGGGACTTCGATGTCCAGCCTCACCCTGCGGCTCACCGCGTCGGGATGGACCAAGGGCACGACGTCTTCCACCAACTCCACGATGTCCAGCGTGGTGTGCTCCAGTCCGCGCCGTTTGAGGAGCGCCCGCATGCGATCAATGACTTCACCCGCGCGCTGGTCATCCTTGCGGATGTCGGCAAGGATGGCGCGCACTTCCTCCAGGTCCGGCGGGTCACTCTGCAGGAAAAGTTCGGCGGCCTCCGCATTTCGCAGGATGGCGCCCAGCGGCTGGTTCAACTCATGAGCCAGCGTGGAGGCCAGTTGGCTGATCGTGGACACGCGACCGACATGGGCCAGTTCGTTGCGCTGTTGCACGATCTCCAGCTCCGCCTGTTTGCGCCCGGTGATATCCGTTTGCACCGATGTCGAATGCAGGATCATTCCGTCTTTATCCTTCACCGCGCCAACATTGAGAATAACGACGCGTCGCTCGCCCTTCCTGGTGACGATCACCATTTCTTCGTCTCGGATCTGCCCGCTCTCTTTCCACCGGTTAAGGAGGTCTTCCATCCTGGCCACGGACTCAGGTGCATAGATCCTCGCCAGGGGCTGGCCGACGAGTTCCTCTCGCTTGTACCCAAGGGTTTTAAGGGCCGCTTCATTTACGTGAAGAATATTCCCCTCCGTTGAAATGATATAGCAGTAGTCAGGGGTATTTTTAAAGAATTGCCGGAATTTCTCTTCTGAATTTTGCAGGGCCTCTTCCGTGCGCTTGCGCTCGGTGATGTCAATCGTCGCGCTCAGCATCCGGGCCGGCTTCTCGTGCGTGCCCGGGTACATCCGTCCCCGGGCCGCGATCCAGCGTTGGGTGCCGTCGGGCAAAACCACACGGTAATCCGCCATGTAATCGCTCCGGTCCTCCAACGCGCGCCGCACCTCGCGCTCCACCCTCTCGCGGTCGTCCGGATGGACTCGCTGGACGAGCATTTCAAAGCTGACGGCCGCACCGGGTTCGAACCCGAACAGGCGGAGCCACCTCTCCGAGCCCCAGATCTGGTTGCGCGCGATGTTCCACATCCAAACGCCAATCCCCGCCGCCTCCGCAGCCAGGGTCATCCGCTCTTCGCTCTCACGGAGGTCGTCCGACAACTGCGCCGAGCGCAACGCCACACGGCTCATTTCGAAGGCCATCGCCGCCACGATGCTCATGTAGAACAAGCTCGGGGTGATCGGCGCGTGAACGATTTGCCAGAGCGCCAGCACGGACTGCACGGTGGTGGCCAGCACGAAGAACACAATGCTGCCACCCAATACCAGCACTTGTCGCCGGTCACCGCGCCGCCAGACGGTGATCGTGGCGTCGGCGACGAAAACCACAAATAACAACAGGCTCAACTGACCGACGAGCATCCACGGATTCGACACCCCTTCGCCGACCGAGACCGATTCGCCGAGGAACGGGACATGCCGCAGCCCGGTCACCTCGCGATAGTTGAGATTCTGCCCCGTCAGAAAATTGAGCAGGAGCGAGAAAGTCCGCAGAGTGCAGACGGTCCAGGCAAGCCACGGCCGCCCGGCCCGCATATAGAACAGCACGAAGCCGATCAGCGAGACAATGACCACAAAGGCCGCCACGTGGATCCAACGCAGCGCCGTGCCGAATTGTCCGGGTGTCTCCGCCCGCATCATCTCCAGCTCACAAAACGCCATGGCGGCCGTCGCCATCGCCGTCAGGGAAAAGAGCAGACTGGCCCACGCCGTGCGCTGTTTGCACCACACCAGCAAATACACCGCCGCCAGCGTCAGACACGCGGACGCGATCATGGACCAGATGATGGTGACCCAGCTCATGGAGTGACGGGGGACAAGGGGCGAGGGGCGAGGGGCGGCGGGAAACATCGAACACCCAACACCGAACATCCAACATCGAATGAGGGACGCAGAAACGGCAGAGGCCGGGGATCAGTAATCAGTGAACAGTAATCAGTGATCCGTGGCAGCAGCAGCCCTGCGGCGTTACGAATCCTGCGGAGACGTTGCCCCGCGCGCTGGAGATTCCAAGCGACCATTTCAGTGGCGAGTCTAGCAAAAGCCAGCCACCCGCGCCAAGCCGGGAGATTGCAGTGGCGGCTCAAGGCCTCAACACCACCGCCCCCTTCAGCCACCAGTGCTGCTTCGGATCCCCAAGCAGTAGTGTGGCTGGCCTGCCGGGTTGCTCAAACTCCGCGCGCGGGACGCAGGTTCAAATTCCGTCGGGCGCCCCAGTCTTCGTTCTGAAGCGCCCGAGCAGAGCGAAGACTGGAAAACGGGAGAAGACTGGCCGCAACCTGCAGCAGGGATGCTTTTCAAACTGCGGCTCGGCGAGCCGGCTTTCGCAACGCCTGCGGAAACGGCTCAACGGGGTCCCACCCGGTTGCCGAGGATCGCCATCAGCGCCAACAGGCTGCCCAGGAGCAGGCCAACCAACACCACCGCCAAGGCGATATTGACCTTGCGTCTCTGCAAATCGGGCGGGAGACTCGGAAACAATAACTTCCCCAACAGCCGCTTCATAATGCCAGCGTCCCAAAATTTTCAGCAACATTCAAATGGAATAATCTTCGGGAAAGACGCGGACATTTTGCAATTCCACGTACACCTGGTCACCCGGTTTCAATTGCAATTGATGGTATTGTTCCTTGCTCAATTCCACCTCAAACCAGCCGTCGTTGTCGAGCCGCCGCAGCTCAAGGTGCGCGGACGGACCGGCGGTGTGGCAGCGGATGATGCGCGCGGCCAGCGTGGCCTGTCCGTGTGGTTCGCGGCTGAGGCGAATGTCGTGTGGGCGCACAAACGCGACGGTGGGGGTTTCCGACGGGCCGCCTTTTTCGGTCACGGCGAATTCCTTGTCGCCGATTTTCACCGAACCGCCATGGGCCGGGCCATGAAATAAATTGACGTTGCCGAGAAAATCATAAACGAACGCCGAGGCCGGCCGGTCGTAGATCTGCTCCGGCGTGCCGATTTGCTCGATGCGCCCGTCGCGCAAAACCGCCACGCGCCCGGCCACCTCCAGCGCCTCTTCGCGGTCGTGCGTCACGAACAGCGTGGTGACGGGTATTTCCTCGTGCAATTGTCGGAGCCAGCGACGCAATTCCTTGCGCACCTTCGCGTCGAGTGCGCCAAACGGCTCGTCGAGCAGCAACACCTTCGGCTCGACGGCGAGTGCGCGGGCCAGGGCGACGCGCTGGCGCTGGCCGCCGGAAAGCTGCGACGGGAAACGTCTGCCGAGCGTTTCCAGCTGGATGAGCTTCAACAACTTTTCGACGCGCTCGCGGATTTCAGGCTCCCTCGGCCGCTGCGAGCGCGGCAGCACGCGCAAACCGAACGCGATGTTTTCAAAGACATCCAAGTGCCGGAACAGCGCGTAATGCTGGAACGCGAAACTGGCTTTGCGCTCGCTCGCGGGAACGTTCGTGACGTCCTCGCCGTAAAACAAAATCTGCCCCGCGCCGGGATCGGGAAATTCCAGACCGGCAATGATGCGCAGCAGCGTCGTCTTGCCCGAACCGGACGGCCCGAGCAGGGCGACGAGTTCGCCGGACTCGATCTTCAGATTCACGTTGTCGAGCGCGGTGAAGTTTCCGAATCGTTTCGTGATGTTGCGGACTTCGACGCTCATGCGGTCAAATCGGTTTCCGCCGCCTGCAACGCGGCCTCTTTCTTCCGTTCCACCCAGGTTTTCAACACCAGCGTGACGAGGCCGAGGAACGCCAGCAGCGACGCCACGGCAAACGCGCCCGTGGTGTTGTAATCATTGTAAAGAATCTCGATGTGCAGCGGGATGGTATTCGTCACCCCGCGGATGTGGCCGCTCACAACCGACACCGCGCCGAATTCACCCATCGCCCGGGCATTGCACAAAATCACGCCGTAGAGCAGGCCCCACTTGATGTTCGGCAGCGTCACCCGCCAGAACGTCTGCCAGCCGCTCGCGCCCAGCACGCGCGCCGCTTCCTCCTCGGTGCGGCCCTGCGCCTGCATGAGCGGAATCAACTCGCGCGCCACAAAGGGAAACGTCACAAACGTTGTCGCCAGCACGATGCCCGGCACGGCAAAGATGATTTTGACGTTGTGCTCGTACAGCCATCCCCAAAACGGTCCGGGCGCACCAAACAGCAACACGTAAATCAAACCCGCAATTATCGGCGAAACCGAGAACGGCAGGTCAATCAGCGTGATGAGCAGGTTTTTGCCGCGAAAATCGAATTTCGCAATCGCCCACGCCGCCGCCACGCCGAAAATACAGTTCAACGGCACGGAAATGCCGGCCACGATGAACGTCAATTTGATGGCGCTTAACGTCAGCGGATTGCCAAACGTGCGGAAATAGAAACCGAGTCCCTTGCCCAGCGCTTCTGCAAAAACCGACACGAGCGGCACGACCAGAAAAATTCCGAGAACTAACAACGCGGCGGTAATGAGCAACCAGCGCACCCACGGCGACTCGGCCGTCGCCCGGCGATGCGGCCCCGGGCGGGCGGCGCGGAAAAATGTGGTGGTGTCGCCCATATCAAACCTGGGCGAGATGACGGCCACTCCGCCATTGAAGCAAATTGACCGCCAATAACACCACAAACGAGCCGACGAGCATCACCACCGCCAACGCTGTTGCGCCGGCGTAATCAAATTGCTCCAGCTTGGTGACGATAAGCAGTGGCGTGATTTCGGTTTTCATCGGCATGTTGCCGGCGATGAAAATGACCGAGCCGTATTCGCCCAACGCACGGGCGAACGCCAGCGAAAAGCCGGTCAGCAGCGCCGGATACAGCATCGGCAGGATGACGCGCCAGAACGTCTGCCAGCGATTCGCGCCAAGACTAGCGGCGGCCTCCTCGATTTCCGGGTCCAAGTCTTCGAGCACCGGTTGCACGGTGCGGACGATGAACGGCAAGCCGATGAACATTAGCGCAATGAACACGCCGAGTTGGGTGAATGCGACCTGGATACCGAGCGGCGCAAGCCATCTGCCAATCCAGCCGTTTGGTGCATACAACGCCGTCAACGTGATGCCCGCCACGGCGGTCGGCAACGCAAAGGGCAAATCCACCAGCGCATCCACGATTTTTTTTCCGAAAAAATGGTACCGCGCCAACACCCAGGCGACGAGAATACCGAAGAACACGTTGGCGAGCGCAGCCAGGAACGACGCGCCAAAACTCAGCCGGTACGACGCCAGCGCGCGCGGGGCGGTGACGATGTGCCAGAATTGTTCCCAGGAGAGCGCGCTGGTTTTCACGAACACGCCCGCCAGTGGGATCAGCACAATCAAGCTGAGATAAAGCAGTGTGTAGCCGAGCGTCAAACGAAAGCCCGGCAACACACGGAGACTTTTCCTTGCCATGCGCGCTGTTTTTTAGCCTTTGTCAGGATGATGTGAAAGGATTTCTTTACGTGGTGGCAGGTACCAAGCCGGCCAAGCTGTCCGAAGCGACGTCCACATCCGCGAACAACCATGTGGAAAGGTAGCGTTCGGCTGACGACGGCACGATGGCAACGATGGTTTTGCCCTTGTTTTCCGGGCGTTTGGCCAACTGCAATGCCGCCCAGATGGCCGCGCCGCTGGAAATGCCGACGGGAATGCCGTCAAGCTGGTTGACCTCCTTGGATACCGGGCCGGAGTCCTCCTCGTTCACTTGGATGACCTCGTCCACGATTTTCACGTTGAGATTGTCAGGAATGAAACCGGCGCCGATGCCCTGCAATTTGTGCGGTCCGGCCTGGCCGCCGGAAATCACGGGCGACTTTACCGGTTCTACCGCAATCGCTTTGAAACCCGGCTTGCGCTTCTTGATGACTTCCGCGACGCCGGTGATGGTGCCGCCAGTCCCCACGCCCGCGACGACAAAGTCCACCTTGCCGTCGGTGTCGCGCCAGATTTCTTCGGCGGTCGTTTTGCGATGAATTTCCGGATTCGACGGATTGGAAAATTGCTGGGGAATGACGCTGTTCGGAATCTGTTTATGCAATTCCTCGGCCTTGGCAATGGCGCCTTTCATGCCTTTGGCACCCTCGGTGAGGACGAGTTTCGCGCCGAGAATTTTCAACAATTTGCGGCGCTCCAGACTCATCGTTTCGGGCATCGTCAGGATCAGCTTCAATCCCTTGGCCGCCGCGACAAACGCGAGCGCAATGCCGGTATTGCCGCTGGTTGGCTCAATGAGCACGGTGTCTTTCTTGATTGCGCCGGACTTCAGCGCGTCGTCAATCATCGCCACGCCGATGCGGTCCTTGACGCTGGAGAGCGGGTTGAAGAATTCGAGTTTGAGCAGCACGTCGGCGACCGCGCCGTGTTTCTTCGCCGTGCGGTTCAGCCGTACGAGCGGTGTGTTGCCGATGGTTTCAGTGATGTCATTGAAGATTCGACTCATAAACAATTATAGGTTTGGCGCGTAAGCGATGAATTTGCGGTATTCGGCCAAAATCGTTTGCAGCGCCGCGACAGAGGCGAATTCCTTCAAATACGTCGGCGGCGCTTTGGGCGTTTCGAGGATGATTTCAAACGGGCGCGGTCGCACTTTCGGCGGCGCGCTCAACATCCCGTCGTAGGCGTCGTAGATGACGCCGTTGCGCGCCCGGAAACCGTCAATGATAGGACGCTCATCGCGCGAAAGCAGTTTCTCTGCGGCCTGCAACGCGGGTTCGATGAGATGCTTCGTCAACGTCGCGCCGCGCACGACGCCGTAAAAACCGGCGCTCGTGTCATCGGTGTGCAGCGAAATGATGCCGTGAAACGAACGCGAAATGAGTTCGGCCTGTAGCAGCCGGACTTCCGGCTCGTTGGAATTCTTCCAAAACTCACGGTTCAAGTCCTTGCCGCCACGCGCGCGGCGCGTGTTGTCCTCAAAGCCAGTCGGATTGCAAACCGGATAGAACGACAAATAATAACCGGCGGCCAGTTCAGGTTTAGCTTCGAGCAATTTGATGAATTGGACAATCGCGTGCGAGCCTTCCGGCTCGTTGCCGTGGATTGCCGCAAAAATACCGACCCGGATGGGCGTGTCGCCGCCTTTTGGCCCGACGAACAAGTAGCGCGGCAACTCGTAGGTTTCGCCGCCGATCTCAAAACGCGCCTCGTGATTGGCCACCAGGTTCGGCGAATGCGCGGCGATTTTTTCCAGCGGCGCGAGCAGGTCGGCGAGGGAGCGCCGACGCGCACGCGGCAATGGGGTCGCAGGTTTTGATGGAGCGTCGGCGATGGTCATGGGCAAGTCCTTTGGTTTTTGAACGGGCAACGGTCCGGTTTTCGCGCAAACGTCGCCCATTGGAGCAATCACGGCTGGTAAATCTGGTCAAACGTGCCGCCGTCGGCGAAATGGGTTTTTTGCGCCTTTTGCCAGCCGCCGAAAACGTCATTCACCGTGATGAGTTTCAATTTGGCAAACTGGTCCGCGTATTTCGCCGCGGCCTTTTCCGAGCGCGGACGATAAAAATTCCGGCCGGCGATGTCCTGGCCTTCGTCGGAATAAAGATATTCGAGGTAGGCCTTCGCCACATCCGCCGTGCCGTGTTTTTTGGCCACCTTGTCCACCACGGCCACCGGCGGTTCGGCCAGGATGCTCTCCGACGGCGTGACAATTTCAAATTTGTCTGCGCCAAATTCCTTGACAGCCAGGTGCGCCTCGTTTTCCCACGCGAGCAGTACATCGCCGATGCCGCGCTCGACGAACGTCGTCGTCGCACCGCGCGCGCCGGAATCCAGCACCGGCACGTTTTTGTAAAGCCGTTTCACGAAGTCGCGCGCCTTGGCCTCGTCGTGGCCGTATTGGTCGAGCGCATAGGCCCATGCGGCAAGATAAACCCAGCGCGCGCCACCGGAGGTTTTGGGATTGGGTGTCACGACGATTACACCCGGCTTCACCACGTCATCCCAATCCTTGATATTTTTTGGGTTTCCCTTGCGAACGAGGAAAACAATGGTCGAAGTGTAGGGGGTGCTGTTGTCCGGCAGGCGTTTTTGCCAGTCGGCAGGCAGCAGCCGTCCTTGCTGGGCGATGGCGTCAATGTCATACGCCAGCGCCAGCGTGACCACATCCGCTTCGAGGCCGTTGAGAACGGACAACGCCTGTTTGCCGGAACCGCCGTGTGATTGGGCAATGACGACGACGTCGCCGGTTTTCGCCTTCCAGTATTTGGCGAAGGCGGCGTTGTAATCCTGATACAACTCGCGCGTCGGGTCGTAGGAAACGTTGAGCAGTTTGATTTCCTTCGCGTCCGCCGCGACAGCGAGCGACAAAACCAGCAGGATTTTCAGAAGTGTTTTCATGCGGTCACTTTCGGCGGTTAAAAGGCCAGTTGCAAACGGGTGAACAGAGCGTTTTCCGGCTGGGCCGGCACAGCGGGGGCGGTGCCGGTGTAACCAGAGAACGTCGTGCGCGAGAAGCTCGTGTTCACGCGAAAATCTTTATTCAGATACCAGTTAAATCCCACCGCCCACGCGCGCGCCGATGACGCCGAACTGCCATAACTCGCAAAGGTCGGGAAGGCGTTTTTGTCCACGTCTAGGTTGGCATAGCGCGCGATAATTTGCCACGCGCCCCACTGCCCATTTCTCGGATTAAATGGATGTTTTGGCGTCACGCCGTTGTAGGAAGCGTCCTCGCCCGTGAGTATCCAGCCACCGGAAACCTCCCACGCCGTGTTCTGCAAGTCGGCGGAACTTGTCCCTTTGGTGACCTGCTGGTCGGAAATCACATATTCGCCCAGCAAGTTAAACGGGCCGTAATAATAATATGCCTGCGGCGAAAGTCTCCAGTGTGTGCCGTTGGCAAACACGCCGGAGCTGTAGGAGAAAAATTTTTGCTGGCCGTCGGTGGTGTAACCCGGCGTCAAACCGGTTGCCGTGTTCGTCGCCGCGCGGTCCACTTCATAACTGCCACCCAGACCGAAGGCGAGGCCCTTCAACGCCGCCGCGTCCGACGTCTTCCATGGCTGGAAGAAAACCCGACCGACAAACGCTTTGTCGTCTTCGTAGTCTGCATTCGTCGTCGTGCCGCTGTAATCCGGGGCGCCGTCGAAAATGCCGGCAGCATAACTCACTACGCCGCCGAACAAATCGCCGTGCAACTCCACACCCAGGTCGCGGTTGGGCACCAGGTCCGTCGCCAGCGACCGTTCGTTGAACGACGTATTGGCGTCCGCCTGCAGGTGTTCCAAGCCGACGGGTGACTTGAACTTCCCGGCCTGCAGTTGTAGTTCAGGGTTGTAACGATAGTTCACATACGCGTCGAAAATCTGCACGGCGCTGCCACCAAAGTCCGGCACAAACAGGAAGTCGAAGTCGCGAAACACCGTGCCCGACAGGATGAGCCGTGCCCGGCGCAGGATGAAACCGTCGTTGCCCTTGATGCCGCCGTCCGCCGGAAAAGTCCGGCTGTCCACTTGCAGCAATCCGTGCAACGAGACGGCGAAATTCGTGTCGGCGGAACTGAAAGTAAATCCATTCGCGCCCAGTGACAGGTGCGGTTGCGCTTTCGCGGTGGTGGCGGCATCCTCCTTGTCGACTTCGCGCTGCCGTTCGAGGATGCGGACTTTTTGGTCAAGTTCCTGGATTTGTTGCTTCAGGGTTTCAATTTCCGCGTCCGTCGTGGAATTGGTTGCGGTGCCGTCCCCGGCGAAGGCGGAGATGGTCACTTGCAGGCACGCAAGTGTTGCGATTACCAACTGCTTGAGTTTCATGTCTGTCGTTTTCATTTTAATGAGCCTTCCGGCTGCCCGGTAGGCATTTTGTTTGTTTTCGCATTGGCTTCCAGTTTTCTGGTCGGCTTTAAATGGTTTCTGAGCGAGGGTTTCCAGCCGCACGCGCTCAGTCTTGTCAATCTGCGTGACTTGCGAATCATGGACGACGACTTGCACCACACCATAGCGCAGCGAACCGACCTGCCGGCGGACAATGTCCAGCCAGTCCGGCCTTTCATCGGCGCTGGAGGCAGGTTTGGTTCTATTTTCGCTCATATCCGCAAATGTCCAGCTTAATCTTTCGTCATTCTATTAACGACTCGTTATGTCGTTATTATCCGCAAATGGCCAACGGTGTCAACCACTTTTTTGAAAATTTTCCTAAATGCCTGCCCCGCCGATAAATCCGGTTGAAATTTCCTGTTTAGACACCGGTGCCCCCCGGTTGACTTCCGCCAGCGTGGCTTTGTCCATCAAACCGGCGACGTAATTCCGCGCGTCAAGAAAAACGCGCCGAAACCGGCAAACCGGTTCCTGCGAACAGCGCTTGTAACCCACGACAGAAACACAGTCAATTGGCGCAATAATGCCATCGAAATGCCGGACCACTTCGCCCATGGTGATCTTCGATGGGCTCTTGGCCAGCACATACCCGCCGCGGACTCCCACCACGCTGTCCACCCAGCCCTGGGCCTTTAGTGCCAGCATGATTTGCTCCAGAAATCGCTTCGGAACGTCGTTCCTCCGGGCGAGTTCGCGGATGGGAATCGGCGCGCCGCCGAAGTGGTCCACCAACGTGAAAAGAGAGCGCAACGCATAATCAGTCTTCTTCGAGATTCGCATCAGGAAAGACGATAAACCTTGTCGGAATTAAGTCAAGCCCTATGAAGCTGTGCCAAAGGGAAATGCCTAGCTATCTCGGGAGAGGATTTTCCGGCCCTCGTCGAGGAAGATGCCCCTGAAATTCATTTCCAGCGCCTGGGGATTGCTGGCTTTCGACAACGCTTCTTTTTCCGTCACGCGGCCTGATTTGACGAGGTTGAACAACGACTGATTGAAGGTGATCATCCCGTCTTCCATGCCGGTTTCAATGGCCGCCGCCAACTTGTCCAGCCGGTTTTCCTCGATGAGCTTTCGCACCAGCGGCGTGTCGTGCATGATCTCAAACGCCGGTATCAACCCGCCATCCAGCGTGCCGACCATGCGCTGGCAAATCACCGCGCGCAACGTGCCGCCAAGCTGCCGGCGAACCTGCTCCCGCTCTTCCGCCTTGAAAAAATCGAGGATGCGATGGATGGATTGCGGCGCGTTCGTGGTGTGCACCGTGGACAGCACGAGATGTCCCGTGTCCGACGCGCTCATCGCGGCCGTGAAACTGATGTCATCGCGCATCTCGCCGATCATGATGATGTCCGGATCCTGCCGCAGAACGTGGATGAGCGCGCGATGGAAGGACAACGTGTCCAGACCGATTTCGCGCTGTTCGACGACGGATTGATTGTCCTCAAAGACGTATTCAATCGGGTCTTCGAGCGTGATGATGTGTTTTTTGAAGTTGCTGTTGATGTGCTCAATCATGGCCGCGAGCGTGGTGGATTTGCCGCAGCCGGTTGCCCCCGCCACCAGCACGATGCCGCGCGGCGACTCCGCAATCTGCTTGATTTGCGGCACCAAACCGAGTTCCTCGAAACCGGGCACATGCGTTTTGACGAAACGCATGGACAGACACCACTCGCCGCGCTGCTGAAACAAATTCGTGCGGAACCTTCCCACTTCGGGCACGAAATAGGAAAAGTCTATTTCGCGTTGCTCCTCGAGGCGCTTTTTCAGGTGCGCCGGCGCAATAGATTCGACGACTTTGCTCATCCATTCCGCCGTCGGAAAGGGGGAATCCACTGCGATCAACTCGCGGTTGATGCGATAGATGACCGGCGTGCCAATTTTCAGGTGCACGTCCGATGCGCCGCCTTCAACCGCCGTTTTGAGGATTTTATAGAAGAGTTCCATAAGCGCAGCATAACTGATTCCCTGACGAACACCAGTCAAGAAAAACATTGGCGACTTTTGGCTGCACCGGTGCTATAAACCCGCCATGTCTGACCCTCGTATCGGCATCATCGGCGGCACCGGCCTGTATCAAATCGAAGATTTCACGAACCAGAAATGGGTGAAGGTCAAGACACCATTCGGCCCGCCCTCGGACGACCTGCTCACGGGCGAACTGGCCGGGCGGCCAGTCGTCTTTCTCCCGCGCCACGGCCGCGGCCATCGCCTCATGCCCAGTGACCTGAACCACCGCGCCAACGTCTGGGCGATGAAGAAGCTGGGCGTGGCCTGGATCATCAGCGTCAGCGCCGTCGGCTCGTTGCAGGAAAAATACCGCCCATGCGACATTGTGGTCGTTGACCAGTTTGTGGACCGCACCAAGAAATCGTTGGAACACACCTTTTTTGGCCGCGGCATCGTGGCGCACATCGCGTTCGCCCATCCGATTTGCGAGGAGCTGCGGCAAATTCTTTTGAAAACGGCGCGCGCGTGCCAGGCTAAGGTTCACGACGGCGGCACGTATGTCTGCATGGAAGGCCCGGCGTTCAGCACCCGGGCCGAATCGCTCACGAACCACCGGGCTGGTTACGACGTCATCGGCATGACGAACCTCGGCGAAGCCAAGTGCGCCCGTGAAGCCGAAATCGCCTACGCCACGCTGGCGATGGCCACCGACTACGATTGTTGGAAGGAGGACGAACACGTCACACTGGAAATGATTATCGGCAATCTTCACCGCAACGCGGACATGGCTAAAAAAATCGTGGCTCAGGCCATCGTCAAAATTCCGTCCCAACCGGACTGGCCATGTCATTCCGCGCTGAAAACCGCCCTTCTGACTGATAAAAAACTCTGGCCCAGGAAAACCGTGGCCGAACTGAAGCCGATCTTGGCAAAGTATCTCTGACAGCCGGCTCTCAGCCCTCAATCATCAACCATAACCATGCCAAAGAAGACCATCATCAAACCTGCGAAATCACCGGCGGCTGTCGGCCCCTACAATCACGCCGTGCGTGTGGGTGATTTGTTGTTCTGCGCCGGCCAGATTCCGATTGACCCGGCCACCGGCAATCTGATTTCCGGCGACATCAAAACGCAAACCGAGCGCGTCCTGCAAAACGTCAAAGCCATCCTGGACGACCAGAGGCTGACCTTTGCCAACGTCGTCAAAAGCACGGTGTTTATGACCAATCTCAGCGATTTTGCCGGGATGAATGAAGTTTACTCGAAGCATTTCACCAGCGATTTCCCGGCGCGTTCGACGGTTCAAGTCGCCGCGCTGCCAAAGGGCGCGAACGTGGAGATTGAAGTTGTGGCGCATTTTTAATGGTAGGGCGCGATGTCCCCATCGCACTACGGCGCGCTCGGAGAGCGCGCCCTACCTTTGAAACCGTAAATCGAAAATGAAAAAATCCTGGCGCGAAAAACTGGCGGACGACAAAGGCCTGCCGAGGGTCTGCAAAGTGACCGGCAGGCTGACCAAACGCTGGGGCACAGGCACATTCGTCATTCCCGCGCCCCGCGAAGTGGATGCGTTGATGAAGCAGGTGCCCAAAGGCCGCGTCGTCACCATCAACGAACTCCGCGCCGCACTCGCTAAAAGGCACAGGACGGACTTTGCCTGTCCCATCACGACCGGCATCTTTTCGTGGATCGCCGCCCATGCCTCTACCGAGGCCGAAGCTGCCGGCGCGAAACGGATCACACCTTTCTGGCGCACGCTCAAAACCGGCGGCGAATTGAATTCCAAATATCCCGGCGGCGTTAAAGGCATCACCAAACGCCTGCGCGCCGAGGGACACAAAATCATTTCCAAAGGCAAGCGGACGCTCGTGGTTGATTACGAGAAAAAGCTGTTCGCCGACCTTTGAATTTGCGATTTACGATATACTATTGACGCGCCGATCCTGAAATGAAAACGCGCTCGTAAATTGTGAATCGAACATCGTAAACAATTATGCCCGTCGGAATCCAATGGATCATCGCAGGCCTTATCGGCGCGGGCCTGGGGTTTCTCTTCGGCTGGTTCAAAGGCCGGTCGCGTTCTGTCGTGCCAGACAGCCGGCTCGAAAATGAATTGCGCCAGCAAGTCGGCCAGCGCGAAACCGAACTTACCCGGCTTCGCACACAACTGGCTGAAACGGGAAACGCCCGCGCGTCGGCCGAAGCGAGCCGCGCAGCGTCAGAAAAAATGCTGGTTGAGCAACGGGCCTTGCAGGACAAGGCGCTGGCCGACTTGCGTGAGACCTTCAAAGCCTTGAGCGCCGACGCGTTGAAACAATCCGCACCGGAATTTTTACGGCTGGCGGAACAAACCTTCGGGAAACTTCAGGAAACGGCCAAGGGCGACCTGGCGCAGCGGCAGGAAGCGATCAAGGGATTGGTCGAGCCACTCAAACAACAATTGGAGTCTTATCAAAGGCGGCTGCAGCAGAGTGAGACCACGCAAGCCGACGCGCTCGGCAAAGTAAAGGAGCAACTGGCCACCCTCGCGACCTCAAGCCAGTCGCTTGCGGCGGAGACGGCGCAATTCCGGTCCGTGTTAAAATCGAATCAAGCGCGCGGGCGCTGGGGTGAGGAAACGTTGCGCCGGGTGGTGGAAGCAGCCGGCATGAGCGCGCATTGCGATTTCGTCGAGCAATCTAAAGGTGACGAGGGTAAACCGGATTTGATTGTGAAGCTTCCCCGTGAGCGGGTGATCATCGTGGACTCGAAGGTGCCTGACTTGGATATCCTCAGCGCGCCGGACGCAGCCGAGCCATCGAAGCGCGCGGAAGAGTTGGCGTCCCACGCGGCGAAGCTGCGGACCACCATCAAGGCATTGTCGGAGCGTGATTATCCGAAGCAGTTTCCGAACGCACTCGATCATGTGGTGCTGTTCCTGCCGGCGGAATCGCTGTTCAGCACCGCGCTGGAAGGCGATCCGAATCTTATCGTGTGGGCAGAGAGCAAGCAGGTCTATCTGGCAACACCGGCTTCCTTCATTGCGGTGCTGCAAACGATCAATTTCATATGGCAGCAACACGCTCAGACGGAGAATGCGCAGAAAATCGCCCAAGCGGCACAGGAGTTGTACATTCGCGTAGCGAAGTTCATTGAACATTTCGAGAAAATTGGCGCAGGACTTGAACGCGCGAACAGCGCGTTTCGGGACGCCGTGTCGAGTTATCAATCTCGCGTGCGTCCGGCAGGTGAACGGCTGGTTGAATTGGGCGGCGGAGCCGCGGGAAAAGAACTGGCGGACGTCCAACCGCTGGACGCAACGTTGCGCCTGCCTCCCAAAACACAGGAATGACGGGATTTGGCGAAACAGCGCAAGGTTTCCAAAATAAAAAACCCGGAGAATTTTCTCCGGGTTTTTATTGAAAGACTGGCGGCGACCTACTCTCGCGGAATCTATAAAACCACTACCATCGGCAAGGCTGCGTTTGACGGCCGAGTTCGGAATGGGATCGGGTCGGACCACAGCTTTAAGGCCACCAAAAATGTGACGGGAGTCGAGTGGCGGGTGACGGGAAAAGCCGCCCACTGCCACACAATCCCAAAATTGTAAAAGAACATCTAAATCACGGTAACTCGTCACTTGTCACACGTCACTCGTCACCGCTTTCGGGCGATTCTCTGAAAACTACACACAGGATTCGTTGGGCATACCCAATTCGCGAGTTAAAATCGCTGCTTTTTTCTTCGGAGAAGAAAAAAGAAAGCGATCAAGCCGCACGACCGATTAGTACTGGTCGGCTGAAAGCCTCACGGCTCGTACACGTCCAGCCTATCAACCCGGTGGTCTGCCGGGGGTCTTCAGGGAGCTTGCGCTCCGGGAAACAATATCTTGGGAGGAGCTTGGCACTTAGATGCTTTCAGCGCTTATCTCTTCCGCACATGGCTACGCAGCGTTGCCCCTGACGGAACAACTGCCACACCAGAAGTGCGTCCAACCCGGTCCTCTCGTACTAAGGTTGGAACCCCTCAAGTTTCCTGCGCCCACAGTGGATAAGGACCGAACTGTCTCACGACGTTCTGAACCCAACTCGCGTGCCGCTTTAACCGGCGAACAGCCGGACCCTTGGGACCTTCTCCAGCCCCGGGATGCGACGAGTCGACATCGAGGTGCCAAACCGGGTCGTCGATATGAACTCTTGGACCCGATCAGCCTGTTATCCCTAGCGTACCTTTTGTCCGATGAGCGACGTCAATTCCACATTAAAACGTCGGATCATTTGGGCCTGCTTTCGCACCTGCTCGACTTGTAGGTCTCACAGTTAACCTGGCTTCTACCCATACGCTCGACGCATAGTTGCCAACCATGCTGAGCCA
Organism: Verrucomicrobiota bacterium; assembly: GCA_050012035.1. Lineage (GTDB taxonomy): Bacteria > Verrucomicrobiota > Verrucomicrobiia > Limisphaerales > UBA11358 > UBA11358. Next base: position 55 of record JBEKHY010000012.1, on the reverse strand, counting down.
AGCTTCGCGCTCCTCCGTTACTCTTTGGGAGGAAACCGCCCCAGTCAAACTGACC
>JBEKHY010000011.1:0-106304 GCA_050012035.1 Verrucomicrobiota bacterium | reverse complement strand
ATCCATTGGCCCGTCCAGACGAAGAGCGGGTCATCCATATGGATGGCCTTGTTGATGAACGGAGCCAGACATCCAACCAGGATCACCCCGATCACGAAGCGGGGATGTTCGGAAATCCAAGATTTCTTCAAATTTTCAGGTGGTGATGCTGCGCCCATCTAAAACGCCGTAACGTTACCAACTTATCAGCCAACGAACAATTCTCGAAAGTCGGGGAGGAAAAACCAACCCCCGTCCAGCGTGACGCCATCGTTCACGCGCCGCTCCTGCCGGCTGGTCCCTCGTGACAATAAAACTACGGCTGGGAGAAAAAGGTTTCCTGCAAAGAACCTTTCCCGGTGCGAATGACCGTGCCAGGGCCGACGTTGTGCCGCGTGAACCAGCCGTCCTTGGTTTCCAGAACGTATTGGATGTTGTCGGTCGCGGCGACGACCGAGTTGGTGTCGTTCTTCTCGAGGTGGCGAATTTCCTCAATGACACCGTCGGGGCCGATGTAGGCGGCGGAAAGCGATTCGGGACAATTTTTCATCCAAAACGACACGCGATACGGCCGGGAAAAAACAAACAGCATCGCATCCGTTTCGGCAATATTCGTGCGGAACATCATGCCGGTCATCCGTTCCCGATCATTGAGCGCGAGTTCGGCATCCAGGGTTTCCGCGCCGAGATAAATCTTCATGGTCGGCAGTTTCGGCTGCGCCTGTTTTGGCAGCAAATCGTCGAGTGACGGTGGTGTGGCGGCGGTTCCGCTGGATTTTTTGCAGCCGGCCAAAAAGGTTGCGGTTAAAAACAGTGCAATGAATCCTGTCAGTCTCACAGGGGAAAGGTGCAAAAAGCGGCGGTGGTTTTCAATCAAAGGTTGAATAGAGATTCAAGTGCAACGCCGGCGCTGTGCGCTGACAAAATCAAACGGGAGGCTCGACGCTTCAGGAAATCGGGGCGTCCCAAATCAGACGTGCTGCGTTGACAAAAGTTGAGCCGGCGCAGGAGCGGCATCGGGCGCGAGGGGACCGCCGCCGTTCGGGCCTTCAGAAGGGGCATCCAGGCATTTCCGGACTGCCTGAGCCAATTGCAACGGCAGATAGGGTTTGGCAATAAACACGCAATCATTTTGGGTGGAATCTTTCCCCGCCAGTTCGGAACTGTAACCGCTGGTGTAGATGACTTTGAGTTCGGGCTTTTGTTTCCTCAATCTTGCCGCCAGGTCATTCCCCGTCATGCCCCCCGGCATGATCAGGTCGGTCAGGAGCAAATCAACCTTGCCATTGTGCTCCTCCCAAACCTGCAGGGCCTCAACGCCGGACGTAGCCGCCAAAACGCGGTAATGGTAGCCTTGGAGGACATTCCGCACCAGTTCCAGCAGGCCGGTTTCATCCTCGACCACCAGAATGGTTTCCTTGCCTCCCTGGACCGGCTCGGGTTCAACCACGGGCGCGGCAGACACATTGCGGATTTCGCCGGCCACCGGCAAAAAAACCTTGAAGGTGCTGCCCACGCCAATCTCGCTTTGAACTTCGATCCAGCCCATGTGTTGTTTGACCATGCCATAGATGGTGGCCAGGCCAAGCCCCGTCCCCTTGCCCACTTCCTTGGTGGTAAAAAACGGCTCAAAAAGCCGCTGCATCACTTTGTGGTCCATGCCGCAGCCGGTGTCCGTGACCGCCAAACAAACAAACCAACCCGACCGGGCTTCGGGATGTTGCCGCGCGTAGGCGGCGCCAATTTCAGCGGCGGATGTGGTGATGAGCAGTTTGCCGCCTTTGGGCATGGCGTCGCGGGCGTTGACTGCCAGATTCATGACAATCTGTTCAATCATGCCGGTGTCGGCTTCGATGTGCGGCAGGTTGGGCTGAAAGCGGTTCTCCAGCACGACGTCTTCACCGAGCATCCGCGGAAGCATGTTCCCCAAATTCTGCAGCACGGTGTTCAGATCGAGAATTTTCGAACGGAAAATCTGTTTGCGGCTGAACGTGAGCAACTGGCGGACGAAGGTGGCCGCGCGCTCCGATGCCGCGGAAATTTGTTTCAACGACCTGACCGAGTCCGCATTCGGCGGCGTGGAATTGAGCAGCAGTCCCGCGTGTCCCTGGATGACGGTCAAAATGTTGTTAATGTCATGCGCCACGCCGGCGGCCAGTTGCCCCACCGACTCCATTTTTTGTGACTGCCGCAACTGGGCCTCCAGCGTCAGCCGTTCGGTGATGTCCTCGACCGTGACCACCATGCCGTCAATCCGGCCCGCAGCGTCGAAAAGCGGTGTGGCGTTGGTCGAGAACAGGGTACGACGACCCTTGGTACGTTCAACCCCGGCGCGTTTGTTGGGGTCAATAGCGTGGTGAACGTCATGCACGCCCTGGCCGGATTCGAGGACTTGTTTCAACGGCGAGGATTGCCCAACCATGGGATTGCCTTCCAAGTCGGTCGCGTGCCAGTCCAAAACATTGAACGTTCCCTGGGCAATGCCGTCCTTGGTCAGGCCGAGCACCTCTTCCGCCTGATGATTGGCAAAGGTGATCTTTCCGGTCCGGTCGGCGACGACGATGCCGACGGGGCTGGTTTCCATGATGCGGCTGATAAGGTCACGGTCGCGGCGGAGGCGTTCCTTGGCGCGTTGACCTTCGATAGCATAGCGGATGGCGCGTTCCAGTTTATCTGCGTCCAACTGGCCTTTGATCAGGTAGTCGGCGGCGCCGGCCTTCGTGGCTTCGAGATCAATGTCGTGACCGCCCTGGCCGGTCAGCAGAATCATGGGCGGCCGGCCGATGAGCGACTGTGATTCGTGTAACAATTCAAGTCCGGTTCGCGCCCCCAGGCGATAATCCAGCAGGCAGACGTCGTGCTCGCGGCGCTGGATGGCGGCCAAGGCGGCATCGTAATTGTCAACCCAGTCAAGCTGATAGGGAGGATTCCCTATTTTAGACACAAGCCCGCGCGTGATGATATAATCATCTTCATCATCATCCACCAGGAGAACTCTGACGGCGGCGTCGGACATAAACCGGGCTAGACGCCATCCTGCGGGAGTTTGACAACTTCGAACCAGTACTGGCCAAGGACCTTGATCAGTTCGACCAACGACTTGAAAGTCACAGGCTTGGTGACGTAGGAATTCACCCCCAGATCGTAGCTGCGCAGAATATCCTCCTCAGCCTTTGAGGTGGTAAGGACAACGATGGGAATCCGGCGCAGGGCCGGGTCCGCCTTGATTTCCTTGAGCGCCTCGCGCCCGTCTTTGCGCGGCATGTTCAAGTCGAGCAATATCAGGCCCGGTAACGGGTCGCCGTTTAATTTGCTGTAACGGCCGCGCCGGCGCAGGTAGTCCATTAATTCTTCACCATCCTCCACACAATCGAGTTCATTGGCCAGGCGGTTTTCCACAAAGGCATCCCGCGTCAACTGCCGATCGTCTGGGTCGTCATCCGCTAGCAGAATGGTAATCATTTTGCCTTCCTTTTTCATAATTTTGTTATTCGTTGTTTACTCCGTTGTTGGTTTCTTTGGGATGGGACATCGGCAACGTCACGATAAACGTGGCCCCCGCTCCCGGTTTGCTTTTTGCGGTGACGTCACCCTGGTGAAACACCGCAATTTTCCGGGCGATTGCCAGCCCCATACCCGTGCCTTCGTATTCGTTCCGGCCGTGCAACCGCTGAAATACGTTAAAGATCCGGTCGAGATATTTTTCGTCGAACCCAATGCCGTTGTCGCTGACGGTCAAACGGCACAGGTTCACCTCCGGCGCGCCAAGCACGGCCTGCGGCGGACGACCGGAAATAGTTTGCGCCTCGACTTTCACCACCGGCGGGACGTCGGGACGGCGGAACTTGAGCGCGTTGCCGATCAGATTTTGCAACAACTGACGCATTTGCAGCGCTTCCGCGTCAATGACCGGCAGTGTTCCCACTTCCACGCGCCCTTTGACCAGCTCAATGCGTCCCTCCAAATCATCCACGACTTCGCGGGCCACCTTCGCCAAATCCACCGGCTCGAACGGTTTCGCCTTGGTGGTAACGCGTGAAAAAGTCAGCAGCTCGTTAATCAGGCTTTGCATGCGCGCCGCCGCCTTCTGCATCCGATCCAGATGATCGTTTGCTTCCGGGTCCAGCTTCTCGGTGCATTTTTCCTTGAGCCGTTCGCCGAAGACCACGATTTTGCGCAGCGGCTCCTGTAAATCATGCGAGGCCACGTAGGCAAAATCCTGCAGCTCGCGGTTGCTGCGTTCGAGTTGGGCGGCGAATTGGCGCAGCTTTTCCTCGCTGTTGCGCAACGCCTCTTCCGCCCGTTTGCGCTCCGTGATGTCCCGGCCAATTCCCACCAGCCCGATAACCTTTCCGTTTTGATCGCGTAACGGGAGCTTGCTGGTCAATAGCCAGCGTTTCTGGTCCGCTTCGTCCAGGAAATATTCCTCCCGGTCGATGACCGGCTGACCCTGAAGCACCTTCCGGTCGTCGGCCCAGAACTTCCCGGCGATGTCCTCCGGAAAGAAATCGAAATCGTTTTTCCCAATCGCCTCAGTTTCTTTCGTGCAACCCATTACCTTCAAGTCGGCCGGGTTGGTGACGGTCTTCCGGCCAGTGGTGTCCTTGGCGTAGATCAAGTCCGGCAGGTTGTCAATTAAGGTGCGCAGGACCAGGCGTTCCCTCGCCAGCGTTTCTTCCACCTCTTTGAGCCCCGTCACGTCTTTGGAGACGCCAAAGGTGCCAACGATATTCCCATCCTTGTCGTGCCAGGGCATTTTCGTCGAAAGCCACCAAACACTCTTGCCGTTGGGGAAGGTTGCTTTTTCAAGCTTGCCAACCACGGGCTTGCCCGTGCGGATGATTTCCTGCTCGTCCGCGTAAGCGGTTCGGGCGTGAGCCTCTGGATAAGTATCGAAATCGGTTTTGCCGATCAGCCATTCGGCAAATGGCTCAACGCCAGCCAGGTGCGGCGGCCACTCGTCCGGGCGGGCGTCTGGGTGTGCTATGCGATAACTGTCACGGACAACCTCCAGCGTCTTATCCGCCTTCGATTTGCTCACCTGCACAAAGCGGGACTCACGATCTTTGAAGTAGATAGTATCTGGCGTATTGTCCAGCAGCGTCCGGAGCAACTCCTGTTCGTACGCCAGTTTGTCTTCCACCTGCTTCTGTTGCGTAATGTCCCGGCCGATGCCCACCAGACCGATAATCGATCCATTTTGATCACGTAACGGGAGCTTGCAGGTTAATAGCCAGTGTTTCCGGCCTTCTCTGTCCAGAAAATACTCCTCCCGGTTGATGACCGGTTGGCCTTGTATAACTCTCTGGTCGTCGGCATGGAACTTTTCGGCGATGTCATGCGCAAAGAAATCGAAATCGGTTCTGCCAAGAGCTTCGGCTTCGGTCTTGCAGCCGAGGTTTTTCAGGTCGGCTGGATTGGCCAGAATCTTCCGACCGGTGGTGTCCTTGGCGTAAATGCCGTCCGGCAGGTTGTCAATCAAGGTGCGCAGCAGGACGCGTTCTCGAGCCAGTTCAGCCGCGCGCTTGGTCATCCTTTTCTCAAGTTCGTCATGCGACTTGCGCAGTATTTCCTCCGCGTGTTTCCGAGCCGTAACGTCCCGGTTGATGCCCACCACTCCGATGATCTTTCCTTCCTTGTCCCGCAGCGGAATTTTCGTGGTTTGCAGCCAGCGCGTCTCGCCGGTTTTGGGATCGATTACGGTTTCTTCCCGATCCAGCGGCTGGCCCGAATCCATCAGTGCCTGTTCGTCACAGTAATATTGGTTCGCCAATTCCGGCGGGAAAATATCGAGGTCGGATTTGCCAACCACCTCGTCGGGGCGGGCCGCGCCCAACGTCCGTACGTGCGCCAGATTGCTGATTAAAAACCGGCTCTGCCGGTCTTTGATGAAAAGGTTATCGGGCAGACCATCAATCAGTGTGCGGAGCAAATCCCTTTCTTGCGCAATCCGCGCATTTTCCTGGGCGAGACGTTTGTTCTCCTGTGCCAATCGCTCGTTCGCCCCGGCAACATCCGGGCTTCCCAAACACTTCTCCGGGTGCTCGCCCGGCGCAGGGGGGGCGACTTCTGTCAACGGCATGTCATTGTAATTAATCGTCTTCATACCCAAAATCTAAGCACGCAAGACAGTTAGGCTTTGGCAAAAACACAGCAGGTTGAATGCCTTTTCCCCGGACAATTTGTCCGGTATGCGACCCCTCTGAAAAAACCCGGTTCTGCCATCAAATGGGACACGCTGGCGGGGAAACCATACACCGCTGGTCCGGCACACGACTTTGCATAAGAGCCAGCAGCAAAAGAACTTTTGCCAACGCCGATGCGGAGAGAACGCCGGGAGAAAAATTGAAGCGCTTTGCGCCAGCCGCCGTAAACGCTCTGGACAACCGCGCTTGCGCGGAAGCCGCGCGCCCACTAATGTCCCTGTGGCGGCGCCCGTAGCTCAGATGGATAGAGCATCTGCCTTCTAAGCAGAGGGTCGCGCGTTCGACTCGCGCCGGGCGCGCCACTTTCCATTTACGATTGCCCATTTACAATCTACGATTTCGCCGTGCTCACACTGGAACAACTGGCCGAACTGCTCGAAAAAAATCGCGCCGCTGCATCCGCGCGCGTGAAGGAATTTTCCATCGGCGGCAGGGAATTCAATTTCAATTCGCGGCCCGCCATCATGGGCGTCGTCAATCTCTCGCCGGATTCGTGGTATCGCGAAAGCGTCTGCCTGACGACGGAGGCGGCCATCCAGCACGGCAGGGTTTTGACCGCGCAAGGCGCGGACATCGTGGACGTGGGCGCGGAATCCACACTCGCCCAGGCCGCGCGTTTGGACGACGCAGCGCAAAACAGCAAACTGGTTCCCGTCATCAAGGAATTGCGCCAGGTGAACATTCTGGTTTCGGTCGAAACGTACTCGCGCGCCGTCACCCGCGCCTGTCTCAAAGCCGGCGCAAACATTCTGAATCTCACCGGCTCCGACCACAGTAACGATTTATTCCGCATGGTCGCGGCACACGAGGCGGCGGTCATCATCTGTTACGTTCAGGGTAAAAACGTCCGCGAAGTCGGCGACTTCGATTTGAGCGCCGACCCGATTGCAATGATGCGCGAGTATTTTGCACGGCAGATTGAACTGGCACAGCGCAACGGCGTCGAAAAAATCATCCTCGATCCCGGCCTCGGCTTTTACTACCGCAATTTGCAGGACAGCGCCGCCCGCGTGCGGCATCAAATGACCGTTTTTCTGAATACGTTCCGGCTGCGGACGCTCGGGTTTCCAATTTGCCATGCCCTGCCCCACGCGTTTGAGTTTTTCCGCGACGAAGTCCGTTGCGCCGAACCGTTCTTTGCCGTGCTGGCCGCGCTCGGCAAGACTGACCTGTTCCGCACGCATGAAGTCCCGCGCATCAAAGCCGTGCTGGAGACGATGAAAGTTTTTTAACCGGTGGGGCCAGGCTGCCGACGAGCCGGCTCGCGAGGACGCTCGCCCCACCTTTTATTTTTTGCGACAAAGAAAAACGCCCTCCTCTTCCGACTTGGCAATCCACTGCTCGTGGACTTTCAATCCATGCTGGTTGAGAACCGTACGGACACGCCCCGGCGTGTAGCGATACGAAAAGAAAAGCTGGATTAAGTCACCGTTTTTGAAACTGAACGTTTCGCTTTCGATTTCAATCCGGCATGAACGGCGGAAATGGAAATTGGCAACGACCCGCTTCAGCCCAAACCGGCCATTCTCAACCGCAAATCTCAAGTCACCGTCGCGCCGCGCGATGCCGAGGTCGTCCAGAAACGTCATCAACCAGTCGCGCGTAAGCGGATTGTCGTATTGCGGCAGAATCTTTTTCATCCCCGCGGCATAATTTTTTCCCGGTGCCAGGTTCGCACTGAACAACAGAAAATCCTTCGGCCGCACCAGCGATGCGAGCTTTGGCATAATCTTTCCCGACTCGAAATTCGGAATCATGCCGAAGAAAGTGACAAGTGACGGGTGACGAGTGACAAGAAATTTCTGCAAATCGTCCGCCGTGGCCAAATCGCAAACAAAAGGGAAACAATTTCTCTCCGGCACAGCCGCCAGCGCAGTCTGGCGGGCGGTCAAAACCATCGCCGCGCTCACATCGCATGGCGTATAAAAAACCTCCTTGCCACGCGCCTGCAGCAATTTCAGCAATCGCGTGTCCTTTTGCCCGCCGCCGCAGCCAAGGCCGATGACGTGAACGCGGCGCGATTTGATTTGCGCCGCAGCCGCCGCGAAACTTTTTTCGTAAATGGCCCGGCAATCCGCGTCGTTGCGCGTCGGGGAATACGCCTGGTGCAGCGCCAGCCATTTTTGCGTTTGCTTGACGCTGTCATAGTGGAATTTGTGGTTCACGTGCCGGGTGCGCAACGATGCCCGCAAATCGCGCCGGACATTTTCCGGAAACTGGCTGGCGTGGATCAGGACGTTGGCAACTGACAGCATGTGTTGGTTTTCGCCGATTTCACGCGCCAAGACAAGTCTTGCCGGAGGGCAAATGATGTTGGAGTTCAAGCTTTAGCTTGCCGATTTTGCGGATTGTCCAAACAAGCTGAAGCTTGAACTCCAACTTATCGCTGTGGGAAAATCCGGTAGAGCAACAAATAAACCACCACGCCGGTCACCGAAACATACATCCATAATGGCCACGTCCACCGCGCGATTTTTTTGTGCGCGTCGAAGCGTTCCCTTTTTGCCCGCCAGAGCGTAATCAAAATCAGCGGCACAATGACGCCTGCCAGCACGGTGTGCGTTCCCAGAATGACCAGGTAAATCGGCCGGAACCATTTCGGCTCCAAAAAATGCGTCGGCCCCTGATGCAAAACCACCGCCAGATAACCGTGGTAAGTCAGGTAACATGCCAGAAAGAAAATCGAAGTCACAAACGCCGCCATCATGCAGTTGCGATGCGCGATTTTGTTTTTGCGGCGGATGAAAATGTAACCGGCCGTCAGGAAAATCGCGCTCAAGCCGTTGAGCGAAGCGTTGACGGCGGGCAAATCGTGAACACTCATCGCTCGCGTTCGAGTTGGCGCACCGTGGCGACAATGTGGGGCTGGACGTTGGTCCACTCGATGCCCTCGCCCTCAGTTTCAAAGACGCTGCGCAAGCGCGCATGTTTGTCCACCACCACAAAAAGCGTCGTGTGAATGAACAAATCAGCGTCGCTCTTGCGGTCCTCGGGTTTCACCGGAACCGCGCTCAATTTCAAACTGCCACTGGCCAGTCCGGCAATCTGCGCCTTGGTGCCGGTCAAAAAAGTCCAGCGATTGAAATTCGCGCCGAAACGTTCGCCGTATTTCTCCATCACCGGCGGCGAGTCGTAATCGGGGTCGGTGGTCAGCGTCACGAGTTTCACCCGGCTCGCCGGCGGCAATGCGTCCTGCAGCGACTTCATCTGCGCCGACATGATCGGGCACGGCCCGGCGCAGCGGGTAAAGATGATGTCGGCCACCCAGACGTGATTGGTCAAGTCCGCCAACGTGGTCACTTGGCCGTTCTGATTGGTGAGCGTGAAATCGGCGACTTGGCCGAGCACGGGCAACGGCCGGCGGCGCGGGTTGCTGAGTTCGGACAGCGACAGCACATAGGCGACGCACAGCAGGGCGAGAAACAGGATGATGCCGATCCAAAGCGTCCGCGGGAGTCGTTGAGAAATTTCGTCCATGCCGACCGCAATTTGGTCACGCATCCGCCGGCGCGTCAAATTTATTCAAAGCTGGAAGGTGAGGTGGCGCCGGACTTGGACTTGAGCCATTTGTCGTAATCGGCCTGGCTTTCCACAACCAAAAAACCGCCAGTCATCGCTGAGTGGCCGTTGCCGCAAAGCTGCGCGCAGTTGATTTGATACCGGCCAACCTTCGTGGGCGTGAACCAGACCGGTATCCGCAGACCCGGTATCGCGTCCTGACACACGCGCATGGCAATGATTTTCAGCGAGTGTATCACGTCCTTCGAACTCAGGTAAATGATGACGGGTTTGTTGACGACGACATGAATTTCATTCAGCGTTTGAATGTCGTCCTTGCCGTGCGGGTCGCTCGGGTCCACGCCAAACACGTTGTCCGCCGTGACGAATTTCATGTCTTGCTTGCCAAACACGCCGTCCGGCCCGGCATAGCGGACGTTCCACGCAAACTGTTGCGCGACGACCTGGACGACGGTGGATTCGCTGGCAGGCGGGAAACGGTCCACGTTCCTGGCCCAAATCGGCACGGCGACGACAATCAACAGCACGGCTTCGATGCCGGCCACGGTGAGTTCGAGGTAATTCGAGGCGTGATTTCTGACGCCCACGTAATCGGCCTTCGGATTGCGCCTGGCCCGAAAGCGGTAAAGCGCGTAAACGAAATAAATGAGCCAGCCAATGAATAGCGCGAACATCAGCCAGTGGACATAGACCATCAAAGCGTCCACGCCCGCGCCGTTTTTGGAAGCCAGTTCGGGCAAGCCGAGAACCCGGTGGGCAAACCCGTCCCGGGTGAACGCATCGGCAATAAAATGCCCTGTGTCAACAAACCATTGGACGACTGCAGCGAACCATTGCGTCATAAGTCAGCGGGCCGGTCGGTCGGCGGCGGCGGATTGGACACGGCTTCTTCCTTGCGAACGATGTGCACGAAGAACAGCGCGATGCACGTCAGCACCGTCAGCACCACGCCCAGCAGCGTGAGGATGCCCCAGTTCATGCCGCTGGCCAGCGCGGAATCGGATTTGCCGTAGCACGCCGCGCAGGCGAACACCGGCGTTCCCGACAGAGTCGGGACGAATGCCGCGGCAATTAACAGTTTGCGCAATGATTTCATAGGTAACTCACGTTTTTAAGTTTCTTCAAAAAATAAATGCCATAAACGACGACCAGGACGCCCGCGGCGATGCCGCCCGCGCCAAAAACCGGCTGGCCGACGGTGAACGCCCACGCCGCACATCCGAACGCCAGTGCCGTCAGCAGGCTCACAAAAACGAGATGAATGAATTTAAGCGACATGTCAGTGGAACGACGTGCCCGCGGGCATGTCGTGCATCGCGTAAATCGTCAGGCCCATCAGCCCGGCGAAAAAAAAGACGGTGAAGGCGAGCAGGGTGTAAATCATTTTCTTCTCGGACAGCAGGTGCATGAGAAAACCGGCGACCAGAAAGGCATTCACGCAGGCGACGGCCAGGATGAGCGTCACCTTGACCGCCCAACTGTAGTGCGGCAGGTACGAGGCGCAAATCATCAGCGACGTCGTGCACAACACGGCGATGAACACGTAGAGACAGCGCCGCTGGTAACTCTTGAAATCAACGGTGTGTGATTCGCTCATAATTTTTATTTACATCAAGTATAAGACAGGAAATAAAAATATCCAGACCAAATCTACAAAGTGCCAGAACAGGCCGGAGACCTCGACGCGGTTGGTGAAGTGTTCTGGGTCCGTCTTCCACAGGCGCCGGCCCGGCCCCCAGAGATAACCGATGACGATGCTGCCGCCGAGAACGTGCAGCGCGTGCAATCCCGTGAGCGTGAAGTAAAGCGCCAGATATGTGTTGTGCCACGGACCGTAGTTTTCCATTTCCTTGATTTGCGCGCGCGGAATCCTGATTTCCTCCGGCTGGAGGTTCTTCTGCGCGCGCAGGTCATACAAGTCTTTTTCGTCCGCCACGTAACGGCCGTTCATCACGACGTAATCCTCCCGCGGATTGTTTTCCCGCAGGTCGCCTTCGGCAATGCGCCCGTCGGTGAGCTGAATTTCGTAATGGGTGAGATGCTCGCGGTATTCCTCCGATTTTATGCACAGGAACGTCAGCGCCAGCAGCAACGTGCATCCGTGGAAAAATTTGAATTTGGCAAACTGCCGGGTTTTGCACGCGACCCAGGCGAGCAGCGTCGTAATCGCTGACAGCGCGAGGACGAGCGTGTTGATGGTGCCCAGCGTCAGGTTTTGCCAGCCGTGCGGCCAGGTGCCAGGCTCGGCGCCCACGCGCAGCAGGACATAAGCGGAAAACAACGCGCCGAAGAGCATCACTTCCGACGCCAGAAACAACCAGATGCCGACCTTGGCGTTGTAAATGCCAGTGTCGGGCCGCGGTTGGATGACGTAAGGAATTTCCATGGAAAAAGTTTAATGCACGGCCGGCGCGGGTGAAATTTTCGGCGCAGTCACGGGAACCACCGGTTCGTTTTGCGGCGTGAAATCCGTGTCGTGGCCGGGAACGCTGTATTCATACGGACCACGATAAATTTGGGGCGGCCGGGCGAAATTTCCGTGCGGCGGCGGCGTGGGCGTTTGCCATTCAAGCGTCGTGGATTGCCACGGGTTGTCGCTGTTCGCGGATTCGCCGTGTTGGATGCTCCAGAACAAATTGATGATGAAGGGAATTTGCGCCAGCCCCAATGCCATCGCGCCCCACAAAATCCACGTATGCAATTCCATGATTGAATTCGGCAGCGTGTCCAGCACGCCTGGCACGCGCGCGGCGGAATAATTCGCGCCGCCATCGGCCATGCGCCGCAACATCCCTTCCATGCCTTGCGCGAACATCGGCATGAAGACGACGTTCATGAAAAGAAACGAACCCCAGAAATGCACGCGGCCCCAGAATTCGTTCATCTTTCGCCCCGTCATTTTTGGGAACCAGTAATAAATGCCGGCGAACAGCGCGAAAATCGTCCCCGGCGCGACGACGTAATGGAAATGCGCGATGACGTAATAGGTGTCGTGCAGGTAAATGTCCGACGGCGCCAGTCCCAGCGGCAGGCCGGTCAGCCCGCCAATGCCGAACATCGGCAAAAACGCCAGGCAGAAGAGCATCGGCGTGTTGAACCGGATGGAACCGCCCCATAACGAAATCAACAGGCACGTCAGAATGATGACCGACGGAATCGAAATAAGCATCGTCGTCGCCTGGAAGAACGTGGCAATCCTGGTACCCATGCCGGTCAGATACATGTGGTGCGCCCAGACGATGAACGACAGGAAACCGATGGCCAGCACCGAATATACCAGCGATTTATAGCCCCAGATCGGCTTCCGCGTGTTGTTGGCGAGGATTTCGCAAACGATGCCCATCGCCGGCAGAATCAAAACATAAACTTCCGGATGGCCAAGAAACCAGAACAGGTGCTGCCACAACAGCGGGCTGCCCCCGCCGCTGACGTGCGCCAGATGCCCCCCAATCGCCAGGCCGGTCGGCAAAAAGAAACTCGTGTGGGCGAGATTGTCCATCAATTGCATGATGCCCGCGGCTTCCAGCGGCGGAAACGCCAACAGCAGCAGAAACGCCGTCACGAATTGCGCCCAGACGAAAAACGGCAGCCGCATCCACGTCATACCCGGCGCGCGCAGTTGAATGATAGTGGCGATGAAATTCACCGCACCGAGCAGCGACGACGTGATGAGCAGCACCATGCCGATGAGCCAGAACGCCTGGCCGTGTGTCGGAATCGAGGTCGCCAGCGGCGAGTAGGACGTCCAGCCCGCCTGCGCCGCGCCGCCGGGAATGAAAAAGCTCACCAGCATCACGATGCCGCCGAGCACGTAAGCCTGGTAACTCGCCATGTTCACGCGCGGAAACGCCATGTCCGGCGCGCCAATCATCAGCGGCACCACGTAATTGCCGAATGCCGCGAACGCCAGCGGCACCACCGCCAGGAAAATCATAATGGTGCCATGCATCGCGCCGAACGAGTTGTAGAGGTCGGGCGAAATCGCGCCGTGGCCCGCCATCGTCGGCCCCAGAACTTTTTCCAGCAGCGGGCCGATGAACGGCACCGGCGCGCCCGGATGCGCAATCTGCCAGCGCATCAACAGCATCAGGAAAAATCCGAACAGCAAAAAGCACAACGCTGTGAAACCATACTGAATGCCGATGACCTTGTGGTCAGTGGAAAAAACATAACCGCGCCAGAAACCGGGGTCGTGATGCCCGGCGTGCGCGTGGGCCTCCTCGTGTTCGTGATACGAAGGAAAGGTGTGAACGGTCATTTCTTGCATGGTTCACTTCACCTTGTCGCAAACCATCAGCGCCAGCAGCAACGGCAGATACAGGATGGACGCCAGAAACAACCACCGCGCACGGGCCAGCGTGAGCTCCGTTTCGCGCGAGCGGAGTTGTCGCGAAAATTGGATCGCGCACCAGAGATACGCCGCACCCAACAACAATGCGCCGGCGAGATAAACCGGCCCGGCGAGTTTGAAAACGAACGGCGACAGGCTGACTGCCAGCAACGCCAATGTGCGGCTTACGGATTGTTCGCCCGTGCGGCGGCCGTCCGGGTCAACCACCGGCAGCATCTTGAAACCGGCGCGCGCGTATTCGTCGCGGTAAATCCACGCAATGGCCATGAAATGGGGAATTTGCCAGAAAGCCACGATGGCAAACAGCGCCCAGCCCCCGACGCCCAGTTCGCCGCGCGCCGCCGTCCAACCCATCAGCGCCGGCAACGCGCCGGGCACCGAGCCAATGTTCGTGTTCAGCCAGGTCACGCGCTTCAACGGCGTGTAAATGAACAAATAAGCGGCCAGCGTGACCGCGCCGATGACACTCGTGAGCAAATTCACAACCAGCGCGAGATAAATCAGACCGGCCACGGAACACACGCTGCCGAAAAGCAAGACAGTCATGGGCTGCAACCGGCCTGACGGCAGCGGGCGGTCCTGCGTGCGGCGCATCTTCGCGTCGTATTCGCGCTCCAGCAACTGGTTCAATGCCGCCGCACCCGACGCCACGAGCGCCGTGGCCATCAGCACGTGGAACATCCGCACGAAATCCATTGCGCCGCGCCAGCCGAGGTAAAACCCGACGAGCATCGTCAGCAACACGAGCGTCGTCAGCCGCGCCTTCACCAGATCGGCGAAAACCGCCATCCAACTTTTGTCCATAGCCCCGACGCCAGATGCCGGGGCGGTTAAGATTTCAGCCGAGATTTCTTTCATTTCACTTGTTTCCCGCCATGGCCGGATGCGCGCCAAACGCGTCGGGGAGTGTGCCGGCGGATTCAACCCGGGGCAGCGGCCGCCAACGGCGGAAAGCCACGACACACCACAACGCGCCGGTCACGAGCGCCAGCGCGCCGACCAGCACGTGCGCCGTCGCCACGTCGGCGGCCTTGTTCGACCAGATGGTCCACGCGCCCAGTGCGATCTGCACCACGATCAGCGCCAGCCAAAAGAGCGAAAGGCGGACCGCCACTTTTGACTCGTAGCCGCCGACGTGAGTCGGCGGAGCAATCGCCCGTTCCGCCGATTGACATCGGCGGCTACAAAACGTCACCGCACCAACGCAAATCAAAACCAATACAGCGACAATCCGGTGCGCCATTTGCAGAATGATTTGGCCGGCGGTAATCGGATTTTCAGAAATGACCTCGACGCGGTTGGCGTTGTAGTGCGCGACGGCGGCAGCGCTCGTGTCGGGCCAGATTTTGTCATAAGCCAGCGGGAAATCGGGAATCGCCAGGCCGGCATGCTGGTGGCGCATGGTCGCGCCGAGAATCAGTTGCAGGAAAATCAAAACCGTCGTCGCGAGCACGAGCGTGCGCAAATTTTTATCGGTAGGGCGCGATGTCCCCATCGCGCCGTCGGCGGGCTGCGGAGAGCCCGCCCTACCTTGATTCTGCCACCAGCGGCTGGTGAACAGCGCCAGCGCGCAGACTAAAACGAAGAACAATTGCGCGAGCGCGCCATGAACGATGCCAAGCTTGTCCAGATGCAGCGTCACGCGCAGTCCGCCGAGCACGCCTTGCAGCGCCACGAGCACAAACGCGAGCACACCGAGCCACCGCATCCATTTGCGCGAATCCTTGAACCAGAGCCAGACGACGAGCACGGTCGTCAAGAAGCCGATGCCGGAGGCCAGCAGGCGGTGTGTGTGTTCGTAAAAAATGCCACCCATCCATTTTGAAACCGGAAACAAAAACATGTTATAACCGTAGGTGTTCGGCCAGTCGGGCACGGACATGCCGGCTTCGTGGCTGGTGACCATGCCGCCCGAACCGAGCAGCAAAAACGTGGCGATGGCGGTCACCATGATAAACCGGTGCAGCCACGGATTGTAATTTTGTACGGTGGCGTTCATTTCAAAATTGTGTAGCGTCGAGCCTGCGGCTCGATGTCGGCGCGCAGCGCCGACGCTACAATTATTTGACTTCAAAAGTGAAATTCACGGTCACGTCGCTGTCCTTGACCTCCACGTCCTGCGTTTGCGCGCCGAGCTTGCGGTGGTTGGCTTCGACGGTGTATTTGCCGGGCGGCACGTTTTTGATGATGAATTTTCCGGCCTTGTCGCTCACCGAAAAATACGGATGATCAAACACGCAGACCCAGGCGCGCATCCATGGATGCACATTGCACTCAAATTTTATAAACATCTCCGGTTTCGCGAACGTGTAGGTCAAATCCGCGGCGCCGGCCATCTGCCCGTCATTATGTTCGTCATTGCCGGGCACGGCGGGCGTGCAATGAACGTTGTGGATGCACTGGTCGGAATTTCTGACGAGCAATTTCTGGCCGGTCTGGATGGCCAGGATTTGGGGTGTGTAAATGCAACCTTTCTGATCGAGAACAGTCGGTGGCGCACTGGCGCCGGCGGATTTCCCGCTCATGGCCTTCAAGGAAAAAACCACATCGGCGAATTCACCCTTGGACCCGACCACGAAGAAATGCGTAGTGGGCAGTTTGTCGCCGTACATCGCGGTGCAATCCGCATAGTCTTTCATGTAGGAGGACAGGTCCGTCTCCGCCGGCGGCGTGCCTTTGAGGGTGATGGTGCCGATGATGTCCGCCGCGCGCGTGAGTGGCGCGCTGGCCAGCACCGCCAGCAACAGAAAAACCGGTAAAACTTTCGCGTCTTTCATTTTTAAGAATTCAAAAACCGGATGCAGTTTATCATCCGCGCTAATTAACCGCAAGCCCCGTGTGAAAAATTTCACAAGCGCTCATCGTCTCCCTGATTTGTTTGACGGTGGCTAATCCCGGGCGTTCAAATCGGCCCGCTGGCGGGTTTCGTTCACGCTGGAGAAAACCTGTTGCGATCATAGTGGTGACGAATTCCCTGGCCGGATTTAAACCAGCGGGACATATTATTTGGTTCGGAAATCACTCACGATTTTCGCGTCATCCGGAAAATGGCGATGCCCGCAAAAAGTCCAACCTGGCCGAGCACGGCTCCGAGCCAGCCCCAATGAAAGTAGAACAAGCTCGCGAGGGAAATCACAAGGGACAGGCCGCACCATAGCAGGCGTGATTCGTTCTCGAATTCCGCCGCGCGGTAAAAGAAAGCAGCGAATACAGCGATCAGGAAAAAGGCAAAATAAGGCATCGCTTGCAGTTCACGACACGTCTTCGCCATCCAGCTTTTTCATCACCCGCGCCATCGCCAGGGCAGCCTGCGCCGCCTCGGTGCCGCGGTTGCGTTCGGAATTCAGGCAGCGAACGCGCGCCTGTTCCTCGTTTTCCAAAAGCAGCACTTCATGGATAACGGGGATTTCGTGGGCCAGTTGGATTTCCATGAGTGCGCGGCTCACGGCCTCGCCGATGTGCGCCGCGTGGACCGTTTCACCGCGCAGGATCACGCCCAGACAAATAATTGCCGAGAGTGGAGGGTTGAGGGCTGAACGGCGCGCCAGACGTTTGGCCGCGACGGGGATTTCATACGCGCCCGGCACGCGGACGATTTGGATTCTGGAAACCTCGGCGCGCCACAACTCCGCCTTGGCTGCGCGCAACATCGCGTCCACGTAACGCGCGTTGTAGCGCGAGGCAACAATCGCAAATGAGCCGCTGCCCCTTTCCATTTTCAGTTCCGGGTTTTTGCGCAACATAATTTCTCAAACGCAGATTACACGGAATATATTTGAGACGCGACACAATGATATTGGTATTTTCAAGCAATGCAACCAGGGCGAGGGCTGGCCGTACCTGCAGAAACCCGAAGCCTGCCGGCTAAAAGCCCAGGTTCTCGCCCTTGGGTTTCAAACTGAAAAGGAAGTCAGCCAAATCGCTAAGTTCGTTAGTACTAATGATCGGTCCCCATTTAGGCATGAAGTGGGGCGGCTCCGGGCCGGCGGGGTTCAGGCGGGGAATGTTACGCTCACCCCGGCTGACAAAAGCGATTAATTCAGCCTTGGTGTAACCATCGGCCACGTAAATCAGGCTGGGAACCTGTTCCGCTGTTTTAGCATTGGCGTTGGACACACCGCCTTTGCCGTCCTGACCGTGACATTGGTAACAACCGTATTTTTGAAAAACCGCGCGGCCACGCTCGACCGGGGTCATTTTGGCCAATGCCTCCGCCGACGGGGCATTGCCGCTGATGGCTGCGCGCGCAGCTTTCATTTCGTCGGCGGTAACCGCGCCGCTGTTGTTGCCCCACGAGGTGCGGATGTAACTCAACACCGCGGCCAGATCGGCGTCGGACAAACCCGCGCCCATCGGCGCCATGGCAAGGTTCCATTCGTGGCCGGCGACCTGGATTGGCCCGTTGAGTCCGGCTAGCGGAACGCGCGCGAGCGACGTGACATCTTTGGACACCCATTCGGAGCCGGCCAACGGCGGTGCCTGATTAGGTTTTCCAAGACCGTCATTGCTATGGCACAGACCACAAACAGTTTCATAAACCGCCCTGCCATGTGCAGCCACTGAAGCCGCGCCGGACTTGGGTTGATAAAAGGCCAATTCTTCGGCGGAGGCGTAAGGGGCATAGACCTGTTTGTCAAACCAGCCGCTGTAATGATCAAAATAAACCGCGCCGAGGAACAACAGCACGAGGGTCAGGACAAAGAGCCATACCGGCACAGGCTTCCGGGAAGCCGTTGGCTCGGAGTCGTGTTTAGAACAACAAATTAATTCGTCACTCATGAATCAACGTGACCGCTGCGGCTGATTTTTAATCAAGGCGGATTCCCGTTGCGAGACGGATTATTTATTGTCGTATTTGTCGTGGACTTCCTTGACCTTGGCTTCGGCGGTCGCCTTGTCATCGGCGCTCATCCTGGCAAGCTTGTCATCGAGCATCGCCTTCTTGCGGACGCTGGAATCATAGACGAGGAATTCATAAATCTTCTTGCCGGAAGTGCTGTCAATGCCGGAACCGGGCTTGTGCATCATCCGTTTCACGTAGCGCGACCACTCGTCGGGCGCGGCGTAGTCGCTGTTGATGGGACGGCTCAACTTGTGGCATTGCGAACATTTCTGGCTGAACACCTCATAATTGTCCTGGATGCCTTGCGGGTATTTGGACACGTCAATGGTCGCCGGGCCTTGTTCGTATTTATCAATGCGCGCCTTGGTTTCGGCGTCAAGTTGTTGGTCGTCGGCCCGAATCACGCCGGCCACAAACAGGCCAAAGGCGGTGGCCCCGAGGAGAAGTATGGGAAATTTGGTTTTCATGAATACAGGTGCTTTTGAGATTTAGAATCCATAGGAGAGTTGCAGAATCAATTCGGGCGTGACAGCGGCACCCGCCGGTCCGCGACTGTGAACAAATTCGTAGTCGCCCTCGAACAACAACGTGCTTGTGAGGTAATACACAAAACCCGCCGTGACCCGATCCGTTGCGGTGCCGAGCCCGTCGTTCAAGTTGTCGTAGCGGCTGACCAATTCGACATCGTTGACCATCGGGAAGTCCAAATTCAAACCGGCCAGCTTGTAAGCTGCCTGAACCCACCAGCCGCGCGGACGAAAAGTGCCGGCGTTATCGGTCTCAACCCAGGAGTTGATATACTCGCCCTTGGCTTCGAAGTAAGGACTGATATGCAACGCGGCATCAATCACCGCCGCTGACCAGAGGCGGTTCCCCGAGTCGCTCCATTCACCAGTCTGACCCGAAACGCCGAGTTCGAGATCATAGTGCGGTTTCCAGGGGAAGAACCAACCAATGCGACCGCCACCACTGGGATTGGCGTGCCAATTCGGCGTGTCGCCCACATTGCCGCCGAGATCAAGGTCGCTTGCGTTTGCGGTGCCGTTGGTTGAGCTGGATGACGGTCCGTTCGCGCCATAAACGGCATAGGTTAAAGATTGGCCGGTTTCGCCCACCGGTATGGCGCCGCGCAACTGAACACCGATGCCGCTGCCCGGCACAACGTCGCGCACCATGGGATCATCAGGAATTTTGTTCAGCCAGCCGGCTGCACGCTCGGAATAGGTGCCCAACGGCAGCACCATATCGCCGGCCACCAGGGTCACGTAATCGTTGTAGAGATAATCCAACTGGGCGAAACTCAAGTCCACTGCCGTCGAACTGCCCGCGGCGCGATTGCCGTTCTGATCTGTATTGTTGTGCAGCGTCACGTCGAACCCTGCCTCGAACAAAATGTTGTCGCCCGCGCGATACAGGAAGATGGGCGCAAAATCAGCCAGCACAAAGGCGCTATGCTGGCCTTCCGACTTGGCAAATTGCACTTCGGCGTCACCCACCATCGAAAAGTTGTGCAACGCGCTCAGCGCACCGCTGGGGACCGGCTTGGTCGGCTGCAACTTGGCCGCCGCCTCGGCTTTCTGGACGGCGTTGGTGGCCAGCGATTGCGTCTGTCCCAACTGCTGTTGCAATTGCTGGATTTTCATCTGGTCTTCGTTGTGCGTGATGCCGTCCTGCTGGTGCTCACGTTTCAGGTCCTGAACCTGATCGTTCAATTGCTGGACCATATTTTTCAGCGCGTTGAAATCGTCATCACTCACGACCGCCGCCGCGCGCGGGGGCAACATCACACCGACAGCGCATCCGACCACTGCACTCAAAATCAGGGAACGTGTTTTCATGGGTAAATTTCCTTGAGTTTAATTTCCGCTGTCTTCCTGAAGATACTTCAAAATCAACTTCGCCTGTGCCGCGGGCAGATTGGCCCGCACCCGCATGTGCAGCATGATCGTTTTCCACTGGGCCGCCGTGAACTCGGTGGGATAACGCTCCGGGTGGCAGCGATTGCAGTTCATGGCATACAACTCCGCGCCGGTGAGTTTCTTTTTATCTGTTTTCTTTTGTGGCGGTTGGGCCTGCGCCAGCATACCGCCGAGGCAGAGGCCGGCCAGTGCCAGCGCCCCCGCCAGAATCAGTTTCGAACGTTTTGTCAATGTTGCGTGCATAGCTACTTTCAATTGTTACCGGCGATAATAACTTATCCGCCGGGAAAAGCACCTGATATTTTTTGGCATATCAACTTCATATTTTGTCCGTGGTTACAAGCGTCGAGACAATGGCAACTGCACTGAGCCAAGGAATGGAACCGGGCAAATATGGCCTCTCGAGACAAGCCGTTGCGATTGCGTCAGCGCGACGCGACCAACCATTACCGCTGAATGCGGGCCGAGCCGCCTTTGGCGAAGGCTTTTACCTGTTCGACTGTAGCCATCGTCGTATCGCCGGGGAACGTGGTCAGCAACGCCCCGTGCGCCCAGCCCAGTTTCACTGCCTGTTCGGGTTCTTCGCCCGTTAACATGCCGTAGAAAAGGCCCGACGCAAAACCGTCGCCGCCGCCCACGCGGTCATACACGTCCAGTTCGGCCGTCGGCGCGGTGTAGTTCTTGCCGTCAATCCACGCCACGGCGCTCCAGCTATGCCGGTTGGTCGAGTGAACTTCGCGCAACGTCGTCGCCACGACCTTGACTTTGGGATATTTCTTCACCACCTGGTCAATCATTCCGAAAAACACGCTCGGATCGAGCTTGCTCCTGGCGGCCACGTCCGGCCCTTTCAGGCCAAGGCCCTTTTGCAGGTCTTCTTCGTTGCCCACAATCACGTCCACGTGCTCGACAATCCGCTTGACGACCGACAACGCCTTTTCATGTCCGCCCCAGATGTCCCACAGCTTCTGGCGGAAATTCAGGTCGAACGACGTGATGGCGCCGGCGGCCTTGGCCGCTTTCATGCCTTCAGCAATCAATTCGCCCGTGGTTTCGGACAGCGCGGCGAAGATGCCTCCGCTGTGAAACCAGCGCACGCCCTGGCCGAAAATTTCCTTCCAGTTGAAGTCGCCCGGCTTGAGCAGACCGCCGGCTTCGTTGCTGCGATTATAAAACACCATTGGCGCGCGCACGCCAAAGCCCTGGTCGCTATAGACTGCCGCGTGGTTCGGACCGCGCACGCCGTCGTGCTTGAACCGTTTGTAAAACGGTTTCACGCCCATCGCCCGCACGCGCTCGGCGATGAGTTCACCGATGGGATACTCGACCAGCGCGGTGGCGATGCCGGTGTTCAGGCAAAAGCAATCGGCGAGGTTGGCGGCGCAGTTGAATTCGCCGCCGCTGACGTGGATTCTGCATTCGGTAGCCTTGCGGAACGGGACGATGCCCGGATCCAGGCGGTGGACCAAGGCGCCGATGGACAGGAAGTCCAGCGCGCCCTTCTCAGGGATGTTCAAGCCATATTTCATTCTGTTTTCCTGACGTTTTAAGATTTTTAGCCCGGTCATTTTGCGGAAGAAATTACCGGCAGTGTCCTGATTTCTGAGGTAGGGACGGCTGGCCCCAGCCGTCCGTGGACGCCTCGGCGAGGCGTCCCTACCAAATTAGAGTACATTGCCCAATCTCCCAGTGACCGCGTTTTTTGTGACTGACACAACTAGCAGGATAACCACGGTTTGTCTGTAAAAAAATGGAATGGCGCATTTGGACTGCGGCGATATGTCGCCGCTTTGAAAGCGCGGACACGTCCGCGCACTCCAAATTTTCGCCCCCTTTTTCTGGACAAATTTTTTGGTCGGGCGCAATGTCAAAATCGTGAAACAGGACAGGCTGCCCCGCAAGCGCTGGAGCTGACCATTATCTGTCGGACAACTTTGAGCATTTTATGAGACCAATCTTTGTCATCTATCTTGCCGCAGGAATCACGTTACTTTTTGCCGTTCTGAACACTGCCGCTTATGCTGGCTACGCATACGTGACGCATCACGCGATTGCGATTCTGAAACCTGAAGGTGACGACTTGAGCAAGATGCAGGCTGTTCAGAGCCAAGACTTGGACTTGGCTGCTGAAGGGTGCGTGCTCGCCTTGTTGCAGACTGGGATTATCATTTCCGCGAGAAAACTCAAAAAGCAAGCTACGCCGCCTAATACTTGAACTGGTAGCGAATTCCGCCATCGCCCGTTTGATTTTTCCCGTGCAACTTGTTCGCATGGTTGCCTATCTCACTGCGTCAGTACTCGGCCAGTTCAAGTATTCTCCCAATTGAGCCCCGGTCCGGTGACCGGAAAGATTGCGGCCATTTTCCATATCGGGCAAGATGCGTCTCCCGATGGATCCGAACCATAATAACCGTTCGATCACGCTGCTTGTTTGCGTGCTCCTTGGCGCGGTCACGCTGGCTGCGTTTTGGCCGGTAATCCATTACGGCTTCGTCACCGCAGATGATCCCGTTTACGTTCTCGAAAACCCGGCGGTGCGGGCGGGATTGACCTGGAAGGGTGTTGCCTGGGCTTTTACAACTCAATACGCCGGCAATTGGCATCCTTTGACCTGGTTGTCGCACATGTTGGACGTGCAACTGTTCGGGTTAAACGCCGGGGGGCACCATTTAACCAGCCTGCTTCTGCACGTAGCCAACACCGTGCTGTTGTTCTGGGTTCTGAAGCGAGTGACCGGCACGCTGTGGCGCAGCGCCTTCGTGGCCGCGTTGTTTGGGGTGCACCCGCTTCATGTGGAATCCGTGGCTTGGGTTGCCGAACGGAAGGACGTGCTCAGCACCTTCTTCTTCCTGCTCACATTGCTCACCTATGCATTCTACGTCAAGGGTTCCGGAGCCAGCGCCCAAGCGCCTGTGACCGCCCGCAAGGAATCTGCCATTGTGGCCGCAACGGTTGATGGTCAAAATTCCGGGTCCGAGTCGGGAACCCGGATGTTTTGGCATTGGGCAGCGTTGCTTTGCTTTGCGCTTGGGCTGATGTGCAAACCAATGCTGGTGACTCTTCCTTTCGTGCTGCTGCTCCTGGATTACTGGCCGTGGGAGCGATTCAAGGTCCGCACCGTCGCGGCCCTGGTCAGGGAGAAACTTGGTTTTTTCGCCCTCTCCGCCGCTTCCTGCATAATTACTTTTGTGGTGCAGAGGAATGCCCAGGCGGTCGTTGCGCTGGGCTACCTTTCGCCCCATACGCGCGGTTTGAATGCCTTGACTGCCTACTTCCTTTACCTGAAGAAAACCGTCTGGCCCCGGGACCTGGCGGTATTCTACCCGTACTCCTACTCCCCGTCTCTTGAACTGGTTGCCGCCAGCCTGCTGGTAATGGTTGGGATTTCGATCGTGGCATTCAGAAATCGTCGGCAGCACCCCTGGTTTGCCGTGGGGTGGTTATGGTACTTGGGGACATTGGTGCCAGTCATCGGGATCGTGCAGGTGGGCAGCCAGTCAATGGCGGACCGGTACACTTATATCCCTTTGATCGGAATTTTCCTGCTGGTGACCTGGGGCGCAGGCGAGCTGGCGACGCATTGGCAAGTGAGGAAGATGGTTCTGGCGGCGGCAGGCTGGCTGGTAGTCGGGGCCTGTGCGGGATTGACATTCGGTCAGGTGCGCCATTGGGAAAACTCGGAAACGCTCTTCCGCCACGCGCTGGCGGTGACAACCGATAACGCCGTGGCCCACTACTTATTGGGTGGCATTCTGGCCAAACAAGGGAAAATCAAGGAGGCAGAGACGAATTTGGTGGAGGCAGTGAGACTGAACCCGAACTACGCGCCGGGATTCAGCGACCTGGGTGATATCCTCGTTGCGGAAGGCAAAATTGAAGAAGGGATAAAATATATCCAGGCGGCCATTGCGATCAAACCGGATTATGCGCACGGCCACTACAACCTGGGCTGGGCGCTGGCTTTACAGGGCAAACTGGAGGAAGCGGTTGCCGAGTATAGAATCGCACTGCAGCTCGACCCCGAATCGCCAAAGTCGCTGAATTATCGCGACGATCTGGCCGTTATTCTCGCCAAACTGGGTAGAACGGCTGAGGCGGCAGTTCAATTCCAGCAAGTGTTGAAACTCAATCCCGCCGACGCGCCAGCCCACTGGCGCTATGGCATGTTGCTGGCCCGGGCAGGAAAACTGAATGAGGCGATTGCGCACTTGCAGGAGTCTGTGCGTCTCGAGCCCAACCTGCAGGCGCAGCAGGACCTGGCGTTCCTCCTGCGTACAGCGGGACAACCTCAAGCTGCCGCAAAGGTCTATCGGGAAATGCTCCGGGTTAAACCCGATTCGCTTCAGGCGCTGAATAACCTCGCTTGGATTCTGGCGGTCAACCCCAGCGACGCAGTTCGCAACGGGCCGGAGGCGGTGCGTCTGGCCGAGCGCGCCTGCCAATTGACCGGGTCACGCGAGCCGCTATTCCTGGGCACGCTTTCAGCGGCCTATGCTGAAGCCGGGCGGTTTGAAGATGCGATCCGGATCGCCGGGAAAGCGAACGACCTCGCCGTGGCCGCAGGAAACCAGGCATTAGCCGCGCAGATTCAGCAACTGCTCAACCTTTATCGCGCTGGAAAACCCTTCCACGAAAACGCGCCAATGAACACCACGCCCGCAGGCCACTGACCCGCCGGGGATAATCGTGCGGTCAAGTGAGGATTGTGCTGCCATGACGCATATCATTAGCGCCCTGGGAGAATTTCACGCTCGACTGCGGGCTGGGTGGCGGATACCTCATAAACGGATCCATATTACCTGGAATGGCACGACCAGAACGGCGTTGCCGTTCTCGGTTCCACTGCAAACCGCCACGTCGCTTTCGTCGTGAAAGGGCTGGCGCACACATTGGACGGCTGGCTTTGACACGCCACGCCAGATCTTCTACGCTCCACGAATGGCAAAGATACTCCATCCGTCTCCAGAAGTATTTGGCTATTCCAACCGGCGTGCAAGAAGGCCCCATTTGTCGTCCCTCTGACCAATTCGCAGTAACACAATGACAGACTCCGAATCAACCGGGAACAAAGGCGCTATCCACTTATGGTGGGCTTTGGGCATTGCATTAGCCGCCCTTGTCTTGCGGCTTTCACTGGTAAATTTTCCGACCCGCGCTCATATGGATGAGCCGATAATCGCAACTCTGACCGAAAGATTTGTTGATCAAGGAAAGCTGACCGCCAACTGGGCGGGGTTTGAGACTCAATGGTGGTGGAGCCGGCCGACTTATCAATTTTCGCCTTATACTTTGGTCCAATCCGTGATTGCCAAACTGGCCTATTGGCTGACGGCCTCGCCATCGAGTATGGACGGTTACATTCTCCTGGCTCGCGTCTCATCCTGTTGCTGGGGCAGTGCAGCGGTTTTACTCGTTTTCTTCCTTGGGCGAACCTGTTTCTCACCGGCGGCGTCACTCTTGGGCGAAGCCACCCTGGCGACTTGTTTCCTGCAGGTTCAGGATTCGATTTATGCCCGGGTTGATTCTTTTTTGGGTTGTCTCGTTCTCCTGTCTCTGATTCTGGCGTTCCAGGCAGCGAAACGTCCGGGAGGTCTCTCCTGGCTCGTCGCAACTTCGCTCTGCATGGGAGTTACCGTTGCGGCAAAATACAACGCGTTTCCGGTCCTGGTGTTGATTCCACTCATCCTGTTCCGATGGGCGCAAACCGGTGCCATTTCACGAGGCCGGGCCGTTTTGCTTACCATGGCCAGCTTCCTGGTCGTCGGTGCTGGTTTTGTTGGCGCCACCCCCGAATTATTATGGCGACCGGGTCCATTGACCGCCGGAATACAATACGAGTTCAGCCATTACTTAACCGGCGATATTTCGCAACAGGCGCATGGTTGGGAGGATAATAATCTCTTTTACTGGACCAGCTATCTGGCGTGGTTGGGTTTTGGCCTGTTGCCATTGTGCTTTGCACTCTTATTCGTTGTCAGAATTGTTGTTCTTCGCCGATGGGAAGACTTTATGCTGGGAACCTTCCTCACCGTCGCGGCGGTGTTTTTTCTTGCCACGAAAATCCGGTTCGAACGCAACCTGGAGATTTGCATAGGCCCTTTGGCTTTGGTGGCTGGAGTCACCGCCTGGGATTTGTTGTGCTCAATGAAGAAAAGAAGGAATCCGGTCGTGACGCGTTTTGGGGGGATCGCTTTCGTCATTCTTTGGTTCTTTCAACCCCTCCGGGTGCTTTACCATTTCCGGGAAACCGTGGACTATCCCCTGAAATGGCAGGTCCAATTGAACTCGCTTCTGAGCCCGGTTCCTACCATTCTTATTCACTTGCCAGATCAATCGCCAGGGTTCGCCGTGAACGGTTACAGCCAGGTAATTCTGATAGATTATGGGACCCCTTCTTCCGCGGAAGTCGCAGTGCGGTGGAAACGGTTCTTTCATCGTGACCCCACCTTTGTATTAACATCACCCTGGTACAAGTATAATTATCCTTTCTCTACGGTGAATGTCTATCACGGGCCTCTGCGAACCCTTGTCTTTCAGAACGGGACGAACTCCACTCCCATCGAGCCTGTAAAACCACCCGGGGCTCACGTTGATGAGAAGTAAGGCCGAATGGGCATTTGAATTGAAGCGGGGAAACCTTGTCACCCAACAAATCGTTATCGCAGACCTTACCGACCATAATCCTGATGTGTTTTGGGAACTTGGAGTTAGACACCCGAACCATGAAGCGGCGTAAACGCCGCGCTCCAGCCCGTTGGCATTCGGGGACAGTGTCGGGATGCGTTCCGAGACGACAATTTGAGTTTGACAAGAAAAACCTTCGAGGAGTCGACCAGCCTGGGTCAAAAAGTTGCACAGGCCTCTGGCCTGTCTGTTTTCTGGATTTTGCAGGCGGGGCGCCTGCGCTACTTTCCGATAACGTTGCCAAACCCGAGGCGCGTGGTGTAACCTAGGCTGGTAATCTATGCTTTATTTCGAACGCGGCTCTGCAAAGGACAAGTTGTCGTTGGACGATTTGCGCGATGGCTTGTACAAGGCGCTCGCCAAACTCGGACCGCGCCAGCGGGTGCTGGTCGTGCCGCCAGATTTCACCCGGTTTCATTCGCAGGCGGGACCGCTGACCAAGCTCATCTACGATTACTACGATGAGCGTTTGACGGATGTTCTGCCCGCGCTGGGCACGCATACGCCGATGACCCCGGAACAGATCGCCGAAATGTATGCCGGTGTGCCGCCGGAATTGTTCCGCATCCATAACTGGCGCACGGGCGTTGCCAACGTCGGCGAAGTGCCGGCGGATTTCGTGAAAGAAGTATCGGAAGGCGCGGTGGATTTTCCATGGCAGGCGCAACTGGCCAATCTCATTTGGACGGGCAAGCACGATTTGATTCTGTCCGTCGGCCAGGTTGTCCCGCACGAGGTCGTCGGCATGGCCAGTTACAACAAGAACATCTTCGTGGGCACGGGCGGCACGGAAAGCATCAACAAGAGCCATTTCGTCGGCGCGGCCTACGGCATGGAGCGAATGATGGGGCGCGCGGACACGCCGGTACGGCGCATTCTCAACTACGCCTCCGAGCACTTCACCAAGCATCTACCCATCGTGTATGTGCACACGGTGGTGGGGAACGATGCCAGGGGCAGATTGTGCATCCGCGGTTTGTTTGTGAGCGACGACGGGTCCGGTTTCGACAAAGGCGCGGCGCTTTCATTGAAGGTCAATTTCGAGATGCTCGACCAACCGCTCAAGAAGGTGGTGGTCTATCTGGACCCCGGCGAGTTCAAGAGCACGTGGCTGGGCAACAAGAGCATTTATCGCACGCGCATGGCCATGGCCGACGGCGGCGAATTGATTGTGCTCGCGCCCGGCTTGGAGGAATTCGGCGAGGACAAGGAGATTGACCGGCTCATCCGCAAATACGGTTATCGCGGCACGCCGGCCACGCTGGCGGCCGTGAAAGCCAACGCCGAATTGCAGAACAATCTCAGCGCAGCGGCGCATTTCATTCACGGCTCGTCGGAAGGCCGGTTTAACATCACGTATTGCCCCGGCCACCTTACGCAGCAGGAAATCGAGAGTGTCAATTTCCGCTACGCCGACCTGAGGGTGATGACTGCGCGCTACAACCCGGCCCAGCTCAAGGACGGTTGGAACATAATGCCCGATGGCGACCACATCTTTTACATTTCAAACCCGGCGCTCGGGTTATGGGCGTATCGCGGGCGATTCAAGGATTAAAACAGCCGGTAAAACTGGAAGGGAAAACCATGAATGTTCCATTTAAGGTAAATTTGAAAAACCAGGTCGCGCTCGTGACGGGCGGCGGCGGAGTGTTGTGCAGTACCATGGCGTCGGCGCTGGCGGCCTGCGGCGCGAAAATCGCCGTGGCGGATTTGAAGCCGGAGGCCGCCGAAACCGCGGCGGCGCAAATCCGCAAGGCCGGCGGCACGGCCATCAGCGTCGTGTGCAACGTGCTGGAGAAGGAAAGCCTGGCCGCGGCCAACGACAAGGTGAAAAAGGAACTCGGCCCGGTGAACATCCTCATCAACGGCGCGGGTGGCAATCATCCCAAAGGCACGACCAGTCTCGAATATTTGCGCAAGGAAGACATCACAAACGCGGCCAAGGATTTGATCACGTTTTACGATCTCGATCCAAGAGGCGTTGAGTTCGTGTTCAACCTGAACTTTCTGGGCACGTTGCTGCCGACGCAGGCGTTCACCCGCGAGATGGCCGGCAAGGGCCGGGGCGTTGTCATCAACATTTCCTCGATGAACGCGTTCCGGCCGTTGACGAAAATCCCGGCCTACAGCGGGGCGAAGGCGGCGGTCAGCAATTTCACGCAATGGCTCGCGGTGCACTTCTCGAAGGTCGGCGTCCGCGTCAACGCCATCGCCCCCGGTTTCTTTGTCACTGACCAGAACCGCACCTTGCTGACCAAACCGGACGGCACCTGGACCCCGCGTGCCAACACCATCCTCGCCCACACGCCGATGGGCCGGTTCGGTGTGCCGGAGGATTTGGTCGGGGCGCTGCTGTGGCTGACCTCGGACGAGGCCTCCGGTTTTGTGACCGGCGTGGTCATTCCGATTGACGGCGGCTTCGCCGCGTTCAGCGGGGTATAGCCGGCACGCCTGCGTTTTGTTTTTTCGCGTGCGAAGAGATTCAGGCGCCTTTGATTTCAACCAGCTCGAACTTCGGCGCCAGCACATGGTTTAATCCGAAGGCGACGAGATAGGCCGCGGCGCAAATGCCGAACAGGATGGCGTAACCCGCCGTGATATTGCCCCCAGCTTTGAAGTGGTCCAGCATCGCGCCGGTGAAAATCGGGAACAGGAACCCGCCAATCGAACCGGCCATGCCGCCAATCCCCACCACGGAAGCCACCGCCCGTTTCGGGAACATGTCGGACACGGTCGTGAACAGGTTGGCCGACCACGCCTGGTGCGCCGCGCCGGCAAGACCGATGAGCATGACCGCGGTCCAGTCGCCGACCGTGGTGATAATGAGAATTGGCAGCACGCACAGGGTAAACACGAACATGCCGGTCTTGCGTGCGCGGGTGATGGTCCAGCCGCGCTCGGCCAGGAACCCCGTAATCCAGCCGCCGAAAATGCTCAGCACCGTTACAATGGTGTAAATCGTCACGATGTGAACCCAACTGTGTTTGATGTCGAGGCCGCGCGTTTTGTTGAAGTAATCGGGCAGCCAGATCAGGAAGAACCACCAGACGGGGTCCGTCAGGAATTTGGCAACGACGAACGACCACGTCTGCCGATAACCCAGCAGGCTCAACCACGGCATTTTCGGCTGGTTGGCCAGTTCGTCCGCGTCGCTGCGGATGTGCTGCAACTCCTCCGCATTCAGGCGGCGGATTTTCTCCGGAACGTTGTAAAACGGCCCCCAAAGCAACAACCACAAAAGGCCAACGACTCCGGCAGCCACGAACGCCGCCTGCCAGCCCCACGTATGTCCGAGCCACGGCAGCGATTGGTCCCAGCCGTGTCGGATGCAAAACGCCTTCCATCCCCACACGGAATCGGTGCTGGCCAACCACGGAATGAAGGCCGGGGCGATGATGGCGCCGACGTTGGCACCCGCGTTGAAGATGCTCGTGGCCAAGGCGCGTTCCTTTTTTGGGAACCACAGCGCCACGGCCTTGATGGCCGAAGGGAAATTGCCGCCCTCGCTGAAACCCAGGCCAATGCGCGCGAAAATGAAGCCGCGGAACGTGCCCACCAGCGCGTGCCCCATTGCGGCCAGACTCCACGCGGCGATGGAAACGGCGTAGCCGACCTTGGTGCCGAACCGGTCAACGAACCAACCGAAGGCCAGCAAACCCAACGCGTAGGCAAGCTGGAACGAGGCATTCACCCAGCCAAACTGTTCATTGGTCCAGCCGATTTCCCGGTCCAGCGTCTCCTTCAGCAGCGCCAGGATACTCCGGTCAATGTAATTGATGGTGGTGGCCAGGAATAACAACGCGCAAATGAGCCAGCGATAGTTGCGGAAACCTGATGCCATGACGTTTAATCAGCGCCTTTGATTTTAACCTGCTCAAAACGCGGGGCGCAGAGATGAATCAAGCCGAAGGCCACGAGGTAGGCCGAGGCACAGATGGCAAACAGGATGGCGTAACCGGCCGTCTCGTTTTGTGTTTTGGAAAAGTGGTCGAGCACCCATCCGCAAAAGATGGGGAAAAAGAAGCTGCTGCATGCCCCTGCGATCCCCCCAATGCCAATGACCGACGCGACGGCCTTTTTCGGGAACATGTCGGAGACGGTCGTGGACAAGTTGGCTGACCAGGCCTGATGTGCGGCGGCCGCAAAACCGATAAGCGCCACGGCCGTCCAGTCGCCCACCCGCGTCACCACTACAATCGGCACCACGCACAATGCGAAAATGAACATGCCGGTCTTGCGCGCGCGGGTGACCGTCCAGCCGCGCTTGATGAGATGACCCGTCACCCAACCGCCGTAGATGCTCAACACCGTGATCATCGTGTAAATGGTGACGATATGTGGCCAACTATGTTTGATGTCCAGCCCACGGGTTTTCTTGAAAAAGTCCGGCAGCCAGGCGAGATAGAACCACCAGACCGGGTCGGTCAACACCTTGCCGACAATGAAGGACCAGGTCTGGCGGTAACCGATCAGACTGGCCCACGGCATTTTTTGCGGCTGAATTTCGTCCCGATCGCTCAGAATGTGTTCCATTTCAGCGGGATTCAGTCGCTTGAGTTTTTCGGGCACTTGATAAAGCACCAGCCAGAGCGCGAGGCAGACCAGAGCGGCGAGGGCGGCGGCGAGGTAGGCGCCGCGCCAACCGAAGTAGAAGGCGATCGGCGGAATCAACGCCGGGGCAATCATGCCGGCGACGTTGGGCCCGGAGTTGAAAATGCTGATGGCCAGCGCCCGTTCGCGTTTCGGGAACCACAAGGTGACCGCCTTGATGGCGCTCGGGAAATTGCCCGATTCCCCAAGTCCGACCCAGAACCGCGTGGCCAGGAACCCTGTCACTCCGTGCACAAACCAGTAGGCCGCCGCCGCAATGCTCCAGCCGATGAGGGAAACCGCGTAACCGATTTTCGCACCGAACCGGTCCACGAACCAGCCGAACGCCAGCAGCCCCGGACCATAGCTTATTTGAAAGATGGAAGTGACCATGCCGTATTGCTCGTTGGTCCAGCCCAGTTCCTTGTCGAGCATGTCCTTGCACAAGGCGACAATCTGGCGGTCCATGTAGTTGACCGTCCAGCCAAAGAAGAGCAGAGCGCAAATGATCCAGCGGTAATTGCGAAAACCCATGTGGGCCTGACTCGGGGAATCCATAATTCTGCGGAGCAATATCCGAAATCGGACTGCGGTTCAAGCGTTGAAATAGCACTGAATTCGCGCTTGCAAACGAGGTAAATTTTTTATTGCATGGAGGGGCGGTGGCGATTAGAATTTCCAACTCTCTTTGTCAAAACGAATTGTGAACGCTGAACTCTGCAAAAGGGCCGCCGAAAAAGTTGGCAATCCAAATGTCCTCGTGAACCTCATTTCGCGGCGCGTGCGCCAGCTCAATTCCGGCGGCGGCGGCTTGAGCCGGCCGCTGGTGACCGACACAACGAATCTTGGCGCGGCGGACATCGCCCTGCGCGAAATCCTGGAGGACAAAATCGGCTGGGAAATGCCGGAACCGGTCGAATTGGTCCGTCCCCAACCCAAGAAACGCCGGAAACGGTAGTCCATTTGCGATTGGCGATTTACGAATCGCCCTTCATTTCAGTTTCGCCTCGTAAATCGTAAATCGTAAATCTAAAATTGGTCATGGCCGACATCGTGACCAACCACAAGGCGCGGCGCGATTACCACGTCCTCGAAACATTTGAGGCGGGCATCGTGTTGCGCGGCACGGAGGTCAAGTCGCTGCGCGCGGGCAAGGGACAAATCAACGACGCCTTCGCACGCGTGGAAAAGGACGAGGTCTGGCTCTACAACGCGCACATTGACGAATACTCGCACGGCAACATCCAAAATCATCAGCCCAAGGCGCCGCGCAAATTGCTGCTGCACAAATCGGAAATCCGGAAACTCTTCGGTCTTGCGGCCGTGAAAGGCAACGCGCTGGTTCCCCTCGCCTTCTACTGGAAAAACGGGAAGGTGAAGGTCGCGCTGGCCGTCGGCAAGGGCAAACAACAGTTCGACAAGCGCGAGGAGCTGAAACGGCGCGAGTCGGAACGCGAACTCAAACGCGCCCGGATGCACCGGCTCAAGGGCAGAAAATGAATGGCCATGGCAAATTTTTCCCGGCGGTCATGACCGTTGCCCTGTTTGCGGCCGCCATCGCGACCGCAGCCCCGGAACCCGCCAATCGCCCGGCAAACTGGGCGCAAAAAATCGAGGTGGCGGGCATCAAAAATTGTTTTCAAGTCACGACAAATCTTTATCGCGGCGCACAGCCGACGGCCGAAGGCATGGCGCAGTTGCGGGCGCTGGGCATCAGGACCGTCATCAACCTGCGCGCGTGGCACTCGGACAAGGACCAGGCGGCCGGCACCGGGTTGAAAAGCGTGCGCTTTGAAACCGAACCGTGGCACGGTGAAGAGGAAGACGTGGTGCGCTTCCTCAAGGTCGTCACAGACACCAACAATCTGCCCGCGTTTGTCCACTGCGAACGCGGCGCAGATCGCACCGGCATGATGTGCGCGATGTATCGCATTGTCGTCTGCGGCTGGACCAAAGAGGTGGCCATTGCGGAGATGAAGGACGGCGGGTTCGGGTTCAATCCCGCGTGGGAAAATCTCGTCACGTTCATTGAGAAGGCCAACGTTGCCGACATCAAACGCCGCGTTGCCATGCAGTAGCAACGATGGCGAGAAGAGAGAATGGAGGATTGAGGATGGAAAGGCGGGGCTGCCGCGAGCGCAAAAGCGTGACGGTGATAATCGTTGAACCGTTAAAAACGTTGAATCGTTAAAGCGGACGCACCGCGCCACCGATTTAACGATTCGACAGTTCAACGATTTAACGAATCACGCCGGGGCCGCTTCCGGTTTCTTCCAATTCCGCTTAGGCGCCTTGTTGACGAGGCCTTTTTTGATGGCGCTGGCGGCGACGTGCAGGTAACGCACTTCGCCGCTGGGCAACACGGCCTTCACGCGCTGCAGGTTCGGCATGAACCGCCGTTTGGTGACGGCGGTGATGTGCGTGCCAATGCCGCCTTGTTTCTTGGGTTTGCCACTGCGCCAGATAATGCTGCCTTTGCGCGAGCCTTTGCCGGTTAATTCACAAATTCGTGCCATAAAATCTTTAATCAGGGACACGCAGCATAGTCATAAAACCCCCGCTGGCAAGCTCTATTTCGGAGGGATTTTGTTTCGCGCCGGCGAAACGCCCGAAAATGGGCTTGGCTTTCCGGGTCAATTCCCTTTGTCTTTGACCTGCATGAATTTGAACTCGCTTTGTCGCCAGCCGGTCACAGCTCTGCTGCTGATGCTTAACCTCACCCTGCCACTGGCCACGTTCCGTGCGGCAGCGGCGGATTCCGGTGCCGCCCCATCCGCAACCGCCGCCGCCACCCCGCCGGCGTCCGTGGAAGCCAGAACCGACGCGGTAGCGAACTCGGTCGTGAAGGTGTTTGCCACCGTGCGGTACCCGGACCCTTATCGTCCTTGGACAAAGCAACCGCCGAATGAGCAAACCGGCAGCGGAGTCGTCATCGAAGGCAAACGGATCCTCACCTGTGCACATGTCGTCCTTTACGCCAGTCAAATACAGGTGCAGGCCTACCAGGCGGGAGACAAAATTTCCGCGACGGTTGAGTTTATCGCGCCGGGCATCGACCTCGCCGTGCTTAAACTGGATGACGAAACGTTCTTCGACTCGCATCCGGCATTGCCGCGCGCGAGCATTTTACCCGAGATCAAAGACGCGGTCATGGCTTATGGTTATCCAGTGGGCGGCACGAGCCTTTCCATCACCAAGGGCATCGTTTCGCGCATCGAGTTTGCCGATTACAATTTTAACGTATCCGGCCTGCGGATCCAGGTGGACGCCGCCATCAACCCGGGCAACAGCGGCGGGCCGGCCGTCGCCGGCGACAAAATGATCGGACTTGCCTTCAGCCATCTCGGCGGGTCGGAAAATATCAGCTACATCATTCCGTGCGAAGAGATCGAATTGTTTCTCCAAGACATAGCCGACGGCCATTACGATGGGAAGCCTGCCATGTTTGATGAACTCCAAACGCTCGAGAACCCTGCACTGCGCTCATTCCTCAAGCTCGACAAATCGGTCGAAGGAATTGTTGTACACAAACCGTTGAACGCTGACGCGGCCTATCCACTAAAAGAGTGGGATGTCATCACCAAAATCGGCGATATGCCGGTGGACGACCAAGGCATGATCAAGATCGGCCATAACCTCCGCGTTCGCTTCCAGTATCTCGTGCAGAAAATTGCCAGGGATGGAAAAGTCCCGCTGACCGTCGTCCGCGCCGCCAGGGAGCTTCAGGTTGAACTCCCGGTATCGCCGAAATATCCATGGCTCATTCCTGATTTGGAAGGCGCTTATCCATCCTATTTCATCTGTGGACCGATTGTGTTTTCGGCTGCTACGAAACAGTTCACAGGCAGCCTGACCGATGGTGATCGCGCAGCTGATTTTATGAAATGGCTTGTTTCTCAAGGAAGTCCCCTGATGTCGCGGCTGAGTGACAAATATGCATTTGAAGGAGAGAACCTCGTTGTGGTGACTATGCCCTTTTTCCCACACAAACTGTCGAAAGGTTATTCAGAGCCATACGGCCGGGTTGTCAAAACCGTCAATGGCCTCCGCATCAAGAACCTTGCCCACCTTGTCAAAACCCTGCGCGACTGCAAAGAGGAATTCTTCGCGATTGAGTTTGATCTCCACGGCGGCGAAACGTTGGTCTTTCCGCGCGCTGAAATGCTCGCGGCCACCGACGAAATTCTGACCGACAACGGCATCCGCAGCCAGGGCTCGCCGGACACCCTGGCCATTTGGAACGCCAAGTCGTCAAAATAAGAATGGACGGTTGGCCAGTTGCGCGTGAGGCGAAGCGTGAGGCTTGCTGATTTCCCCTGTCTATCCATGAAGGTCAGCAACGATTATTGACCGAATCAAATGGAAACTGTGAAAACCAACGGCATAGGAATCCGGGTGTTGGATTTCTCGAAAAGATTTCTTTCCCACCGTTATCTACCCGCGGCTCTTGCAATTGGGGCGATACTGGTAATGTTGCCCGTCCTGAAGACCGGCTTGGTGCTGGACGATCTGCCTGAGCGCGCGGTTGAGCTCAGACCAAGCCAATTGCCACCGCGAATGCACGAGACGGGTAACCCCGCGGATTCCGGCTCTTTCTCGACCGTCCTCTGCGACCTTTTTAACGCCGGCTTCTTCCGGGATCCGCGATGCATGGCGCTGGCGAAAAACTACGGCATTCTGCCATGGTGGACGCCCTGCAATTTAAGAATAGGTCTTTGGCGGCCACTCACCGCGTTCACTCACTGGCTCGATTACCGGCTTTTCCCCGACTCGCCCGTGCTGATGCACGCCCATAACATCGCGTGGTTTGCGGCCATCGTGTTTCTCCTCACGATTGTTTACCGGAAGCTGATGGGAACGGGGTGGGCCGCCGGACTGGCAGCGCTGTTGTTCCTGCTGGATGGCAACACGTATTTCCCGGTGATGTTCGTCGCCAACCGCGGCTTCATGCTTTCGCTTTTCTTCGGTCTGTTGTGTCTTTATGAACATCATCAATGGCGTTCCGCAAAGTCCCGTTCCGGATGCGTGCTATCCACCCTGTTCCTCGCGCTTTCCCTTTTCGCGAACGAAGGCGGAGCTTCCACGTTTGCCTTCATCCTCGCGTATGCCCTGGTGCTCGAGGCGGGTTCTTTTCGCAACCGGGCTCTGACGGTTTTGCCTTCGATCCTGGTCATCGTTCTGTGGCGGACCATCTATACACTCTCCGGCTTCGGTGTTTTCCATTGGGGCCTTTACATTGACCCTGCCAACGACCCGCTTGAGTTTGGGCGCGAAGTGATCCCCAGAGCTATGGTTCTGCTCGGAGGCCAGCTTACCGGCGTGGCGCCGGATTTTTTGTTCGCCGTTAACCCTTTATTGCAGCCGAAGGTCACTGCGCTTTATTGGGCGTCCGTGGTTGCGGCTTTGGTGGTTTTCCTTCCCTGGGTCCGCCGGGACAAAACGGCCGCGTTCTGGTTCGCTGTCATGATGCTGGCAGCCATCCCTGCGGCAACGGTAGTGCCAACCAGCAAGAACCTTGGCTTTGTAGCCGTCGGGGCTTATGGACTGATCGCCAGTTTCGTTGCCGGCCTGATCACCCGGCCAAGCCGGTTGCCGGAATGGTTGGCCTACCGAATCCTGGCATGGGTTGCATGTGTCCTGCTGATTCTGGCGCATGTTCCGGGAGCAATCGCCGGAAGGGTCGCAATGGTTGAAACTGCCCCTTTCCTTTTCGCCGGGACGACCCGCCTCAACGCTCTCGGCGATTCACCAAACATGGAGGACAAGAATGTGATTATAGTCAACGAACCCTGCCCGCTCGCGTTGGTTTATGCACCTTCTTACATAGCGTATCACCACCAGACCCTGCCAAAGACCATGAGGGCGCTGGTACCGGGTTGCACGAGCTTCGACGTCCAGCGGACCGATGACAAAACGCTGGTGATTCAATCCCAAGCGCCGGACATATTCTCCTGCGACAATGTCGGTCCCATCCATGGCGTCTATGTCTGCAGGACAGCCAACCTGCTCCTGGGCAAACCCAAATGCAAAAAAGGCGACCGGTATGACCTCGGCGGCCTCACGGTGGAAGTCCTGGAATCGGATGCATCGGATTTGCCTTCCCGCGTTGCTTTCCGGTTCGACACTTCGCTGGATTCGCCCGATTTTCACTGGCTCCAGTTCGACCGGCGAACGCAATCCTACCAACCCTTTAAGATTCCGGCCATCGGACAGAGCGTCACGCTACCCGGCCCGCGCTACGTGACGCTGGCGAAATTCCTCCGGGTAATTTTTCGGCCCGTCCTGCGAAAAAATTAGCCGGGTTTTCCAGATTCAAATTCTGCGTGCCTTCCGGCGGCGTGCAACCTACTCTTCCACCGCATGGCGACCATCAAACCCTTCGCCGCGTTGCGACCCAAACCGGAACTCGCGGAAAAAATCTGCGAACTGCCTTACGACGTGATGTCGTCGGACGAAGCGCGCGAGCTTGCCGCCGGCAATCCATTGAGTTTTCTGCATATCAGCAAACCCGAGATTGATCTGCCGCCGGGTACGGACCTTTACGCGCCGGAAGTCTATGCCCGGGGCGCGGAAAATTTTCAAAAACTCATACGGGACGGCGCGTTGCGGCCGGACCCGCAGCCGTATTTTTATCTTTACCGCCAAATCATGGACGGTCACACGCAAACCGGCCTGGTCGCCGGCGCCAGTTGCGAGGAATACCTGCGCGGCGTCATCAAGAAGCACGAACTGACCCACCCGGACAAGGAGGAGGACCGGGTGCGGCATATCGAAACGCTGCAGGCCCAGGCCAGCCCCGTCTTTTTGACGTATCGCGCCGCGGGTGCGATTGACAAATTCATCGCCAAAAAAATTTCCGAAAAACCGGAGATTGATTTCACCGCCCAGGACGGCGTGCGCCACACCTCGTGGACCATCCGGGACGCGAAGGAAATCCAATTTATCGAAACCGAGTTCGCCAGGATTCCGGCGTTATACATCGCCGATGGCCATCATCGCAGTTTCGCGGCGGCGCGCATTTTTCAAAGCCGCAATGGCGCCGGCCATTGCGGACAGTTCCTCGGCGTAATTTTCCCGCACAACCAGATGCAAATTCTGCCCTACAATCGCGCGCTGAAGGATTTGAACAATTGGACCCCGGACCAAGTGCTGGAACTACTCCACACCGTTTTCGCCTTTGATATAAACAGCGCGTCCGCGCCAGCCCGCAGACACGAAGTCGGTTTTTACCTGCGCGGCAAGTGGCACACGCTGGCCTTTCGCCGGAAATTTCTGGAAGCCACAGGCCCGTTGGAACAACTCGACGTGACCCTGTTGCAAAAACACGTGTTCGAGCTGATTTTCGGCATCAAAGACCCGCGCACAGACAAACGAATCCAGTTTGTCGGCGGCATCCGCGGAACGGCGGAATTGGAAAAGCTCGTGAACGGCGGCCAGGCCGCCTGCGCGTTTTCCCTGTTCCCGACCGGCATTGAGGATTTGATGAGCGTGGCGGACGCCGGCGGCATCATGCCGCCCAAGAGCACCTGGTTTGAGCCGAAACTCCGCGATGGCATGTTTTGCCGCCTGATTTGAAATTGTAGCGGCGTTTGTGAAAACGCCGAAACCGCACTTTCACAAGCGCGGCTACGGGCTTGGCGAGATTCATTCATTCGTGTTCAATAACCCTGTGCCCCTGACCCGCCTCCAACGCAGTCTGCGCGCCACCTTTGCGGGAATGGCCGTCAACGTCGTGTTCTCGGGCACCAAACTCGCGGCGGGCATCGTCGGCCATTCGCACGCGCTCGTTGCGGACGCGGTTGAATCCTTCGCCGACGTGTTCAGTTCGCTCATCGTGTGGCGCGGAGTCATCGTGGCCGCGGCGCCGGCGGATGAAGACCATCCCTACGGCCACGGCAAGGCCGAGCCGATTGCCTCCGCCATCGTTGCCGCGATGTTGTTGGGGGCGGCGCTATGGATTGCGCTCAAGGCGTTCGGCGAAATCATGGAACCGCACCCGGCGCCGGCGCCGTTCACGCTCATCGTGCTGGTCGTGGTGGTGGTGGTAAAAGAAATTTTGTTCCGGTTTGTTTCGCGCGAAGGCAGGGCGCTGGACAATTCCGCCGTGCGCACGGACGCCTGGCATCATCGCAGCGATGCCATCACGTCCGTGGCCGCCGGCATCGGCATCAGCGTGTCGCTCATCGGCGGCGAGGGTTTTGAAGCCGCCGACGACGTGGCGGCCATTGCGGCGGCGGGGGTCATCGCTTGGAACGGCTGGCATTTGCTCCGTCCGGCACTCAACGAACTCATGGACGCCGCGCCCAGCCGCGAAATCATTGACCAAATCCGCCAGATCGCCAAGGACACACCCGGCGTGAACGGCGTGGAAAAATGCATCGTTCGCAAGGTGGGTTATCAGTATTTCGTGGACATGCACGTGGAAGTGGACCCCCAAATGACCGTGCTCCGCTCGCACCAAATCGCCCATGCCGTGAAGGACAAAATCCGCGACGCCAAACCGGCCGTCAGCGACGTGCTCATCCACATCGAACCCCTGGGCGCTGCCGGGCGGCAAAAGAGCCCGGAAACGCAGAACTGACCCGCGAAAAGACCGCATCAAAACGACCGCCCAAAAAAAATCAAACAATTGGCAAAAACGGTTAAGCCACTTCGTGTCCAAGCCATTAGCTTGTTTCGGCAAACTTGACGGGTGCGCCGTTTGCCGCCTCGGCACAGACCAAGCGGACCAGTCCCGCAAAGCGGGATTGGGTCACCGCCCTGACACCGGGGCCGCGCGGGTTCCTCCCGCCTCAAGGCGCACGGTCGGGTTTGTCGGCGGACGCATGTTCACCGCCGGGCGAAATGGCATCACAACTGGTCGCCGGAAACGCTTCCCGGACGGGAAACGGCCCCGGACAGGATGGCGATGATCTCAAGACGCAAACAGATTGAGA
Source organism: Verrucomicrobiota bacterium (assembly GCA_050012035.1). Taxonomy (GTDB): domain Bacteria; phylum Verrucomicrobiota; class Verrucomicrobiia; order Limisphaerales; family UBA11358; genus UBA11358. The sequence goes on along the minus strand of JBEKHY010000011.1, from coordinate 65,277 downwards.
CGGACAAAATCAAGAGGCCCTGCCGGCGCCTTGCCGGGAATCTATTTTCTGCGCCCGGCGCGCGGGGCCGCATCATCATCCTTTCCGCCTTCAGGCGAAGTGCTGACCATGAGCGACCGTAAACTGGCCTTTCTCTACTCGCCGGAAGTTGAAGCGTTGACCTATCCGCCGGAATGTCCCTTCAAAACCCAGCGCGCCGGCCTCACGCGCCTGCGGCTGAAATCGTTCGGGCTGCTTGGCGACGAAAACCGCTTTGAAGTTACGCCGCGGCGGGCAACCCTGGCGGAACTGAAACAATTCCACACCGCGCCCTATCTCCACGAATTGCAGCACGCCGCCGGTGGCGACCTGACCGTGGAAGGTTTGGGCATGGGCATCGGCGGAGTGGACACGCCGGTGTTCAAGGACATGTTCGAATGCGGCGCCTGGGCCTGTGGCGCGGGCTTTGCCGCCGCCGATTTGTTGCTGCAAAAAAAGGCGGACATCGCCTTCAATCTGCTGGGCGGTTTTCATCATGCCATGGCGGATCGGGCGGCGGGATTTTGTTACCTCAACGACGTCGTGCTCGCCTGCATGAAACTGGCCGACGCCGGCAAACGGGTCCTGTATCTCGACGTGGACGCGCACCATGGCGACGGTGTGCAAGCCGCGTTTTACCGGCGCCAGGATGTCATGACCATTTCGCTGCACGAGAGCGGCAAGACCCTTTTCCCGTGGGGCGGTTTTGAAGACGAAATCGGCGAAGGCGTGGGACGCGGTTACAACGTCAATGTCCCCCTGCCGGCCGAGACTTACGACGAAGCGTATCTGATGGCCTTCGATTCCGTTGCGGTGCCGCTGGCGACCGCATTCAACCCCGACGTGCTCGTGCTGGAACTCGGTTTGGACATTCTGGCCGGCGATCCGCTGACGCACCTGCGCATGACGAATAATGTCGTCGTGGAAATCGCCGAGCGGCTATTACGCCTGAATTGTCCAATGCTCGTCGCCGGTGGCGGAGGTTATCACGTCGAAAACACGGTTCGCGGCTGGGCGCTGGCGTGGCGGACGTTTTGCGGCGAGAACGACGAATGCGATTTCGGCCTCGGCATGGGCGGCGTCATGCTCGCCAGCACGGAATGGGCCGGGGGCCTGCGCGACCGCACTTTGGCGGTTTCGGCGGAGCAACGCCGCGCCGTCGAACCGGAGTTGCGAACCACGATTGAAACTGTGATTAATAACGTATTCCGGTTGCATGGCCTTGAGACGACTTCCGGGAGCGCCGGCATCTTGCCGGCGATTTCCGGTCCGAATAAAGCAACGAGCCGGCAGGATGCCGGCGTTCCCGGGCCGGCCGGGTTGACTGAACCAGCGATTAAAAACAAACGAAAAAGGAGTAAATCATGACACAACAAACTCAAACCGTTTCGACCAGTTCCCTGATGCAGGAGGGCCGGACTTTTCCACCAGGCAAGGAAGTGGTTCAGCGCGCCTACATCAACGCCGAGCAATACCAGAAAATGTACGAGCGCTCGATCAAAGACCCGGACGGGTTCTGGCTCGAACAGGCCAACACGCTCGAATGGATAAAAAAACCGACCAAGGGCCGCAAATACATTTGGGACACCGCCGCGAAAAAAGTCGAGCACTCCTGGTTTGAAGACGGCCAGCTCAACGTGACTGTCAATTGCCTGGACCGCCATTTGAAAACCAAAACGCGCGACAAGACTGCCCTCATCTGGCAGGGCGAACCGGAGAACGACGTGCGCAAGTTCACCTACGCGCAGTTGCACGAGCAGGTCTGCAAGTTCGCCAACGTGCTGAAATCGTTCGGCATCAAAAAGGGCGACCGCGTCTCCATCTATCTGCCGATGATTCCCGAATTGCCCATCGCGATGCTCGCCTGCGCGCGGCTCGGCGCGATTCACTCGGTCGTCTTCGGCGGGTTCAGCGCGGAATCGCTGGCCGGCCGCATCAACGACGCCGCATGCAAACTGCTGATCACTTCGAATTGTTCGCTGCGCGCCGGCAAGAGCATTCCGTTGAAGGGCATGGCCGATGAAGCGTTGAAGCACACTTCGTCCATCGAAAAGGTCATCGTCGTCAAGCGCAACGAAACCCCGTGCAACATGACGCCGAACCGTGATGTCTGGTTTCACGATCTCATGGCCAGGGCAAGCGCGGATTGTCCGCCGGTGACCATGAATGCCGAAGACCCGCTGTTCATTCTTTACACCTCCGGCTCCACCGGCAAACCCAAGGGCGTCGTTCACGTCACCGGCAGCTACCTCTTGATGACCAGCCTCACGCACAAATATATTTTCGACGTTCACGACGACGACATTTTCTGGTGCACCGCCGACATCGGCTGGGTCACCGGCCACAGTTACATCGTCTATGGCCCGCTTTGCAACGGCGCGACGAGCTTGATGTTCGAAGGCGTGCCCACGTTCCCGGACGCCGGACGTTTCTGGCACATCGTGCAGAAATTCAAAGTCACCGTCTTTTACACCGCGCCGACGGCGATTCGCTCGCTCATCCGGCTCGGCGAAGAATGGCCGAACAAACACGACATGAGCTCGCTGCGCACGCTCGGTTCCGTGGGCGAACCCATCAACCCCGAAGCGTGGATGTGGTATCACCGCGTCATCGGCAAAGGCCGTTGTCCCATCGTGGACACCTGGTGGCAGACCGAAACCGGCGGCATCCTGATCAATCCCCTGCCCGGCGCGCATACGCTCAAACCCGGCAGCGCCAGCCGTCCGTTCTTCGGCGTCGAACCGGTCGTGCTGCGCGACGACGGCAAGGAAGTCGGCTTGAACGAAGGCGGCAAGCTGTGCATCAAGAAGCCCTGGCCGGGCATGATGCGCACGACGTGGGGCGACCACAACCGTTTCATCGAAACCTACTTCACGATGTATCCGAACATCTATTTCACCGGCGACGGCTGCCGGCTCGACGAGGACGGCGACTACTGGCTGATGGGCCGCATTGACGACGTGGTGAACGTCTCCGGCCATCGCATCGGCACCGCCGAAGTCGAAAGCGCTCTGGTCAGCCACCCCAAGGTGGCCGAAGCCGCCGTGGCGCCGATGCCGCACGACATCAAAGGCCAGGGCCTTTACGCCTTCGTGACGCTCAAGGATGGCGTTCAGGAAAGTGACGAGCTGAAAAAGGAATTGAGCAATCACGTCCGCAAGGAAATCGGGCCGATTGCCGTGCCGGACAAAATCCAGTTCGCGCCCGGCCTGCCCAAGACGCGTTCGGGCAAAATCATGCGGCGCATCCTCCGTAAGATTGCCGAAAACGCCGTGGACCAGATCGGCGACACGTCCACCTTGGCCGACCCGCACGTCGTGGAAGCGCTGGTCAAAGGCAAGCAATGATACCAAACCTCAATCGCCGCCGGAGTTTGCGGACTCCGGCGGCATTCATAATCAGCATTCAGCAGAATGGCAGTTCCGGGACTGCGGGATGATCCCTGGTCCGGTGAAGTGATTATGATGAATCGAAATTCTGGCTGGCAGTGGCCTCTGGCCGTATGGCTGGCGTTGGCATCGCTGCCGTCCGGCGGCAGTGGCTTTGCCCAGGAATTGACTCCGGGGAAGGTCGCTGAAATCCCGTTTCCCGAAGCGGAGCTGCCGCCGACACTTCACTCGATGATGACCGGGACGACGGACGCACCTTGCATGACCGTCCGGCTCCCGGATGATTACAATCCCACCAACACCTACCCGCTCCTGGTTTACGTGCCGGGCGGAGACGGTCACCGAAACGGCAACATTGACAATGCCCGGACCATTGCCGGAGACAAGGGCTGGATCGTCGCCAGCCTGCCCTTGTTCAAGAAATCCATTGACCGGAGCGAGCCGGGCGGAGGAATGCTGGTCAGTTTTGAGGATTATCCCGTCATCGCGAAGGCTTATGGACGCATGTTGGGCCGGCTTTTCAAACTTGTTCCCAACATTGACCGCGAGAGGAGCGCGCTGGTGGGTTTCTCCAACGGGGCGCTTACCATCGGCGTTTTGGTATCGTGCCACGACGAATTCATCCTGTCCCACTTCCGGAACTTCTGTCTGGTGGACCATGGCATGTTTCATCTTACCGACCTTCACAAAAAGCCCGCGCGCGATTGCCGGTTTCTCATCCTGGTTGGCGATCAGGAAGACATGGGGCGGGACCTGAAGATCCGGGGGAGCCAGCTTCTGCAAGACGAATGGAAATTATTGGGGGTGAATCTCTCGTATCAGATCATGAAGGACACGGGACACGAATTCAACGACCGGTACATGGCGATGGTTGGGCGCTGGCTTCGAAATGAATTGCTCAACGAATCGAATGTTCCCGCCGATGCTGATCAACGCGTCGCCGAACCGCGCAAAGGAAATTGAACCATGCTCCCCAACGCGTTCATCGGCAAACCGCAAAAGCCCACCGACGCTGAATTGGCCGCCGCGCTGGGCACCGCGAAGGCACTTTGGGACCAACTGCTGGCCAGCCTGGCCAACGAACACAATTTGACCGTTCAAGAATGGAATTCCTACTCGCGCAAGGCTGGCTGGTCGTTGCGGCTGAAACTCAAGGAGCGGAACATTCTGTATCTCGCTCCGTGCCAGGGCTGCTTTTTCGCGTCCTTCGCTCTCGGCGACAAAGCAGTACAGGCAGCGCGCCAAAGTGGTCTTCCTCAAAGCGTGGTTAAAATCATCAACGAAGCCAAACGGTACGCCGAAGGAACTGCCGTCCGAATTGAAATCAAGAAGGCAAAAGACATCGAGACCGTGACCAAACTCGCGGGAATCAAGCTCGCCCATTGAATATGCAGAGAACAAACCAGAATCTTCAACCAGGAACACGAACCATGACTGACGAAACCGGAATTTCTCCCGCTGCCACAACCAACCACCGCTGGTTCATCATGTTCGCCATGTCACTGCTGGCCTGCCCCGCATTGGCCGCGAATACCAATCTGACGTGGAACACCGACTTCACGGCGAAGGAAACCTACGATGACAACGTTTACATCCAGGACATCAAACCCAATCCGGCCAACGTTGCCGCCGCCGAGGCCGCCGGACTGCACCCCGTTCAAGCCGGCAAGTCGTCATTCGTCACGACCCTCCTGCCGCGCTTCACGTTGAACTACAAACCCGAAGCGGAGTTCAATGTGACGGCGGCTTACGCGCCGGAAATTGCGCTCTATACATCGGCGGAGGATGAGGATTACATTGCCCATCGCGGCACGTTGAATTTCAACGGCCAGATTGAGGACGCCACGTGGGAACTGCTCAACAGCGGGACTTTTGTTGAAGGCAGCGCCGTGGGCCCGACTTTCGCCCGGAACCAGGACGTGCCCGCCATCGGCGGCATTCCGTTGCGCGACCGGCGCGAGCAATTCTTTTTCCGCAACGGCTTCCGCCTGACGCTGCCGTTCGACAAATGGTTCATCCGTCCCGTGGTGGCGAGTTACTACCATGATTTTATGACCCACCAGCGAACGTCGGTCACCACGAATTTTTCTTACGAAAACTACATTGACCGTCAGGACGTGAACGGCGGCGTGGACGTTGGCTACGACGTCGGCAAAAAAACTTTTCTGGTCCTCGGTTACCGCTACGGACAGCAGGATCAGGGCGAGCTGCTCGGTGTGCGCAGCCCTTACAACAGCAAATATCACCGCATCCTGGCGGGCGTGGAAGGTTCGCCCGTGAAATGGCTCAAGTTGAACGTTCAACTCGGCCCGGAATTCCGCCGCTTCGACCCCGGCACGGCGGCAGGGTTCAACCGCAGTGAAGTGCTGTGTTACGCGGACGCTTCCGCCACGGTGCTGCCGACCAAGGCGGACACGGTGAGCCTCCGGTGGACGCGCTTCGAGCAACCGGCGTTCTCCAGCCAGAGCGTTTATGAGGACATCAAGTATGACCTCGCGTGGCGGCACAAATTCTGCGACCAGTTCACCGCCGGCGCGGGCTTCACGGTCTATGTGGGCGACTGGCAAACGCCGGTGAACCGCAACGACTGGATTTACACGCCGAGCGTGATGGCCAGCTATACGTTAAACAAGCACCTGAGCGCCGAACTCAATTACTCCTGCGATTTGGTGCAGAGCAAAACGACCGCTGTGCCTGGCACGGCCACGGAATGGGCTGACGGCCGCGAATTCACGCGCAATCTCGTTTCGCTGGCGGTGAAATACGTGTTCTAAGCGGACGGCCGCAGCACCAAGCGTCTTGGACTGCGGCAACATGTCGCCGCTTTGTCCCTCGCCCGTGCCCACAAGCCTTTATGCGGATCTCAACTCCCGTTCAGCTTGGAACCAATGGTCCTGGTCACGCCCCGGTTGCTGTCCGGTCGCGAGCCATATTTCATAGGCCCGCACCACGATCTCTTCGTGGCATGGAGCCGCTTTTACCGTCCTGACCGGCTTGGCCTGGGCGGTCCTGGCCGCCGCAATTGCCGTTGGTTTTGCGAATCCCGGCTGGGGCGAACCGAAGGACTGATACTTTCCTGTGTTAACTGTCATAACCATGTTCTTTCTAGACCTGACTTGGTCTGTTCCGGGCCGCTGATGCGGCTCGGGCCTTGCAGTGCAGGGAATAAAAGGAGAGGGAAAACCCCCGAACGAGGGGCAGTCAGACACCTGGTAAACGATGCTCCGTTAGCACTCAACCCTACACCCGAAACCGGGGTGCACAAGATATATCTGGATAAATCGCGTGTCCCATATTGGGTCATGGTGGGGCGAGGCTACTGACGAGCCGTTCTCCTTGTCGCGCCGACGCAACCCTCGACAGCTCCCAAAGCGGAGCAGTCCATTTCTACAGAAGGAAACGAAGGCAACAAAGACTGGAAACCGCCTGTCGCGTGAGCCAACCGGTCCACCATAGCCTTGGCGACGGTGGAAGGCTTTTACGCGGCCTTCGCTTCTTCGTTTGCTTCTGTGGTTTTTTCCGAAAAAATCTGGCCGCCACAGGTTGACGGGTGCAAAATCTCATCATGGCCAGCCGCAAAAAATATTTCCAACCGGAGTGGCGCACGGGGAATTGAACGATGGAAACGGTTTACATTGAGACCAGCGTGGTGAGTTATCTGGTGGCGAAACCCAGCCGGGATGCGGTGACAGCATGGCGGCAACGGTTGACGCGGGAATGGTGGATTGAACAACGCGGGCAGTTTGTCTGCGTTATTTCACCGGAAGTCATTGCCGAAGCCGCGGCGGGCGATGCCACCTTCGCGGAACAGCGCAAGGCGACGCTGATGGAACTCCCGCTGGTTTCCGGCGGAAAGGAAAGCACGAAACTGGCGGCGGATTTAATGAAGCACAACCTTTTCCCTCCGAATGCCCGGTCCGATGCGCTGCATCTGGCCATTGCCACCTGTGCGGAAGTGGATTATCTGCTGACTTGGAATTACCGGCATCTGGCCAATGCGGTGATTTTGCGGCAGGTGGAGGACTTTTTGAGGCGGCCCCGCCTGAAACTGCCGCGCGTTTGCACGCCGGAGGAACTCATGGCACAATAAAACAATGAAAGCGGACCCCATCCTTGAGGAACTCTGGCGCGTCAAAGACAAACTGTCACGCGAGATGACGGCTGATCCCGCCGCTTATCAGGCGCGGCTGGACCAGTTGGTGAAGCAGGCAGAACGGGCCGGCCAGCGGATCCTCAATTCCCCCGATGACTTGCGCCGCCACGTTGCCGAACAGGAACAACGCCGCCGTCAAACAGAAGCGTTGATGCTGAACGAAACGCCGCCCCGCCGGAAGAAGTGACGTAACTGACTTGAACCTAAATTCCGCAGTTGATTTAGCCGCAAAGAAGCGCAAGAAGCGCAAAACTTTAACCGCGGATGACGCGGATGGACACAGTTCAGTCCCAGACCCGGAATCCGAGAACCGAGACCCGTAGTAAACCGCTCATTCCCACTCATCAGCGCTGATAAGTGAAGATTAGCGGTTCACCGCGTTTCCCTTCTCCTTGTCACCCGTCACTTGTCACCCGTCACTCACTTTTTGACTTTTTTCTCCCCAAACAAGTTTGCCGTGGCAATATCACGTCATGGCCTCTCGAATCCGGCCGCTCGGAATTACGCCCGTCTTTGTTGCATCTCGTCACAACGCCAATCCAGACGGTAACCTGATGAAGGCGGAAAACACAAAGAGGACGCAGAAGATCCAACCGCGAAAAAAGAAGCCGGGCGACTGACTAGGTTTGAATCGTCACCAAACCCAACAAAAACATAACAACAAATATCATTATCATCATGGGGCTCAACATAACCGGAGAATTCGCGCCGGTGCAATGGGGTGTTCTACCCATGTTCCTCAGGATTCGACGTTGGATGTTGAATGTTGAATGTTCCCCGTTTGCAGTTCTTTCTGGCCTTCAGCCCTTCCCGTGGCAAAATCTCGGCATGGCCTGTCGAATCAGGCCGCTTGGGATTACGCCTTCTCCAAACACCATGAATGCCGCAGTGACAATCCGGCGCGCGACGCTGGAAGACGTGCCCGCCATCACTGAAATTTACAACGAGGCGATCCTGACCACGACGGCGACGTTCGACCTCGAGCCGAAGACCGTGGAGGAACGGACGCAATGGCTGCAGTCTCACGACGAGAGACATCCGGTCCTGGCTGCGGTGGTGGACGGCAAGGTTGTCGGTTGGGCGTCGCTGACGCGCTGGTCGGAACGCCGCGCCTACGATGACACTGCCGAGACCACGTTTTATGTTCATTCGACGCATCGGGGCCGGGGCATCGGCCGGAAGCTCAAGGAGGCGATTATCGCGGAGGCGAGCCGGCTGAAGTTTCACACGCTCATCGCCCGCGTGGCTGAAAACAGCCGTGAAAGCATTCACCTGAATGAGAGCACCGGCTTTGTTTACGTGGGAACCCTCAAAGAAGTCGGGTGCAAATTCGGCCGGCGATTGGACGTCCACATCATGCAAAAGATGTTGGATTGACGGACACCGGTGACCCCTTGCTCCTGAATACTGCCCGCCCAACTCCCAGTCCAAGACCCGAAATCCGAGACGCCAGACCCACCGCGTGAGGCTGAAAGCCTTTTACGCGGTTCATTCAGAGTGTAGCCGATAGTCCACAGACGACCGCCGCGCGAAAACGCCTGACTCACCCCGAAATTCAACCTGACTGATAGTCTATAGACATTTTATGCTTTTCGGCTTGGACTATAAGTCATGCCGAAACGTGATTCTGTCCTCGCCAAGCTCGGGTTGAATGTCCGCAAACGACGCGAAGCTCGCGCACTCACACAGGAAAATCTCGCCGAACGCGCCAGCCTCGACCCAACCTATATCAGTGGCATCGAACGCGGCCTGCGTAATCCCGGTATTAAAAACGTCGTCCGTCTGGCCAAAGCGCTGGGCATCACCACGGCGGAGTTGTGCAAAGGAGTGGACACATGAAGAAGCCCAAAGCCATCGACGTTTTTTCAGGGTGCGGGGGCCTGACGTTAGGCCTCAAGCGCGCTGGCTTTAATGTAGTCGGGGCGGTGGAGGTTGACTCGCTGGCTGCGGACACCTACAGCGCAAACCATCCCGAGGTCCACCTTTGGCGGCAAGACATCCGCAAACTCACAACGCCCCAGATTCTACAGGCACTTGGTCTCAAGCGCGGAGACCTCGACCTCCTTGCTGGCTGTCCGCCGTGTCAGGGATTCAGCGCCATGCGCCGCCTTAACGGCGCACGCCGCGTGCGAGACGAGCAAAACGACTTGGTTTTCGATTTCCTCCGTTTGATTCGAGGCCTTCGCCCCAAAGCTATCATGATGGAGAATGTACCAGGTTTGGTGGACAACGCCCGTCTGCCCAAATTCAAGGCGGCATTGAAGCGGCTTGGCTACACTGTGAACGCTGCAGTCAAAGACGCCCAGCACTACGGCGTACCGCAACGCCGCCGCCGCTTCATTCTCTTGGCAGGTCGAGGTGCGGAAATCCCCTTCGGAATCGCTGCCCGCCGCACCCGCACCGTGCGTGAAGCGTTTGCCAAGCTGGACAAGCGTCGCGCGAAACGTGACCCACTACACAACCTGCCTGAGTCGCGGAGCGAGAAAGTAAAGCAACTCATTTGCGAGATTCCGCACAATGGCGGCAGCCGTTTGGACTTGGGAAAGAAGCGTCAGCTTAAGTGCCACAAAAGGTGCAACGGGTTCAAAGATATTTATGGTCGCATGTCTTGGAACGACGTTTCGCCAACAATAACGGGCGGTTGTGCCAATCCGTCAAAGGGACGATTCCTGCACCCGACAAAAAACCGCACCATCACGCTGCGCGAGGCCGCTTTACTTCAGACTTTCCCGCCAGCTTACTTCTTTTCCACCAAGCGCGGCAAGTTCCCGACGGCTCAGATGATTGGCAACGCCCTCCCGCCGGAATTCACCCGGCGACACGCCGGAAGCGTTCTTCGCTTTTTGAATGAACTCCGAACTGGCTAGAGCGAGCCAAGGATGAACCATGCCGGATATCAAAGAATTACTGCTAGAAAACCTAAAACCTAAGCAAGCCGACACTGTGAAGTCGCCAAAGCGTCGGGTTCTTGTTGTCGCGGGTGCGGGATCCGGCAAGACCGAAGTTATGGCTCGACGAGTGGCTTGGTGGGTAGGCATCGAGGGAGTAGCGAAAGACAAAATCGTAGCTTTCACTTTCACAGACCGTGCTGCGGAAGAAATGAAGTTTCGCATCCGGAGCTGGATGGAGAAGATCACACCTGAAGGCGAGGACGTTTCACTCGGCTCAATGTACATCGGGACAATTCACGGTTTCTGCCTCGCAAAAACGCGAGAGTTCTGGCCCGACGACTACCATAACTACGACATTCTCGACGAAGGAGCCCGGGCGGCTCTGATCCTGCGCGGTTTCAACGGTCTGCTCGGCCTAAAGGCGCTGAGAGAAGCGACAGGGAAGGGCCAATACGCCACGCTGGAGGATTTCACCCAAGCTTACGACCAATTGCACGAACACAACCGCTTCGACGTCAGACTGCCTTCTGGGGATCCACCATTCCAACTCGGAGAACCGGAGGCAGATTGGTGCAAACGGGCAGAGCTTTCTACCGATGTCGGCTCTACTGCAGGTGCGCAGGCATTCGCGCGTTCGGCCGCTCGGTACTACGCTTACTTGCGCTGCCGCCGATTCCTTGACTTCAGCACTTCGCAAAGCGAGTTCATCCGGCGCTTGCGTAGCGACGCCGATCGTCGCGCAGAAATCTCCAACCAAGATATTCATCTCGTCGTCGATGAGGTCCAAGACATCAACCCTGTCCAGCGGGACTTGATCGAACTGCTCGTTGGCACGTCGGGAGAACTGACGGGGGTCGGTGACCACCGGCAATCCATTTACGGCTTTCGCGGTGCAAAAGTGGACATCATTGCCGAAATGTGGGAGCGATTTAAGAAGGCTACCGACGCTGAGGTAGTAGATCTTCAGGAGAATTTCCGCTCCACACCACGGATAATCAATTTGGCCAACAGTTGGGCAGACACTATCTCGCGGCTCCGTTCAATGGAGACACCGCCGATGAAGCACGGAAACCTGCTACGGAAGGATCACCACAGGTCACATGTTGCACTAATCGGTTTTCCCAAGCGCGAGCAGGAAGCGGCATGGATCGCGGATGCCATCCGCGTTCTGGTTCCGTCGGAAGCGGAGGGGGCGCAGCACGACAGGAAGGACGGTGCCCGACGTGGGCTGGCATTAGACGACATCGCGGTCTTGGTCCGGTCCTCAACGGATGTTCGCACGTACATGCAGGCTCTGGAGGATTCGGGTATTCCATGCGTGGTACGTGCCGGCCCGGACCTTTTCTCTCAGCCCGAGATCCTTTTCTTCGTCGCGGCGTTAGCCATCACCGCAGGTCGAGACGAGTTCATCGGTTCCGACATAAATCCCAAGAGCCTACCTAATCGGATCAACGACGTGTTGGCATGCCCACCCGTGCCGGAACAAGTTCTGCGCGAGGCGGCAAAAGCGCTTCGTAGGACCGGACTGGCATTCGACCGAAACATCGAAGACAGGATTTTGTTCGGTGCGCGTGCCGTTCACCGACGCATTTCCGAGGGTCACGCCTTCAGCAGCGCTGAAGTCGCCTACCTTCGCACTCCGAAGCTTCGCGAGTTTCTGACCGCGCGGAATCCGCTCCGTCGTATCTTTCCGCAGCACCTCTTCCACATGCTTCTCTCTGAGGCCGAGGTGGAAGCTTGGGACACATGCGAGGGGCGCGGCCAGACTGCTATGTTCCACCTCGGTGCGCTGAGCGGGCTAATCACCGGTATTGAGACTCCGGGGTGGACAAGTGTGAACGATTATCCGTGGCAAGTTATCGGCCTTTGCCAATACGGTGCTGAAGAAGGCCGCACTGAAGAACAGCCCTTGATGGTGCAGCCTGAGGCTGTGAGCATCAGTACTATCCACGGAGCGAAGGGGCTCGAATTTGCTGCCATCTTCTTGGCTGATGTGAACGCACGGCGATTCCCGAGCGGTTACGCTTCCCGCAAGCCGCAACTGCCACTGGAAGGGAAGATTGTCCGGGAAATCGACATTGACGGTTTGGCTGACAACGACAACCACGATGGCGAACGGCGTCTCATGTATGTCGCACTGACTCGTGCCGAACGGTTTCTGTTCATCAGTCACTCGGGGTACCAGACCTCCAAATTCATAAAAGAGTTGCGGCTTCTAGTCCAAGACAGTGGCGGTCTCGTGACCAATGATTCCAAGCAACTACTCGATGAACTGAAGTATGCCCCAAAAGAGCATCGGCGTGATCTCCGACTGGCCACGTCGTTTTCCGACCTCCGCTACTACTTTGAGTGCCCTCATGACTTTTACCTTAGGAAAGTCTTGGGTTTTGCGCCGACAATCGACCAAGCCTTCGGCTACGGGCGAGGAGTACACAATCTCATGCGGGCCGTCCACTCTGACACGAAGCGCTGGGCGGCCTTAGCCCAAAACCGCGCAACCCTCGAGCGGGAGATTCAAAAGCTAATCGACCGTGGGCTTTTCTACCTGCGCTATACTACCGGCGATCCGGCTGCGAAGATGCGGGCGAACGGCTTGCGAATCGCTGCCGATTATATCGAACGTTACGCTGGAGAATTGGCTGGGTTGACGTTTGAACCCGAAAAGGAGTTTGAAACGCTTATCGAGTACGAGGACATCGAGGGCGGGGCGCTCATTTCCGGAGCGATCGACATAGTCCGGCAGGATAATCCGCCGCGGGTTACTTTGATCGACTTCAAATCGGGCGATCCCGAATCCGACAAGCACCAGAAGCTCGACGAGGAAGAGATGCGGCTGCAGGTGGCGCTGTATGCCGTTGCTGTAAAGAAGGAACTGGAATACCAGCCGGAGCAAGGGCTCGTCCGCTACCTGGACGCGGAAGACAAAACCAAGTCCGAATTGAAAGTTCCCCTCGACGACGCTTCGCTTAAAGAAGCAAAGAAGATTGTTGCGCAGACTGCCGCCAAGATTCGTGACCGGAATTTCAAGAACGGTCCGGTTAAACAGAAAGAGGGTAAGCCGCGCTGCTCTGGCTGCGACTTCATGGGCTTCTGTGGCATGAAGGAAGCGACTGCCCACAAGAGGGCCAACCCTCGGAACTGGTAGGCAAAATGGCCGATGTCTTCTCAAAGCGAAAGCGCTCACAAATCATGTCTCATGTGCGCGGGCGCGGAAATGAACGGACAGAATTCCGGTTGTTGAGCGTCCTGCGACGCCACCACATCACCGGCTGGCGGCGGCATCAACGGGTCTTCGGCAAACCCGACTTCGTTTTTTGGAAGCAACGGTTAGCCGTGTTCGTCGATGGTTGTTTCTGGCACTGTTGCCCACGGCACTCGACAAAACCCGCGTCCAACAGATTGTTCTGGCGACAAAAACTCGCTCGAAATAAAGCACGCGACCGGTTGGTGAATCGCACGTTGAGGAAAACGGGGTGGACATTGCTTCGCGTCTGGCAGCACGAACTGACGCGAAAGAATGAATCGCGTGTGGCACTCCGCATCCGCAAACACCTCGTACCGCATCAGCACCAGGAGGGAAGAAAGCCATGATTCTGTTCTTCGACGTTGAAACAACCGGTCTGCCAACCCGCCGCAAGGCGCATTATTCCGACCTGAATGTTTGGCCTCGCATCGTGTCCATCGGTTGGGCGCTCTTTCGCGGCGCGGAATCCAAGCTGAAGCATCACTACACAATCATCCGCCCCGACGGCTTCATGATCCCGTCGGATGCAGCCAGAGTTCACCGCATCACCACCGAACGCGCTCTCCGCGAAGGTGCGCCGTTGCGCGCGACGCTCGCCTCACTTTTGCAGGATGTGGACATGCACAGACCCGACCTCGTCGTGGCGCACAACATGGACTTCGACCGGCCCATCTTGCTCGCTGAGTTTCTTCGCGCAGGTTTTGGCGATTCGTTCGTGCGCCTACCCACGTTCTGCACGATGGCTACCACCACGGAAATGTGCGGGATTCCGCGTGCTGGCGGCGGCTACAAATGGCCGACGTTGGATGAACTGCACAGGCATCTTTTCGGGACGGGCGTCCAAGGCGCGCATGATGCAGGTGCTGACGTGCTGTCGTGCGCCAAATGTTACTTCAAGCTCCAACAAATGGGTCTCACGTCCGACGGGACGACTACCAGTTATTCCAACTCGATGCCACATACGAGCGCCCCATCTGCGAGTGACGACAATTATAGCGAAGCGAACGACCTTATCGAGCGCATCATGGATTGGGCGGAATCGAATCCAGACTTCGACACTGACTTCGTTGAGAAACTTGCCGACGACTTAGAAACCAAGGGCCGTTTGACTCAACGACAAATCGACTCACTTCACAACATCATTGAGAGATGGAGAGTTGATTGAGCTGGCGGTTCGCCGAGCGTTCAGGTCAATAAACCTTGAACGCCGATCTATTGGCAGCGTTTATCACTTTCCGGAAAAATCTGTGCGGGCTTGGCCATGATGCAATCTTAATTCGGAATCGCTGAAAACTGAATCGGCTCCAAACTGCAAGTTTGGTGAAGCGAGCCACTGAGAACAAAAAGTTTCGGCTGTTGGCTAAATTTGAACAGGCGATAAAGCTGGTATTCAGCCTGCCGATCATCCGAAACATTAACCTCATTTCGCGATGCGAAGAACGGTGTCAGAGCTCCAAACCGGGTCGTTTTTACTTCAATCAAACGTTCTCGCCCATCAATTTCAAATGACTGGATGTCGTATCCCAAGCTATCACTCTTCGTTTCGGCTACGTGTTCGATCCGATCCGCCAATTTTTTCTTACCTGCTCGCCAAAGACGTTCGTGTTCAAAGCGGAGAATGAGTTCCTCGCCTGCGCGCCCCAAAGACCGGTTACGAGCTTCGGCCTCGAGGTAGTTCTTGCGTCTCAGCAGTGGTTTTGGTCGTGGTGTGTCATGTAATCGCGTCCTGTCTTCCTCAGGTTTTGGTGGGTCAACCAAAATGGAAAGGAGGTCGGATATTTTGGGCGGGTTTTCAGCAGGCTGTTCAACAGCAATGGCCGCCGCCTGGTCTAAACTTGTTGTACCGTTCAGACGTTCCTCTACAACGTCGCGAAGCAAACGTTGGTAATTTCCGAGCGGCTTGTAGCCGTCAATGTATGGATAACCGAGTTCGATGAGGATGGCGCTAATGTTTTGATGTTTGCGCTCGATTGAACCCTTTGGGCGGTTGTTGAGTAATTTCTGAAGATTGCGATTATGCTCTGCTTTGTTGAAAGGTTGCCCGCGGAGTTCCATTGCCAGCATATCGAAATAATCCGATACAGCAGCTTCCACTTCTACCCGTGACCAATCGTCTGGCATGGCGAACTTTTCCAAATTAAGCCTCATTCGTGAATAACGAGCAAGTTTGGTCTTGCCAATATACGCAGACCTGGCCAGGTGTATCTGCCGAGCTATGAAGAAAACCTATCGCATCGAACTGGACAGCTTTGACCTCGGCCAAGTTCTCGACGGATTGGAAATCCGCGCCGAGGCGTGGGAGAAAACGGCGGATTACCACCGTACCGGCGAGTCACCGCCGGATTTCATTGTGGAGGAATGCAAAGATGCCGAAGAAGCCGATGCGATTGCCAGTCACTACCGAGCAATCATCGCGAAAATTCGGAAACAGCAGGAGGAGCAATCATGAGCCAAGAAGCAGGGAACGCACGATGCGTTCAGGCGTCGTGTTCTTGCCGCGAATTCGACTCATGTTCCATGAACGGCGCTCGCGCGACAGGCGGTCGCGCGTGACGAGTGACCCGCCTTCGCTGCGCTACGGCGCGGCAAGCGAGTGGCGTGTGGCGCGTAACGGGAGCGATTCACAAAGGCAATATTAACCACGGATGGACACGGATGAACACGGATTTTTACCAGAAGGCAACAAAGTTAACAAAGGGTTCAACCGCTGATCAGCGCTGATCAGCGGAAATAAGCGGTTTAAACTCAGCAGGCGGGGAAGGGAATTGAGCGAGGGCTGGGCGCTTGACGTTATTAACGCCGTGCGTTATGGTGGTGTGCGCAATGATCGAAAGCTTTGCGTGCGCGGAGACGGAAAAGATCTTTCGCGGACAGGTGTCGCGGCGGTTGCCGACAGACATCCAGCGGACGGCCCGGCGAAAGCTGCTGCAATTGCACGCCGCGATCGAGTTGCGGGAAATGGCGGTGCCACCCGGCAACCGGCTGGAAGCATTGAAAGGCGGACGCGCCGGACAGCACAGCATCCGGGTCAACGACCAATGGCGCATCTGTTTTCGCCGGGAAGGTTCCGCCACGCATGAAGTCGAGATTGTTGATTATCATTGAGTGAATATGAAAAGCAAATTGCTGGCAAATATCACGCCGGGAGAGATTCTGGCCGAAGATTTTCTCAAGCCGATGGGTTTAAGCCAGTACCGGCTGGCGGTGGATATCGGTGTGCCGCCGCGCCGGATTAATGAGATTATCAAAGGCCAGCGGGCCATCACGGCGGACACAGCCTTGCGTTTGGGCCGCTATTTCAAGATGTCCGGGCAATTCTGGCTGAACCTGCAGGCGCATTACGATCTGGAGGTCGAAGCGGAACGCCTGGGCAAGCGGCTGGAGCGTGAAGTCAAGGTACTGGCGGTTGCGTAAAGCCCTGATGTGTGGCGTGTGACGGGTGACGGGAGCGGTTCACGGCGGAAGTTTAACCGCATAGAACGCAAAGAACACAGAGAAAAAGAATTTCCGCAGGGACCGAACCGCTAATCTCCACCTATCAGCGCTGATAAGCGTGAATTAGTGGTTAAACCTTTTTGCGGCTCTTGTGCTTTTTTCCGCCTTCGTCGGACTCCCGTCTTCACAACGTTTCGACGCGGCAAGTCGGCGCGACAAGTGCGGCTGGAAATATCAGCGCCATCCGCGAAATCCGCGGTTCGTCTGGGTATGGTGTCCAGGATTTTGCGTCTGGGGCGTCGCGGAGCTTCGCCCTCCGAACTTTCGCCTGGTTGGCGTCTTTGCGCCTTTGCGTTAAATTTCAGCGGTCACGCCGGGGAGATTTTGTGGATCATGGTTTCGCCGAGATAACCTTTTCCGGTCCCTGCTATTTTGGATTTGCCCGTGGAATCAAGGGGTCAGCGGTTTGCCTTCGAGAATGCGGCAGGCAAACTCCTGTGCCTGCGTGGCGTCGTTCTTTTCCACCGCGAGCTGGTAAGCCAACGATGCCTTGACTTTTTCGCGTTCCTTTTCGGAGAAACAATTGCGCGCGAAAAACTGGTTCATTTCGGTTTCGCATGTCATATCTTTGTCCATTTCCGGTAACCCACCCGCTTCAATCCCGGCGGCGCGGGGAGGGTCGAGCCTCCGTTTGAGCGCGTCCTCAAGCTTCCTGGGACGCGCAAAAAATTCCGGGTGCTTCTGGCACGGAATCATTATAACAGAAAAGGAATGCCTCCGCCAGCCCAAAGACGATCTTATCGCCCTGGCAGGCAAGTGGCCAGTCTTCGCCGCGCTTCGACCCGGCAAGCGGGTGACCAAGTTGCGGTTCAATTCTTCCGTTTGTGGGAACGCTTGTTCGCGGGCTTCGCATCCTCGTGCAGAGCTGCGGCCAAAGAGCTTTCCTTTTCCGATTCAGCGGCCAGCGCCTCGTGCATCACGTCGGGGCAAAGGTCAATGCCCCCCGGCCATTCCACACAGCCGAAATCGGGATTGACGGTGACGGCGTTGAACGTTTTCGCATCCAGCAATTTCAGAAACACGCCGCCGCGCCGTTCGGGTTCGACGGCAAAAATGCCGCTCACGCCGTCGTTGAAAGCGATTTTCAACCGGCAGCCCGGCAGCGGTTCGGCGGAAACAATCCGATTCATGTCCTTATTCTACTCCAACGGCGGGATTTTGGAAGGCTCTTGATTGCGGCTGGCCAGGTCCTATGGATGTCCATCCGTGGTTAAAGTTTTGCGCCTTTTGTGCTTTTTCCGCCTTCATCGGACTCCCGTCTTCACAACGTTTCGACGCGGCAAGTCGGCGCGACAAGTTGCGGCAATCGGAATTTGTGATTTTGCGCATCCGAAGCAACGAATGTTGTTTCTTTGACAAAAAAGGTTGGGGTTGCAGCACCGCCCCGACTTATCTTAATTTCAGAGCCGTCGGCTGTGAGGAACGCCGATTGAACTGACGGCCATTTCAGTGTCGTAATGACTTTGAATTTTTCATCAACATGAGCACAAGACCGAAACTAACGCTGGATGCCAATGAAGGCGTCGCCCACGTCGCCTACCGCCTCAACGAGGTCATGGCCATTTACCCCATCACGCCGTCCTCCCCCATGGCCGAGTTCTGCGATCAATGGACGTCTGAAAACAAAAAAAACCTCTGGGGCACCATCCCGTCCATCATAACGTTGCAGAGCGAAGGCGGCGCCGTCGGCACGGTTCATGGCGCGCTGCAAACCGGTTCCATGGCCACCACGTTCACGGCGTCACAGGGACTGCTGCTGATGATTCCCAACATGTTCAAAATCGCGGGCGAACTGCTGCCCACGGTTTTCCACGTCACCGCCCGCTCCATCGCGACCCACGCGCTTTCCATTTTTGGCGATCATAGCGACATCATGGCCATGCGCGCGACCGGCTGGGCGATGCTCGGTTCGGCCAGTGTGCAGGAAGCCCCGGATTTCGCCTTGATTGCGCAGGCGGCCACGCTGCGTTCGCGGATTCCGTTCGTGCATTTCTTTGACGGTTTCCGCACCTCGCACGAGGTGCAAAAGATTGAGATGCTGACCGAAGCCGACTTGCGCGCGTTGATTGACGACAAGCTGATCGCCGAAAACCGCAAACGGGCGATGTCGCCCGATCATCCGGTGCTGCGCGGCACGGCCCAGAACCCGGACGCTTTCTTCCAGGCCCGCGAAGCCTGCAACCCGTTTTACGCCGCCTGCCCGGACATCGTGCAACAGGTGATGGACGATTTCGCCAGGCAGGTTGGCCGCGCATACAAACTGTTTGAATACGTTGGCGCGCCGGATGCCGAACGGGTGGTGGTGCTGATGGGTTCGGGTTGCGAAGCGGCGCATGAAACGGTGGACTACCTCGTGAAAAAGGGGGAGAAGGTCGGCGTGCTGAAGGTGCGGCTGTATCGGCCCTTTGACACGCGGAAATTCGTCGAGGCACTGCCGGCGAGCGTGAAAGCCATCGCCGTGCTTGACCGCACGAAGGAGCCGGGCGCGGCGGGCGAGCCGCTTTACCAGGACGTCATCGCTGCGGTGGCGGAAGGTTTGATGAACGGCTTTGGCAAGTTTAAGACCCTGCCGAAAATCGCCGGTGGACGGTATGGGTTGTCATCGAAGGAATTCACGCCCGCGATGGTCAAGGCCGTGTTCGACAATCTCGCTACCGGCAAACCCAAGAACAATTTCACCGTCGGCATCACCGACGACGTTGCCCATACCAGCCTGCCGGTGGACCCGGAGTTTTCAACCGAGCCCGACAACGTGATTCGCGCATTGTTTTACGGTCTGGGCGCGGACGGCACGGTGGGCGCGAACAAAAATTCCATCAAGATCATCGGCGAAGGCACGGACAATTTTGCCCAGGGCTACTTCGTCTATGATTCCAAAAAGTCCGGCAGCATGACCGTGTCGCACCTGCGGTTCGGGCCGGAACCGATTCGTTCCACTTACCTCATCAGCCGGGCCAATTTCGTGGCCTGTCACCTGCCGACGTTCCTGGAAAAGTACGACATGGTTAAACCGCTGGTCCCCGGCGGGACGTTCCTGCTCAACACGCCTTACTCGAAGGACGAGATTTGGTCGAAGCTGCCGACGCCGCTGCAGGAATCGCTCATCGCCAGGAAGGCGAAGTTCTACGTGATTGACGCGACGAAAGTGGCACGCGCCAGCGGCATGGGCGGGCGCATCAACACCATCATGCAGGTTTGCTTCTTTGCCCTTTCCGGCGTGCTGCCGCGCGAAAAAGCCATCGAAGCCATCAAGTATTCCATCAAGAAAACCTACGGCAAAAAAGGCGAGGAAGTCGTGGCCATGAACCTCAAGGCCGTGGACAATACGCTCGAACATTTGCACGAGGTGACGGTGCCGGACCGCGTGAATGGCAGCGGCGGGTTGCTCCCACCCATCTCGCCGAATGCGCCGAAATTCGTGCGGGAAGTCCTCGGCCGCCTCGCCCTGAACGAAGGCGATGAATTGCCGGTGAGCGCGTTCCCGACCGACGGCACGTTCCCGACCGGCACCGCGCAATACGAAAAACGCAACCTTGCGCTGGACATCCCGGTGTGGGACGAAAAGGTCTGCATCCAATGCCTGAAGTGCGTCGCGATTTGCCCGCACGCGACAATCCGCGCGAAGGTCTATGAACCGGCGGCGCTCAAAGGCGTACCCGCCACTTTCAAGAGCACGGACAGCCGCAATCCGGAGTTCAAAGGCTGGAAGTTCACGCTCCAAATCGCGGCGGAGGATTGCACCGGCTGCAGCCTGTGCGTGGACGTCTGCCCGGCACGCAACAAAACCGAAACGAAACTCAAGGCCATCAACATGCGGCCCCAGGCGCCGCTGCGATTGCCGGAGCGCGAGAACTGGAATTTCTTCCTCGCCCTGCCCGAACTGGACCGGCGCAAGGTCAAGACGACCCAACTGCGCCAGCAACAGTTCATGCGGCCGTTGTTCGAATTCAGCGGCGCGTGCGCCGGCTGCGGCGAAACGCCCTACATCAAAATGCTGTCGCAACTTTTTGGCGACCGCGCCGTGATTGCGAATGCGACCGGTTGTTCTTCTATTTACGGCGGCAATCTCCCAACGACGCCCTACGCGAAAAACGCCGAGGGGCGCGGGCCGGCGTGGTGCAATTCGCTGTTCGAGGATAACGCGGAGTTCGGCCTCGGTTTCCGCGTTTCGATTGACAAACAAAAGGAATTCGCAACGGAACTGGCGAAGAAACTCGCGCCGCAACTGGGCGACGTTCTCGTGACCAGCATCGTCAACGCCAATCAAGCCGACGAAGCCGGCATTTACGAGCAGCGCGCGCGCGTGGCCGCTTTGAAGGAAAAATTGCAGAAGTTGGATACTGCCGACGCCAAATTGCTGCTCGACCTCGCCGATCAACTGGTGCGGAAGAGCGTGTGGGTGGTCGGCGGCGACGGCTGGGCTTACGACATCGGTTACGGCGGGTTGGACCACGTGCTGGCAGGCGGACGCGATGTGAACGTGCTCGTGCTCGACACGGAGGTTTATTCCAACACTGGCGGGCAGATGTCCAAGGCCACGCCGCGCGGCGCGGTGGCGAAGTTCGCCGCCGGCGGCAAGGCCATGGGCAAGAAAGACCTCGGCCTCATCGCCATGACCTATGGCAATATTTACGTGGCCAGCGTCGCGTTGGGCGCAAAGGACGAGCAGGCGCTGCGCGCGTTCGTGGAGGCCGAATCCTATCCCGGTCCGTCGCTTATCATCGCTTACAGCCATTGCATCGCGCATGGCATCGCGGTGGACATGGGCGTTGGCGCGCGTCAGCAGAAGCTCGCGGTGGAATCCGGCCAATGGCTGCTCTACCGGTTCGACCCGCGGCGGGCCGCGGCCGGCGAGAATCCGCTTCAGTTGGATTCGCTGGCTGCCAAAATCAAGTTGCAGGATTATCTGCTCTCGGAAAACCGGTTCAAGATGCTCACCAAGAGCAAACCCGAAGAGGCGAAAAAGCTCTTCGCCCAGGCGCAGGTGGATGCCGACCGCCGTTGGAAATTCTATCATTCTCTGTCGGAACGCGACACCGAGGCCGGCAATGGCCAGCCCGCGTCGCCGACGCCCGCCGCCACGGCGGATCAACAACCGTGAACGCGACACGCACAATCATTGGTAGGGCGGGCTGTCCCCAGCCCGCCGCCGGTTTGCGTTCCCCTGACGGCGCGATGAGGACATCGCGCCCTACCCCCGCAAAGGAGAATGTTTTATGGACCTGACGACCAAATATCTGGGTTTGAAACTGCGCACGCCGCTGGTGCCCTCGGCCTCGCCGCTGTCGGAGGACATTGACAACCTCAAGCGCATGGAGGACGCGGGCGCGTCGGCGGTGGTGCTTTACTCGCTGTTCGAGGAGCAACTGCGCCAGGACCGCGCCGAACTGCATCGTCATCTGGAACAAGGCACCGAAAGTTTCGCGGAGGCGCTCACTTATTTTCCGGAGCCGAAGGAATTTCATCTCGGGCCGGAGGAATATCTCAAGCACATCGCCAAGGCGAAAAAGGCGACGCGCCTCCCCATCATCGCCAGTCTGAACGGCTCCTCCCCCGGCGGCTGGACGCATTACGCCAAACTCATCCAGCAGGCCGGCGCGGACGCGCTCGAACTGAACATTTATTACATCCCGACCGATTTCAATCTGACGGGCACGGCGGTGGAACAAACCTATCTGGACATCCTCAAGGCGGCGAAATCGGAAGTGACCATTCCCGTCGCCGTCAAACTCAGCCCGTTCTTCAGCAATTTTGCGAACATGGCGAAACGGCTCGACGACGCAGGCGCGAACGGGCTGGTGCTGTTCAACCGGTTTTATCAGCCGGACATTGACCTGGAAACGCTGGAAGTGAAACCGAACATTTTGTTGAGCACGCCGATGGCCATGCGCGTGCCGCTGCGCTGGATTGCGATTCTCTGCGGCCACGTCCGCGCGAGCCTGGCGGCCACCAGCGGCATCCATCGCGCGTCCGACGTGTTGAAGATGCTCATGGCGGGCGCCGACGTGACGATGCTTTGCTCGGTGCTGATCCGGCACGGCGTCCGGCAAATCAGCACGATTGAGCGCGACCTCGTCGCGTGGATGGAAGAGAACGAATACGAATCCGTGTCCCAGCTCAAAGGCAGTCTCAGCCAGAAGAAATGTCCCGCGCCCGGCGAATTCGAGCGCGCGCAATACATGCGGGCCATCTCCAGTTATCCCGTGCCGACGGTGAATCAATAATTCCAGGATTCAAGGCGCAGGACCCGAACAAAGGCAGGGACGGCTCGCCGAGCCGTCCGTTTCGGTGGGGCGAGAGTACCCGCGAGCCGCTTCTTAACCGCTCGTCCACGCTTGTCTGCGCTAATGAGTGAAGATTAGCGGTTCAACGCCCGCAAAATTCTACCGCGTGAAGCAACGCCTTTTACGCGGTCCGCCGCACGAGCTGTGAATGTTCGGCAGGGACATCCCGCCGGGATGTCCGTCTGCCCTGCGGACGCGCGGGCCGCGCGTCCCTGCCTTGTATTCGTGTGCTCCCAATCCGCCACCCCGCATGCCGCTGCATTTGGACATTGAACACGCCGGGGTTTTTCCTACGCTGGATGACATGAGCAAATCCAAGAAGCCGGCCACGGGCGAGGGTTATCTCGGCGAAATCATGGTTCACAAAGTCTCCCGTGCAGTGGGCGTAGTGGAGAACGTGGTCGAAGCCAAGGCCGGGTGGCCGCCGCAGATCATACTGAAACTGAAGGATGGCACCTTCAAAAAAGGCAAGCTCAGCGACTTCCGGGAGCCCAGCCACACCGAACGGGAACAAATCTCCTCCGTGTAGCTGCAGACTCCGATGAACTCCGATAAATCGCGAGCAGGTGACCGCGGATGGACGCGGATTTGATTCTCTCAACTCTCAACCAATCATCAACCACGGATGGACACGGATAAAAGCCTCGGAAGAGGCGACCGATAATAGCCCACTGCTTTAGCTGTGGGATGAATCGTCAAAAAGAATTTCAAGCCCCGGAGGGGCGGCAGAAGATTCGGCCACAAAAGAACGCAAAGACCGCGGAGAGACAAAGGCTTCATCGACTTTGAGAGAAAACGGGTCCGGACATCAGGAACCGAGGCTTTCGGGTGCGCTGGCGCGAGCAGCCAGTTATTAGACGGTGGACTCCAGGTTTTAGCCGGGAGCGTACCGGGTGATCGCCGACCGCAGGGTCCCAAGTTCGATAGGTTTGCAGATGAAAGAATCAACGCCACCCAGAGGGCAGTCGGAAGACTGAAGTTTCTCCGGATAGGCGGTCAGCATCACGACGGGCTGCGTAGGTGAGCGCCTTTTGATGGCCGCGGCCAACTGATCGCCTTTCATCCCCGGCATAAGGTAGTCGGTGAAAATCATGTCGAACTTGCCGGGCTTAAACAGGGCCAGCGCCTCGGCGCCGCTTTTGGCCGCGTCAACGATATGACCTTCACTCGCGAGCAGTATCTGGAGGGTGAGGCAGACGAGAGGTTCGTCGTCCACGACCAGTATGTGTTTTTGCTGTCCAGTGCGTTCGTTCATTCTCGTCACAAAAGGGCAATTTTCGTGCCAGTTCTTTTGTTTTTTTACCGCCTGGCTTGGGCGTCGGCATCGCTTTGGGGTATGTTGCCGTAACCCGTTTCGGGAGAACAACCGCGCCACCTGCTGCGTGAGGCAATGCCGTTTACGCCGACCGCCCGCCCGCCTGTTTTTTAACCACGGATGGACACAAATGGACACGGATTATTTACCACGAAGAGGCACAAACGGCGCAAAACTTTAACCGCGAAACTCGCCAACCATGCGAAAGTTCGGAGGGCGGAGCTCCGCGAGGCCCCAACTATAACCACGAAGACCACAGAGATCGCAAAGAGAAGAGCCTGTTAATTCCTTTTTCTATGTGTTCTTTGCGGCCATTTCAAGTGCCCTTCAATCCGTTTCCTTGGGAATAACTGCTGGAGCACAGCTTCTATCTTCGACACTACTGCGAGACACTACCAGAATTCCGGCACACCGCGTCCGCCATCATTCCATTTCGGCGCGACCAGGCGCGCGTCCCTGCCGTTTGCGTCAATTCGTGTGGTTCGCGCTGTTCGCGGTTCAGATTTCCTCGTCTGTTGCGGGCTTTGCGCTTTTGGGCGGCAAATCCGTTTCCACGCGCTTGGCGGCCACCCATTGCTCCGCCGACGGCTTGTCGCCGGGGCTGCGATTGACGATGCCGCGAAAGGCATCAATCTGTTTGTAAACCTCGGCGCGCGTCAGCTTTTTGGGAATGGCCATGTGCCATTCTGCCATCGCCTTTCCGAAAATCGAGTTAATTCGTGGTCGAATTCGGGTCCCGGTTCCCGGATCGAATCTTAAACCGAAAGCCACCAAGTGAACGAAGAAGGAATCGAACAGCGCGGCAAGTCGGCGCGACCGGTCCGTCTTCATCCCGCAGGGCGGGACTTCGGCGCGACCGGTCCGTCTGCATGTTATTTCGCCGCAACGAGGAAAGTGGAATGAAGAATGCGGACATCAGGCTTTGAACGTTGAACAACGAATTAACAAAGATGTGAAGAACAGCGGATGGTTTTCATTCCTTTGTATCCTGGTTGCCTGGTTGTAACACTCCCTTAATCCGCGTAATCCGCGGTTAAAAAACATTGAGTATCGAACATTCTACGGGAATCGCAGGGCCGGACAGTCATCGCCGAACGGCATTGATTGTGGAAGGCGGAGCCATGCGCGGGGCGTGGGCGGCGGGTGTGCTGGCTTTTCTGCATGAAACCGGCCGGCGGCAATACGACCTCGTCTACGCGGCTTCATCCGGCGCTTGTTCGGCGGCTTATTTTGTCGCGGGACTGTGGGAACCGGGTCTGACCATCTGGCGCGAAATGGCCAGCAAGGTGGTGCGCAAAACCAATTTTCTCCGCCGCAAACCTATCATTGATCTGGCGTACCTGGTGGATCATGTCTTTCGACATCACATCCCGCTCTCGGTCGAGGCGCTGCAAAAGGCGCCCACCCGCTTTTTCATCGTGCTGACGGATTGTCATACGGGTGACCCGGTTTATTTCCACGTTTGCGATGACCGCGTTTTTGCCGCCCTCCGCGCCACGTCCACCATGCCGCTGGCGACGCGCGGGTTTGATTACGTGGACGGCCATCCGTTTGCCGACGGCGGGGTGTCGGACCCCATTCCCATCCGGCGCGCGATCGAAGATGGCGCGACGGATATTACCGTGGTGCTCACGCACAAACTGACTTTCCGGCTCAAGCCGATCCCGCGCTGGCTGGGGCGGGTTGCCTACCCGGAATTCCCCAAGGTGGCCCAGGTCTGGACGGCCCGGCAAAATGTGAATTATAACGCCGCGCTCGAATTCATGAAGCAACCGCCGGCGGGTGTGCGCATTCAGGTGTTTTGCCCGCTCCGACCGCTGCCGGTGGGCTCCCTGACCATCGGGCGGAAACGAATCGCGGCCGCCCTGGCCCTGGGCCACGACGAGGCGCTGGAGCAGGCCAAGACAGTGGTTGAGGGTTGACCCGCGTAAAAGGCCTTTGGCCCCACGCGGTAGTGGGAAACATCTAAAATCCCGTACAGGGACGTGGTCCCCACGGGACTTTACGTCCAACATCCGACACCAAACGGGGAAGGCACCCGCCTTCGTTCCGTTTTGCGGTATTCGACGCGGCAGGCGAAGACGGGAAGGAAGGACGAGGGTGGAGATCAATTCAAGCCTGAACCGGAAACTCTAAGAATCCGTGAAACAGAAGGACGCCGGGATTCAGGCGCTCAAACAAACCGTGGCCGAACTCAAAGAAACCTTGACGCATTTGACGCAACAACCTAATTGTATGGCAGAGACATGAAAACCGGACTCAAGATCATCCTCATGGCGCTGGCGCTCACGCCCCTGGTCGCACAGGCGCAAACCAATTGCTCCATCGACTGGTTCACAATAGACGGCGGCGGCGGCACAAGCACCGGCGGCGTCTATACCGTGAGCGGCACCATTGGCCAGCCGGATGCCGGCACGATGAGCGGCGGCAATTACTCGCTCACCGGCGGGTTTTGGGCGCTTTATGCTGTGCAAATGCCCGGTGCGCCGTTCCTGACCATTGCCGTCACCGGACCGAACACCGTCGTCGTTTCCTGGCTGGCGGGGGCGGGTAGTTTCACGCTCCAGACCAACAACAATCTGAACACGTCAAACTGGGTCAACGTTGGCGGCACGGTGTACAGCAACGGAGGAACAAACAGCGTTATCATCAATCCACCAGCGGGCAACTTATTTTTCCGGCTGAAACAGTAGCATCTGTTTGGGACAGCTCCGTCGGCGGGCCGGCCACGCAAGCACGGCCGTCCTTCGATTCAGCCTTGTTCCCGTCCTCGAACCCGGGTGACGAGGCCCGAGGACGAGCAGGAAGGACGAGGCCTCGTCTTTTCCTGCATTGCGGGATTCGGCGCGGCAGGTCAGCAGCTTCAGCTTTTCAATCCGGGACTCGCATCGCTCGTCCCTCCGAATGCGGCCTTAAAATACTTCCGCCTTCAGACCGGTAACCTGGCGCACGGTTTGCGCAATCTGGGAAAGTGTTTTCAACGGCAGATGCCCACAGTCGGCGCGCATCACCGGCCGCGCTGCGGAGTAAATCTGCACCAGCGATATCCTCGCCCCCTCCGCCTTCAATTCCTTGAGCCGCCGGGCATATTGCTCGGTCTCTTCCAGCGGCGGTTCCTCGCCATTAATGGCCGGGAACAGGCTTTGAATGACCACCGGTCGCTCGCGCGCCAGCGACAGGATGTTCTTCAGCACCTTATCCAGCGATACCGCGCCCCGGTTCACCTTGTTCAAAAAGGCCTGCGTGCCGCCGTCGAGCTTCGCCCAAATTTCATCGGATTTGGTGAGCCGTTTCAATCCTTCCTGCACCTGCGGCCGATCGAGGCCGGTCGCGTTCGTAATCAACACGATTTTGAAAAACGGATATCCACCCAACGCCCGCACGCGCACGACCGCCTCCAGGGCTTCGGTGAAATTGGGCGTCAGCGTCGGCTCGCCATCGCCGCTCAATGCGACGTGGCGCAGTTGCAGCAATTCGTCCGGCAACGCCTGATACGTCGGACGCTCGCGCAACCGGCCCTGATGCACAAACATCAGCGTCCGGCGCAGTTCATCGCCCATCGCGTCCACGTCCAGCGCCAGCTCGCGCGGCGGCGTGCGACGGTCCACCTCGCAGTACACGCAATCGAAGTCGCACCGCTGGTCGGGGTTCATGTTCACGCCCAGGGACAGGCCGTGGGCCCGGGCGGAGATGACCGCATAGACAAAGCGGTTGTTCAGGAAATCGCGCGGCCGGTCAAAGGCCGTCTCCCGCACCGGGGGGTGATGCATGACCGCGGGCTTTTTCTTTTCCGGCACGGTCGGTGCCGTTGTTTTGCCATTAACTTCGTCCACAATTCTTATACGGCACGTTAAGCGCGCCCCGAATCGGATACTACACGGTTATTGTCAAAGTCTTGACATGCTTTGCATGGCCCAATGGCGGGGTTTCAGGGATGATTTGCAGGCCAACGTAACGCTGGCGCGCGAATTGCTCAAATTTTGGCAATGAAGGAACATTTTTTGTCAATGCGCGACATCGCGCTTGGAGCCGGGCGGCCAACTGTTGTAAGCTTTCTGCATGAACGCGAAGCATGATGCGATCAAAAAGCGTGACCGGGCGGCCTGGCTCAAAGGCGGCGACGCGATCTGCCTGAACCCGCCGTCCAATCCCAACGGCCGGGTCTGGCGATTGGTGTTGCTGGGCGCGCCGGGCGTCGGCAAGGGCACGCAGGCGGAGTTGTTGTCCGAGCGGCTGGGCGCCTGCCAGTTGTCCACCGGCGACATCTTCCGTGCGGCCAAATGCGTGGGGAATGGCGAGCGCTCCCCGGCCCTCGAGGCGGCGTTGCATTACATGATTCGCGGCGATTTGGTGCCCGACGAAACCGTGTTGGGAATTGTGCGCGAGCGCGTGCGCTGCCTGCATTGCTGCGGCGGGTTCCTGTTGGACGGTTTTCCGCGCACCGTGGCCCAGGCTGAGGCGCTGGAAACCCTCCTGAAAAAGGAAAATGTGCCGCTGACAGCCGTGCTCAATTACGAGATGCCGCTCGATCAGATCGTCGCCCGGCTTTCGGGCCGCCGCACCTGTCCCAAGTGCAAGGCGGTCTATCACACCACCAACCGGCCTCCGCGCGTCCAGGGCATCTGCGACCATTGCGGCGGCGAACTGGTGCAGCGCGAAGATGACCGGCCAGAATCCGTTCGCGTGCGGATGGAGACCTACGAAAAAAGCACCCGGCCACTGATTGATTTCTACAAAAAACGCGGATTGCTGGTGACCGTCATCGCGGATACTTCGGCCGAGGAAGTCTATCAGCGCACCATGGAGACGGTTGACGCTTCCGTCTCTCACTAACAAATCCTCGGTAACTGTTCGCCGCTGGGCATGTCGAGAATCCGGTTCGTCCCAATCGCGCTTTTCAATGTCACCAGCGGCGCGGCGCTTTCCACCACCTTGCCGACGATTGCCGACCCTGCTCCGACGGTGTGACGGTTCATGATTTGCAGCGCGCGCTCGGCGTCCTTTGCCGCGATGAACGCGGCAAAACGGCCTTCGCACGCGACGTGCAACGGGTCGAGCCCGAGCATTTCGCACGCGGCATGAACGTCTTCGCGTACCGGAACGGATTTTTCGGCAATTTCGATGCGGACACCTGCCGTTTCAGCGATCTCGTTGAGCGCGCCGGCCAGCCCGCCGCGCGTGAGGTCGCGCAGGCAATGAATTTCGATTCCCGCTTTCAGCAGTTGCAGCACGAGATCAGCTACCGGCGCGGAATCGCTTTCGATGGCGCTCTCGAATTGCAGTCCTTCGCGCACGGCCATGATGGCCATGCCGTGCCGGCCCAAATCGCCGCTCACCAGCACGGCGTCACCAGGTCGGACGCTCCCGGGCGCAATGACAAAGGAGTGTTCGATGATGCCAATGCCGGCGGTGTTGATGAAAAGGCCGTCGCCCTTGCCCTTGTCCACCACCTTGGTGTCGCCGGTGATGATTTGCACGCCGCAACGCTGCGCCGCGTCACGCATCGAACAAACGACTCGCCAGAGCGTATCCATCGGCAGACCTTCCTCGAGGATGAATCCGGCGCTAAGGTAAACCGGACGCGCACCGCTCATGGCAAGGTCGTTTACCGTGCCGTACACGGCCAGCGAACCGATGTCGCCGCCGGGAAAGAAAATCGGGCGCACGACGTAGGAATCAGTCGTAAACGCGATTTTTTTGCCGGTCAATTCCGCCACTGCCGAATCGTGCCGGGTTTCGAGCAGCGGATTGTGGAACGCGGTCAGGAACATTCTGCCGATGAGCTGGTGCATCAGCTTCCCGCCGCCGCCATGCGCCAGCAACACGTGCGGATACTGCGAGATGGGAATCGGACAGGCGGGGGTGAAATCTAGTGGGTCGCCGGGCATGTTTAATTATTGGCAATTATCAATAACCTGAGCGAGCGGTTTCCTTCTCGTCCTCGCCGTCGTACTCGCGCTCGAAAAAAAATCGAGGAGGAGGACGAGAACGAGGATGATTGGGTCATTGCAAAATTCATTTTTGAACCGGTGCGGGAACGTCTGTGTGCCTCCGATACCGATAGTAAGCCGCGCAGGCGCCTTCGCTCGACACCATGGTCGCGCCGAGCGGATGTTCCGGCGTGCATTTCGTGCCGAAGGCCGGACATTCGTGCGGTTTGATTTGTCCCTGCAAAACCAGCCCGCTGAGACATTCGGTCGGCTCCTCCACGCGATGTTCCGCCACGCCGAATCTCTTTTCGGCGTCGAATGCAACGTAAGCGTCGTTCAAACCAAGGCCGCTCTGCGGGATTTCGCCGATACCACGCCATTTGCGCGGCACGACCGTGAAAACCTTGCGAATCAATTCCTGCGCGGGCCGGTTGCCCTCACGGCGCACCGAACGGGTGTACTGGTTTTCGACCTCGGCGCGGCCGGATTCGAGTTGCTGCACGACCATCAGCACGCCCTGCAAAATGTCCAGCGGCTCGAAACCGGTGACGACAATCGGCACGTGATATTTCGCCGCGATGGGCGGGTATTCCTCATAACCCATCACCGTGCAAACGTGCCCGGCGGCCAGAAAACCCTGCACTTTGCAATTCGGCGACGACAGCAACGCCTCCATTGCCGGCGGCACGAGCACATGCGAAATGAGCATGGAAAAATTCTTCAATCCCTTGTGCGCCGCCTGATATACCGCCATCGCCGTCGCCGGCGCTGTGGTTTCAAAACCCACACCGAAGAAAACGACTTCCCTGGCCGGGTTCTGCTCTGCGAGTCTCACGGCGTCGAGTGGCGAATAAACCATGCGCACGTCGCCGCCCCTGGCCTTGACCGAAAGTAAATCGGTCGTGCTGCCGGGCACACGCAGCATGTCGCCGAATGAGGTGAAAATGACGTCGGGCCGCGCGGCGATTTCGTGCGCCTTGTCAATGATTTCGAGCGGTGTCACACACACCGGACAGCCCGGCCCGTGGATGAGCGTGATTTGTTCGGGCAGCAGTTCGTCAATGCCGAACTTCACGATGGCGTGCGTCTGGCCGCCGCAAACTTCCATGATGTTCCACGGCCGGGTCGTGAGACGATGGATCTCCCGCGCGAATTGCTGCGCGCGTTCGCCGTCGCGATATTCGTCGAGAAATTTCATGGCTTCAACGTAGCGCAAGCGTCCCGCCTGCAGCCTTCACTCAATTTTTTTGCCGGCGTTGGCAGGCGAGACGCCAGCGCCACCTTCCCCCAACTCGCCCAGTTCCTCCATCTGCTTCAGGTAATCGAAGACCTTGTGCGCCTCGTCTTCGTCAAGCCGGTTGAGCGCAAAGCCGACGTGGACGATGACGTAATCGCCGACTTTTGCCTCCGGCACATAGGCGAGACAGGCTTCCTTGAGGATGCCGCCAAAATTGACCTTGCCCATGCGCGTGAGCGGGTCGTCGCCGCTGATGCTTTCAATTTTTCCTGGAATCGCCAGACACATGTCTTTTCAATCTAACCGGTTATGCGCAGCGCGGCAACCACTTGCCCCAGGGCAATTCCGCCGTCGTTCGGCGGCACGCGTTGATGCCAGTACGGTCGAAAACCTTCCGCCTGCAACCGCCGCACTGCGCGCTCCGTCAGATAACGATTCTGGAAACAACCGCCGGAAAGCACCACGCGGTTTTGGCCAGCGTGCCGGGCGACCGCAATGATCGCTTCGACGAGGGCGTTGTGAAACCTGGCGGAAATCTGACCAATTGGAATGTCATGCTGGATGTCCGTGAGAATGGCTTCAATCATCGGTGACCAATCGAGAATGCGTGTTGCGTGTTGCGTGTTGCGAGTTTCGCCTTTTGCGTGCTCCGCCGTTTTTTCAATCGGCAATCGGCAATCGGCAATCGGCAATGGGTAGGCTTCGTCAGTTTTAACTCCATCCAACGCGAACTCCAGTTCCATTGCGGCCTGGCCTTCAAACCGGATTCGCTGCCGGAGATTGACCAGCGAGGCGACGGCGTCAAACAACCGCCCCACGCTCGTAGTCACCGGCGAATTCAATTTCTTCGCCAGCATGGTTCTCAGCGTGGCCAATTCTGTTGCCGAGAATGCGGCGACTGGCGCAAGCGCTGCTGCAACATTTTGATGCAGGTGCATCAAAAGTTCGTTGTCAGAGAAAACCAGTTCGTGGAGCAATCCGAGCGCGGTGCGGCGTGGTTCCTTCACCGCCTTGTCGCCGCCGGGCAATCGAAACGGACGCAGATGCGCGACACGTTCTACGGTTTTATCGGTGACGAGGAAAAATTCACCGCCCCATACCGTCTCATCGAGGCCGTAACCGGTGCCGTCCCACGAAACGCCGAGCGCAGGCGTCGCGATTTCATTCTCCGCCATGCAGGATAAAACATGGGCGATGTGATGTTGAACGCCGACATATTTGATAGGGCGCGCAGTCCCCTGCGCGCCGTCGGCGGCGGGCAGAGGATTGCCCGCCCTACCCGCAGGCGAGGACGCCTGTGCCACGATCTCTTTCGCAAACCTGGTCGAGAGATAATCCGGGTGCAAATCGGCGGCGACAATTTGCGGTTTCGCTTCGTAAAGCCTTTCGAAATCAGCAATAACGCGACGGAAGGCAGTGTATGCCTGTTCGGTTTCCAGGTCGCCGATGTGCTGGCTGATGAAAACCTGATTGCCGACGGAAAGCGCAATCGTGTTCTTGAGGTGCGCGCCAACCGCCAGAATCGCTTTCGGAGGGCGGAGTTCCACGACGCCCTGATTCTTCTCGTCTTGATTCTTGGGGCTCGTGGAACTCGCCCCTCCGAAATTTAGAATTGGTATGGGCAGTGGGGCATAGCCGCGGGCGCGACGCAAAACCAGCTCCCGATCCAGCATCACGCGCACAATCGAATCATCCACATGCCGGACGATGGGACGGTTGTGAACGAGAAAGACATCGGCGATGCCGCCGAGGCGTTCGAGCGCTTCGCGTTCATCCGTGCAAATGGGTTCATCGCTCAGATTGCCGCTGGTGGCCACGACGGGAAATCCGAGTTCAGCCATGAGCAGATGATGCAACGGCGTGTAGGGCAGCATGACGCCGAGATTGGGATTGCCGGGAGCCACGGAATTGCCGATTGCCGATTGGCGATTGTGGATTTTGGCAAGCAAAACAATGGGCGATTCGGGTGAACGAAGAAGGCGTTCTTCGAGCGGGGGAACTTCGCATTCGGCCTTGATGCTTTCCAGCGACGGGAACATGAGCGCGAAGGGCTTTTCCTCTCGATGTTTTCGTTTGCGCAAAAGCCGGACGGCTTTGTCGTTGCGCGCATCCACCATCAAATGAAACCCGCCGAGTCCCTTGACGGCGACAGTTTTGCCGGCACGAATGGCAGCGGCGACGACGAGCAAAGCATCGTAGCCGCGCTCGTGAGAGCGCGGATTTTCCACGTTTTCACAAACGCGGCTACCAAGCCAAAGTTCCAGATGTGGGCCGCAGGCCAGGCAAGCATTGGGCTGCGCGTGAAAGCGGCGGTCGCGCGGATCGTCGTATTCGGCCTGGCATTGCGGGCACATCGTGAACGACTTCATCGAGGTGTTCGCGCGGTCGTACGGCAGGGATTCGATGATACTGAAGCGCGGCCCGCAATTCGTGCAGTTGGTGAACGGATAACGGTGACGCCGGTTCTGCGGGTCGAAAATTTCGCGCAGGCAATCGGGACAGGTGGCAATGTCGGGCAGCACGAGCGCGGTTTTCCTGCCGCCGGTCTCGCTCTCGCGGATTTCAAAACTGGTGTAACCAACCGCGTCCAGCCACAAGGCCTCGAGGCTCTGAATAAAACTGCGCACGGGCTTTTCCGTTTCGAGGCGGAGCAGGAATGTTTCCAGCGCCGGGCGCGGGCCTTCGACTTCGATGAAGACGCCTTGCGCCGAATTGTTGACCCAGCCGGTGAGCTGAAGTCCGGTGGCGAGACGGAAGACGAACGGACGGAAACCGACGCCCTGCACCGCGCCGCGAACGCAGACCTTAAGTCGCCTTGGCTCGGGAGCAAGGCGCTTCACACACCGAATTTTTTTGGGATTCTCCGGCTTCACGAATTTCAACGGCGCGTTGCATCCCCTCCCTCATTTATTCGTAATCACAGTCCATGTTCCGGTAGCAGGGTCGTATAATTCGTGACCGTGAATCGGGTATTTGTCGAAGCCACCTTCATAAACCAGCACCTTTCCATTGGATTGTAGGGCGGCGCGTTCACTTGGATGTGGGCTGTTCATCGAACCCGTAGCCGTCCATTGCCCTGTCGCCGGATCATATATTTCCGCGCTGGTAAGATCGTGCAATCTACCATCCGCACCAAGATTTTCACCTCCCATAACAAGTACTTTTCCATTAGCTAGCAGAACCGCCATATGAAATTCGCGTGCGACGTTCATTGAACCAGTATCCGTCCGTTTCCCTGTTGTCGGATCAAACAACTGGGCACGGGAAAAAATATGGTTAGCGTCAGTTGGAATTGCAGTTTGAAAACTGCCGCCTGCTATCAGTTCCCTGCCGTTTGATAGCTTTGTTGTCGTCCAGCCAGAGCCTGCGCCCCCTAAAGGGCCATCATTCATAGTGAAGGCCTCCGCTTGTCCCGCCGCCTCCCGATCAATTGCTCTTAAAGCTTCCAGCAAAGTGCCGCCCAAGACTTGGATCATCTCCATGTCTGGTCCGGTAATAAGGTTTGTATAGATGGACATGAGTTTTGGTACCGCGATCTTCGCCGCCGGCCCGTAGCTGCCAAGCGAATTGGCCGCGAGTCGCCGCGGATAACGGTTGCTGTCATCCAGCAATGGAATGAGCGCGGGTATGACCAAGTCCGGATCCTTGCCAGCAAGAAAATCAGCGGCATTGCCCCGGATGATTGGATTTGGGTGTTTGAGGGCATTTATCAACAGCCGGGTAATCACCTGCGGATCACCGCCGCCTTTTTGCCCGAGCGCCAGAACCACAACACCCACCAGATCCTCGTCGTTGATGGCATTGGTCAAGACAGAAAAGCCCTTTGGCCCAACCTGGGTCAAAACCTGTGCGGCTTCGGAGCAGGTTTCAGGATCATGAAGTAGCTTGCTGAGTTGGGGAACGGCCGATTCCGCATTTGTTCCCAAAATGGCAAAACCGTCCACGGCAATATATCGTATATCTTCAGCCTCCTGCTGTCCGTAGAGTTCCTTAAACGCCTTGCTTTTAAGCTTGGATACAACTCGTTTTTTATTCCACTCTTTTGCGCCTAAAATGTCGAGCAATGTGGGAATGCAGTTGGTCCCCATTTGCCGGATGGCGTTTTGTTGAGCCGCCGTATCTCGTTCCACCAGCCAGTCGCTTAACGGCTTGCCGTTGAATCCCGGCTCGCTGGCTTGCACCGATGGAACGGCGAGCAGGCAAAAGATTGCCGGGATTAAAACCAGGGTAAACCGGCTGATATATTTTCGTGGCTCGCTCATATCACTTCTCGATTTCAAAGCCTTCGAGGACCAAGTCGGTGGAATTCACGGCCTTGAGGTCCAGCGAATCACATTTTGGGCAGACATCCGGCAGGTGGTCTGTCTCGAACTGGTGTCCGCATTTCGCGCAGCGCACAAGCGGCGCAACCTGCGTCAGCTCCAGTGTGGCGCCTTTGATGAGGGCACTCTCCTTTTTAACGACTTCAAAACTGAACTGCACGTGCTCGGCGCTGTGGCTGGTAAGCGGGTTGAAGCGGATTTTGACGAGCTTGACACGCTTGGCGCCCTGCGCGGCAGCCTGTTTTTCAACCGTGTCAACGATGGCGCGGACGAGATGGACTTCGTGCATAAAATGTCATTCAAGTCTGCCACCGCCTCATGCGCCGGTCAATGCGCGAAGGCGGAACATCGCTTGGTGGAGCATGGGTCGTTTTGGTGGGGCGAGCGCCTGTCGCGCCGTAGCTCGGCGAAGGCTGATCCTCGCGAGCCGGACTAAATTTTCAACGGAGCGGCTCGCCGGGAGTCTCGCCCCACCAATCTTGGTCGTGTCCCGTGTGGATTTCAATGACCACCGACCAGCGCCCGGATCTTGTCCAGCGCGGTTTCATAACCCCGGCGGGCCAGCGGCGAAAGTTCCTCGCCGAAACCGAGATTTTCGACGGGAATGGTCAGCCACCAGGCCGGCGGGCAACGCCCGAAAAGTTGCCGCGCGAACGCCAGCAGCGTGCGCGGGTCCGCGGCGTGGGCCATGAGTTGCGCGCCGTCGGCGGGTTCGATTTGGCGAAGCTGGACTTCGGTGGAGGCGTCCGCGGCCGCGTCCACGAAAACCACCGCGCGCGCGGTGGAAACCGGTTCCGCGAGTTCAGGTGTGAGTTGATGGCGCACGATGGCGACCACGCGGGGCAGGGCCAGCCCGGCGACCGCAGCGGCCACCTTCGCCCCCACGCCATCATCGCTGCGCAACGTGTTGCCGTAGCCGATGACCAGAAAGTCACCAGCCTGGCCTTCAGCCTCGTCCTTACTCATTCACCCAGAGTAAAGGCAGGACGCCGGCAAAGCCAGCCGGACTACGGTGATCGAATCCGGGCGCCCATGTCTCTGTCCAGATTCGCCCGGCGGGATCGGTAACCATGTATTCCTTCGCCAGGAACCAGTCAATTCTCCCGGCGTCCCGGTTGCGTCACGGCACCGGACCAGCGGGACTGCCGGTACCCAGAGTCGGAGGCTGCATCATGGAGCCGGGATTGCATCCACCGTTCTGCCGGAGGAGTATAACGTCAACAATTCGGCACATTTTCCGGCTACATCGTCTTGCCCTGTAATCAGTGCAAGGACACGTGCGGTGTTGGCCATTTCGGCGGCATGGGAGAAGTCGCCGGCTTCGGCGTAGGCAGCCGCAAGCGTTTCTATGGACAGTGGCTGCCGGTATTCGGTCAACTCAACCGCTTTGGTGGCCAATTGTACCGCTTCTTTTCCATTGCGTAATTCGGGATTGCCGGCCGTTGCCAGAATCCAGGCAAGCCGGTTTAATACGATTGGATTGTCGGGTTCCACTTGCAGGGACTCGCGATAGGATTGGATGGCTTGGGGGAGCTTGCCATCCTTTTCAAGCTGGAGGGCGATTTGGTATCGCCTCATGGCTTCCGGGTTGACGGGAGGGACTGTTTCGTCCTGCACCAAACCAGAAGTGCCTGAAAAGCTTGGCACAACTCCAGCCTCCACTTCCCGCCGGTTAGTGGGTTGCGAATTGAATTGCAACCGGGAAAGGATCTTTACGACGTCATAATTCTGGGGGGGAAGTTTTCCGATGACGAACGGAACCGGCCCAAAATTTATTGTATAGAATCCCGCAGTTTTGCCGTCTACGCCCCACATCAGATTCATCCATGAAGAGGGTACGTAATGGAATTGTTCCACCCACCCCACACTGTCTGGCGGAAGCGCAATAAAAATGCCGATTTCCGGCACCACGACAACGTCATCCGGTTGAAGCAATGACCGCTCGACATCGATAGGCCGGCCACCGAGTCTTTCCATGTAATATTGGAAACCCATATGTCCCTCAAACCAGACCGTGCGGTTCGTCGTTTTGTATTTTGCCATGATTTGTTCCGCAGCCGTCCTAGCCGAATTGGCCAACTGATAGTCAGCCATTACCAGACCCAACGTGACGGCGGCGGCCGGAATTAGCGGCCAGAGCAACCCCCACGTCACAGCGTTCCCCCTCATCGCCTCCAATCGCCGCACCAGCAGAATCACCGCCGCCGGAACCATGGGAAGAAAACTCCGGGCGCACACCGTCCAGTTCAGTACCGCCGCAAAAAAGAGTCCACTCATAATCCAAAGGACCAGCATCACAGAAATTGGGTTTCGCCGCCGCCAGACTTCCGCCACCACCAGCAGTAATAAATGCAAGCCACCTGCAATCAGTATCGCCACTTGCAGCAGGAAATCCCAGTGTTTCGACATCGAGAGAGGCATAATCCTCGGCAGCCCCAGGTTGTTCCACTGCTCAAATAATCCGAGCCAGACACCGAAAATGACCAAGCCGCCTGCCAACCATACCCACCGCCGCCACAGCCACGGCGCAAAGAACAGCAGCGGCAGCAGACTGCCACCGGCAAAGGCCAGACCGATGATTCCTCTCGCCTGCCAATCGCCAAGAGCGCGGACCGTCCGGGCGTAATAGGAAGCACCAGAGAGCAGCCCTCTCCCATACATTTCAGCCGTCAGCCACTCGTAACCCAACACCATCCCCAACGGCACGGCCAAGCCCACCAGCCACCATCCCAATTTGCGCGTCCGCAGCAGAGTTAAGACGGGCAGTAAAGGCAACAAGGTCACCGCGCTGTACTTGGTCAGCACGGCCAAACCCGCCAGCACCCCCGCCCCAACGTATTGCCACCGGCTTTGCGCACTGCCCAAGGCCCGCTCCCACAGCACCAGCGCCCAAATCCAGAAAGCCAACATGAGCACATCGCACATCAGCGTCGTGCTTGAAACCAGAAAGGCCGGCGTGAAGATCGCCACCACAGTCGCCAGCAGCGGCCGGGCACACCACATTTGAGCCAGGGAATAAATGCCCGCCGCGGCCGTGAAAGCCACAACCAGGCACGCAAGGTGCAGAGCGATTTCGTGCCAGCCAAACAATGAAGCCACCCCGGCCAGAAAGTAGGATAACAGTGGCGGATTATAGTTGGCTATCCACATGGGGATCGTTGACGCCCACCAGTCAACCTCGGAACCATAGAAGTTGCCGGGATGTTTTTGAATCCATTGGCCCGCCCAGACGAAGAGCGGGTCATCCATATGGATGGCCTTGTTGATGAACGGCCCCAGACACCCGGCCAGAATGACGCCGATCACGACCAGGGGATGTTCTGAAATCCAGGATTTCTTCAAATTCTCAGGTTGTGACGCTGCGCCCATCTAAAACGACGTAACGTTACCAACTTGCCAGTCAACGAACAACTCTCGAAAGTTGCGGAGGGGGATCCTGTTCGCTGGCATGTGAACGCGAACGGTGAACAAGCCATAGGCGAGCGTTTACGCAAACATATCAGCTAATTGGCTTTCCTTGAGATCGGGAACCATAAGCCGATTCTGCGCTCGGCAAAACGCACCGTCACCCCGCTTGGCGGCAGGATGGAATGGAAATTATCCGCGTGCGAGTTCGTCCAGCACCTGGCCATCCGGCGCGACGAGTTGGACGTGCAATGGCATCTGGCCGACGGCGTGCGTGGAACAGCTCAGGCACGGGTCGTAGCAGCGGATAGCAGCTTCGACGCGGTTGAGCATGCCTTCCTTCAGCTTGTTGCCCTTCACATATTTTTTCGCGACGGACAGGACGGCGCGGTTCATCGCCAGGTTGTTGTGTCCGGTGGCGACAATCAGGTTGACCTTCTCAATGCGCCCGTTTCCGTCCACCCAGTAATGGTGGAACAGCGTGCCGCGCGGGGCTTCAATCACGCCGACGCCCTGTGGGTTGGCCGGCCGGCCGGTAATCATGATGTCCGTGCTGCAAATGTCCGGGTCGGCAAGCAACTGCTCGATGCGTTCGAGCGCGTAGAGAATTTCAATCAACCGTGCCCAGTGGTAATAGAACGAGCTGCACCGGAGATGGTTGCGGCCGGCCTTCCACTCGCGCAACGCGGCATTGGCCTGCGGCGTGGAAATTTTATCCGCGAGATTCAGCCGGGCCAGCGGGCCGACGCGGTAGATTCCGGCCGGATAACCCAGCCGTTTGATAAACGGGAATTTGAGATAAGACCACGGCTCGGTGGCCTCGGCAATGACGTCCAGGTAATTGGCCGGCGGAACCTGGTCCTCGACGATTTTGCCGTTCACATCGGTAAACCGCAGGTTGCCGTCGTAATGCTCCAGCGCGCCGTCGGGCTGGACGAGACCCATGTAATTCGAGTCGAAGCTGGCGAAGCTTTCAACTTCATCGTGGTGCGCCTCTTGATATTTCTTGAGCAGGTCGAGCGCGAACTTTGCCTGCGCGAACGCCTCAGGCAGGCCCTTGCGCATCTCGTCGCGTTCGGCGACCGTGAGCGCCTTGTTGACGCCGCCGGGCACGGGGAAATCCGGATGGATTTTGCGCCCGCCGATGAGCTTGATGACTTCCTGCCCGTATTTGCGCAGCCGTACGCCTTTGATGGCGATGTCGGGATGCTGCTGGATGAGGCCGACGACATTGCGGATGGCCGGGTCGGCGTCGTAGCCCAGCAACAAGTCGGGCGCGCTCAAATGGAAGAAACTCAGCGCGTGCGATTGCGTGAGCTGGCCCATGTGCATCAGCTCGCGCAGCAGCTTCGCTGGACGTGGAATCGGCGCGCCCAGCACGGCGTCGCACGCCTTGGCGCTGGCCAACAGATGGCTCACCGGGCAGATGCCGCAGATGCGCGCGGTGATTTGCGGCATCTCGGCAAAGAAACGGCCTTCGCAGAATTTCTCAAACCCGCGGAACTCGACCACGTGGAACTGCGTGTCGGCCACGTTGCCCGCCGCGTCGAGCTGGATCGTGATCTTCGCATGCCCCTCGATGCGAGTGACGGGGTTGATCGTAATGGTTCTGGTGCTGGTTTCAGTCATAACACAAATTCTTCTCGTTCCATTGCGGCATGCGACCGGCGAGCAACTCGGTGAGCACGTACCAGATGGTGTCGGCATCGGGCGGGCAGCCGGGAATGTGGGCGTCCACCTTCACGAACTCCTGGATGGGACGGACCCGGTTCAGCAATTTGGGCACGGCTGGAGGCCCGGGAATGTCGCCGACTTGCGTGCTCTCGGTCTCGACAAACCCGCGTGCCATGACGTCTTCGAGTTTGAACTGGTTGCGCAGGGCGGGAATGTTCCCGGTGATGGCGCAATCGCCCAGCGCGACCAATACCTTGCAGCGCGCCCGCAGCGTGCGCAGGACGTGTTCCTGTTCCTCGTTGCAGACGGCGCCCTCGACAATCCCCACGTCCACGTTGGGAATCTCCTTCACATCGGTAATCGGGCTGGCGGTGATGTCCACCAGTTTGACGAGTTCAACCAGCCGCTCGTCCAGATCCAAAAACGACATGTGACAGCCGGAACAGCCGCCCAGCCACACCGTCGCCACTTTGACTTTGGGTTTGTCGCTCATATTCGCCTTCACCTCAAAACCGCTTCCAGAATTTCCCGGTCCTGGCGCGCCTCACCGCGCGGCGGCAACACCGCCTGTAGCGGCAGTTCGCGCCCCTCAAAATTGGTGATGGTGCCCTGTTTCTCGCACCAGATGGTTGCCGGCAGCACGACCTTCGCGAGGTCGGTCAGCCGCGACTGATAGGCCGCCTGCACCACGACGCAATCAATTTCCTCCAGCAGTGCCCGCACGTATTTCTCGTCCAGCAACCGCGCGCCGCCGTCCGGCTCGTCGCTCGCGACGATATGCAGGAACTTCAGCGGTTTCGCGTCGAGCCACGGGCCGACTTCTTCCACCGGTTCGATGCCCCCCGCGGCGAGCGTCAGGCTGTTGGGGCTGGTGGGCAGGGCAATCAACGCCGGCGCCTGGCCGGAAGTTTTCCCTTCAAAAACCTTGACGAGCCGTTCGAGCACAGACACGCCGATAGGCGTCATGGCCTCCGGTCCGTAAACCAACACCGGCCGTTGCGCGTCCTTCAACTCCTCAGTCACGCGGGCCCAGAATTTGCGTTCCAGACTGACGACGTTGGCGCAAAGGGTGGCATACTGGTCGAGGTCGCTTTTACGGGTGTGGAAAATGAGCAACTTCGCCTTGCGCAGACGCACCGTGGTGCGGATTTTGGCCGCGACCACCCCTTGCGCGCGGCTGGGCTGCGCCCCGAGCACGATGATGGCATCGGCGTCGTGCAATTTCGCCATGCTGTCCGGGCTGCGGTCACCTTCGGCGCACAGGGCGGCTTCGTCGCGGGCAACGAACATCCCGATGCGCTCGAACTTCTTCAGCGTAGCGACGGTTTCGTTGTTCAGACGCGGCGAGACGAGCACGGCTTTCTGGGCGGCCTTGGCCTTTTTTGCGGCCTTCCGTACAACCTCGAGTGCTTCGTCCCAGGTGGCCGGCTCGAGCGTGCCTTTGCGGCGGACCATTGGTTGCAGGATGCGCTGGCGCGGTTCGGCCCAGGTCTCGTAACGGCCACGCACGCAAAGGTGTCCCTGGCTGACCGGCGAATCGAAATCGCCAAAGACCTCGACGATGCGGTTTTCCTTCGTATAAACCTGCAGGCCGCAGCCGACGGGGCATTCGGTGCACGTGGTGCGGACGGTCTGGCAGGTGTTGAGCTTGCCACGGAACGCGGCGGCCTTGTCGAACAGCGCCCCGGTGGGACATGCCGCGACGCACGCGCCGCAGCTCGTGCAGGTATCCGATGTGCCGAACGTCGCGCCGAGGTCCACGACCACGCGGTTTTTCGCGCCGCGATTGGCAATGTCGAGTGTGTGAGTGCCTTCCATTTCCTCGCACGTGCGCACGCAACGGGTGCACAGGATGCAACGGTTGTGGTCGAGGGCGAGGTATTTGCCCGACACGTCCACCGGCCAGGCGGGATAAAGGTAGGGGATGCTGATGGCGTCAATGCCGTGGCGGTAGCCCTGCTGCTGGAGTTCGCAATCGCCCTTGTTCATCACGCAGAACGGACAGATGTGGTTGCGCTCGCTGAACAACAGCTCCAGTGTGCTGCGGCGCAGTTTCTGGAGCGATTCGCTATTGGTGACGATTTGTTTGCCATCCATGGCCGGGGTCGAACACGCCGGCACCACCTTCGGGCTGCCAACGATCTCGACGATGCACATGCGGCAGCCGCCCCACGGCGAAAGGTGTTTCAGGAAACAGAGCGTGGGGATG
Source organism: Verrucomicrobiota bacterium (assembly GCA_050012035.1). Classification (GTDB taxonomy): domain Bacteria; phylum Verrucomicrobiota; class Verrucomicrobiia; order Limisphaerales; family UBA11358; genus UBA11358. The sequence goes on along the minus strand of JBEKHY010000011.1, from coordinate 21,711 downwards.
TTGATGCCATTGGCCTGGGCGATCTGCAGAACCGTCTGGCCTTCCTGGCCCGCGCAGCGGCGGCCATCAATCGTCAATGTGATTTTTTGGGGAGCAATCATTTTTTCATCACAGGTTTTGTGGCCCGGGTTGAGGACGTCGCCAAATCTGCCGGCGTAACCGACCGGGCGTGCACGCCATCGGAAGTTTTGAGCACCGCGTCAAATTTGCAGGCGTCCAAGCACGCGCCGCAACGGATGCAGGCGTCTTCCACGATATAAAACTTCTTCAGCCCGTCCCGTTTGAAAATGGTGTGGACCGGACATCCGCGCGCGCATAGCGAACAGCCGACGCACTTTTCCTCGTTGATGCGGAACTCCAGCAACTCGCGGCAAACACGGGCGGGACAACGTTTCTCCACGACATGCGCCAGGTATTCATCGCGGAAATAGCGCAACGTGGTAAGCACCGGATTCGGCGCCGTCTGGCCCAGCCCGCACAGGCTGGCGTCGCGGACAACTGAGGCCAGCGACTCGAGTTTTTCGATGTCTGCAAGTTCGGCCTCGCCGGTGCAAATCCGGTCCAGAATGTTGAGCATCTGGCGCGTGCCGACGCGGCAGGGCGGGCATTTGCCGCACGACTCGTCACAGCAGAAATCCATGAAAAACCGCGCCACGTCCACCATGCACGAATCCTCATCCATTACTACCATGCCGCCCGAGCCCATGATGGAGCCGAGCTTTTGCAGCGACTCGTAGTCCACGCGTTCATCCAGGTGTTGTGCGGGGATGACACCGCCGGACGGTCCGCCGGTTTGCACGGCCTTGAACTTTTTGTCTTTGGGGATGCCGCCGCCGATGCCGAAGATGATTTCGCGCAGCGTGGTGCCATACGGCACTTCGGCGAGGCCGGTGTTGCGGATTTTGCCCGCGAGCGCGAAGACCTTGGTGCCTTTCGACTTCTCGGTGCCGAACGAGGCGTACCATTTCGCGCCCTTCAAAATAATCGGCTTGATGGTGGCCCAGGTCTCGACGTTGTTGATATTGGTCGGCTTGCCCCACAGACCGCGTTGCGCGGGGAATGGCGGACGCGGCATCGGCTGGCCGCGCCGGCCTTCAATGCTGCGCATCAACGCGGTTTCCTCGCCGCACACAAACGCGCCCGCGCCAATGCGGATTTCGATGTCGAAATCGTAGCTGGTCTCGAACAGGTTTTTCCCGAGCAAACCGCGCTGGTAAGCCTGGGCGATGGCGATGTTGAGGCGTTTGATGGCCAGCGGATACTCGGCGCGGATGTAGATGAAGCCGCGGTTGGCGCCCATCGCGTAAGCCCCGATGGCCATGCCTTCAAGCACACGGTGCGGGTCGCCTTCCAGCACGGCACGGTTCATGAACGCGCCCGGGTCGCCTTCGTCGGCGTTGCAAATCACGTATTTCGGTTTAGTAGGCGCCTTCGCCATCAACTCCCACTTCACGCCGGTGGGGAACCCCGCGCCGCCGCGCCCGCGCAGGCCACTGGCCTTGATTACGGCGATGACCTGTTCGGGTTTCATCGAGGTGAGCACCTTGCCCAGCGCGGCGTAACCGTCGCGGGCGATGTATTCCTCGATGTTTTCCGCGTCAATCAGGCCGCAATTCTCGAGGACAATTTTCTCCTGTTTGGCGAAAAAGCTGAAATCGCGCTGGGTGGTGACGACATTGGCGGTGACGTCATCCTTCGGCAGCAACTTCGTATAGGGGCGGCCCTTGATGAAGTGCTCCTCGACAAGCTTGGGCACGTCCAAGGCCGTGACCCGCTGATAAAACGTACCCTCCGGATGAACCAGCATCACCGGGCCGAGGTCGCACGGTCCCATGCAGCCGGTTTCGACGATTTTAATCTCCCCGTCGAGGCCGCGCTTCTTCAGCTCGGCGGCCAGCACGTCCTTCAGCGCGTTGCCGCCGGAACTGATGCAGCCGGCGCCGGCGCAAACCAATATGTGGGCGCGAATCATGGTTAATCACTCCGATTTCTTTTCCTTGCCGACGGCCAGGTTGTCCACCTTTTTGCCCTTCTCGAGGTGCTCGGCGACAATCTTTCTGGCCTTCTCGGCGTCAAGCCGCGCGTAGGTGGTTTTCTCCCCGCCGGCTTCCTCGACGCGGACGACTGGTTCGACGTCTTCCAGGCCGACCTCGCCGGTCACCCGCACTTCGACGTCCTCCAGCCCGCGTTTCTCGATCTCGTCGAGCATGGTTTTCATCACCTCACGCGCGCCGGCGGCGATGCCGCTGGTGCCCATGCTGACGACGACGCGGTATTTCTTGCTGCCTTCACGCAAGGCAACCTGCCGCTGCGCCTTCTCTTTCAATTTTTTGAGTTCTTCCAGGTTCATAATTCGTTGTCTCCTCGCCGCTCCAAAACCTTTCGGGGCGGCTTACGCTTTTTTTTTCTGCCAGTTCCTTGGAGCTGAAATGGAAATGTTCCGTGTCCCCCAAATAATGGAGCTGCACGTCCACCGCCGGGTTGGCGGCGCACAAGGCCAGGATGGTCGCGTTTAAATCGCCCAACGGCGGCCGGTCCACGTGCGACAATTTCATCGAAGCCGTGACCGTCGTGCCCATGCGCGGCGTGGAATGGACGCGAAATTTCCCCTCGCACATCTCCGCGGTCTGGCGCAACAGGGCCAGCCCTAAACCGATGGCCTTCTTACGGTGGCGCTTGGTGCTGACCGGAGCGGCCAGCACGCGCTCGAGCGTGGCTGTGTCCATGCCACGGCCATCGTCCTGGATGCGTATGGTCAACTGGTCCAGCCGGGCGTACTCGGCAACCATGATCTGCACGGTGCGCGCCTTCGCGGTGAGCGAATTCATCGCGATGTCCAGGATGTGCAATGACAGTTCTTCAAACATATTTCTTCAAATCCTTCTGGCAGAGGCGCGGGATTTTGTCCGGCGACAGTTTGCCGTAAACGTCGTCACCAACGGCAATCGCCGGGGCGAGCGCGCAGGCGCCGATGCAACGTGCGCTGTTCAGGCTGAACAGATTGTCCTTGGTGGTCTCGCCTTGCTTGATGCCGAGCTGCTGTTCGAGCCGTTCCAGGATCGTTTTCGAGCCGCGCACGTGGCAGGACGTGCCCGTGCAAACGAGGATCTGGTGTTTGCCCCGCGGCACCATGGTGAAGAGATGGTAAAACGTGACCACGCCATAGACCTGCGACAACGGCAGCTTGAGCGCCGCGGCGACGTACCGCAGCACGTCGGCGCTGAGGTAGCCAAAGAGGTGCTGCGCGGCGTGCAACACCTGAATCAATGCCGTCGGCTCGTAATTGTAGTGCGTGATGGTCTGGTCGAGCGACGCGAAGCGGACGTCCCCGCTCGGGTGTGTCGTCATGCTCGGGGCGATGGTTTGTAATTCGCTCATCGGAGTCCTGCCTTCCACAGTTTGCCGGCCGCTTCGTAGGTGCTGAACGGCGTGCTCAACAGCATAATGCCCTTCTCCACAGCTTCGGCGACGATGGCGGCCTCGGGTTTGCGGCCGCAGGTGAACAACACGGCGGCGATGTCCTTCATCGAGGCGACGGACAAGACATTGCGGTGGATGTGGATGGTGACCCACAACACGCCGGGTTGCGCGTTGGCCAGCACGTCACTGAGCAGATCCGAAATGTAACACCCGGTCAGTTCGACCTCGGTCAGGTCGGTCAACGGACTCGCCTCGACGACCGACAGGATGGACGGGAGTTTGGTGGCTGATTTCAGTTTCATAAAGTAACACCTGCTTTCCGCAAGAACACCGTCGCCTGCAATCGTGTGCCGCTGCCCAGTTCCGACTGGATGGCAAACTCATCGGCGCAACGCTTGATGTTGGGCAGACCCATGCCCGCGCCGAAACCGAGTTCGCGCGCCAGGGGACCGGCGGTGGACCAGCCTTCCTGCATGGCCAGGTCAATGTTTTCAATGCCCGGACCGCTGTCCACGGCCTTGATGCGGACCTTGTGGGCATCAATGGAAGTGGTAATGCGCCCGCCGAGCGAGTGGATGATGATGTTGGTCTCCGCCTCGTAGGCGATAATGGCGGCGCGCCGGAGAACATCGGGCGCGATGCCCCGGGAGCGAAGCACTTCGCGCATGCGCTGGGAAAGTTTGCCCGCACTCTCGAAATCGCCCGATTTCACGTCCGTGTTGATTACCGTGCGGTGCGCCTTTTCGTCCGCGGCACGGGTGGCGACCAGCACGGCTTCCTTGGCCATGGCTTCCTCGGCGCGGCGTTCCAGATGATGCATCAGGCAGACGGTGATATCGCCGCGGGTGATGATGCCTACCAGCCGGTTGTTCGTGTCCAGGACCGGAAACCGGCCATACCCGTGCCGGTCGAATTCCGCCACGGCGCGGACCAGGGAGAAATGGTCGCGCAAGGTCACAATTTTGCGGCTCATCCACGGTTCCACCGGATCGTTGATGTGGCCTCCGTCGAGGGCGTTGATGATGTCTTCGATGCTGACAATACCCACCAGCACGTCATCGGCCAGGATCGGCACGCCGGAGATGCGGTGGGCCTTCATCAGATGTTGAATCGAGCGCAGGGAATCAGCCGCCGTGGCGGTGATGGGCGGGCTGGTCATCGCGTCGCGCACGCGCAGTTCAAAAACCAGCACCTGGGCGAAAGAAACCTGCCGCTTATCGCCCAGGTTCGGGGCTTTTTCGCCCGCAGCCGCCGGGGCTGCCGGGGTCATTGGTTCCTCGGAATTACCGGTCTTCAAAATCCTTTCCGGCGCGATGGCCGGCCTGCGGGCCGTCCCGTTCAGCCGGGCGCGCACGCCTTTCAAGCGCCTGACGCTGCCGGCGTGCCGCTCCCCCTGGGCTACGGTTTTCTTTTTTTCGACTGGGACGGCGAGTGACATAACTTCAACCACCACAACTTAGTGGCGACAACGGGGGGTCACTCCACGCAATTTGGTTTACACTGGACATATTTTGCGTGACAAAAAACGGATAAGAAAAGTTGCTCTGCCGTGGCAGAATTATGATTATTCATGTCGTCCAAAAGCGTTGCTCAATCCCAGCCCGACGGGCGGCCAAATAACGGGCAATTTTTCCCAAAAAATGCAGAGCGTCCGGACGGTTTCCGGCCTAAAAGAACTTTTACACCGGCGCGGCTTGTGGTATCAAGACCGGCCTGCCTCGTCCTCCGTAGCAGTGCTACGGCGGAGGGTGGACAATAAAAATCACAATGAACGACAGAGAAGTAATTTATGGCTAAAGCAACGAAAGCGACAAAATACCTTTATCTTTTTGGCAACCGGAAGGCCGATGGCGACGGTTCCATGAAACCCTTGCTGGGTGGCAAGGGCGCCAATCTCGCCGAGATGTCCCGCATCAAGCTGCCGGTGCCTCCGGGCTTTACCATCACCACGGAAGTTTGCACGCACTACTACCAGAACAAAAGGACCTATCCGAAAGGTCTTGAAGCGGATGTCCGGGCCGGTGTGGCGTTCATCGAAAAAATCATGGGCACCAAATTCGGCGACCGGTCGGCCATGCCGTTGTTGGTTTCTGTCCGTTCCGGCGCGCGCGATTCCATGCCCGGCATGATGGACACCATCCTGAATCTCGGCCTCAATGACGAAACCGTCGTCGCCCTTGTCAAAGCCACGAAGAACGAGCGGTTCGCCTGGGACTGCTACCGCCGTTTCATCCAAATGTATGGCGACGTCGTTATGGGCGTGCAAAAGGGTGCGGGTGAAGACCATGAACCATTCGAAGTGGTCATTCACAAACTGAAGCATGAGCGTTATCACGCCGACATCGAGGACACCAGGCTCACTGTGAACGACCTCAAGGAAATGGTGCGGCGGTTCCAGGTGCTCATCAAGGAACGCACCGGCGGCCAGGCATTTCCCCAGGACCCGTGGAAGCAACTCTGGGGGTCCATCGGGGCCGTGTTTGGGTCGTGGATGAACGACCGCGCCATCGTTTATCGCCGCAAATACAACATACCGTCCGAATGGGGCACGGCGGTCAACGTCCAGGCGATGGTTTATGGCAACACCGGCAATAACTCCGGTTCCGGCGTGGCCTTCACGCGCGACCCGGCGACCGGCGAGAAAGTTTTCTACGGCGAATTTCTCATCAACGCGCAGGGTGAAGACGTGGTGGCGGGCATCCGCACACCCGAACCGGTGGCGCAGCTCAATAACCATCTGCCTGAGGCCTTCACCGAACTGGAACAAGTCCGCAAGACCCTCGAATCCCATTTCAAGGACGTGCAGGACTTTGAGTTCACGATTCAGGACGGCAAGCTGTTCATGCTCCAAACCCGCAACGGCAAACGCACCGGCCTCGCGGCGGTTCGTTTCGCCACCGAGATGGAGAAGGAAAAGCTCATTGATTGGAAGACGGCGATTCGCCGGGTCCCGGCCGACCAGCTTGACCAATTGCTGGCGCCGGTATTCGACCGCAAGGCAGTGAAAGCTGCCAAGTGCATTGCCAGGGGTTTGCCCGCCGGTCCGGGCGCGGCTTCCGGCAAGATGTATCTCAACGCCGATCGCGCGGCGGCGGCGGCTGCCAGGGGCGAAAAGGTGTTGCTGGTGCGCAACGAAACCACGCCGGAAGATTTGCGCGGCATGATTGCCGCCGAAGGCATTTTGACGGCGAAAGGCGGCGTGAGCTCGCACGCGGCGCTGGTCGCGCGCCAGATGGGCAAGGTTTGCGTCTGCGGCGCCGGCGCGTTGCAGATTGATTACGGGACCAAGACCATGAAAGTGGACGGCGCAACTTACAAGGAAGGCGATTTCCTGTCCATCAGCGGCACCGCCGGGGAAGTGTATCCGGGCGAACTCAAGACCGCCGCTTCCGAAATCGTCCAGGTGCTGGTTGAGAAATCGCTCGATGGGAAGGACAGCTCGACCTACCAGATGTTCAAGAAGCTGATGGATTGGTGCTCGAAGGTTGCCCGGCTGCAAGTCCGCACCAACGCCGACACCCCGGAACAGACCGCCAACGCGGTTGCATTCGGCGCCACCGGCATCGGCCTGTGCCGCACCGAACACATGTTCTTCGAAGGCAATCGCATTGACGCCATGCGCGAAATGATTCTCGCCGACAACGTCGAGGACCGGAAGAAGGCGCTGGCGCTGATCCTGCCTTATCAAAAAGAGGATTTCGTCGGCATCTTCAAGGAATTGAACGGTCTGCCGGCGACGATCCGTTTTCTCGACCCGCCGCTGCACGAATTCCTGCCGCACGAGGACGCGGCGCAGAAGGACCTTGCGGCCAAGATGGGCGTGCCGGTGGAGAAGATTAAGCAACGCGTGAAGGAACTGCACGAGTTCAACCCGATGCTCGGGTTCCGCGGCTGCCGGTTGGGCATTGTCTATTCGGAGATTTCCGAGATGCAATCCCGCGCCATCTTTGAAGCCGCCGCCGAAGTGCAGCAGGCCGGCATCAAAGTGAAGCCGGAAGTCATGATCCCGCTCGTCGGGTTCAAGAAGGAATTGGATTTGCAGGTCGAAGTCGTCCACCGCGTCGCTCAGGAAGTCATGCAGGAAAAGGGCGTGAAGCTGAACTATCTCGTCGGCACGATGATTGAAGTGCCGCGCGGTGCGTTGACGGCGGATGAGATTGCGCAGACCGCCGAGTTCTTCAGCTTCGGCACGAACGACCTGACGCAGACCTGTCTGGGCATGAGCCGCGACGATTCCGGCTCGTTCATCCCGCCGTATCAGGAACTGGAAATCATCAAGAAAAACCCGTTTGCCACGATTGACCAGGTAGGGGTGGGCCAGCTCATGAAGATCGCCGTGGAAAAGGGCCAAAGCACGCGTCCGAACATCAAGCTGGGCATTTGCGGCGAACACGGCGGCGATCCTGACTCGGTTAAATTCTGTCATCGCCTCGGTCTGACCTACGTGTCGTGCAGCCCCTTCCGGGTGCCAGTGGCACGCCTTGCTGCGGCACAAGCGGCCCTCGAAGAAGAGGCGGCCAAGAAGGCGAAGAAGAAATAGGTGCGTAGCCGCGCTTGTGAAAGCGCGGTCGTATCATCCGCGTTTTAACAAACGCGGCTACAGGTTGCGCAAAGCCGCTCCGGTCACAGAGCGGCTTTTTATTCGCGCACAGGTTTGGTCAATGATTCAAAAGCCGGCCCAGCCCTGTTCAAGCTTTTTGCCATGGGAGCGGACTTGCATCCTCCGCCACGGAAGAAAATTTCCTGTCACCTTTTTGGTCCGGTTGGCCACTGATACGGTGATACGATGACAGCCGGAGTCATGTCAGTTGCGGTTCGGAACGATGCGGGTCCTATTATTTTTCCTCGTTTTTGTAATTTGCCTGCGACCAACTTGTGATTAGACTCGCTTCCGAGCTTTATTGGAAAGACAACAAACATGAAAAAAAACCTTATCCTGATTGCCACCGCGCTGGCACTGAGTCTGCCGTGGGTGGGTTGCAAAAAATCGAACAACGTTCCCGTCACCACCACCACCAGGCCGTCCGGTCCGGTGGAATTGAAACTGAAATGGCCGGTGGGCCGGCACATGGTCTATAGCCTCGTCGTCACGCAGAATTCCGAAGTATCCGTGCCGGGCCGGGCCAGACCCATCAAGCAAACCATGGACATGGGCCAGAAATACGGGCTTACCGTGTTGAAAGAGCGCGAGGGCGGCGGACGTGAAGTGGAGATGGAATTCCTCAGCACCCGCATGGGGTTGACGAGCGGGGAGCAGACCCTGCTGGATTTCGATTCGACCAGGAAATCGTCCGCCGACACCACGAATCCGGCAGCCGTCGGGCTTGGAAAAATGGTTGGCGCGCGCCTTCGCTGTCTCCTGAACGCCAGCAACCGGGTGGAGGCGGTCGAAGGCGTTGATGATCTCCGGTCGCGGTTGTCGTCGGATGCGAATAGCGATCCCACGGGAATTCTGAGCAGCCTCACCGAGGACTATTTCAAACAGATGATGGATAACGGCCGGAACCTGCCGCCGAAACCGGTGGAGCCGGGCGACTCGTGGCCGGTGCAGTCGGAAATTGCGATGGGAAATCTTGGCACCATGGTCATGGATTACACCTTTACCTTCGAACACTGGGAGAAACACGATGGTCGTTACTGCGCCCGGATCAGTTTTGAGGGAACCATCAAAAGCAAGGTGGGCCAAAACCTGCAAATCCAGGGAATGAGCGGGTCCCTCGAAGACAGCCAATCCTCGGGCGTAACCTGGTTTGATTTGGACATGGGCATGTTCGTTGAAAACAACATGAAACAAGACATGAAACTGCTCATGACCATCCCCGCTCAAGGACGCGGAAATGCACCGGCAGGTCAAAGTCAGACCATTACGGACGTCATGCACCAACTGGTCACGGTTAAACTGGAATCGGTGGAGTGACCCGGCCGGCTGGCTATTCGGCAACGGTCAAAGCTGCTTCGTCCGCCCGGTGCGGCGGCGCATGGTTCAACTGCTAATCCATGCCGGCGCCGTCCATTCACCCGATCGTCGTTACGCAATTGCCGGTGGTGGCAGACAACTCTGTGACGCCTCCGCTGTGATTTTTAGCCAAGTCAGAACCCGGCGCGGCGCAAAGGCCTAGCCGCGTTGGGCTTCGGGCGCATCTCAGTTTTTGAGTGCCTTGGTTGAGCCGCGGAGCGGCAAAAGAGAGTAGCCCACGGCGCAGCCGTGGGAACACCGGTTTCCCAGCCATTATAGCTGCGTAGCAGCGAAAGAAAAAATACCCAAAAGATTTCCATCACCCCTGCCGGGGCTTGAATGGGTTTGGGATCGTTGACCCACGACTAGCGCCGTGGGCTACTATATGACGCTGCTCCGCAGCTCTTCTGACGCAGTACGCCGAGAGTGTCCCCAACCTTTCACACAAGTTTAGAGTTTGACTTTGTGCCGGGTACAAGCTTATTGCAAGGAGCGTCAGAAAGGCTCGTTCGCGGGCGCAGCGGAAAACCGGGTGCGGAATTCCGGTCGGTGTGCCGGCGCGAGAGAATTTATGCGGAGTACCAAGCGTAAGAATGGCAAAGGCGCGGTGATCGCCAGGATCATTTTTGCCGTACTGCTGTTGTCCGGCTTTGGCTGCAACCCACGGTTGGAAGCGCCGCGCGTAGAACAAGGCACCAACGCCGCCGCGCAAGCAACCAACGCCGAACACCATCTGCGCGTCCGCGCGCCCGCCGTTGCCGGACTGTTTTATCCGGCGGACAAGACGGTTCTTTCCCAAACCATTGACGGATTGTTGGAACGCGCACCCGCGCATTACATCCCGAACCTGAAAGGTCTGGTTTGTCCCCATGCGGGTTACCCTTTTTCCGGGCAGACGGCGGCCGCTGCTTACAAAACGCTCGCTGGCCGCGATGTTCAAACCGTCATTGTCCTCGGTCCCAGTCATTATGCCGATTTTCAGGGCGCATCCGTGCCGAACGCGGACGCCTACCAAACGCCGTTGGGCGTTGTTCCCATCTCGGAGAAAGCACAACCGCTCGTCGGAACCGGGCCCTTCGTTTTGGAACCGCAATGTCGGGTCGAACGGCCGCCGTGGTGGATGCAGGCTCCGAAACCCGCGCCGGCCGTCGGCGAAGACACGCCCGAAACCTGGGAACATTCCGTTGAGGTTCAAGTTCCGTTTTTGCAGAAGACCCTGACGAACTTCAAAATCCTGCCGGTCATTTTTGGCAACGTGGATCCGGAGCAGGTCGCCAAAGTTTTGGCCGGGCAAATTGACGACAAAACGGTGGTTGTGGCCAGTTCGGACTTGAGCCATTATTATCCCTACGATGTCGCCAAAGATTTGGACAATCGCTGTATTGGGGCGATATTAAGGCTGGATATTGACGGCATGAAAACCCAGGAAGCCTGCGGCAAATTGCCGATACTGACGCTGATGCACCTGGCCCGGGAAAAAGGCTGGAAGGCGCAATTGCTGGACTGTCGCAACAGCGGGGATGTGACCGGCGAAAAAGACCGCGTGGTGGGCTACGCCGCCATCGCCTTTTACGCGCCGACAGCGGAGAATTTCGCGGCGCCGGAGAAAAAATTCCTGCTGGACCTCGCCCGGACGACCCTGGTGCATGTGGCAACCAATGGCAACCTGCCCGAAGTCAGCGCCAAAGACGTGCCGCCGAAGCTGGCTGAGACGAAGGCGTGTTTTGTGACGTTGACGGAAAATGGCGCGCTGCGCGGTTGCATCGGCCACATTTTCCCGCAGGAACCACTTTACCAGGCCGTCGTGGATAACGCGCAGAACGCGGCCATTCGCGACTGGCGCTTCCCGCCGGTGCAGCCGGATGAAGTGGGCAAAATCAAAATCGAAATCAGCGTGCTGACGGAACCGCAGCCGCTGCGTTTCAATTCGCCGGAGGACCTTTTGGGCAAATTGCAGCCTTACGAAGACGGCGTGGTGCTGAAAATTGGTTCCCGCAGCGCCACGTTTCTGCCGCAGGTCTGGGAACAAATTCCCGACAAGGTCGAGTTTCTGAATCACCTTTCGGAAAAGGCCGGCTGCGAACCCTCCGCCTGGAGAGGCAGGGAAACCTCCGTTTCCATTTATCACGTCGAGGCGTTCAACGAGTCCGAGTAAAACCTCATGCTCGACCGCGAGCCGAACCCGCCTGCAGTCACCCGTGAACGGCGGCTCGTCCTGTTGGCCGTCGGGGCGCTGGGTGTTTCGTGCGTAATGACGCAACTGGCGCTGATGCGCGAACTGCTCGGCGCGTTCAGCGGCAATGAACTGGTGCTCGGCGTGGTGCTGGGCAACTGGCTGCTCCTGATGGGCCTCGGCACCTGGCTGGGCCGGACCTCCGACAAACTCAGAAATCCACTGGCCGTCCTGGCCGTCATGCAAATCCTGGTGGCCGTTCTGCCGCTGGTGCAGGTGTTCCTCCTGCGGGCTTTGCGAAACGTCATTTTCGTCCGGGGCGCCGCGGTGGGTGTCACCGAAACCGTCATCAGCGCTTTCATCCTGCTTATGCCGTATTGCCTCGTAGCCGGTTATGCCCTGACGCTGGCGTGCGCTATTCAAAGCAGGACAGGCGTCCCGCCTGTCCATGTCTCGGAACGTGAAACGCCTGACATAGAACGTCAAAGCACAGGCAAGCGAGACGCATGTCCTGCGTTGAACGAGAACGCCGTTTCCGCCGCCGGTCGCGTTTATGTGGCGGACAGCATCGGCAGCATCGGCGGCGGCGCTCTGTTCAGCTTCGTGCTCGTCAGATTCCTCGACCATGCCGGCATCCTGATTTATCCCGCCGTCCTGAACCTGCTGATTGCCGGAGCGATGGGCTTTCGCGCCGGACATAAATTGCTTTCGGCGATTGCCGGTGTTCTGGCGGTGGCGGTGGTGGCCATGGCAGTTCTGGTTGACCTCGATGGTGTTACCACGGCCTGGCAGTATCCACGACAGCACATTGTGGCGCGGGCGAATTCGCCTTACGGCAAACTGCTGGTCACGGAATCCGACGGCCAGTTTGATTTCATCGAGAACGGCATTCCGCTCACCTCCACCCGCGACGATCAGCACGTCGAGGAAGCCGTGCATTACGCGATGGCCCAGCGGCCGGATGCCCGCAAGGTCCTGCTCGTGGGCGGCGGCATCTCGGGCACGGCGAAGGAAATCCTCAAATACCACGTCAGCCGCGTGGATTACGTGGAACTCGACCCGTTGATTCTTGAATTCGGGCGGAAATATCTGCCGGAAAATCTGGCGGACAGCCGAATCCGAATCATCAACACCGACGGACGCCTGTTCGTCAGGCAGACCGGCGAAAAGTACGATGTTGTCATCATTGATATGCCTGCGCCGTCAACCGCTCAACTCAACCGGTTCTTTACCACGGAGTTTCTGGCTGAAGTCAAACGGGTGCTCGCGCCGGGCGGCGTGGTGTCGTTTGCCCTCGGGCATTATGAAAATTACGTCAGCCCGGAACTGGCGCGAATGCTGGCGTCGGCCAGTCAATCGTTGAAGCAATCGTTTCCGAATGTGCTGGTGATTCCCGGCGGACGGGTTTTCTTTCTCGCGTCGGACGGCCCGCTGTTCAACGACATCGCTTCGCGCATCGAGCGGCAGGGCATCAAAACCAAACTGATGAACCGGCATTACCTCGACGCGATATTGACGGCCGACCGGATGACGGACATGCAACGCGCCATCGCACAGCCGGCGGCGCTGAACACGGACTTCAGTCCGGTGCTTTACTTTTACCATCTCCGCTATTGGATGAGTCAGTTCAAAATCGGTTTTGGCGTGCTGCAAGCGTTGCTGTTGGTTTTGCTTGGCGTTTATCTCGTGCGGTTGCGCGGAGCGGCGTTGGTCCTGTTCGCTTCGGGTTTTGCCGGCACCGCATTGGAAATCGTCCTGCTGCTGGCGTTCCAGGTTCTTTGCGGTTCGGTCTATCATCAGGTCGGAGTAATTGTGACCGTCTTCATGGCTGGCCTGGCGCTGGGCGCGATGATGGCGAATCGGGGAACCAACGAACCATTCGGAGGGGCGAGCTCTGCGAGCCCCATGAATTCAGGGCCTCGTGTAACTCGGCCCTCCGACGCCGCAGCGGCGCGCTCGGAGAGCGCGCCCTACCAAAGGCAGGAACGATACCTGCGCTATTTGGCTTTTGCCATTGCCGGTTACGCCGTCTTGCTGGCGTTTTTGCTGCCGCTGCTGAATCGAATGGGTGATATGACCGCGTCACTTTGGTTCATCAAAACGGCCATTGCGCTGCTGACCTTGGTTCTCGCGGTGCTGGTGGGGATGCAATTTCCGCTGGCCAACCGGCTCGAATTCGACGGTACCGTTGTAGGCGCGTCCTGGCTTTACACGGCGGATTTCATCGGCGCATTCCTGGGCGCGTTGCTGGCCAGCACGCTGCTGATTCCGTTAATTGGCGTGGCGGGCGTTTGTTTGCTGACCGCGGCGCTGAATTTTCTGGGTGGCACAATGATTCAATTTCGAAAGGCGATCACATGAACAAACTCAACATTGTTTCTCTCAAAATGGTCCGCTGGAGCGGCTGGCTGTTGCTGCCACTGGTGCTGGCCTTCCTGCTGACCGGTTACATCATGGATGGCCGCTACGGCTTCAGCAAACTGCTGGATGAGAAATCCGCGCTGACGCTCCATCGCATGTTCCACCTGCCGTTGATCGTCCTCGTACTGGCGCACGTCGTTCCGGCGATGTATCTTGCCTTTCAGCGATGGGGTTGGATCAAACAGCGCTCATGAAGTCCACAGTCCACAGTCCGGAGTCCAAAGTCCGAAGTGCTGGCATTTCCCGGCGTACGGCTATCGGTCTCGGCGCGGCTGGTGTGGTCGGTTTGGCGGGCGCGGCTTCGCTTTGGGACTTCTTCAGTCGGTGGCGCGAGGCCGAGGCACCCGCCGATATTTTCAAGGGCGACGCGCCGACAGGCGAGCTTTGGGACCTGTGGCAGAAACGCGGCTGGGTTAAGGAGGCGCGGCATTACCTCAAGCTCGGCCGCAACGTCCAGTGCAAGGTCTGCCCGAACAATTGCATCCTCGAACCCGGCGACCGCAGCCATTGCCGCAACAAGGTCAATCGCGACGGCACGCTTTACACGCTGGTCTATGGCAACCCGTGCACGTTCCACGTTGACCCGGTCGAGAAAAAACCGCTGTTCCATTTCCTGCCGGGCACGCTGAGCTTTTCGCTCGCCACCTCCGGCTGCGTGTTCCGCTGCCTCAATTGCCAGAACTGGGAGATTTCGCAGAAAAAACCTGAGGAAACCAAAGACCCGCACGGCGAAGAACTCCGGCTCAAACCGCCGTTGCCGCCCAGCCTGACGATGGAACAAATGTCGCGGCTGAGCCTGTTCCCCGAAGACGTCGTGGCGGTGACCGAGGCGCTGGGTTGCCCGTCCATTTCCTACACCTACTCCGAGCCGACGGCATTTTACGAATACACGCAGGACACCTGCAAAGCCGCGCGCGAACGGAAACTCAAAAACATCGTCGTCACCTGCGGCTCGATTGAGGAACGCTCCGGGCGCGACCTGTACCAATTCGCTGATGCCGCGCACGTGGACCTGAAAGGCTTCGACGAGGATACCTACAAAAAGCTTAACTCCGGCAAACTCGCTGCCATCCTCGCCACGTTGAAGGTGCTGAAGGACCTCGGCGTCTGGGTCGAGATCATCAACCTCGTCGTGCCAACCTACACAGATAACCTTGACACCATCCGCCGGATGTGCGGCTGGATTGTGAACGAACTGGGACCGGACCAGCCGTTGCACTTCTCGCGGTTCCACCCGGAACACAAGCTCACGTATCTGACGCCCACGCCCGTCGAGACGTTGGTGAAAGCGCGCGACGCCGCCCGCGCCGAGGGACTGCACTACGTCTATATCGGCAACGTGCCCGGCCTCGAAGGCGCAGAAACGACCTGGTGCCCCAACTGCAAGAAAGCCATCGTCGAACGCGACATCTTCGCCGTGACGCGCATGGACATTGCCGGCGGCAAATGCCGTTTCTGCGGGACGAAAATCGCCGGGGTGTGGGCATAAGACCATTTCCCGATGACACCGGAACAAACCTAGGTAGGGCGGGCAGTCCTCTGCCCGCCGCTCTTCCGCCCAACGATTGCGGCGCGCACGGAGTGACGCGCCCTACCAATCCACCGGGAACCCGTGTAAGAAGACCCGTCCCGGAATTCTTCTCTCTTTCCTTGAAAAGCGCGGTTTCGCTGCCATTCTAATACCCGAACAACGTGTGCCGCCGGCGGCACAGGAGATTTGAACGATGTCATACCGAGCCTGGTTTCAATGCATCAACCCGGAGTGCGGAGCCACTTATCCGCTGAACTCCATCGTCTATCACTGCACGCGCTGCAATTCGCTCCTGGAGGTGCAGCACGACCTCAAACAATTGAAACGGCGCGACGCGCAGGCGTGGATGAAACTTTTCGAGGACCGCTACAAAAGCAATGAATGGCCCTACGGCTCCGGTGTCTGGGGCAAAAAGGAATGGATCCTGCCCGAAATCAAGGACGACAATATCGTCTCGCTCTACGAAGGCGGCACGAACCTGTTCTGGGCCGAGCGCTTCGGAAAAGTCATCGGCGCGAACGACCTCTGGATCAAGCTGTGCGGCAACACCCACAGCGGCTCGTTCAAGGACCTCGGCATGACCGTGCTGGTCTCGCAAGTCAAACAGATGATCTCCGAAGGCGCGCCCATCAAGGCCGTGGCCTGCGCCTCGACCGGCGACACCTCGGCGGCGCTGGCCACCTATTGCGCGGCGGCGGGCATCCCGTCCATCGTCCTCCTGCCACGCGGCAAAATTTCCATCGCCCAACTGGTCCAGCCGATTTCCAGCGGCGCGCTCGTGCTGTACCTGGACACCGATTTCGACGGCTGCATGAAGCTGGTGCAGGAGATTACGAAGGACGAGACGCTTTACCTGGCCAACTCGATGAACTCCCTGCGCGTGGAAGGCCAGCAAACCGTCGGCATCGAAATCGTCCAGCAGTTCGACTGGGAAGCCCCGGACGTCATCATCATTCCCGGCGGCAACCTGGGCAATGTCTCCGCGCTCGGCAAGGGGCTGATGATGATGCGCGACCTGGGCATGATTGAAAAACTACCCCGCATCGTCGTCGCCCAGGCCGAACACGCCAATCCGCTTTACCTTTCGTACCTAAACGGTTTCAAATCGTTTAAACCGGTCCACGCGCAAAAAACCCTCGCCAGCGCCATCCAAATTGGCGACCCCGTCAGCGTCCAGAAAGCCATCCGCGTGCTGAAACAATTCGACGGTATTGTGGAACAGGCCAGCGAGGAGGAACTCGCGGATGCCGCGGCGTTGGGCGACAGGACCGGCATGTTCAACTGCCCGCACACCGGCGTGGCGTTGGCGGTGCTCATCAAACTGCTCAAGGCCGGCAAAATTGACAAATCCGAGCGTGTGGTCGTCATCTCGACCGCGCATGGATTGAAGTTTGTGGAGATGAAAGTCAAATATCACCAAAAGGAACTGGATTTCCCGTGCCGTTACGCGAACCAGCCGATTGAACTACCCGCCCGGCTTGATGCGGTGAAGGACGCGCTCAAGCAGGCGCTCAAGGAAAGGGGCCGGTTCGATGTCTAAACCATCTGCTAAAAAAGGTAGGGACGCCGCGCCGAGGCGTCCGGTCTCCCGGGGCCCAGCCACCCTCGCCATTCACGGTCGCGAACGCCGCCCCAAGGCTTATCACGCCGTCTCCACGCCCATCGTCCAGACCTCGAACTTCAGTTTCGAGTCCATGGCGGAGGTCGTCGAGTTCATGACCGCCAAGGGCCAGGGCCGCATCATCCGCGAGCAGGAATACGGTCGTTACGGCAATCCCACCCAGGCGGAAGCCGAGCGCAAGCTGGCCGCCATCGAAGGCGCCGAACGCGCCATCCTGTTTTCAACGGGCATGAGCGCGGTCATCCTGACGCTCATGGCCTACATGAAACGGGACGGCCACATCATTTTCACCAGCGATTGCTACCGGCAGACGCGCGATTTCGCGACCAATTTCCTCGGCAAATTCGGCGTGCAAAACACCCTCGTGCCGCCCTCGGCCAAGGCCATCGAAGCCGCCATCCGCCCCAACACCAACATCATTTTCACCGAGTCGCCCACCAATCCTTACCTGCGCGTGCTCGACATCCCGGCCGTCGTCAAAGTCGCCCGGCGCCACCGCGTGCTGACGATGATTGATGCCACGCTCGCCACGCCCTACAACATCCGCCCGCTGGAATTGGGCGTGGACCTCGTCATCCATTCGGCCACGAAATATCTCGGCGGCCACAACGACCTGCTCGCGGGCGTGACCCTCGGCGCTCACAAGCTGCTCGAAGACCTCAACAAACTCCAACGCATGATTGGTTCGATTGCCGGCCCGTTGAGCTGCTTCCTGCTGGAACGCGGTCTGAAAACGTTCCCGTTGCGGATGGAACATCACAACCGCGCCGGATTGCAGGTGGCGCAGGCCCTGGAAAAACATCCGAAGGTCGAAAAAGTCTGGTATCCCGGTCTCAAATCGCATCCTGATTACGCCATTGCCAAACAGCAGATGCGCGGCTTCGGCAGCGTCATCACGTTTCTGGTCAAGGGCGGCGACCGGCAGACGCGCAAGTTCATTGACGCGCTTGAGCTGTTTTTGATTACGCCCAGCCTCGGCGGTTCGGAAAGCCTGGTGACGCAGATGGCGACGATGTCGTTCTTTGATTATCCGCTGGAATACCGCGAATCCATTGGCATGGTGGACAACCTCGTGCGCCTGGCTTTGGGCCTGGAAGACCCCGAAGACCTCATCGCCGATCTTTACCAGGCGCTGGAGCGCATAAGGGATGAAATTTGAACTGACCAAACACGCGAAGAAGGTTTTGGCCGAACGGGGAATTCCAATCGAATGGATGGAACGCACATTGGCTGAACCGGAGTTGCGTCAACCGGACCCGGACGATGCGGCGGTGAGCGGCGTTACCGGCGGATTCCCGAATTCGGCGGGCGGGTGTTGCGCGTGGCGGTCAACACGGCGGTTGAACCAAACCGGGTGGTGAGTATATTCTTTGACCGGCAGATGAAAGGCAAATTATGAGATCGCACGTGGACAAAGAAGCCGACGCGCTCTACCTGCGGCTGGATGATTCCAAGGTCATCGAGTCCGAGGAGATCGCGCCGGGCGTCGTGGTGGATTACGACCGGAAGAATGCGATCGTAGGTGTGGAAGTGCTCCATCTTTCCCGACGCACGCCAAAGTCCAGGGCGCGAAAGTATCCTGCCCCTGGCACCACTGCCGCGCTGGCATTGCACGACAAGCCGTCGCGCAAGACTTGACACGCCCTACCGCACCGGCGGGCGCGGAAAGAAGTAAGACACAAAACGGCGCTTTTTACGCTGCCATCATCCATCCCCTGTCGCGGCGGTTTGGTTTTCTGCCATTCGAAGTTCGGCGTTGAATGTTGAATGTTCGCCTGTCCTCCATAGCAAATTTGCGACGGACGGAATGTTTCCCACCGCGTGAGACGAAGTTTTTTACGCGGCCCTGTCCCGTCGACTTGCCGCGTCGAAACGTTGTGAAGACGGGAGCCTCATCGCCGATCTCTACCAGGCGCTGGAGCGGATATAACACGCCTTCTAACTGCATCTTCAGCCTTTCTTGCCGCGCCGTAGCCGGGCGAAGGCGGGAGCTTTTAGCCTTTCTTCCCGCTCCTCCTCGGCTTACGCTGCGATCCAATCTGCGTGGCGATTAGCGCATGGAAACCATTTACATCGAAACGACCATCGTCAGTTATCTCGTGGCCAAACCAAGCCGGGATTTAATCCTCGCAGCGCAACAGAAAATCACGCGGGAATGGTGGCGTGAAGAGCAGGAACATTATCGGCGCGTGACTTCCGAGGAAGTGCTCCGGGAAGTTTCGCTGGGCGACCCGGCCATGAGCCGCCGCCGGCTGGAGGCGCTGGCGGAAATTGCGGTGCTCCGAGTGGATGACGCAGTGCGGTCGTTGGCGAAGGAACTGGTGCAGGAACAATTGTTGCCGCCCGTTGCGGTCTCGGACGCACTGCATTTGGCGGTGGCCTCGTTGCATCAGGTGGATTATCTGTTGACCTGGAACTGCCGGCACCTGGCCAACCCGCATTTGCAGAAAAGTCTGCGGGCGTTCATGGCCGGGCGCGGGCTGGTGTTGCCGGAAATTTGCACGCCGATTGACCTTGCGGTAGGTTGAACCTGTGAAAGCGAACCCAATCCTTGAAGAAGTCTGGCGGACCAAAGATCAACTGGCCGCCGAGGCGGGTTACAACGTGGACCGGTTTTTCGCCCAATTGCGAACGTGGTCCAAGGCGCATCCCCACACCGGTCCGGTTGTGCGCAACGCTGAAGAACTTCGGCGTCTGGCCGCCGAAAAATCGGCCCTGGCCCTGAATGACAAGCCGTCGCGCAAGAATTGACGCGCCCAACCGCACCGGCGGGCGCGGAAAGAAGTAAGACACAAAACGGCGCTTTTTACGCTGCCATCATCCGTCCCCTGTCGCGGCGGTTTCGTTTTCTGCCATTCGAAGTTCGGCGTTGAATGTTGAATGTTCGCCTGTCCTCCATAGCAAATTTGCGACGGACGGAATGTTTCCCACCGCGTGAGACGAAGTCTTTTACGCGGCTTTCCGCCTTCTTTTCCAATCGCAAATCCTGAATCGGCAATCGCAAATTGAATGCCCTCCATCCCCTGTCGCGTCGGAACGCAGTGAAGACGGATCGTCGCGCCGAAATCTGCGTTGAAGGCGGATCAACCACCTGTCCTCCGTAGCTTTATGCGAAGGAGGATCAACTGCCCGCTCGAAGACCCCGAAGACCTCATCGCCGATCTCTACCAGGCTTTGGATCGGAAATAGCACGCCTTCGTATCGTTCGCGAGCGGGCGCTGGACACACGCTGCAAGATTGCCGAGATGTTCCCGGACCGGAAGATTGTGCACGCACCGCGTGCAAAATTGTGCTGGACGCATTTCCGCCCGCAAAATGTGTGAGCAATTCGTTCTTCATCTGAACCGTGGCTTGGGGTAAAAGGAAGCCCATGAGCGATCAATTGCCAGTCCCCGCCGCCAGCAACACCTTCGAGCGCATCAAGCGGTTGAACCCGGAAGGCCATGAATCCTGGTCCGCGCGCGATCTCGCCCGTGTGCTCGAATACCTCAACTTCCGCAACTTCCAGCCGGCGATTGAAAAGGCCAAAGAAGCATGCGCCAAAAGCGGCCATGCCGTGGCCGACCATTTTGCGGAAATGCGCAATATGGTTGGCATCGGGTCGGGCGCACAACGCGAGGTCGAGGATTGGGCGCTTTCCCGCTACGCCTGTTATCTCGTCATTCAAAACGCCGATCCGAGCAAACCGCTCGTGGCGCTGGGGCAAAGTTATTTTGCCGTCCAAACGCGGCGGCAGGAATTGGCGGAGGATGAAGCCCTCAAGGAGGGCCAGAAACGCCTCCTGCTCCGGCAGGAAATGACGAAACATAACAAACACCTGGCTGGCGCGGCCAAACAAGCGGGCGTCATTCAACCCGTGGACTACGCCATCTTCATGGATCACGGGTATCGCGGACTTTACGGCGGGCTGGGTATGCGGGACATCCGCGAGCGCAAGCGGCTCAAACCCCAGGAACACGTCCTCGACCACATGGGCAGCACGGAACTGGCGGCCAATCTTTTCCGCGCGACGCAGACGGAGGAAAAATTGCGCCGCGAGAATGTGCGCAACAAAGATCACGCCAACCGAATTCACAACGAAGTCGGCCGCAAAGTCCGCAAAACGATTCACGAACTGGGCGGCACGATGCCGGAGAACCTGCCCGTGGCCGAGAGCATCAAAAAGGTCGAAAGCCGCGAGAAAAAGCGGCTCAAAGCTGAACAAAAGCGACAGCTTCAAAACCCCCCGACCTGATTACGCCCAGCCTCGGCGGTTCGGAAAGCCTGGTGACGCAGATGGCGACGATGTCGTTCTTCGACTACCCGGCGGAATACCGCGAATCCCTCGGCATGGTGGACAACCTCGTACGCCTGGCGCTGGGCCTGGAAGACCCCGAAGACCTCATCGCCGATCTTTACCAAGCGCTGGATCGGATACCAACGCAAAGCCACGTTTTGACGATTCTTCGCGGAATGGGGACCGTCCAAGAAGCTATATATCCGCGCATAAATAATTCGACATATTTACGGAGGTGCATTATGCTTTTTGGGCAATATGCGTCCTGTATTTGCCAAAGGCAATGAGCGAACCGTGCAGTTGCTGCTCCAAC
>JBEKHY010000010.1:0-108510 GCA_050012035.1 Verrucomicrobiota bacterium | reverse complement strand
GATCAACAAAGGGCCGGCCACCGCGGCCATCGAAAAGGCAAGCGGTCGAAAGGTCCAGACGGTCCCGGTTCAGGAACTGCGCCACAAGGCGGAAGCCGCAGTCGTCGCGAAGCAAAGGATACCGACAGCGACCAGTGAAAAAACGGTCCAGCCGCCGGTTCACAACGAGGCTCAACCCCCCGAAAAGAAAGCAGTTGCGGCGCCCGAGCCAGCGCAGGTTGAAAAACCAGCCGGGCAGAATGCCAATAAACAACCTGTAAAACAGGAAAAATCTGTCCAGCCGTCGGACAAGAAAGAGCAGCCGCCTGCCCAGGAAAAGCCGGCCGCGAGTGAAAAAAACGAACCGAACCCAGCGGACAAAAACCACGAGAACAAAGACAAAGAGTAGTTGTATGGAGGTTGGTGATCGGCCTCTTGCAGTGAACAAACAACCAACAAAAGAAAAGAAACTATATGAAAAACACATCTGTAAACACGGGCCAACCCCTCAAGGTGTTGGCGTTGATCCTCTGCGTCGGCGCGTTGCCATTGCTTCTGGGCGTGACCGGCTGCACCACCGGCAGCCGCTACGAGCAAAGCACGGGCGAACGAATTGATGACCATGGCACTTCTTCCCGCGTCCGGGCCGCGCTGGCAGACGACTCGCAATATAAGTACGACGGAGTAAACGTGGAAACGTTCAAGGGCGTGGTCCAGTTGAGCGGCTTTGTTAACACGAAGGATCAGAAGAACCGGGCCGGAGATCTCGCCAGGAAAGTCAAGGGCGTGACCGATGTCGAAAACAACATCACCGTCAAAGAGTGATCGAATTGAGAAAGGTGCATTCGCAACTCTTAACCATGAACAATAAAACATGGCTCGTTGAAGTGGAATTTCTGGCTTGCGTTGTGGCGGTGGCAACCATCGCGTTCACTTTAATGGTTGGCAACGCCATCTGGAAGCGCATGGCCGGCGCATTTCCATAGCAGTGCGGTAATCTTTCCGACTCCCATCCCCAATCACTTGGCCACCAAGGACCCTTTTACGAATTTGCACGAACATACATTGCCGCAAAAAGGCGCAAAATGCACAAACCTGTAGCGTCGCGTGTCCCCACGCGAAGGAGTTGTTCTTTCCAAAACAAAAGGGCCGGAACGATTTTCTCATTCCGGCTTTTGCCTTCAACTCCTCGGCGCGTCGAAGCAATGCGAAGACGGATTAACGCTCAACCCTCAACTGGCCACGCGGCCATCGCGGGGAACAGCCCCTGTTTGGACTGCGCAAAGACCGGTGCATCCGGATGGCTCGCCGGGCGAATGAATTTTGTCTGGCCGGTGTCCGACTCATCTCTCACCTTCCGGGCGAGCCGCTCGAAGCGCGCCTGAATCCGGTCCAAGCCTTCGTTGTCACTGTCCGGTCGTTGGTATTGATCCCGAAAAATTTTATTATATTTCATGCAGCAAGCATAGGCTGGCAACGACGCGTCCGCCATGGGGTGTTCACCTTAATTCGGGTTCGTTTACGCTTAACCCTCAACTCCTTGGCGCGGAGAAGCGGAGCGGAGACGACTCAACGCTCAACTTTCAACCGGTGCAATCTTCCCAACTCCCAACTTCTATCTCCTATCTGCTAACATACCGGCAGCCAAAGGCCATCCACGACAAAACTTTTTAGAGGGTTGGCGATGTGTTCGTTGCGGCAGATGCAGTCCTTGATAGCTTCCGGGTCCTTCTCGGCGTTCCAAGAGCAATAAACTTACTTCGCAAGGCCTTTGCAAAATTTCTCAATCCGTTCCAACCCCTTCTCGATGTTCGCCATGCTGGTGACTCAGGCGCGTCGCTTGGAACGTCTTGCTGAGGAACGCCTCAAGGATTTTCCAAAAGATGAACCGGGAAATAGTGACGACCAGGTGTGTAATGGCGGCGCGCGAGTTACGTGACAAAAGCGCCGGAAATGCTTGTGGAATTTCGCGGCCTGCGGCGCTACGGCAAAGGCCGTAACGCATACTACGCCAGTTGTTCCGCAAACTTTTCCCGTTCCTGCCGCCAGACGAAAATGTTTCAGCGCCGCGCTGGCCGGCGACGTTGGAACAGCCGCCTCCCGTTGAATCCGCTTCAATTCGGCCTGATCAGTCTTCGCCGGGCAATTTCCAAAATGCGCGGTAGGGTTACACCCCATAGCGAAGGTCCAGCCCGCAGCGTAACGTGCTTCTCGTATTTAAACATCAATAACGCAACAACCGAAAGAAAAAGCACAATGAAAATGAAATCAACCTATCCGCTCGCACTTATCATGGCTGCGGGCGCCATATTAGTCACCAGCCCATCCCTGCGCGCCTCCGATACGGACAGCCGCATCGAATCATCCGCTGCAAAGTCATATGTGTTCAAAACCTACCTCAAAGACGATTCAATCAAGACTGAATCCAAAGACGGGGTTGTCACCCTGACCGGAACGGTCGCCGATGCGAACCATAAGTCCTTGGCCCAGGACACCGTGGCGGGTCTGCCCGGCGTCAAGAGCGTGGACAATCAACTGCAAGTCAGCGGCGAACAACCCGCTGAACATTCAGACGCCTGGATCGGCATGAAGATAAAATTCGCGCTCCTGTTCCATCGCAACGTAAACGCCACCGGAACGATGGTGTCTGTGACAAATGGAATCGTCACCTTGCAAGGTGAAGCCTCCAGCCTGGCCCAAAAGGAACTCACCACCGAATACGCCAAAGACATTGACAATGTCAAAGGGGTCAAGAACGAGATGACGATTGCCAATACTCCGGCAACGCCGGGCGAAACGACGAGCGAAAAGATTGACGACGCCTCCATCACGGCTCAGGTCAAGGCGTCATTGCTGTCGCACCACTCGACCAGTGCCCTGCACACCACGGTTTCAACGACGGACGGCGTCGTCACCTTGAGCGGCATTGCCAAAAACGCCGCCGAAAAGAGCCTGGTCACCAAGCTCGTCACCGACATCAATGGTGTGACCAGCGTGATCAACAACATGACCATCGAAGTCCAATAACTAAACCGGCGTATGGCTGTTGGCTGGTGCAAAAGCGCGCCAGCCCGCAGTGGCCAAAGTAAACTGAAAGGAAACTATATGTTGTGGACAATTGCGGTAATACTGATGGTTCTGTGGCTGCTTGGACTGTTGAGCAGTTACACGATGGGCGGGTTCATCCATCTCCTGCTGGCGGTTGCCATTGTCATGGTGCTGTTCAACCTCATTTCCGGGCGCAGGCGAACGGTTTGAGCAGCTGTTAACCGAAGAAATCAAACTGGAGATTCAATTGAATACAAAAACCATTGTTGCAGTCATCCTGGTCACTCTAGGCATCGTGGTGCTCGCTTACTCGGGCATCACCTTCACGACTCCGGGAAAGCCTGTCGAGTTCCTCGGCATGCACATTAAGACCACCGACAGCCACTTTATTCCGCCCGTCGTCGGAGCGCTTGCGCTCGTCGGCGGAATCGTGTTGCTGCTGGTGAACCCCAAGCGGGTCTGATGAGCGGAGTCGAATCCGTTTTGCCGAAATGAAAGGCTGAACGGACGTGAAGCCGAACGGCTCGACCGGATACGCAACCCGTCGAAGTACCCTGGAAAGTAAAAGGGCAACCTGGTGGCTTTCGAGCTACGATTCCCCATCGGGGCGCGGGCGATTTTCAAATTCATCGGCGTCGACTATCGGTACGGCGGGAACTGGTTCCTATACTATCGTCTCTGGGAGACCTCCGTCGAATGGGCCATTCGCGTGGGCGCGAAAGAGATTCAGAGCGGCCAGACGATGTACGCCCCAAGGTTCGACCTCGGTCTGTATCCTGTTCCATTGATCAACCGCTGCAAGCATCGCAACCTCTTCATCAACGCCATCCTGCGCTGGATCGCTCGCCAGATCACATGGTCCACGCTGGACGACGATCTCCAGATATATATCGAGGCGTACCCTCAATCCGCCCTGGCGCAGTTTGGAGCATCGCGTCCCGAGAAGCCCGCGTCGAAGGAAAAAACGACACCGTGAGTATACCCTTCATGCCTTGCGAATAACGACCGAGACGTTCGTCCCCCCGAAGCCGAAGGCATTCACCATCGCCGTCGGCACCGCCTGCTCCCGCGCCGCATTGGGCACGTAATCGAGATCGCACTCCGGATCGGGGTCGTCCTGGTTGATCGTCGGAGGCACGAAGTTGTCCTCCATGCCAAGAAGGACTGCGATCAGCGAAAGCAATCCCGAGGCCCCCAGCGTGTGGCCAATCATTGATTTGATGGAACTGACCGGGATCTCACGGGCGTACGCTCCGAAAACCTCCTTGATTCCCTTCGTCTCCGTAACGTCGTTCAGGCGGGTCGAGGTCCCGTGAGCCTGAATATGCGAGATCTGGTTTTTGCCAAGACCGGAAGAAGCCATCGCCGATTCCATGCATTCAACCTGGCTCGGCGTGTACGGCGTAACAATGTCGAACGCGTCGTTTGTCTGCCAACTCGAAAGGACCTCCGCATAGACGCGCGCGTTGCGTTTCTCGGCGAGACTGGCGCTCTCCAGAACCACGAAACCGCACCCCTCTGAAAGAACCATGCCGCTGCGATTGCGGGTGAAGGGACGCGAGGCTCGCGCCGGCTCGTCATTGAAGTCGCGCGTCAACACCGTAAGCGCATCCCAGACGCGGAAATATGCATGAAAGATGGGGCAATCCACTCCTCCAACCAGAATCAGGTCGGCCTTGCCCGAACGGATGTAGAGATCGGCCAGATCCAGAGCCACGAGCGCCGACGAGCAGGCGGTGACGACCGTGTTGCTGATCCGCCGCAGGCCGTGGCGGATTCCGATCTCGCACACCGCCGCGTTGTACATCGCGCGAGGCACGGTGGTCGGTTTCAAGCGGTGCTTCTGGAGAGCATAGAAGCGATGGTAGGCCGCCTCGGTTGTCCCGACCATCCCGCACCCGGTCCCAAGCATAATGCCCTTGCGCACCGGGAGCTCCGAAAGTCCGTCGAGACCACTGTCGGCGACCGCCATTTCGGAAGCGATCAGAGAGAGGAGAGCTGCCCGGTCCAGGCGCGATTTGGCCTTCCTGTCCGCCCAGAGCGGATCGATCCTGTCATCGTCTATGAATCCGGCAATCTTCGTGTCGCAGTCGGACAAATCGAGATGCTCGACGCGCCTCACGCCCGATTTGCCGGCGCGAATGGCCGCGCGGAATTCATCCTTGCCAATTCCGTTCGGGCTAAGGACTCCGATGCCCGTGATCACCGACCTCTCTGTCATACGCCAATCCCCCATTGTTTTCATCGAATTGATTTGCGGTTGAGCTGGCCACGGCCTGCGTGGCCCAGGACAGCAGCTTTTCCATGTTCTGCATTTCGATACCGGAGGAGTCAGTGGTCCGGGAACCCCCCGGCTCTGCCGGCGAGACTCCCAGAGTTTGACAGCTCCGGGAGTCGCTTGAGATTCCCTGTTGTGAACCGCTCAAGGTCAACAACAGTAGGCTCAAGAAATGAATCATATTTATGAGAGTTTGAACCATACGAAATGGGAATGCAAATACCATGTCGCCCCCGCCGCACTTTTCAACCGCCCTTTACAGGGGGTTTGCCGCAATGCTAAGCTGCCGCCGTGAAAATGACCATTTTACGTCAATGGCACACGCCAATGAGCAAGGATGAATACAAATGTTCGGCAGCATCCCGTGAATAATCCACGCCAGGAACTAATCTCATTATTGCGCGGTTTATTCGCCTGTCCTGTCATCAGTTTTTTGGGACGGCGTGGCTTCGTTGATGCCCTCACAAACAGTGGGTTGAGCTTCGATGCCGACGACAGGCGCACGGACGAGCTTGTATCGCTTCTCCGCTATCTCGTCGCACTCGGTCTTCTCGACGAGGCTACACCGCTGCGATTCACTGCGACCGAATTGGGCCATAAGGTTTTCAAGCGCTTCGGCGCATTCTGCCTCATTGACTCCTATGATGAGTATTTCCGCGATTTGGATTGGGTCTTGCCGCAATCCAACTTGCCCCGTCCAAGCGTCAACCGGGAGCGCAACGTCATCGGCAGCGGACAGCTCCATGCGCGCAAGTTTTTCCCGGCGGTCTTGTCTCACATCGCCGACACTCCTTACGAGCATCTTACAGACTTGGGCTGTGGTGACGGCACCTTCATTCATGAGGCACTAACCGTCCAGCCCGCCCTCTCCGTTACAGCGGTGGACTTGTCCGGGCAGGCCATCGGCATGGTTCACCAGCAGCTTTCAGCGCACCACCCGTCCACCAAATATTCGTCCGCCGTTTGTTGTGCCCTTGATGTTGCCGGCTGGGCAGCCGCCCTGCCGGTTCGTGCTGAGGCTCGCCAGCTCATTACCATGTGGTTTCTGCTTCACGAGATCTTCGACGGAGATATCGGGCATCTTGCCGATTTCTTTCGCCAGCTACACCACCGCTTCCCGAGCGCATCCGTTGCCTTTGGTGAGCTTTTTCGTCTTTCTCCGGAACAGATGGTTTCCAGTCGCCACGAGTCCATCATGCCGGAGTACGTGCTCTTTCACGCGCTGTCCGGCCAGCACCTCATGAGTGAGAAAGAGCTTTCAGAGTTGTTATCACAGATACCTTACCGGCTCGTTCACCGCCAGACTTTCGACCCGGTTCTTCACGGCTCACGCCCCGTTCCGAGCAGTGTCGTGTGTATCCTCGCCCCTGTCACGACGGACTCATGACTCTCTTCGCATGAGTATTTCAGAGCCAATCGAGATTGATCCGCGTAATCGCGTTCTTCTGGAACAGATTGGCCGCTTACGGGTTCGCACATGGGGTAAATACCCCATAGCGCCCGCCCGGTTTGCATACGTATAGTCATCCAAATTGAGTAAATTCGGGCTGAGAAACAACAACTGCCGCAAACGCAACAACGTTGTTCGGCGCGGACAAGTGGACAACAGAGAAAGGAGTTTTACTTTTGCAGCGTGGACAATTATTTTTTCCCAGGATGGTACGGATGAAGACAGACCTTAATGATCCAATCGCGGAGTTTTCTACGCTCGTCGAAATCCTTCGCTGGCGAGCGCTTCAGCAGCCTGAACAGCGGAACTATACCTTGCTGGTCGATGGAGAAGCGGAAGGAGATTGTCTGACCTCCGGGGCGTTGGACTGTCAAGCCCGGAGTATTGGGGCGCTGCTCCAAACCTACCGGGCAAGCGGGGAGCGTGCGCTGTTGCTTTATCCAGCAGGTCTCGAGTTCATCGCCGCATTTTTTGGTTGTTTATATGCCGGAGTGATTGCCGTCCCTCTGCCTCCGCCCAATCTGGCTCAGCCACAGCGGAGCCTCCCCAGGCTTCGGGCCATCATCAGCGATGCGCAGCCTGCGGTGGCGCTCACCACGTCAGCGATTCTCTCCAACACTGAGGGTCTGTTCACGCAAGCTCCCGAGTTGCAGAAGTTGCGCTGGGTGGCCACCGACAAGGTTGCCGGCAGCCTGGCGCCGGAATGGCGGGACCCGGCCGTGACCGGCAACACCCTGGCGTTGCTCCAATACACTTCCGGCTCCACCGCGGAACCGAAGGGCGTCATGATCAGTCACGGGAACCTCCTCCACAATTCGGCTTATATTAACCGCCTCTTCGCGCTCATCCCGGACAGCGTCACCGTCACCTGGCTGCCGGCCTTCCACGACATGGGACTTACCAATGGGATTATCCAGCCGGTGTACAAGGGAGGTCCATGTTACCTGATGCCGCCGGCATCCTTTCTCATGCGGCCGATTCGTTGGCTCCAGGCCATTTCGCGCTACAAAGCCACGATTAGCGGCGGGCCCAATTTCGCCTATGAATTGTGCACCCGCAGAATTACTCCCGAACAACGTGCAACCCTCGACCTCAGCAGTTGGGATGTGGCTTACAACGGCGCCGAGCCAGTCCGCGCCGACACCATGAAACAATTTGCGGCCACCTTTGCTTCGTGTGGTTTCCACTCCAGCGCCTTCCATCCCTGTTATGGACTCGCCGAAGCCACGTTGCTGGTTTCCGGCGGTTCTTTAAGAGATGAGATGTTTCGCACGATTCAAGTCGCCGCGTTTGAACAGAACCGCGTCGTGGAGGCCTCCGCCCAGCACCAGAATGTGCGGACACTGGTCGGCAGCGGTCACGCCCTGCACGATACCAGGATTGTCATCGTTCATCCGGAATCGCTGACCGTTTGTGCACCAGATGAAGTGGGCGAAATCTGGGTGTCCGGCCCGAGCGTGACTCAGGGGTATTGGAACCGACCCGAGGAAACCGAACGCGCTTGTCGGGCCTGCCTGAAAGATACCGGGGAGGGACCGTTTCTCCGCACCGGGGATTTGGGATTCGTGAAAAATGGCGAGCTGTTTGTCACCGGTCGCCTGAAGGATCTGATCATCATCAGTGGTCGCAAGTTTTACCCCCAGGACATTGAATTGACGGTGGAACAGAGTCACCCGGCCTTGCGACCGGCTTGCTGCGCGGCGTTTTCGGTCGATGGCACCGGCGAAGAACAACTGATCATCGCCGCCGAAGTCGAGCCCCGGTACCAACCGGCGGTTCGCAACCCGCCGGATGGGGAAGCGCGCGCTCATCCCAACGGGCGTTTGCCGCTGGATGTCGAGGCCGTGGTTCGGGCCATTCGGAGGGCGGTGGCCGAAGAGCATGATGTGCGCGTCCACACCGTGGTGCTGCTCCGGGCTGGGCGCCTGCCCAAGACCACCAGCGGCAAGGTGCAGCACCATGCCTGCCAGGCCAGTTTCCTGAAGGGGACGCTGGAAAGACTCGGCGAGGAGTGAGCGATGGCTGAGAATTCCACCAACGCAGAAGTCATCCAGGCGTGGTTGGTTTCCAAACTTTCCGAGCGGCTGGGAATCAAGTCTCACGAGATCGATATCCGGGAGCCCTTCGCCAGCTACGGACTCGGGTCAACGGAGGCGGTCAGCCTGGCCGGTGAACTCGCCGAGTGGCTGGGACGAAAACTTTCTCCGGCTCTGGTCTATGAGTACCCCACCATCGAGGCTCTCGCCCGGCATTTGGCAGAATCACCGGACGTATCGGAGTCAGCGACCATGGCTGGCCAGGACCGTGAGGCGAAAAACGAACCGATCGCCATCATCGGCATCGGCTGCCGGTTTCCCGGCGCGAACGACCCGGCCGCGTTCTGGCAGTTGCTGCGAGACGGAGTGGACGCCATCCGCGAAGTTCCCGCGGATCGTTTCGACCAGCATGCGTTTTACGATCCCGACCCGGCGACCCCGGGCAAAATGAACACTCGCTGGGGCGGCTTTCTGGAACAGGTGGATCAGTTCGATCCCGGTTTCTTTGGCATCTCCCCGCGGGAGGCGTTGCGCATGGACCCCCAGCAACGCCTCTTACTGGAGGTGACCTGGGAAGCGTTACAGGACGCGGGTCAGGTGCCCGGGCGTCTGGTCGGCACCCAGGTCGGCGTATTCATCGGCATCGCGACCAACGATTATGGCCGGCTACAGTGGAATGATCTCGAACGAATTGATGCCTACTCCGGTACCGGCAATGCCTCGAGCATCGCCGCCAACCGAATCTCGTACCTGTTCGATTTCCGCGGGCCGAGTCTCGCCATCGACACGGCCTGTTCCTCGTCACTCGTGGCCGTCCACCTGGCCTGCTGCAGCCTGCGGACCGGCGAGTCCACGCTGGCTTTGGCCGGGGGCGTGAACCTGATTCTCTCGCCGGCGATTGCGATCAATTTCACCAAAGCCGGCGCCATGGCGCCGGATGGGCGCTGCAAAGCGTTCGATGCCCGGGCCAACGGCTACGTTCGCAGTGAAGGTGCCGGTGTCGTCGTGCTGAAGCCCCTCGCGCAAGCCCTGGCGGATGGTGATCCGATTTATGCCGTCATTCGCGGCAGCGCCGTGAACCAGGACGGACGGAGCAACGGGCTCATGGCGCCGAATCCGCTGGCCCAAGAGGCGGTCCTGCGCGAAGCCTACCGGCAAGCCGCCGTCTCGCCTGGCCAGGTTCAATACGTCGAGGCCCACGGCACGGGCACATTGTTGGGCGACCCGATCGAGGCGAAAGCGCTGGGCACAGTGCTGGGCGTCGAACGTCCACCGGGACGGCCTTGCGCCCTGGGGTCGGTGAAGAGCAACCTGGGCCACCTCGAGGCCGCCGCCGGTATCGCGGGCTTGATCAAGGTGGCTTTGGCGCTCCGTCATCGGGAGATCCCGCCGAGTCTGCACTTTGAAAAGCCCAACCCGCATATTCCTTTTGACGAACTTCCTCTCCGGGTGCAAACAACGCTGAGTCCCTGGCCCGCGGCGTCCGGTCCAGCCCTGGCCGGAGTCAGCTCATTCGGCTTCGGCGGCACCAATGCTCACGTGGTTCTGGAAGAGGCGCCCACGGCCAAGATAGGAATGCCGGAGGCAGAACGGAAAACCGGCACATACCTGCTCCCGCTGTCGGCACGCAGTCCGGAAGCCCTTCAGGCTCTCGCTCGCGCCTACCAAAACTTCCTCGCCACCCCGGAGTCCGCGGCGTCGTTGCCGGAGGTCTGTTACACGGCCAGCGTGCGGCTCAGTCACCACGACCACCGTCTCGCCGTGACCGGCAATTCGCCGGCGCAACTGATGGAGAGCCTGGAAGCTTTTTTGCGGGGTGAGGCGCGTCCCGGCTTGTCGTCTGGCCGCAAGCTTTCCGCTCGCCGGCGAAAACTTGTTTTTGTGTTTCCGGGGCAGGGGAGCCAATGGTTTGGCATGGGGCGACGGCTGTTGGAGCAGGAAGCCGTTTTCCGGGAGGTTATCGAACGCTGTGACCGGGCAATGCGACCGTACGGAGATTGGTCGTTGCTCGCCGAATTCACGGCCACCGATGCCGCCCGGTCGCGGTTGAACGAAATCGATATCATCCAGCCGGCCCTCTTAGCGATTGAAGTCGCCCTGGCAGCCCTGTGGCGCTCGTGGGGTATCGAGCCGCAGGCCGTGGTGGGCCATAGTTTGGGAGAGATCGCGGCCGCGTACGTCGCCGGCGCGCTGAGTTTGGACGATGCCGTCCGGGTCATTTGTCATCGCAGCCGGTTGTTCAAGCGCACCGTTGGGCAAGGGGCCATGGCGATGGTGGAACTTTCCATCGAGGAAGCTCGACGCGTCCTGGCCGGCTTCGAAGACCGCGTGTCTATCGCGGTCAGCAACGGTCCCACCTCGACGGTGTTGTCCGGCGATCCGGCCGCGCTCGCCGCCATTCTGGATCAGTTGCAGCGGCGCGACATCTTCTGTCGCATGGTAAAGGTCGATTTTGCCTCGCACAGCCCCCAGATGGAGCCGTTGCGCGCCGATTTGCTGCAGGCTTTGAACGGGCTTCAGCCGCGGGCTGAATCCGTGCCGATCTACTCGACGGTGACCGGCCAGGTCAGCCACGGGCTGGAATTCGATCCGCTCTATTGGGCGAGGAACATCCGAGAGCCGGTGCTCTTCTCCACTGCGGTTCAGCGCCTGGTGGAAGATGGGCATGACATCTTCCTGGAAATCAGCCCGCACCCCATCCTGCTCAGCGCCCTGCAGCAAGGGTTTCATCATTTCGGCCAGGAAGGCGCCGTGCTTCCTTCTCTGCGGCGTGAGGAAGATGAACACACGGTCCTCCTCGGATCGCTGGGCGCGCTTTATACTTTGGGATACCCGATCGACTGGAACCGGATCTATCCGGCCGGAGGCCGGTGCGTTCGACTCCCGTTCTACCCTTGGCAACGGGAGCGTTGTTGGCTCGAGCCCTCCGCCGGGAACACCGACTCTCACCGGGAGCAAGTCTCCCGGAGCGGGACCGGGAACCATCCTCTGCTGGGCCGGCATTTCAAACCGGCGCATCCTGCAGGAACCCACTTCTGGGAAACCACGCTCGACAGGAATTCCCTGCCTTATCTGGATGATCACCGCATCCAGGGCGTCGCCGTGCTGCCTGCCTCGGCCTATGTGGAGATGGCTCTGGCCGCCGCGGTTGAAATCTTCGGAACGCAACCCATTACGCTGAAGGATATCGAATTTCGCAAGGCGCTTTTCCTGCCCTCGGCCTGTGGAATACGGCGCCGGGATGCTCCGGGCCAGGCGGCAGATGTTATTCCACAGGCCGAGGGCGGAACCCACACGATTCAAGTGATTCTCTCTCAGGGCGCAGACGGAGCGGCATCCTTTCACATCTATAGTTGCCCGGGAGGCGGGGTGTGCTCCAGAAAATCGTGGATGCTGCACACAACCGGCAAGGTCTGTCTTCAACCGGACAACCGCATCATCACCCCGGAGGCCGGGCCGGAGACGCTCACGGAAATGCGAACTCGATGCGCCGAGAAGATCTCCGGCCAGGATTATTACCGGAGACTCCGCGAAAGCGGCATCCACTACGGTCCTTTCTTTCAGAGCATCACCCAGTTGTGGCAGAACAACGGCGATGGGTTGGGCGAAGTGCAGGTGCCGGATGGGCTGGCGGCAGAGTTTAATGGCTTTCAAATTCACCCGGCAATTCTCGATGCCGGGTTTCAGACTTTCGGGGCTGCGGTTGCCGCGGAAGCGACTGAAAACGGCCGACAAGGAATTTACCTGCCGACCCGCATCGCCCAGTTCCGGGTTCACGGTCGTCCCGGCCGTCATTTATGGAGTCACACCCGGGTGCAGCATCGGGAGGCGGATGCCACCACGGGAGAAGTACAGCTCCTCGATGAAGCGGGACGCGTGGCGGTCGAGATTCAGGGACTTCGCTTTGAATACCTGGACGAAGACACACCGCGCGCGGCTGTCGCTAATCTCGACGACTGGCTCTATGAGTTCCAGTGGCAGCCCAAAGAGCGCGCGGCAGGAAAACTTTCCGCGCCAGCCAGCCGGGCAAGCTGGTTGATCTTTACCGACAGCGGTGGCGTCGGAGATGCGCTGTCCGCGCTGTTGGAAGCCCGGGGCGAACGGAGTATTCTGGTCGCTGTCGGGGAATCCTACGAGCAAACGGACGGCGAGCATTATCGCATTCGTCCCGAACGCCCGGAAGACATCCGCCGGCTCTTCGAGTCGGCTCTGGCATCGGATCAGCCGGGCTGTCGTGGAATTGTCCATCTTTGGAGTCTTGATGTTGCTCGTCCAGAGGAGACCACCGTGGCCTCTCTGAATGCCGCCCAGACGATGGGCTGCGGCAGTGTATTGCTGCTGGTGCAAGAACTGGCTCGAATGGAATCGCCTGATCTCCCGCGACTGTGGCTGATCACGCAGGGCGCTCAAGCGGCCGGAAAAAAAACCGCGCCGTTATCCGTCGCGCAGTCACCGCTTTGGGGATTGGGTCGCGTCATTGCGCAGGAACACCCGATATTCTGGGGAGGGCTGGTGGACCTGGAACCCGGGGCATCGCTGCGTGACGCAGCCGCTCATCAGTTGTGGGACGAAATCTCCAGTGCGGATGGAGAGGATCAACTTGCGTTTCGTCAAGGGCGGCGATACGTGGCCCGTTTGGTCCGCCAGCGCCCATCGGCCACGCCAGCCCGTCCGCTCCAGTGGCGGACGGACGGCAGCTATCTGATCAGCGGAGGACTTGGAGACCTCGGCCTCCTGGTCGCGCGTTGGATGGTCGAGCAAGGGGCGCGACGGTTGATTCTCTTGGGACGCACCAAACTCCCGACGCGCGCGAATTGGAGTTCAGTCGAAACCGGAAGTCGCCTGGCCCGTCAAATCACCGCCATCCGGGAACTGGAATCTTTGGGAGCCTACGTGCATCTGGCGCCGGTCGATGTGGCGAATGAAGGAGAGTTGAGCGGCTTTCTGGACGAGTTTCGCGCGGAGGGTTGGCCGCCGATCCGGGGTGTCGTGCACGCGGCGGGAGTGTTGCAGGACGGTCTGCTGGTGCAACTCGATGCGGCGGCACTGAATACAGTTTTGCGGCCCAAGGTGATGGGTGGCTGGCTGCTGCATCGCCTGCTCCAAAACGATCCCTTGGACTTCTTCGTGCTTTTCTCTTCCGCGGGTTCGGTGCTGGGCCAGCCCGGTCAGGGGAACTATGCCGCCGCCAACGCTTTCCTGGATGCGCTGGCGCATCACCGGCAAGCCCAGGGTCAGCCGGCCCTGAGCATCGACTGGGGCGCTTGGGCCGGTGAGGGATTCGCGGATTCGGTTGGAGGGAAGCGTCTCGCGGCGCGCCTCGCGCTCCTGGGAATCAGCAGCATCGCACCCAGGCAAGCGCTGGAAATGCTGGGACGACTGCTCGGGCAAAGCGCAACCCAGGTCGTGGTGGTGCCGGTCAACTGGAAGCAATATCGAGAATTTTATCCGGACGGCATCCCGCCTTGCGGGCCGCTGCTCTCTGAACTGGCGCGTGAGGAAGCCGAAGTCCCCCGGCCAGCGGGCCGCGCGAGCCAAAGGAGGGATGCCCTGCTTGCGGCCGCACCAGCGGAACGCCGGGCGTTACTGCAATCCTACCTGAGCGAGCAAGTGGCCCGGGTGCTCGGACTCAGCCCATCCAGGTTGGACGTCCAGCAACCGTTGAGTCATCTCGGACTGGACTCCTTGATGGCCGTCGAATTGAAAAACCGGATCGCGGTTGACCTGAAGGTGAACGTGCCCGTGGTGAAATTCCTTCAGGGCTTCAGCGTTGACCAGGCGGTCACGCAGGTGCTGGATCAACTGGCATCCGGGGCCGCCAACCCGACGACGCCTCTGGCCCCGGCAGTCACAGAGCACAAGGAGCACATAGACAGGGGAAATGCGGAACGTCTGTTGGCCAACCTTGATCAGCTTTCGGATGAGAAAGTGGATGCATTGCTCACCGATATGTTGGCTGAGGAGAAGGACGGTTCCGCGCCTTTCTGAAGGCCGTTCGTGTTTGGCGTCTTTGCGTTGAAAATAATCAGCGTTCATCAGCGTCAATCGGCAGTTTGACCCAGTTGATTTGACGGATTCACCAAGACAGTTTGCCTTCAAAGAATTTCCCACGTTATCCGCATTGATGCCAGTGGCGGAGTTGGTATTATCCCGCAAGCGCAAATCAAATGCCCAAGAAAACCCGACGAATCAGTAAAGCCAAACGTCAGCAGAACGGCGTTGCCGCACTGCAAGAAGATGCACCGCCCTATCGCGTCAACGGCTCTACTGCCGGCCAAGAGCGGAAGTTGGTCTTTGACTTCGAGCGCGCACCAAAGCGGGTGGCCAAGCCTTTTTGCGGTGACATCGCGGCGGGCAAGAACACCTACGTTTACGACGCTCACACCTACCACACGAAAGTTCCACCCGAAGGCATTGAAAAGCTGATTGAGCATTACACTCGACCCGGCGACGTGGTTCTCGACCCGTTCTGCGGCTCTGGCATGACAGGTATTGCCGCAACGCAGCGAGGGCGCAAGGCGTTGTTGAGCGATTTGTCGCCTGCCGCAGCGTTCATCGCTCGCAATCTCAACACCCCGGCGGATGCCGACAAGTATTTGCGCGCAGTTCATGAATTGCTCGATTCATCGGCAACCCTCGAACACTCGCTTTATGACACGCACTGCCGGTGCTGTGGCGAACGAGTGCCGATGCTCTACATGGTCTGGAGTTACGGCGTCATGTGTCCTCACTGTGAGCGGGAATTCGTTCTATGGGACGTGGCGCGCGACGAACGAGAAAACGTGCGCGAAAGCAAAATCCTTTCGGAGTTCGATTGTCCGCACTGCCGCACGCACCTGAAAAAGCGCGGTCTGAAGCGGACAAAACGGCATCCGGTTCAAGTCGGCTACAAATGTTGCAAAACTGGTCTAAAGGAAGCGACTGCCCCGCTTGATGATTTTGACCTGGCTCAGTTGAAGCGCATCGAACGCGCGGGCGTGCCGGACGGTTTGTGGTATCCCACCGCCGCCTTCCCGCCCGGCATGAATACACGCCAGCCGATTGCCGCCGGGATCACAACCGTGGACAAGGCTTACACGCCGCGCGCCCTTTACGTAATGGCCCATCTTTGGAACGCAGCCTCCCGATGGCCGGACAAGGAGATGCGCGACAAGTTGCTGTTCACGATCACCTCGCTCTACCAGCGCGTGACACTTTTTTCGGAATTTCGATTTTGGGGTGGCAGCGGCAACACGGCCAACTACAACGTCCCATTCATAATAAATGAGCAAAACGTCTTCCGTACGTTCGCCCGAAAAGCCAACACGATTAGTTGGTATTTCAAAACCGCACCACGCTTTCCCCGAGAGGTTGAAGTCCGCACGCAATCGGCGTGTCATCTGACGGATGTTCCCGACAAGTCAGTGGATTACATTTTCACCGACCCGCCATTTGGCGGCAACATCAACTATTCGGAAATGAATTTCCTTTGGGAAAGCTGGCTTGGCAAGCGCACGGAGATAGCCGACGAAGCCATCATTAACTCTGTGCAAGGAAAAGGGGCGCTGGAATATCGCGCGCTGCTCTGCAAAGCGTTTCGCGAATGTCGGCGCGTGCTCAAAGATGGGGCATGGATGACAGTGATTTTCCACAATTCGTCCG
The DNA here is from genome assembly GCA_050012035.1 of Verrucomicrobiota bacterium. Classification (GTDB taxonomy): domain Bacteria; phylum Verrucomicrobiota; class Verrucomicrobiia; order Limisphaerales; family UBA11358; genus UBA11358. Next base: position 92,078 of record JBEKHY010000010.1, on the reverse strand, counting down.
ATGAAGTGTGGAAGGCGTTGCAAGGCGCGCTCGTGGACGCCGGATTCGCTGTGGAAGGAACACAAACGTTCGACAAGGAGCACGGCACGTTCAAGCAGTTCGTGTCCGAAAACGCGGTTGGCTACGATTTGGTTTTGCATTGCCGCAAGACCAAAACCGTTCAGCAGCTCAGCGTGCAAACCACAAAACAGGTTGTCTCCGACGCCGCTGAATTCGTGCGCAGCCGGCTGACCGACAGCGGCGAGCGATACTTGGTTCGTTATCTCCATGTTGACCGTGCGGCAGAGGTTGATTACCGGAAGCTCTACGCAGAATGGCTGGCCGTCGCTGTTGCGGACACGCTAGTTGCGCTCAGTTTTGAGGAGTTCCGCGTCGCAGCAGAAAAGGTTGCGCCCAAAATGAAGCTCCAACCCAAACAACTCACGTTCGCCTGAACATGGACAAAGTCCAAACACTTCCCGCATTCAAGCCTGATCAAAGGACAAGAGCGCACGCGCTGCTCGCTGCGAAAGTCGCCTACATGATGGGGCGAAAGTTTGAGGAGGGCGATTGGGCGGAAGTTTACTGCAAGGCGAAAGGCATTCCGGTCAAAGGATGGAGCAATTTGAACATTGACATCATGCACGACGGCCTTGGCGTCGAACACAAGATGCTCTGCTACCGCTCGGACGCCGACCTCGCGGAAGCGTTCGGGCAAACCTTTATGCACCCCGCGGCGACTCGTTCCATCCGCGTTCCGGCGACAAGCGTGCCCGCGAACGAGGCCATGCGGGAAATCTTCCAGCAGTATGCTGCGCTGATCCATCAGCGGACAAGGAAAGTTCGCGAAACCGCGGCCGCAGGCAAAGAGCCGGACATGCGGACAGGTTGGCTTTTGTGGCAGGAAAGCCTGCGCCAGTTTCTTTACTTTGAAGAACCGATGCTCGCTCCTGACCCGAAATACTTTTATGCCGAGTGGCGCGACAGCGGCGGTGGAGCGCGCAAAGCAAGTCGCAATCTCTGGGTCTTTGACAAAGCGACCGGCCACAAGCGGTATTCGATAACCACGTTAGCCGGAGCAAAGATTCAGCCTTACTTCGACGTGCCCCCGCCCAACGACCCGAACGTGTATCTCTTCACCGTGATTGGCGAAGTCATTGGTGTCGGGATGGTGAGGGTGTGGCTGACCATCGCGACGTTCCGGGAATTGAAGCGCGTGCTCGGCGAATTCGATACCGCGAAGCTCAGTGAATTCGTGTTGAGGAAACTTGAAGGCGTTTCTCCGAGTCTGACCGTTCGTGAGGGAAACGAACCGGCTGCTGAATCAATTCTTCTCAGCGCAGAGGCTTATTTGAAACTCAAGGCGGTTTTCCCTGGCGTCAACGATGACAATAGCTTTCAGTTGTTACTTGAATTCTTGGGCAAGCAGTAACCGCAGTAGATTTGATTGACTTGATTCGAGCAATATACCAAGCCGGTTCGAAAATGAACAAAACACTCCGATCCAAACCCTCTCTCTCGATAAAAGCGCGAAAAGCGCGAATCGAGACTCTGCTCTCCGGCGTGAACCGTGTGCCGGGCGCACTGCCGCTTTCGACCGAGGACACCGTGAACCTGATTGAGCAGCATCGCCGCTGCAAAGGCTCAAGCCGGCTTCCCTTCTTGATTGTCGCTGCGGCTTACAAAACAGCCAAAGCTGAACTCGATGGGAGCGTGCTCAAACTTGCTGCCCGCAATGCCGCCAACGGACGGGCCAGCGAGTTGCGCGAGATTCAAATCAGGTTGGTAGGAGACGACACAGCAGTAACTCTGTGTGAAATGAAGAACAAGGCGGTGCAACGTGGCGACATTGACCGCGCGCTTCAGAAAATCGCCGCTCAAGGGAAGCACGTTCAAAACTACATCTTCATCACAACCGAAACCGTGGCCGATGAGATTCGCGAATACGCCCGCTCCAAGTATGACGAAACGGGTGGTGTCGAAATCGCGATTCTCGACTGCATTGGATTTCTGCGGCATTTCCTGCATCTGTTTCACCGCCTTCGCAAAGATTTTCTCGACCAATACCAGGTCCTCGTTCTTCGCGAACCGGACAGTGCGGTCAGTCAGGCTTTGAAAGAGGCGTTTCTTGCGTTACGTCAGGCGGCAGAGAGTGCGGATTGAATCTGTTTATGAGATGGCAAAAAGGAAGCGTCGCAATCTGCCTGGGGCTGATATGGTTGAGCTTGGGACAAGTCTCTCAGGCCGCGGACGATCAACCGGCGCGGGAGATCGTGGACCGGGTGGCCCGGCTGTTTATCAGCCAATCCAGCATCGCCACGGTGGAAATGCAGATCACCAGGGAAGACGTGCAACGGAAGATCTCGATGCAGATCTGGTCGCTCGGCTCGTCGAACATCCTCGTCCGCATTCGCAGCCCGCAGGAAGATGCGGGCACGGCCATCCTGAAAGTTGGCAACAAAACCTGGTGCTATCTGCCGAAAGCGAACCGCACGGTTAAGATGCCGGCTTCGATGATGATGACCCCGTGGATGGGCAGTCACTTCACCCTCAATGACCTGGTGAAAGAGAGTCGCCTCACCAACGACTACGTGATTGCGACCTCTTTTGAAGGAAAGCGGGATGGGGTCGCGGTGACTGAATATACCCTGACACCCAGGCGGGCCGCGGTGGTGGTGTGGGGAAAAATTACTTTGGAAATCCGCCAGGCCGACCAGATGCCCGTCCGGCAGCGCTACTATGACGAGGATGGGAAGCTGGTCCGGGAACTGTCCTTTTCCGAGTACAAAACTGTGAGCGGAAGGCTCATTCCTACGCGCCTGGTCATGCGACCCATGGACAAGGCCGGCGAGAAGGCAAGTGCGGATGGTGGTGTTTCAGTTGATGGGGTGAGGCGACCTCCGGACCAAACGGTTGAACAGACGACGATCACGTATGAAAACATCGTCTTCGACGAGCCGATTAGCGCGGAGACGTTTTCCCGGAGGAATCTGAAGCCATGAGCGGACGGCTTCTGCAACTCGCATGGCGCAATCTCTGGCGTAATCCCCGGCGGACGCTGATCGCCATGTCGGCGATCGGCTTGGGCTACGCCATGCTGCTGTTCGTGGCGTGCCTGATGGCCGGGCTGAGGCAGCAGATGATCGAGAGCGGCACGGGCCTTGTGCTCTCGGACATGGAGGTCCACGCTCCGGATTACTACCCGGACCGTCCCACGCACCAGACCTTGGGCGGGCGAACCGGGACCGATGTCAGCGCGCTGCTGGCTACCATCGCCGCCGACCCCCGGGTTCAGGCAGCGAGTCCCCGGGTGTACGGCTACGGCCTGGTCAGCGCGACCCATCAATCGGCCGGGGTGCAACTCCTCGGCGTTGTCCCCGATGAGGAACCGAAGATTACTGTGCTGCAAACCCGGATGGTAAAAGGGAGCTACCTGACCGGACGGATGCCCAAAGGTGTCGTGATGGGAGATAAACTCGCCGCCACGATTGGTGTCGAGGTGGGGTCGGAAATCGTCCTGTTGACGCCGGCGGTCGATGGTTCGACGGGAAATGACCTGTACACGGTTGCCGGGATGTTTCACACGGGGCTTGACGACATGGACGGGGGTCTGGTGCTCATGTCTCTCGCTTCTCTGCAGGAGTTGTTGCGCTTGCCGCCGGGAAGGATCCATGAAGTTGGGATCAAGCTCCATGACGTCACCGCGGCGACGACGACGGCGGCGGCGCTGGAGGTGCAACTGGGCAAAACCCTTCCAGTGCGGGTGCGGGCCTGGCCGGAGCTGGCGCCGGAGCTGGCCGACTACGTGCAGTTCAATCATCGTGTCACTTTTATTCTTTTTTTCATTTTCTTCCTGTTGGCAGTCATGGGTATCGTCAACACCATGCTCATGGCGATCATCGAGCGCACGCGTGAGCTCGGCATGCTGATGGCCGTGGGCATGCGTCCGGTTCAGGTGGTTGGTCTCATCGTGGCGGAGGCGGCAAGTTTGGCGGGAGCCAGTCTGGTTTTGGGAGCAGCGCTTGGGGCGCCACTCCTCTGGTATTTGCAGGTTCATGGTCTGAACCTGGGTGGCGATCGCGGTGCGGTTTCTCTGGCCGGAGTCGTGGTAGGCCCGCTCTGGTACGGTCGGCAGGACTTCACGGCCTACACTCAGGCCGCTCTGGGGCTGGCCGTCACGGCTCTGGTGTCGGCCCTCTATCCCGCGTTGCGAGCGGCTCGCTTTCGGCCGACGGAGGCGCTCCGAAAGGTTTAGTGATATGGGTGTTCTCCTGCTGGTGAAAATCGGGTGGCGCAATCTCTGGCGCAATCCCCGCGGGACCCTGCTGACGGCGCTGGCCTTGGGTTTGGGTCTCACCTTGCTGCTGATTTCTTTGGGCTTGCTCGATGGCAGCCACGAGCAAATGGTTGGTAACGGGGTGAGATTCGGCACCGGGCACGTCGTCATCCAGGCGCAGGGGTATCAAGACACCGGCTCTCAAGAGTTGTTGCTGCCGGCAAGAGTCGTGGCGACGACCGGGGAGTTCTTGCAAACTGAGGCGATGAAGCCGGTTGTACGCGGCGTGAGTCCCCGATTGCTGGCCTCCGGACTGCTGAGTTCCGCAGCCAACGCCAGTGACGTGAGCATGATGGGGGTCATCCCCAAAGAAGAGCGGGCCGTATCCCTGATTCCCCAGCGGATCGTCGAGGGGAACTATCTCAGTGACGACCAACCATCGGGTGTTGTCATTGGCGCGGACCTGGCCCGCCAGCTCGCGGTGAAAATCGGGGGCAAAGTGGTGCTCATGACTCAGGCGGTGCAACCGCGCGACACGGAAGCGACGGACGCCGGTGAAGGGGAAATGCAGAGCACCCTGCTGCGGGTGACCGGGATCTTTCGCACGGGTATCCAGGCGATCGATGCCCACGTCATCCAGTTGCCGTTGCCCGAGGCCCAGGCACTGCTCGGAGTGCCCGGCCGGGTCACTCAGGTCGCGGTCCTCTTGGAACGGGAGAGTGACTCGCTGATGGTGGCCCAGGGCTTGCGGAAGCAATTGGCGGGAATGCCGGTTGAAGTTCTGCCCTGGCGGGAATCCATGCTGCCACTGGCTCAACTCTTCGTATTGGACGAGGCCTTTAACTACGTCATGAACGGTGTGGTGCTCGCGATGGTCGGGTTGGGGATACTCAATACGATTCTCATGCGAGTACTCGAGCGCCGCTATGAATTCGGCCTCTGTTCGGCGCTGGGCCTGCGGCCGGTGCAGCTTGCCGTCATGATCATTGGCGAGTCTCTGGCGCTCACGGCGATCAGCCTCGCTCTCGGTCTGGTGCTGGGGCTGAGCGTCCAGCATTATTTCGCCACCTGTGGGTTGGATCTGCGCTGGTTCTTCCCCAGCAGCCTTCCTACCGCTCTCGTTTTTGACCCGATCATCTACTCGCGCTTGAGCCTGACGCGAATCGCTTCGTCCGTCGGCATTGTGTTTCTGACGGCGACCGTCATCTCCTTTTATCCGGCGCTCAAGGCCGCGCGAACCGAACTGCCCGGCGCATTGAAGGTGTTTTAACATGATTTGGAGAGCAATATGACGGATATGACCAAGTGGGCGGTGGAACTGAAGGAAGTGAAGAAGACCTACCGCACGGGGCCAATCGAGGTTCCGGCCCTGCGCGGGATCAGTCTGCAGGTTGCGCCCGGAGAATTTCTCGCGATTGCCGGCCCGTCCGGTTCCGGCAAAACCACGTTGCTGAACATCATCGGCGGACTCGACCGGGCCGACGCCGGGGAGGTGTTGGTGGAAGGGAAGAACCTTCAGCTCCTATCCCCGGGGGAGCTGGCTCGTCTGCGGCTGCAGCGCCTCGGCTTCGTCTTCCAGGCGTACAACCTGCTGCCGGTCCTGACCGCCCTGGAGAACGCTGAATTTACCCTGCTCCTGCAGGGCGTGCCGGCGGAGCAACGCAAAGAACGAGTGCAAAAGCTGTTCGCAGAAATCGGTCTGGCCAGCCTGGAACATCGTCGTCCCGGCGAGTTGTCCGGCGGGCAACAGCAGCGGGTGGCGGTGGCGCGAGCCATGGTCACCGAGCCGGCGCTGATCCTGGCGGACGAGCCCACGGCGAATCTTGACTCGGCCACGGCGGACGCTCTCCTCGAAGTGATGGAACAACTCAATCGCGCTCACGGCACGACTTTCGTTTATGCCACCCATGATCCTCAAGTCATGGAGCGGGCGCGGCGGTTAATTCGCTTGCATGACGGTCAGATCGCCAGTGATGTGGCGCGTGCCGGCCACGCGCTCTGAGCCATGGCCAGAATCACCCTGAAACAACGAATCCGGGAGATTTGGCAGAAGCTGTCGCACCTCAATGCCCGACCCGGCCAAATCGCGGCCGGCTTCTCCATCGGCATCTTTGCCAGTTTCCTGCCGCTGAATCCATCCCCAATAATCGTGGCGGCCGTGGTGGCGTGGCTGCTGAAGAGGAACGTGATCGCCGCTGTCGCCGGGGCGACGACGGCGATTCTCTATACCCCGCTATTGCCTTTGATCTGGCTGGCTGAATATCGATTGGGGAAGTTGATTCTCCCGGTGCAGCATCCGCTGACGTTGGATCAGGCACGACTGTGGGACGTTTTGCAAACGGGTTGGGATGTTTACGCCGCCATGTTCGTTGGCTCGATCCTCATCGCGGCCCCCGTTACGTTGCTCACCTATTGGGTCGTCAAACGGCTCGCCGAGAAATGGGATCGGCAAAAATGAGCGGAAGCGTGTACTTGACGCAAATGGCCGGTAAGCAACGCTTGAACCATCGCTTCCGCATCCTTCACAGTCCATTTCGACGGAGAACCACGAAGATGCTCTGTTGAGACTCACGATCTGCGGCTGGCTAAACGAGGGCGAGGAGTTCTGACGAAAATCGCTCAGCTTCTGTACAACGATTACGAACTTGAGGCCATGCAATTGCCATCTCACCTGCCCGGTCTCGATACTTAACGACAATTTTCTTTCCGCCAGTAATCACACGGTTCTTGGCTGGCTTGGCTTGAAGCCGCGTGCCGGGACTCGATTCGCACTCCGCTCTTCCGGAAATCACCGCTCCATCCATCGGATACAGCGCACAAAGCACCCAAGTTTCGGTGCTCTTGGAAGGAGTACAAAGAACCGTCTTTGGTGGCTCAGTCGTATCCGGCTGACGGACTACGTATAGTTTTCGGTGCTGAATTATGAAATGTGGCGGCGTGAACTGCTGAATCTCAGGAATCTTGCCAGCGGCCAAAATCATTCTGATCAATTTTTAAGCTTCTTACCCTCATGCTCCAACCCCGCAATACTGCGGATTACTGCCGTCACTTCCCCTCTGTCACTCTTGATGAAGGTGTATTGGTGATTGATCTTGCAGAAAAAATTCGTTTCCGATTCGGGATACATATCGAAAGCGCCCTGGAGGACGTTCTCGCCCCAAGCTTGCCCGACCAACTGATCTCCTTGCCGCCAGATCGTCAGTTTGATTCCCGTGGGATACGCGGCGTCCGGCGCAACTTCGTAGTGGCCGACACAGGCGTCAAGAAGTTTTGTGTCCAGCTTGATGGCGACGCGCGGTTTGGGTGGTTCGGGAGCTTTGGGCGGCTGATCGGAGATTTTTGCAAGAGAAAACTCAGCGCCGGGGAGGTGCGTGGTTAAACGGGTCACTTGGCCTCGATCATCCCGGAAAAAGGTCACGGGCATGCCGGTCAGCCGGTTAAAAAAACGGGTTTCTGATTGCGGCAATAGTTCAAAAGCGGTAGTTGGCCAAAATTCAACAGGGATAGGCGATGATTCGCGATTAATCGTCAAGGTGCATTGGGCGAAGAGCCGATCTCCTTCACGGTGAATACCAATGCCGGGATGGAAACGCGCGCAAACCACGTGACTCAACACCAGCGCAACGAGCGCCGCCAAAAGACCACTGATCAGGGCCGTGCCGCCCAGGATGAGGCAGCACTTGCGGAAACTGGCGGCGCGCCAGAGGAGGACCACCAGCACCGCAAGGCAAAAGCCCGCCGGGATATAAATGACCGCTTTGGGCGCGTTGAGGAGAAACTGCCGCATCGTGAGCATGCCCAGCGCAAAATCGGGTGAAAGCTGGTATTGCCCCACATACAAATCATAAAACTGACTGTTGATTTTTGTCTCCTCTGGCCGTCGGTTTGATTCCCATTCGCTTTGGAGTAAAAGCATGCCTATGTAAACGACGCCAAAATCATACGAATCAGACAAGACCACCACACCGCGACGCCGTGCCTTGTCGAAGCAGGCGATTGCGAGGAAACCGCCCGTGTTTCCGCCTTTTGAGACGATTTTTGTCCCATCCAGTTCACGCGTGATCACCCAAGCCAACCCAATGTCCCTATCAATATCGTCCGCATGAAAGTGAGCGACATGCGTTTTTTCCATGAGCGGTGTCAGACTGGACGGCGTCAGGCCGAGGTTGGCTGACACGTATTTCAGCAGGTCATTGGCCGTCGAGCGCAGCGCGCCGTTGCCAAGCATTACTTGACGATCCCAACCCGGCACCGCGTATCCGAGTTGATTGTGTCCCTGTGCAAACCGGGATTTCAGTTCGGGTGTCAGCGCGATCCGCGTGCTGTCCATCTGTAACGGCCGGCAAATCCAATCCACCACCAGCGATTCGTAGTTGGTGCCCGCTTTCAGGGCGATGACATGTCCCAGCAATGCGAAGCCCAGGCTGGAATATTCGAACTTCGCTCCCGGATCACGGGTCAATTTGTAGCCGGACAGAAAGGCATATAACCCTTGGACGGTGTAATCAGCATAGAGGTTATCCGCGCGTTTGGGGTTAAGGTTGTCAGGGAGTGGTGGAAGGCCCGACATATGCGTAGCCAGTTGGAGCAAGGTGATTTGCTTGCCGTTGCGGGTCGGCATCTTGACCGACTTGGGCAAATACTTTGCCACGGGATCATCCAGCTTCATCTCCCCGCGCTCAACCATGTCTTGCAGCAACAGCCCGGTAAATGTCTTCGTGACTGAACCGATCTCGAACACTGTGTCGCCATTCACTTCCTGGTCGGTGCCGTTATCCAATTTCCCGCAACTGACAATACTGCTGCCATGCTCATCCACAATGCCGACCACGATGCCGATGTCCCGCTTTTCAACCTCGACGCGGTGTTGCAGGAATGCGTGGATGGCATTAGTGAAATTCTCCGCCGCAGCGCGAAAGGAAAACGCCGATAACAGCATCGTGAAACAAATGACTCGGACGGTAGGGATCATTTGGTAATTATGGACAAGGTAACCCTAAGTTCATCACGGCAATCGGCAGTATAACAAACATTCCCTCCCGTTCGCCAGCGCAATACCTTTTCAGCACAAGGCGATAGGATCTTCATATCCAACTGGGGGAGAACACGCATACCGGTCTGGCCCAGAAGTTGAAAACGGGAGGCTAACTTTGAGCGGCTGCCAATTTGCTCAAGCTGCCTGAGCGATTACTTTCTCCTTCGCGTTGGCCCGGGTCCATGCTGCGGGCGTGAACGCTTTGATCTCGGTAATCTTGGTCGCTGGCAAACGGGTGAACAAATCTTTCAAATAATCGAACGGATTGATCCCATGCCGCCGACAACTGCCCAGCAACGTGTAAATCACCGCGCTGCGTTCTCCTGCTTCAGGATGTCCGACAAACAACCAATTTTTCTTTCCAAGGGCACTGGGTCGAATCGCATTCTCGATCAAGTTGTTGTCGATCTCCAAAGTACCGTCCTCAACGAACCTTGTCAGTGCTTCCCAGCGTTTCAACGCGTAATCAATTGCTTGTCCGAGCAACCCCTGTGGTAGAGTCCGTCGCCGGACCAACTCCATCGCCCGCCGCAACCGTTCCAGTACCGGACGGCTTTGCCACACACGCATGGCGGCTCGTAATCGCGGCCCGGCTCTTTGCGCACGTAATTTCTTTTCCATCACATAAAGCAGCCCGATCTGTCCCACAAACCAAGCCGCCACTTTGCTCTCGCTCAACGCTTCGTGGAAGCCTCTGCGAACGTGTGCCCAGCAACCAACCAGTGTTAGTCCGACATGTTCACGAGCCAACGATTCATACGCGGAGAACCCATCTGTCTGGAGTTTGCCTCGGAAGTTTTTCAAAAATTGCTCCGGCCCCTCCCGCGACCGGCTCACCCGCCATTCAAACAGCACATCCCCGCCGGGCCGGCTATAAGTCCAAAGATAACCTTGCTGGCTTTTGCCCTTCACATCCGGATCCAAATACTCCCGAAAATGAGCCGCAACGTTCAGACGGATGGCTGCCCCGGGTCCGGCCATTGCCAACAGGTAAGACGCCAGCCTTGTCCTTCCACGGCCAGAGCGGCGACATAGCCGGGGGCGGGAGTAACTTCCTGAAGCGACCAGCGGGAGGCTTCGGATGAATCCGGTTGAGTGCCGAGGATTGCGGCCGGTTCCCCGGGAGCCAGCGACACGTCAAATTGGTCCAAGGGCAGTGAAAGTCCTTCGCCCCGGGCTTTGAGGTAGGCCTCCTTGCGCGTCCAACCGCGAAAGAACGCCTCACGCTGCTTCTCAGTTGGGAGTGCCCGGAGCATCGCCACCTCTTGTCGTGAGAAAAACCGCCCGGCGATCTCCTCGACTGCCAGATTGGAACGGATGCGCTCGACATCAATGCCCACCTCTCGGCCACGAGTGACTGCGAAGAGAGCGATTTCGTGGGAGTGGGACACATTAAAGTGGATCGCATCCTCGCCGGATTCCCCGGCCAGGGCAGGCTTTCCATGAGAGCTGTAGCAAAAGGAAAGGCTTTCGGGCGCTCGTTTCAAGTAGCCGCCGAGGATGGCCCGGAGCACTCCACGAGCGACGATAAAGTGCTCGCGGTCTCTCTCAAAATGAAACCGCTCGGCCCTCGCCTGTTCGTCCGCAGCCAGGTGGTGGAGGTAGCTCTGAATCTGTGACGGGGTCTGGTCCAGGGTCGCTCGCCAGACATGAACCTCATCGCAACCCAACACCAAGGTTTCCGGTGGCGAGCGCCACGGAGGAACCGGAGAGGCGATGGGTGCTGCTTTCATTTGGTGGTTCTTATTTCATTTACGATTTGCTTTTACACTGTAGCGGCGGTCTATGGCCGCCGAGGGAACAGGTTTCCGCTGTCGGCGCTCACAGAGCGCCGCTACAGCAATAGTGCAGTTCCTGGGAGAGCACTTCAAGCAGGAGCGGCTGGGTTGTGTTCCAGAAGAAATGATCACCGGGAAACATCCGCAGCGAGAAGGAACCACTCGTTTGATCACGCCAGGCTTCGAGATCGCCACGACTCACCCGGCAATCCTGCAAGCCGCCAAAGGTGGAGATGGGGCAGGTGAGCGGAGGCTCGGTCGAGTACGCGTAAGTTTCGTAAACGGCGAAATCCGCCCGCAGGATGGGAAGCATCATCTGCATGAGTTCGGCCTCTGCCAACACTTTTCCGGGAATGCCATTCAGGCGGCGCAATTCAGCCAGGAATTCCCCCTCGGGCAGGGCATGGATCGGCCGGTCGCGATGAGGAATCTGCGGCGCGCGATCCGCCGAGACAAACAGGCGGACCGGCTGAACCCCAGACTGTCTCCGGAGCTGACGGGCGAGTTCAAAGCCGACCAAGGCTCCCAGGCTGTGACCGAAGAAGGCAAACGGCTTGTCCAGGAGTGGAGCCAACGCCTGGGCGAGGGCCTGGACAAGAGGCGAGATCTGAGTGAACGGAGTCTCCATCAGCCGGGTTCCCCGACCGGGAAACTGAACCGGGCAGACCTCAACCTCCGCGGGCAAGCCGTCCGACCAGGTGCGAAAAATCGAGGCCCCGGTACCTGCGTATGGGAAGCAGAACAGACGGAGGCGGGCCTGTGGGTTCGGTTTGCGGCAGGCAATCCAGGAGTCAAAGGCGGTCGTGGTGGTCATGGATCGATCTCTGGAGTATGTAACGCAAGGCGTCAGTCTCTGGCTTTGTTGGCTAATTCCTTTTGCTTTGGTTCTCTGTGCGGTTTGCCGTGAACCATCCAGAATTCGAGCCCATGCGAGAAAACTGCGCCATCTGCCGCCCGAATTCCCGCTGCCCTTCCGCTTCCAGCCGCTCGAAATCTTTCCGTGCAAAGATTGGCGATTCGATGGAATATTTCTCATCGGTTTCGTCCGCCGCGTCTTTCAAAGTTCCGGCGACGGCGGCCACTAAACCATCGTAGCGATTCAACATGGCTCGAAGTTTTTCTTCCGAGCGCGATTGCCAGTATTCGCCTTCGTCGGTCACTTCCACCATCACGCCAAGCTGACGCCAAAAATCCAGCAGGCTGATGATTTGCCGATGGCACATCAGAAAATGTTCCCAGCCGTGCTCGCCCGCATATTGGGTTTTACAAAATCCTTTCAGCAGCCAGCCGCCTTCGAAACCTGTGGCGACTGACCCCGCGCGAAACGGAATCCGGCGCGGATACTGGCAGAGGCCGAATAGCGTGCTTTCGCAACCTTCGCCCGGACATACTTCCACGACCCAGCCACGCTTGGCGGGAACATTGCCGAAGCAACAACCTTCTTCACGCCCCACTCTGACAAAGAGTCCCGTGAACGGCGTGTCCGCTTCAACGCGCATAACTTCGCCGACTTCAGCGCAACCGATCTTCCGGGCGTAAAGCGCCGTGCGCTGCGTCAATTCGCGAACGATCGCGGCGGAAAGGTTTTTGTCCACGGCCAGCTTGTAGTGAATGGTCAGTCCCATAATCGTCTCAATTCTTTGTTCGATGTTTCACTGCCGGACAATTTACGCGAACCGGTTGGACAAATACTGTCCAAGCCAGCCGAAATAGTTTTCATGGCATTAGATGGTTGTGGACTTGCGTGGTTTCTTCCGTGTGCGACGTGCCTGAGTGTAACTCACCGGGATACTTTTGGCTTGATGTGCGCGCCGGGCGGGCTTCGCCGATTCCATCACCAGTTCAAACTGAGGCGCAGCTGACGCTAATTTGTAGTTTACGCGATTGAGATTCTGCCAACGTCGTCCGTAGCCGGCTTTGTCCGCGATGGCGTTGAGATTCAAGCGTTGAAGCAGTTCGACCGTGATGGGGCGTTTGCTGCCGGTAAAGATGAGTGATTGCAGGAACTGCTGACAAGGTGATGAATTCAGAACGTCCGCAACGAGGTGCGCCGATGCTTCGTCCTCAAAGGGCAAGTAGTTGCAAGTGTCGTCGAGGAAGACCGGCTTGTCCCGGAAAGGACCGACGACTTGAAAACGCGGGGGCCGGTGCAGCCCAGAGACAGCAACTTTCCACGGCGCGAAGGCATATTCACCAATGCCGAACAGGGCAAACGGCACGCGGCCTTTGTAGATGGAACTTTTGCGCGCCAGGAACTTGGAGCTATGGCTTTGAAGATAGCGCCACGTTTTTGGTGCCAACCGGACGATGCCGGAGGTGTCGCCACTCACGGCGCGCTGCGTCACCAACACCAGGCGCTGTGGCGTCAGACGTCCATTTGCAAGGTCGCTGCATTTCAAAAGTGGGTAGAGGTAATCGTCTTCCAGTTCGACATGCTCGCCGAGCTTGTTTTCCACCGTCCCGTTGGCAACGGGCCGCAATTCCATGACGGCGGCGCAGTCATGTTTGACGCCAGAGCGCCATTGGAAAGGGCAAAGCCCCTCAAGCTGCTGTAATTCGCGGTAGGTGCGGATGTCGGCGACCAAATCCTGCCCCGCCAGACCGATGCGCCCGGCAGGTTTCATCGCCGAGAGGGATTCATAAACGTCGGCTTCCATTGGCCCGACGCAACCCGTGCACGCGAGCAACAGGCAGGCGTCCACCGAAGCGCCGAAGTGGGCGGTGGCATCAATCCGATGCAGTGACGCCTCGCTAATACGACCATCGTTTTGCCATGCGTAGCGGAGAAGTTTCCGCGCCGTGGCGGTCTTGCAGAGCATCGCGATGGTGGCCTTGCGTCCGCGCAGTGCGCGGACAAGGCGGATGAGCATCCACTCGGAGATGTCAAAGTTGGATTTGCCCGTGCGCGCCGCAAGGCCACGCAGACCAAGAAAATTTTCTTTCGCAGGAAGATTGCTGCCGTTCATTGCGGCCACGGTAGAGTTCGTCACCCACGGAAGATTGCCGAGAATGAGCAGCCTGCCGGGCAATTGCTGCAATTCCGACACCCAGTCATGCGCGAAGAAATCCTGACAACCCACGGAAGCGCGCAGCGATGCACCAACGTGCGTGAGTTTCGTCTTTGCTTGCTCGACGTATTCGTGATTGATGTCCCAACCCCGCAACGACGCACGTGGAAATGCTTCCGCAGCCGAGACAAGAAAGGCTCCCACTCCACAAGTCGGTTCAAGAATAAAATCAGGAACAAGCCTCTGCCGTCGCAAGAGTCCGCAAATCTCCCTGGCCAGCACCAGCGGCGTCTGGAAGTCACCGAACTCAATCTGCGCGTTTGATTTCATTTCAAGCGAAGCAGGCCACCAACCGTGCCGGCCTGCTCGATGACACGACTGTATTGAAGCCGCCATTGCAAGGCGTTTGAGATGGTCAGGTAACCAAGCTGCGGCGGGGAGCGGAGAACTTCGTCTGCAAGGTTTCCGGATTCGATTTCATCAACGGGCAGCATTCGCTCCTGAAAAAACGCGAGGATGTCGTCGCGATTTCCTTTGTTCTCCAGGAGATGGAGCAAACCGGACGTTGTCTGGTAATCTGCCGTGCGTTCCTTCTCAACAAAGATAGTGTGCTGGATGTCGAGCCGCCCGGTGCGTGTGGCCTCGTCGTCCTGCTTGTCATAAACAAAAACAAGGAGCGAGTAGCCCAAGCCGTAAATCTTTTGACGCCCATGCTTGAACGGGCAGGACGACTGCGGCTGGCGAATGCTCGTCACTTTGATATCCACTCCGAGTTCGGGAAAATCGATGCCCTTGGCGGAATTGCCACGCTTATATCCAAAGCGGCTTTGAAGAACGACTTGAAACTTATGTTCAAGATATGTCCCTACGGCCTTTCCATCGGTTACGCCGAAAAGGCTCGGCTCTGCGTGCTTGGATTCGGCCCTCGCGAACGCGGATGCTTCTTTTTGAAGGAGCGAAATTGTAAGTGATTTTGGCATGACTTTTGAGGTTTAGTTGCACGCGGCGAACGAATCGGCAAGAAATTTCTGAATGCGCTGTTCGACTTCCGCAAGAGAAGTCGGGTTGTTTTCATAAATGGAATCCGCCCACTTTGAAACGCGGCTGCAAAAAGTGACTTCGTACGTTCGGAGGTCTTTGCTGGACATGCTTTCGGAGTCTAGTCAGTCAGCGCCCCTTCGACAAGTTCAGCATGACACGCCGGGTAACTACACACTTCCATTTTCTTCCTCCTCCGCGGATGGTTCTTTGTGAATTTCCGTGGTGGATGGTGCGACGTTGGAAGCCTTCGGAGTGGTGATTTTCCCTGTCCGGACGCGCTGAGCCACACTTTTAAGCCAGCGAACTGGCTTTGCCAGGACACGTTGGCGACAAGATCGCCAAACAGCCGCAAACGACGTGCTTCGAAGACGAGGCGGAAACAGGCTCGAAGGAAGATTGCACGGGGCCATGGGTTCCCGCCTGGAACACGGAAATCCACGAAGAACCTCCGCGGCTTGCGCCTGCTTGAGGCAAGCCGTCAGTTTCTCAGCCAGGACTTTAACGTGAGGCTTGTACATCAGATTGGCGTGATTGCCCGGAACGACGTGGACCTCCACTCCGCCACTGGCCCATTCACTCCAGCCCAACGTCGGGTCCGGAGACGTGCCCGCCAGCCTTTCACTCGCCTTGAAGAAGGTGATTCGCCCCGGGTAGAGATGCAGTCCGTAGTTCTGCGTCGCGCGCAGGTCGCTCCTGAGGAGCTCGACAAAACGGCGAGCATCGGAAACATCCAGCTCCGCGGGTACCAGGCCGGCGCTCTTCGCCTGTTCCAGCATAAAGGCCAACTGTTGGTCTTTGGGAAGCTCCGCCAAGGACTCCCTCGGACCAAACGAAATGCCGAAGTAACGTTCGACCAACAGAATCGCTTCAGCATCTTCCTCCGGAAACGTCTCATCGGGAGTGGGAATCCGACCATCCAGTAAGGCGAGCAACGCCACCCGCTGACGTTGCGCGTGAAGTTGCTGCGCCATCTCGAAGGCGACCACGCCGCCCATGGACCATCCGCCCAGCAGGTACGGCCCCGCCGGCTGCACGGTCTGCAGGGCCTGGATGTACCAGGCCGCCATGTCTTCGATTCGCGAGTGGGGGTCTTGTCCGTCTTCCAGCCCCCGGGCTTGCAGCCCATAGCAGGGTTGATCGGAACCCAGCAACTGCGCCAGATGAATGTAGGGAAAAACGTGTCCGCCGGCCGGATGCACCAGAAAGAGCGGCCGTTTGCTGCCACCGGGTTGAAGAGGCACCAACGAGGACTGCGGGCCGGGCGTGGCCGGCTGACGGAGAAGACCGGCGAGATGCTCAACCGTTGCTCCCTGAAAGACGGCCGTCAGCGGAAGTTTTTTACCCAGCCGTTTCTCGATGAGGGCGAACAGACGCACCGCCAGCAGCGAGTGTCCTCCCAGCTCGAAAAAATTGTCTCTCACCCCGACCGGTCGAATGCCCAGAACCTCCTCCCAGATGTGCGCGAGTTGAAGTTCCAGGTCATCGCGGGGCGCCACGAACGCTTTCTCCAACTCCGGCCGGGATCGATCCGGCGCCGGCAGTGCCCGGCGATCCACCTTCCCGTTGGGCGTCACCGGCAACGCCTCGAGCAGTACGACTACCGCCGGCACCATGTACTCGGGCAGTTTGTCTTTGAGAAAATGACGCAGCTCATTGGCTGTGGAGTCCGCGACCACATAAGCCACCAACCGCTTCTCGCCCGGCGCGTCTTCCCGGACCACGACCACAGCTTCCCGCACGGCCGGGTGTTGGCCAATCGCGGCCTCGATTTCCCCCAGTTCGATGCGAAACCCGCGGATCTTCACCTGGTGATCGGCCCGGCCGAGGAATTCGATGTTCCCATCGGGCCGATAGCGGGCCAGGTCGCCGGTCTGGTACATTCGTGCTCCGGGCTCGGCACGGAAGGGGTCTGGAATAAACTTCTCGGCGGTCAAATCAGGCCGGTTCAAATACCCTCGGGCCAGGCCCGCTCCGCCGATATGCAGATGACCGGGAACGCCGATCGGAACGGGGTTGCTGTGCTGGTCCAGAATGTAGATCGCCCGGTTGGCGAGGGGACGACCAATGGGCACCCGCTGAAACGTCGTGTTCTCACCCGGACGGGGAGCAATTTCGAAGGCCGTGGCCGTGATCGTCGTCTCGGTCGGGCCGTAAGCATTGAGGAGTCGAATGGAATTCACCGGTGTTCGCTGCCAAAGCTTGAGAACCTCGGGCAACATCGTATCGCCGCCGACAATGAAGAGTCTGGGCTGGATGTTCGGGACCAGCTCCGGGACGCCCGCCCATTCTCGAGCCAGTTCCTGCCAGTAGGCGGTGGGCAGATTGAGGACCGTGAGTCCGAATTCTGAAATCTTTCGATGGAATTCTGCCGGAGGCCAGACGTTCGTCCCCATGATCACCAGCCGGGCCCCGACGATCAGCGTCGGCAGGATTTCCTCCAAGGACACATCGAAACTCAACGAAGCAAACTGGAGGACGACATCGCGGGAGTCCAGTTCGTAGCACCGTTGAGCATTCCGGCAGTGACCGGCAATCGAGCCATGCGAAACGAGAACTCCCTTGGGCTGCCCCGTCGATCCCGAAGTGTAGATGACATAAGCCAGGTTTTCGGGGAGGGTTGAGTTGCCGGGGTTCTCTCCGCTTTCACGGGCCATGGTCTCCCAGCCTAAATCCAGACAGATGACTTTGGCATCCTGTTCCGCAAACCCCGCTACCAACCGTTCCTGGGTCAACAGCACCGGCACCTGGGCATCTTTCAGCACGAAGGCCAGGCGCTCCTTCGGATACGCCGGGTCCAAGGGCACGAACGCGCCGCCGGCCTTGAGAATGCCCAGCAATCCGATGACCATCTCCAACGAGCGTTCTACGCAGATGGCCACCAGCACCTCGGGTCCGACTCCCAGCGCGCGCAAGTGATGCGCCAGTTGATTGGCACGGCGGTTCAGCTCCCCATACGTCAACACCGTTTCGCGCGTGCTCGCGTGGTCACGGAGCTGCTCCGCTTCGAACACGACGGCGATGGCGTCCGGCGTCCGCTCCACCTGTGCCTCAAAGAGTTGATGGATACACAAATCCCGCGGAAAATCGGTCTTGGTGTCGTTCCACTCCACGAGCAGTTGCTGCCGCTCGGTTTCGGTCAAGAGCGGCAAGTCCGAGAGGCGCTGCTCGGGATCAGCGACCATGGCCTCCAACAGGGTCTGAAAATTCCCCAGCATCCGGGCAATCGTACCCGCCTCAAACAGATCCGTGTTGTACACGAATGCCGCCGTCAGCCCCTGCTCGGTATCCAGAACCTGCAGGGTCAAATCAAAGTGAGCCGTCTCGCTGTCCCCCTCGACCGGGCTCAGGGTCAAGCCCGGCAGCTCGACCGTCCGCAGTGAAGCATGGTGCAGCACGAACATCACCTGAAAGAGCGGATTGCGGCTCAAATCCCGTTTCACGTGCAATTCCTCGACCAGCCGATCGAAGGGCAGGTCCTGATGGCTATACGCCCCCAAACAGACCTCCCGCACCCGCCGCAGAAGCTCCCGAAAACTGGGATTGCCGGAAAGGTCCGTCCGCAGGACCAGTGCGTTGACGAAGAATCCGATCAGCCCTTCGATCTCCAGCCGGTTGCGGTTGGCGATCGGCGTGCCCACGATCAAGTCGTCCTGACTCGTATAGCGATACAACAAAACCTTGAACGCCGCCAACAACGTCATGAACAGGGTAACGCCTTCCTGGCGACCCAGCGCTTTGAACCCTTCCGACAGATGTTTGGGCAACACCAACGATTGGTGCGCACCCCGGAAAGTCTGCACCGCCGGCCGGGGGTGGTCCGTGGGCAGATCGTTCAGCGCGGGGGCACCGGCCAGTTGCTTCTTCCAATAGGCAATCTGGGTTTCCAGGACTTCACCCTGCAACCACTGCCGCTGCCAGTGGGCGAAGTCCGCATATTGAATGGGCAGGGCCGGCAGCGGCGAGGACCCGCCAGCGCAGAAGGCGACATAGAGCGTCGCCACCTCGCGAACCAGTATTCCCGTTGACCAACCGTCGGAGACAATATGATGCATCGTCAGCAGCCCCACGTGCTCCTCGTCGCCCAACCGCAACACGGTGCCCCGTACGAGCGGGCCTTGGGACAAATCGAAGGGCCGCCGGGCTTCGGCGGTGACCCATCGCCGGACCTCGGTCTCCCGCTCGCTCGCCGGCAGTTTCCGCAGGTCAACGACCGGCAGCTTGATCGTCAAGGTCGGGGCGATCACTTGCGTGGGCCATCCCTCCACCTTCCCAAAAGTGGTGCGCAAGGATTCGTGGCGCTTGACGATTTCATTGAGACTCTGCTCCAGCGCCGCCAGGTTGAGTGGCCCCTTGAGGCGGACGGCGGCCGGAATATTGTAGGCCGGGAGGCCCGGTTCCAACTGATCGAAGAACCATAGCCGCTGCTGGGCAAATGAGAGCGCCAGGTCTCCGTTCCGTGGAACCGGCAGGATGGGTGGCGCCAACAGGTTCGGCCCGGCCAGACGGGCGGCCTCAATGCTTTCCGCCAGACCAGCCACGGTGGGCACCTCGAACAGACGGCGCAGCGGAATTTCCACCTGGAAGGTTTCGCGCATTCGAGACACAACTTGGGTGGCCAAAAGCGAATGGCCGCCGAGGTCGAAGAAATTGTCGTGGATACCCACCCGTTCAAGGTCGAGGAGCTGGGTCCAGATCTCCGCCAATAACTCTTCGGTCGGAGTGCGAGGCGCCACGAACGCCTTGTCCAGTTCGGGTCGTGATCGGTCGGGCGACGGCAGTGCCCGGCGGTCCACTTTCCCGTTGGGCATCAACGGCAAGGCCTCCAGCAGCACGAAGACTGCCGGCACCATGTACTCGGGCAGCTTGTCTTTCAGAAAATTGCGCAGATCGGTAGTCGTGGGGAGAGGCTTCCGCTCCGCGACCACATAGGCCACCAACCGCTTCTCGCCCGGCGCGTCTTCCCGAGCCAGGACCACAGCCTCCCGCACGGCCGGGTGTTGGCCAAGCACGGCCTCGATTTCTCCCAGCTCGATGCGAAACCCGCGGAGCTTCACTTGGTGGTCGGCCCGGCCGAGGAACTCGATGTTCCCATCCGGCCGATAGCGGGCCAGGTCGCCGGTCTGGTACATTCGTGCTCCGGGCGCGGCGCTGAAGGGATCGGGAATAAATTTCCCGGCGGTCAACTCCGGCCGGTTCAGATAACCGCGGGCCACGCCGACACCACCAATGTACAACTCACCCGGCACGCCGATCGGGACCGGATGCAGTAACGAATTCAAGATGTAAATCTGCGTGTTGGCGATGGGACGACCAATCGTCACCTCGTCTCCCGGGATAATTCTGGCAGCGGACGCGTTGGCGGTCGCCTCCGTCGGACCGTAGATATTCCAGATCTGGAGATGCGGCAGCGCGGACCAGGAGCGCGCGACCAGCTCTTTGCTCAACGGCTCGCCGCCGAAAAATAGATATGCCAGACCTTCACCCGGCGGCGGGGCCTGACCGGACTGGATGGCGTGGAGGATGGCCGTCCATAACGATGGCACGCAGTTCAGCCCGACCTTGGTCCGCGCGGCCAGTGCCGACAGAAGCTTGGCAGGCTCCGCCAGGACCTCCTCCGGGAGAATCCACACCTCGCCGCCTCGCAGGAGCGGGGGGAAGAGTTGCTTCAGGCACATGTCGAAGGTCAGTTTTGTCGTCAGGGGCATGCAGAGTCCCGGGTCGCCCAGCGGACCCGCGTTGACCCAGCACAGATAATTGACGAGGCCGCCGTGCTCGCACATGACTCCCTTGGGCTGTCCCGTCGAGCCCGAGGTGTACAGCACATAGGCAAGGCTCCGGGCGGTGGCCCCACTGACCGGATTCTTTTCACTCTCCCGAGCGATGGCTTCCCACCCGGAGTCCAGGCACACGACGCGCCCTCCGTAATCAGGCAGGCTCTCCTGCCAATGCTTCCGCGTCAGCACCACGGGCGCGTGGGCATCTTTCAGCATGAACGCCAGGCGCTCCTTGGGATACGCCGGATCCAATGGCAGGTAAGCTCCGCCGGCTTTGAGAATGCCCAGAACCCCGACGACCATCTCCGGGCAATGCTCCAGGCAAATGGCCACCGGCACCTCCGGCCCCACGCCCAGCGTTTGCAGGTGATGTGCCAGTTGATTGGCGCGAGCGTTGAGTTGAGCGTAGGTCAGCACCGCTCCGCGCGTGCTCGCGTGGTCACGGAATTGCTGTCCCTCAAACACGACGGCTACGCTGTCCGGCGTCCGCTGGACTTGTTCCTCAAACAATTGGTGGAGGCACTTGTCTTTGGGGTAATCGGTTTGGGTATTGTTGAACTCGACCAACAGTTGCTGGCGTTCCGCACCGGTCAGAATTGCCAAATCACCGATCGCGGCGGCCGGATCGCGGATGACACTTTCCAGCAGCGCCTGAAAGTGTCCCCCCATCCGGGCGATGGTGGCGGCATCAAACAGGTCAGTGTTGAAACGGATGGAGGCGGAAAGCGATCCGGTCGTCTCGATGATCAACATGACCAGATCCAAGGTCGCGGCCCGGCGTTCCAGCGGGATCGACTCCATCACAAACCCGCCCAGATCCATCCGTAGCCCGGTCTCGCCCCGCGCGAATGACGGTCCGGCCTGTTCGGCGACCCGGTGTGGTTTATCCAGGACGAACATGGTCTGGCAGAGCGGTGATCGGCTGAGATCCCGGGGCGGCCGGAGTCGTTGGACCAAACGCAGGGTGGGGTAATCCTGATGTTCGAGAGCCGCCAACACCGTCTGACGCACCTGGCCCAGAAACGCACGGAAGGTTGGATTCCCGGAAAGATTCGCTCGTAAGACAACCGGATTGGCGAAGAAGCCCACCAGCCCTTCAAACTCGGCCCGGCTCCGTCCGACCATGGGAGAAGCCACGAGGATGTCTTCCTGGCCACTGTGGTGGTAAAGCATCAGTTCGAACGCCGCCAGCAGGACCATGTATAGCGTCGCCCCCTCGGCTTTGGCGAGCGCCCTGAGCCGCCGGGCCAGTTCATCGTTCAGAGTGAAATCGTGCTGCGCGCCACGAAACATCTGTATCGGCGGTCGCGGCCGGTCGGTCGGCAGATTGAGCACGGGTAACGGGCCGGCCAATTGTTTCTTCCAGTAGTCCCAGAGACGTTCGCCGGCCGGACTCGCCAGCATTTCGGTCTGCCAACGAACGAAGTCCGTGTATTGCAGATCCAGTGGAGGGAGAGCCGCTGGTCGACCGGCCTTTTCCGCCGGATACAGCACGCCGAGTTCATTCAGGATCACCGCGAGGGACCAGAAATCGACCACGATATGATGAATGACCAGCAACAGGATGTGTTCCTGTGCCGATCGAGTGAACAGACTCACTCGCATGACCGGCCCGCGTTCCAGATCAAACCGGCGCTGAGTTTCCTCGACCAGCCGGGTCTGCAGCTCATCCCCGCGCCAGGTTGAGGCATCGGTCTCCTCGAAGTGGACCGGCTGATGTTCGTGGATCTGTTGAACGGGTATGCCGGAGTGCACCGCAATCGTGGTCCGCAGGGAAGGATGGCGATCCACCAGCGCCTGAAACGCGCGCCGGAAAGCCGGGATGTCTACCGCGGAGCGGATGCGCGCCGCAAAACTGACATTATAAATCGAGCTTTCCGGCGCGAACTGGCACAGGAACCAGATTCCCTGCTGATTATCGGAGAGAGGATGAAACGGTTGGGACTCGCTCGCCTTTCTCCGCAGGAGTTGGGCAAGCAGCGCCCGTTTTTCATTTGGTGAAAGATCGGCAATTGGCCGAGCGGTCGGCAGTGTCCTGATTTGCTGAGAGTTCGTCTGCGCCAGCATGACCCGTATCGTAACAGCCGGGTCAGGCTGGGGAAACCCAAATCACCGATGACCGACCGGCAGCCTGCTCGCGTGTCGTGTCCCCCTCTGCTTTGTCGGGTTTGAGAAATTGTTTTACAGGATAAAGGAGGAAAGTTGGTGCCGACGGAGGGGGTCGAACCCACATGCCCTTTCGGGCACCAGATTTTGAGTCTAGCGCGTCTGCCAGTTCCGCCACGTCGGCAACCAGGACACGAAATATATTTCAGTACGCGCCGAAGTAAATAAGTTTCACGTGCGGAATCAGTTGCCTTGCGCGGCCTCGGACGGCTCGGCGAGCCGTCCCTACCGACGAATTGGTTCGACAGAGTCTCGCCCCACCGAAAGGCCAACAGAAGCCAACGAAGTGAAGAAAGAAGCGAAGGTTGTATCGCACAATGGCCAATGAATAATCGCCTATAGACAATGTGTTCATATCCGTGTGTATCCCGTGTGCATCCGTGGTTAAAATTCGGTGTTGGGCCGCGGAATGAGTTGCCTTGCGCCGCCAGTGGCGGTTCAATAGGTACGATGATTGCCAAACGTGTCATTCCGTGCCTGGATGTGCACGCCGGTCAGGTCACGCGCGGCGTCCGGTTCGGCAAGGCCGAGGCGGGCGAACTCCGCAACGTCGGCGACCCCGTCCAACTCGCGCTCCGCTACAACGAGCAGGGCGCGGACGAAATGGTGTTCTTCGACATTACCGCCACCGCGCATGGCCGGGCGACGATGGTGGACGTGATTGAACGCGCCGCCGACCAGTGTTTCATGCCGCTCACCGTCGGCGGCGGACTCCGCACCGAGGATGACATGTACACGATGCTCCGCGCCGGGGCGGACAAAATCAGCATCAACTCCAGCGCGCTCGCCAATCCCGATCTCATCCGGCAGGGCGCGGAAAAATTCGGCAGCCAGTGCATCGTCGTTTCGATTGACGCGAAAAAGGGCGCGTCGGACAAATGGGAAGTCTTCTCGCATGGCGCACGCAAGCCGACCGGCTTGGACGCCGTCGAATGGGCCAAACGCGCGGTGTCACTCGGCGCAGGCGAGATTGTGTTGAACTCGATTGACGCCGACGGCACGAGGGCGGGGTTTGATCTGGTCATCACGCGGCGCATCAGCGAATCGGTGGGTGTGCCGGTGGTGGCCAGCGGCGGCGCGGGCACGCTGGAACACATGGCCGAAGTGTTGCTTGAAGGGAAAGCTGATGCGGTTCTGGCCGCGAGCATTTTCCACTTCGGCGAGTACACCGTCGGTGAGGTCAAGAAATTTTTGGCGGGCAAGGGCATTCCGGTGCGGATGGTTTGACACAAATTGTGCGAATCAACGCAAATTTTACTCCCCGACGAGGTGATACGGGCTGACGGCGTCGCCGCCGAGGGGCATCTTGGGCCTGGCCTTGAGCGAGAAGCTGAAGGCGACCGTGAAATCCTTCGGGCCGGTGCCGTTGTCAATCACGCGGAAAGTCACGGCACCGGTCCAGCTCCGGAGATCACGGTAGATGGAATAAAACTGCTCCTGCATCCGTCCGTTCTGCGCGTTGAAATTATCGGTGGCGCGCAAGCCCCAGTTGTCGTTCAAACGGTAAAAAATCGTGCTGGTGATGTAATTGTTGCCGCCGTCGCCGCTGCCGGGGAATCCGCCGTGCAGATACCAGTGGCCAAGCCCCCAACTCCACCGCTCATTCGGCGTAAAGGTGAGTTGATGAAACGCAAGATTCAGGTGGCTGTCGTTGATGTTGTAGCGCAACCGGGATTCCAACACGAGCCAGGTGCGCGGGCGGAACGTGAGCGCGGAATAAAGGTCGTCGAACGTTTGTTGCGGCCCCGGCGCGCCGAGATTCAACGCATTGGTGCTCGTGTCGGGCTTGAGTCGCCAGTCCAGCATCACGTTCCAGTTCAGCAGGTTCTCGAGCTGCCCATCGCGCCTGGTCTGTAGCGTGTTGCGGAGGCCGAAGCGGATGACGTTCCGGCTGTCAATCGAATCAATGTCGTTGTAATCGGGAAATTGTATCGGGAGGATTTGCAGGCTGGGCAGCTCAGAATCGAATTGCGGCAGTTGCGACGGCGGCGTACTCGGCTCGGGAACGAAAACGTAATTCACCGACGGTTCGATGATATGGCGCAGGCCGTCAATTTGCAGCAGCGAATTCGTCGCGCCCGTCCACAAGCGCGAAGCCTTGAACGAGGTTTCGACTCCGGTGTTGAACACCTTGCGCCAGGTTTCGCTGTTCGTGCCGCCGGGGCCGCCTTCGTTGCTGTAATACGTGAACCGTCCGCCGACGCGCGGCGTGACGTTCAGCCAGCCGAAAAATCTCCACGGCAGGAGCAGTTGATGATACGTGTCGGCGCGCGCGGCGGAATAATCGGCGAAGGGTCCATTGGTATTGGCGAACAGCTCGTTCGTGTTGGCAAACACCTGCCGGTAGTAGCCAGCCGAACTTTCGCTTTCGTAATATATTGGCGTGTCGAACACCTGCTGGCGGAAACCGGTGAGCTTCACGTCGGGCAGCCGCTCGACCTGGTCAAAGAAATTGTTGAGGCGCGGCGTGGTTTCGGCGTCGAGACTCCAGTTTTCCCAGTATTTATTGACCTCAACGAACGTAATCGGCTGCGGATTTTCCGTGTAATCGCCTTCAAAAAAATCATGCAACACCAGCGGATCGCTCTGGTAATTCACGAGCGCCTTCACATTCAAATTGGTGAACGGGGTCGCCTGCCAGGCAAAATAAAAGCGTTGCCGGTTTTCGGGGATTGGTTCCAGGTTGGCGAAGCTGTTTGTGCTTATACTGGTGTTGGGATTCTGGTCGTGGAGATAATAATACTTGAACGCGAAGTCACCCCAGCGGCCAAGCTGCAGTTGTAAATCCGGTCCCACCCCCACGCCGCGGCGCTCACGGTAGTCCAGGTGGATTTTGCCATCCGTATTGTCGCCCAGAAACCAGGTGTAAGTGTTCAGGAGATACGGCCCGTAGGCGGTGCGGTCGCCGGGAAGAAAATTGTAGTTGTTCGCGCGCTCGCCGAGGTTGCGCTCGTAATATGGAAAGTAAAACGCCGGCACGCCATCCATGTATAATACCGCGTTCCACATCTCAACGTATTTGCCGGGGACAATTTTAACGCGGCTGGCGCGCACGCGAAACGCCGGGTTGCTGATATCGTCGGTCGTGACAAAAACGTGGCGGGCGGTGTAGGTGCGGTTGGTGGTGTTGCCCGTCAATTCCCGGCCGGCGGCGAACACGGGCGGCTTGCCGGTGCGGAATTCCTCACTCTGCATCTGGTGCGTCTTGAAATTGTAGCGGATGTGCTCGCCAACCCAGATTTGATCGCCCGACTCGATGCGCACGTGGCCATCAGCTTCGACTTCGCCCGTCTGTTGGTTCAACCTCCCGCTTTCGGCCGTGAGAAACGAGTCGCGGTATTTCACATAAAACCAGTTGGTGCCGTACCACACGCCGTTTGCATAGGATACATTGCCCTCGACCAACCCGGGGATGATTCGGTTAAGCGCTCCCACCTCCCAGGACTCTTCCGGCTGCGCTGAAGCAACCAAGGGAAAAACCGCGACCAGAAAAACGAGCGGAGTGATGGCGGGCAATCTTCTCATTCGGCGTGGCCAATTAAACAGAATGAACCGCGGCTGCCAAGCGGATTTGATTTCATCCTGATCTCAATCCTGTGCTCAATCCTGATCGTCTGTCGTTTGGCAGGGCGCAATGTTCCCATCGCGCCGCGGCCCGCTCGGCGAGCGAACCCTGCCATTGCGCTCTTCGTGTCATTTCTCTTTGCTCCCTGGTTGCTTCGTTGTTGTCAATCTCAAGTCCGTGTTGTTTGGCAGCTCAACCCGAATTTGGGGAAATAAGCGCGTCGTCGTCGCTGACGGTGGCAACAAGCCGGGATTACGCGCCAGTGCGGAGAGTTTTCTTGAGGCGGAGCGAAATAATTACGGCAGCGTCATGTGTCCGGAGCAGCCTCCTCCGTGTTGGAGCCAACGGCCACCGCCGATAACAGGCACCGCGGGCAAGCGAGCCGCCACGGTCTTCTGCCGTCGTTGAGCAGCTTCCAACTTCGCTGAAGTTCTGATGGACAAAATGGCGGGGCCGGGGGCGGCCTTCGCTTCGTTTCAGCGCGACAGGCAGTTTTCGATTGGCTCGGTTGCGGCTTTATGATTTGTTGGTGTCGTGAGTTTGGGGCGCAGAGCCGCCATGGTTGAACTCGGGTTCGACCGACGCCTCCTTGCGCCCTGTGACTCTCGACTATGTATTATTATACGGCCATTGAGCGATTTGACCCCAACAACGGCGAGCGGTGGGTGGGTTACACCCGATGGCTGGGGCGCACGGATCTGAAACGGGTCGTGACGCTGGACAACCTCCTTTGTCCAGCGGTCGTCCATGTCCAGTCCGGTGACGATTGGGAGTTTGTAGCGAAGGAGGAATTCATGCTCGATTTTTTCACCGACCTCGGCTTTGTCCTGCGACGCGTGACGGGTCATCGTCCCTCAGTGGTGATTGCCGTCGCCCGCGAGCCTTCGGCAGCCGATGTCAGCGGCTTTCCAGATTCCAATTTCGTGTTTGCCGGCTTTGATGTGGTGGACACCCAGTGTCTCACGAGCGCGCTGTTGAGCAGCGGCCGTTTTCCGGATGTGTGCGATGTCTCGGAGCTTTCGGAGGAATCAGGGTTGATCCTGTCGCGGGAACGGGCCTTTGAGATTCGCGACACGTTGCGCCGGCGTCATCCGGACCAGGAAAAGGCCAAATGCCATGTTTGGGCCATCTGGCGTTTTACCGGGAAGGTCTGACGTTTCCGCCGGTTGCGGCCCGGCGTTTTACGGCGTGGCGTTGCCGAGTTCGCCCAACAAATCTTCCACCACCCAGTTCGTGCGCGTCATTTGCAATTTGTCCGCCGCCGCGCCGTGCTGCCAGACGGCATAACGAAGTGTTTTGCCGATATCGGTCTGCAACGCCGGTTGTGCCAGCAAACCGGCGATGAAGCCCGCGAGCACGTCGCCGCTGCCGCCCTGCGCCAGATGCGGATTGCCGGACGGGTTCACAAAGATTTCGCCTTCTTGCGGGGACGAAGCTTCATCGGAGCGAAGGCCCGCGCTCCGGCCAACGAGTGTCTGATGTCCCTTGAGCGCCACCCAGCAATTGCCGAAACGCTGCGAGAGATTGCGCACGGCCCGCAGCCGGTCCCCTTGCACCTGCTGCGTGGTGGTCTTGAGCATGCGTGCCGCCTCGCCTGGATGCGGTGTGACGACGCGAATCAGATCCTTGGGCAGGACATGTGGCGCAAGCCAGTCCAACGCGCTCGCGTCCACGATGACTGGCGATTTTGAATCGCGCCAAAGCCGCCGCGTGATGGATTTCATTTCGTCCGGCAAATTCGGCGCGGCCAAACCGGGGCCGATCAAAATCGCGCTCGCCGCGTCGAACAATTTTGTTTCCGGCTTCCACAAGTTCACCATGGTGGATTGCAATTGCGCCGCAATGGTATGATAGGCGTCTTCCTGCGTGAACAGGGTGATGAGACCGGGTTGTGCGCGTTGCGCCCCGCGCGCGGCCAGGACCGCCGCGCCATGAAATCCAAAACTGCCCGCGACCGCTGCCAGATGCCCGAACGAACCTTTGTGGGCCGCGGCTGCGCGGCGTGGCGGGAACCCGGCGAAATCCTCCGGCAGCGTCCAATTCAACTCGCTTTTGTGGGGACAAGGAACCAGACCGACATCGGCGGCAACTTCCAGACGCCCGACAAACGGCCAGGCGTTTTGGGCGAGCAAACCGATTTTGGGCGCGCCAACGGTCAAGGTGACGGCAGCTTCTATCGCCGCGTCCTGCGATACGGGATCGCCGGTGTCCGCGTTCAAGCCGGACGGCACATCCACGGCCAGAATGGGGATGTTTGATTGGTTGACCGCGGCCATGAATTTTTTCCAGCTTTCGTCAAGCGGACGGTCCAGGCCGATGCCGAACAAGCCGTCAATGAGCAACGCGGCCCGGCCGCCCTGGCCGGCCTGGGCAGGCGGGACGCCTGCGCTGCGTTTAAGAAATTCGGGCAGTGCCGCCTCCGGGTTGATCACGTCAAGCACGTCCACCCGCCGGTCGCGCAAAAGTTTGCGCGCGGCGCGGGCGTCGTCGCCGTTGTGGCCTTTGCCGGCCAGAATCAAAATCGGGTCGCCGGCGCGTGTGAGTTGCAGCGCGCGTTCGGCGATTTTTTCGCCGACGCGCCGGATGACCTCGGCTTCGGTCTGGCCGGCGGCCCACGTGGCCCGTTCCCATTCGCGCATCCGGGCAAGGTTGATGACCGGCAGTGGCATTTTATTTATAACTGATGATTTACGATTGACGATTTTTCAAGCGCGTCGCGTCGGGCAAATGGTAAATCACCCATTGCCCATCGCCAATTGAAATTGTCACCGGATTGTCACATGGTTGTCACGGAATTGAAATTGTGAGACGATGGGGCGCGTGATATGCAACCCGGAGTGAAGCCGCGAATTTTAGTGGTGGACGACGAACCCGAAGCGGTGGAACTGGTCGAGTTCAACCTGAAACAGGCGGGTTACGCCGTCATCACGGCTGCCGACGGCGCGGAGGCGTTGAAAAAGGCCCACGCGCAGAGACCGGATTTGATTATTCTCGACGTGATGCTGCCGGAAATGGACGGGTTCGAGGCGTGCAAGGTGTTGCGGCTGGATCCGGCCACGGCGCGCGTGCCCATTATCATGCTCACTGCCAAGGCCGCCGAAATTGACCGCGTGCTCGGCCTCGAACTCGGCGCGGATGATTACCTGACCAAGCCGTTCAGCCCGCGCGAGCTGCTGCTGCGCATTAAAAAAATACTTGCGCGCGGACAGACGGAGGAAAAGCCGCGCGAGCAGTTACGCTTTGGGGATTTGCTGATTGACGTGCCGCGCCATGCGGCGAGCTGGAAAGGCAGGCCGTTTGAACTGACCGCCACCGAGTTCAAGCTGCTCACCACGCTCGCGCAACGCGCCGGGCGCGTGCAATCCCGGGACGCCTTGCTGCGGGACGTTTGGGAATACGACAGCCTGATTGACACGCGCACGGTGGACACGCACATGCGGCGGTTGCGGGAAAAGCTCGGCCCGGCAGCGAAGCATCTGGACACCGTCCGCGGCGTCGGGTATCGGTTTGTGGAGTGAACAAAGGTTGGGAACATCGAACATTGAACATTGAACATCGAACTCCGAATGATCACGTTCGATGTTG
Source organism: Verrucomicrobiota bacterium (assembly GCA_050012035.1). Lineage (GTDB taxonomy): Bacteria > Verrucomicrobiota > Verrucomicrobiia > Limisphaerales > UBA11358 > UBA11358. The sequence goes on along the minus strand of JBEKHY010000010.1, from coordinate 61,871 downwards.
GGCGTTCGGCGTTCGTTGTTCGGTGTTTTCCTACATTCAATTCTCCTTCCCATGTGGCCAGTCCTGACCATCATCGCCTTGGCCGCCGCCGTCGGGCTGCATTTCCGGTGGCGGCGAAAATATCTCCGCCAGGAGCGCCAGGTGCAGACCGAGCTGGAGGATTTTCAGCGGCGGCAGGAACAGATCACGACCGATGCCAGGGCGCAACAGCAGGTTTTGTTCAACAGCATGTTGGAGGGATTGCTGCTGCTCGATCGCAACCGCCGGATTTACCTCGCCAACCGCGCCTTCAAAAATCTTTTCGGCGTGACAACCGAACTGCGCGGCAAAACCATCCTGGAAGCCCTGCGCGTGCATGAGCTGAACGAACTCGTTAACCGTGTCGAAACCGAGGGGCAGGTTTTCGACTACGAACTGAAACTGCCGGATTTGAGCGAACGCTGGTTGCAGGTCAACGCCGCCGCCATCTCCAACTCCGCCGGCGAACGCGAAGGCACCATCCTCGTTTTCCGCGATCTGACCCGGCTCAAACGGCTGGAACGCACGCGTGAGGAATTCGTGGCCAACGTCAGCCACGAACTGCGCACGCCGCTCTCGCTCATCAAAGGTTACGCCGAAACGCTGCTCGGCAGCGCGCGCGGCAGTCCCGAAGTTGCCGAGCGCTTTCTCAAAATTATTGAGCGCAACGCCGACCGGCTCGATTTGCTCATTCAGGATTTGCTCACGATTTCCGCGCTGGAAGCCGGGCGGGTCAAATTGGACCTGCAACCGGTCGCCTTGCGTCCGGTCGTCGAAAAGGTTTTGGGTGATCTGAAACCGCCCGCAGACAACAAGCGTGTCACCCTCGTCAATCAATTGCCGGAGCTTACGGCGACGGCGGACGCGAACCGGCTCGAACAGGTCCTCGCCAATCTGGTGGACAACGCCATCAAATACGGCCGCACGCAGGGCACGGTGACCGTCGGTGGTAGAAAAGCCGGGGACGGGATGATTGAAATTTTCGTGCAGGATGACGGGCCGGGCATTCCGCCGGAATCATTGGACCGCGTGTTCGAGCGGTTTTATCGCGTGGACAAGGCGCGTTCACGCGAGCAGGGCGGCACCGGCCTGGGCCTGTCCATCGTCAAGCACATCGTGCAAAACCATGGCGGCAAGGTCCGGGTGGAAAGTGAGTTGGGCAAAGGCGCGACGTTTTTCTTCACGCTGCCGCGGGCCTGATTCCGGGAATTATTATTGATACATAGCTCGGCTGGCTGATAATCGCGCGTTGTCCAGATGGTTTTCAGTTCGCCCATATTCCTGTTCTTGTTTTTGCCGATTGTGCTGACGGTTAATTTGTTGTTGCCGGGCACAAAGGCCAGAAATCTATGGCTGCTTTTGATGAGCCTCGCGTTTTATGCGTGGGGTCAAATTGATTTCATCCTGCTGTTGCTGACATCCACACTGGTGAACTACGGCCTCGGCTTATGGATGGATCGCAGCGAAAGCGTGACCAGCCGTAAGTTCATCGTCGCGTTAGCCGTCTTCATTAACATCGGCCTGCTCGCGTTTTTTAAATACGCCAATTTCGCCGTTGGGGTGTTTAATTCGTCGCTCGGCCTTGCGGGTCTGGCGCCGTTTCAGGCGCCGCACATCGCGTTGCCAATCGGGATCTCGTTCTTCACCTTTCATGCGCTGTCATACATCATCGACGTGTACCGCCGTAAATGGAGGTCGGCGACCGATCTGAAGGATGTAGCGCTTTACATCTTCTTTTTTCCACAACTGATTGCCGGGCCGATTTTGCGCTGGAGCGCGATTGGTCCGCAGCTCAGGCAACGTACGGTCAGCCGCGATATCTTTGCGGATGGCATCCGTCGTTTCGTGGGTGGTCTGGCCAAGAAAATTTTGATTGCCAACTCCGTTGCCGCCCCGGCTAATCAAATCTTCTCACTGCCTGCCTCTGAACTTTCCACACCGGACGCCTGGCTGGGAATTCTCTGTTACACTTTGCAGATTTACTTCGATTTCTCCGGCTATTCAGACATGGCGGTCGGGATGGGCAAAATGTTCGGCTTCGAATTTCTCGAAAACTTCCAGTTTCCCTACACCGCGCAGTCCATCAGGGATTTCTGGCGGCGCTGGCACATCTCACTCACGACCTGGTTTCGCGATTACCTCTATATTCCGCTCGGCGGCAACCGCGTTTCCCAAGGACGAACCTGCCTCCATCTTATCGTGGTGTTCTTTCTCTGTGGTTTGTGGCATGGCGCAAGTATGACATTTGTGGTGTGGGGCCTTTATCACGGTTTTTTCCTGGCCCTGGAGCGAACCCGCCTGGGTACATGGCAAGCGAAACTTCCCAAGTCACTCCGGCATCTCTATACCATCCTTGTCGTGGTGATGGGCTGGGTGATCTTTCGCGCCAACACATTCACAGCCGCCGGGCACTTCTTTCTGGCTTTGTTCGGGCTGAGTCCGGTTCCGGCATTCGCGGGAACGAACGGCCGCTATAATATGACGAACCAGGACGTCTGGGCCATCGCTTTCGGCATCCTGTTCAGCGGACCCTTGTGGAATTGGACGCTAACCCTCTGTGCAAAGTTGGGCCAGATGTCCCCCCCAGCCTGTCGTCCGGTTGTCCGGGCTTTCGGTTCGGCCCTGGAAATCGTCCTGATTGTGGCATTGATGCTGATTATCTCCGTCAACCTGGCCGGCAACACTTATAATCCGTTTATCTATTTCCGGTTCTGATTGATGCAACCCACTTCTGCCAATTTGACATTGACGCGATGGACAAATGTGAGCCTGATCATCCTGTTCCTGGTGATGCTTTGGTTGCCGACACTCGATACCATTTTCCATATTGATCGGACAACCCTCCCGAGGGAAAATCGGGTGCTGGCGGAGTTCCCGGAATTAAAACCCGGCCTTGGAGGTCAAAAAGAGTTCATTGCCGGGCTGGAGGCTTATTTCAACGACCATTTCGGCTGGCGAAACCAACTCATCCACCTGCACCGAAGGATGGAGCTCGGGCTTTTCCCCGGGAAAAGCGGGCCTTCGCCGGGTGTTATCGTCGGCCGCAATGGCTGGTTGTTTTTAAACGATAACAGGACGATTGAAAATTATCAGGGTGTACGGCGGTTTTCACCTCAGGATTTGCTCGATTGGCAGGCACTGCTCGAACATCGCCGCGATTGGCTCGCGCAACTCGGGATCAAATATGTCTTCGTCGTTGCGCCCGACAAACAGTCGGTCTATTCTGAACAATTACCGGACTGGATGAAAAAGGTGCGACCCGATACCAAGCTCGATCAATTTTTCGCCCACATGCGCGCCCATTCCACCGTTGAAGTCCTGGACCTTCGCCCGGCGCTGCGAGCAGCACGCACAATCGCGCCCACATATTACCAAACCGACTGCCACTGGAATTATTTCGGCGGCTTTGTGGCCTATCAGGAAATCGTAAAGAATCTCTCGAAACAATTGCCCGGACTGAAGCCACTGCCTTTGGCTTCCTTTAAACTGGAAAACAAGCCGATCCCCAGTGGTAACCTGGCCGAGTGGGCTGAAGTGGATGTCAACGAAAACTGTGCCGTTTCTTTAACTCCAAAGCCGGACCTGCCGCGCCTGGAAATGAGCTCAAAACCGACTGAATGTGTCAGTTCATTTGTAGATTTTACTAAAAATCCCAGGGCCCAAGGCAGCGTGATTGTCCTCGGTGATTCTTTTAGAAACGGCTTATCTCCATTTCTGGGCTACCACTTTGGCAAGGTAACCTATTACAGTCGTTTCCCATTGTCAGAGAAATGGATCAAACAGGAGAAACCTGACATTGTCATCAGTGAAATGCGCGAACAAACGTTCAATGAGTGCAACCCGAAAGGATTCGATGACTGGGCAGATTACCTCATGAGGCACTTCTTGCACTCGCCCCCGGCAAAATAGCCTGGCGGCGTCGGGTAACGGGGCGGTCTTTCCTGGCGGAAACGGAACTTCAGTCGCTGCCCCGCATCAAGCAGGATATTGCTTGGTCGGGAGGGGCGCATGTTTTATAGTCCGGTAATGGTCCACGTTGGCATCGGCTATGACGTTCACGCGCTGGTCGCGGGACGCAAACTCATCCTCGGCGGCGTGGAGATTCCGCACCCGAAAGGCTTGGACGGCCATTCGGACGCCGACGCGCTCATGCACGCGGTTTGCGACGCGATTCTCGGTGCGCTGGGTGAGGAGGACATCGGCCACTTTTTTCCGAACACGGACCCGCGCTGGAAAAACGCGCCCAGCAAGGTGTTTTTGCAGGAGGCCGCGCGGCTGGTGGCGTTGCGCCAGGGCAAAATCGTGAACGTGGACGCAACGGTCGTGGCGCAGGCGCCGAAAATTTATCCGCACATCCGCCAGATGAAAATCCACATCGCGGAGGCATTGGACATCAATTTCCGGCACGTCGGCGTCAAGGCCACGACCAATGAAAAAATGGGTTTCATCGGCCGCGAAGAGGGCATTGCGGCGATGGCGGTCGCAAGCGTGAGTTTGCCTGATTGAATCGAGTCGCAGCTACGAAGCGAATTTTCACCAGATTCAATTTCCCAATGAGCGAAAATCGCAAGTCTGCCGGGATTCATTCCCAGCCGGTCGAAAATTCATCGGACGCGAAGCCAAATACCCCGAAGGCGCATTGGTGTGCCATTCCGGGGGACGTGGGCGGACGAATCGGGATGTTATTCATAACGCTTTGCCTGATAAAACTGACGATGTTGGTTGGATTTCGAAGGTATCTTTTTGAAACTCAATGGCGGATTGGCTCGTGGCATTACAACTGGGTGAATGAAGCGGCCTTTTATGCTTTTGCAGTTCTCGTGGGATTAAGTTTATGGCAATTTGCGCTGCGCTGTTCCGCTGGCGGCGCGCCAGTGGTCCGCGCGGCCAATGCCGGCGTGTTGCTGGCGGGGATTTTTTTTATTTTTCTGACATTTCACGCCGGCGATACAGATTATCTTTATCTGGTGATGCACGGGACGTTGACGTGGTGGGATTTGAGATGGTATTTAATCCAGGTTTTTTTCTTTCAACCGCCGTTTTTAGCGGTTTGGATATTTGTCTACGCGCTGCTCTACTACGGGCTGGTTCGCACCGGCCGCGAGCATCTGGTTTTGTATTTCACCGCGATCTTCGCCCCGGTCTATATCGCGTTGTTTTTTCATGAATTTATTGCCTATCAAAATGCCTTGCTGGTGGCAGACAGTCTGGGCGTCGCGTGTTTATTGGCCGGGGCGGGTTCCCGAAATTCACCGGGCTGGTTCTGGATGATTCAACCGTGGCTTTGGTGCGTTTTTTTGTTTTTGCTTTTCCGTACACAGGACGACGCTTTGAAAAATTTAAGCGCGAGATATTTCGTGTTGTCGGGTTGGAGCATCGCGTTGTTTCTGGGATTAAGCATCCTTGCCTGGCGGAGGAAATTTCATGCGGCCTGGTTGTGGCTGCTGCCGTTTGCTTTCACCGCGTTCCTGTTGCTGGTGAATATCAACTACGGCGCGGTGGCCAATTTTCAAAATCTGCTTTGCCTGGGATTCACCCTGCCGCATTATTTTCTGGGGGAATTTTTTCTGGCATTGACATTGCTGGCGGCGGCGACGATCTATCGGCGACTGCTTCCGTCGGCGTCATTGTTGTGGCTGGATGGCATCAATCTGCTGCTCATCGCGCTCGCCTTGGCGGACTTGCGGTTGTCGCAGATCATGGGGGTGAGACTGGACTGGCAGGCCGTGGAACTCGGCGCCGACTTCAAAATGATATGGCGGGAGGCAAAACCTTATTTGCCGGGAATGATGATCGGATTGGTTATGCTGGCGGGTCTTTACGCCGTTTTGGTGGGGTGGTGGCAGCGCAAGAGTTCTTCCGGGTCATTGCAGTTGGGACGCAGCGGACAATTCTGTTTGATTTCATTCCTGCTGTTGGGAATTGCGGGAAATTGGTTCGCCAGGCATGACAAAGCAGAAGGCGAATCGGCTATATTGCTTGCCGGAACCAGCCCGTTATTTAAAAAAGTCTCTAACCCGCCGATGGATGAAAAGACCTTCATCTTGACGGCAAAACAGTTGGGCATGGAAGCAATGACCAGACCTCCCGCGCCCGCATCCGGGCACGCGCCGCGGAATTTGAACGTCGTGTTGATTTTTCAGGAATCTTGCTACAACAAATATCTGTCGCTCTTCAACGGGACGGAAAACACGGAACCGTTGCTCTCAAAATACAAGGACCGAATGGAACTTTTCCCGAATTTTTTCTGCAATTTTCCCAATTCCATCAACTCCCGTTTTGCAACGCTCACCGGACTTTATCCGGTGAAGGATTACAAGGTTTTCACGCTTCATCGGGTGAATGTAAAAAGCCTTTTCGATGTCTTACACCAACGTGGCTATACCTGTTCAGTTTTTGATTCCGAATTTATTGATTACGCTGGCTTTCGAGATTTCCTGCGGGGACGCGGCATTGACGCAATGTATGACGCTGACACCATGCCTGGCCGGCGCGATGCGGCATCGGTTTCCTGGGGCTTGCGCGAAGAAGAAACGTTGAGAGCCATTCGGGCGCAGATCAAACAATACGCAACAAACCATCAAAATTTTTCTCTCTCCTATTTTCCGGTTGCTCCTCACAATCCCTTCGACGGAATACCCCAACAATTTAAAAAATATTCGTTAAAACAAGTGGGCGACTATACTCCTCTCTACCTGAACAACCTTCTCTACATGGACTGGATCGTTGCTTCCATACTGGACGAATTGAAAGATGCCGGCCTCTTGGACAATACATTGGTGATTATCACCGACGATCACGGAGAAATGCTCGGGGAAAATGGCGGACCCATCGGCCACGGATGGACGGTGACGCCCGGGTTGGCGAACATTCCATTGATCATAATGGACCCTGGCAAGCCGGGTTGCCGCATCAATGACACCGTGGGTTCTCAAGTTGACTTGTTGCCAACCATCCTTGATTTGCTCGGCATTCCCATTCCCCAAGACCAACTCTATCAGGGGGCGTCACTCTATTCCGACAGCGCGCAAACCGACCGGACGATTTATCTCAACTCATACCTGCAATATGGAATCATCCAGGGCCGCCGCCTTGTCTGCGGCAATCAGGACACGGAAATCCACGGCGCTGCCACGGCGTCCCCCATAAAGGTTTTTGCCATCGTCAACGATGGTGCGCATACAACTTTTCCCGAAACGAATTCCTTAAGCACACCGCTGCCGTCCACCTCGCAATTCGACAAATTTCAGGAAAATTTTCTCCAAAATTATTCCCATTACTGTCAGACCACCAGAACGCCCCCGTAAATGCCTAAAGCAGAAATCAGCTGGAAACGAACCAACGACGATGGTGTGAAGCTGCAGGTCTATGCGCGGCGCGTGAGCCGCGAATGGCTTTTCTTCCAGCGCGAAAAGCGGTTCGATCAATGGCAACCCGTGCCGGAACCGCCACTGGAGGACTGGTTGGCGTTGTTGGATGTGGTGCGGCGGCTCATCACGCGCCGACGTTACCAACCGGCCGACGAGGAACGTCTCCGCCGCCGGATTCGCGAGCGTTTTCCCGAGGCGGAGATTCAGCCCCAAGCACAGGACAAAACCCGCTCCTAGACAAACCAGTGCGCCCCGGTTTTAATTCGCCCATGCACAAAACCATTTTGCAGACCGCCTGCCTGTTCGGCGCGGTTTTGTTGGCCGGTTGCGCCGCGGTGAAAACTGGGGCTGGAAAAACAGAATCAACCCAGGCCGTTTTCCAAAACTGGCCGACAAATTGCAATCCCCGGACCGTCGGCGAAAAAGTTGCGCAGAATTTTCTCCGCCGCCCCATCAACCTCGACAAAAAAGGTTTCATTCATTATTCCGAAGTTTGCGCGGCGTTCGGCGCGTTGCGGTTCGCGGACGCGGCTGGTGACAAGGAACTGGAGCAAAAGCTTATTGACCGTTACGCGGTGATTTTGACGCCGGAAGGCAAGAAGATGATTTCACCGGCGCGGCACGTGGATTTTCACGTCTTCGGAGTTTTACCGTTGGAAATCTACCTGCTCAATGGCAACACCAATGACCTCGCCCTTGGCCTGGGCAAAGCCGGCGAGCAATGGGAAAATCCGTTAACGAACGGCCTTGCGCGCGAATCGCGCTGGTGGATAGACGATGCATTCATGGTCGGCGCCCTGCAAATCCAGGCCTATCGCGCGACGAAGGACCTGAAATACGCCGACCGCGCGGCGGACGAACTTGCCGCCTACCTCGACCGGCTGCAAAAACCCAACGGTCTCTTCTGGCATGGCGCGGGCGGACCATTTTATTGGGGGCGCGGCAACGGCTGGTTCGCGGTTGGGCTGGCCGAAGTGCTCAGTTCGCTCCCGCCGGATCAACCGAAATACGCACGGCTCATGGACGGTTACCGCAAAATGATGGCGGGGCTGCGGCGGGACCAATCGCCATCGGGCATGTGGCGGCAACTGATTGACAACGATCAGGCATGGCCGGAAAGTTCCTGCACCGCCATGTTCACCTACGCCATGATTGTCGGCGTCCGGCACGGCTGGCTGGATGCGAAGGAATATGGCGATTGCGCCCGCAAAGGCTGGATTGGCCTGTGCGGTTACCTTGATAAAAACGGAAACCTGCGCGAGGTATGTGTTGGCACTGGGCAGAGCCAGGATGTGAATTACTATTTGGACCGGCCGCGAGCCGTGGGTGATTTGCACGGCCAGGCGCCGGTGCTCTGGTGCGCCTGGGCATGGCTGCAAAAATGAACGGCTGTTTGCCGGAGCCGCTTGAAAAGCTTGCCCTCCCGATTGCCCGCTACGGCAGGAGGAGAATTTCCGGACGCAGCCGGCCCACAAGCTGGTTCGGCAATTTCGGGTCAATCGAGCCGGGCACCATCGTTTCCAATCCCACATGCCCGTCGCAAAACACCACGTTTGCCCTTTGCGAATGGCGAAAGTGGCCGTGGGGATAATAACTGCTGCTGGGATAGTTGGTTGGGTTGTCGAGGATATACCATTCTTCAATCATCGGGTTGCTATACGAAGCGGGGGGTTGAAAATTGTTCACTTGGGCTGAGTCGGCGTACAAGGCGATATCCGTTGGATGCTTGATTTGGCCGACGCCCATTGGCGGCAGGTTGCTAGGGGTGGAAAAGGAGCCATTATAGCCGTAACTGTACACCACCACATTGGTGGCTTTTAATTTGAACTGGGCCATTTTTGAGTTGAGCACCGGGCAAAGCCGGACATCGCTGCCATTGAGGTAGGGAAATAATTTGCCAACGGACAAATCGTATGGCCGTTGTTCCTCCGGCCCGGGTCCCAGCCAGCCAAACCACCAAATCGTTCCACTGTTTGTCACGCCGTCCGACAATTTGAAACAGTTCCCGTTGTTGTCGTCCCAATACAATTCCGAGGCCATTCCGAGCTGGCGCAGATTGCCTTCGCAGGTGGCGCGTTGGGCGGAGGCCTTGCTTTGCGTCAATGCCGGCAGCAGCATTGCCGTTAGAATCGCGATGATGGCAATGACGACAAGCAGTTCGATCAACGTGAAGGCGTGACACGTGACACGTGACACGTGACATGAATTTGTCGCATGTCCAATCATTCTGTCACTTGCCTGTCGTGCCGAAGCATGGCGAAGGCTGACCACTTGCCACTGGTTACGTGCTTTCATGGTCTGTTGGCGCGAACGCGGTAAAACGCCTTGTCCGCCGGCGCGTTCGGGTCCTGCAAAATCAGGTTCGTGCCATTGCCGTTGGTGGTTACGGAAGTGTCGGCCCAGGAAACAAAATCGGTCGAGCGTTGAAGGGTGTAAAGCCAGTTGGTGTGGTCGGTGAATTGCACCTGCCAAACGCCGTGACTGAACCCCCCGGTCAGATTTTGCGCTGGCGGCGGCAGGGTCACGACCAGGTTGGCCACGCTCCCGTGCGCGAGAACCGAATCGTAATCATCGCCGACGCTGCTGTAGCTGCTGATGGAAAACATGTCCACCTGGAAGTCGTCGGAGTCGGCAAATCCGTTGGCGCTGTTCAAAACCAGATTGGTCGGCTGGCCGAGCGGAACGCCATTGGTGGTGAGCATGACAACGGCGGTTTGATTGCTGGCCGTGTAGGCAAACGTGACATGCACGGGCTGATTCGTCGGCAGTTCGTTTTCATATACCGACAAGTTAGCGGGGGCATAATCGTAGCTGTTGACCCCGGAAATAAAGGACGGCGTGGTCGTTGCCGGCGCCGAATAATAAACATCGCCAAAAAAGTAATAGCCGTCGGTGTAGTAATCGAATTCGGCGACGTTCGGCGCGCTGCCAAAGACGCCGCGCATAAAACTGGCGTTGGTGGCGATCGTGGAATTCAGGAAACCAAAACCGAGCTGCATGGGGCCGGTCTTGCCGGGTTCCACGCCGCTGGCGATGTCGGTCAACCGGAGGTCGAACTCGATGCGGAAATCATCGTTGCGGGTGAGATAGCCGTTGAGGGGATGGTAGAAATAACTGTTTGTTTTTGTGGAATCCCAGGTGACTTCGAGGTTTTGATTCGTCGAATTCCAGTGGAACAAGTTGGTATTGCCAAAAGTCCGCCAGCCGTCCTGTGCCGGATTGTTGGTGAAATTTTCGGTAATGACGGTCGCGGGCGCGACAGACCAAACGGACAAGCCGGCCAGCGCCAGCGCTAAACGGACTTTTTTCATGGCTGATCTTTCAATTTGGTACCGCAACCCCGAAAGCTTTCAGGGGCGGAACAGTTTTACGGTTGAGAGACCAGCGCGGGGTCTGGGAGACGCTTGGAGTTCCGGCTTTAGCCGGCATTTTACGAACCGCCTGAAGCGGGACTCCAAACAAAAAAACCTTCAGACCCCGGCAAAACGGAGAATGAAGGCATCCAGCGAATCCTGCCGAAAACCGTTCGACAGGCTGGCCTCATCCTTCTCTTTGACGGAGAAGCCGGCCGCTCACGCGAGCGACCGTGACGAGCACAGCCAGACCGGTATCCTGGCTTCGGCTTCAAACCTCTTCCCGCCTTCCCGATTTGCATCAGTGGCTTATGGGAATTTGTAGCCGTAACAGTGGCGCAACCGCCCCGGATTTTCACCGGGTTCCCTGACGTTTGACTGCGATGACGGATGAACAACGTCCATCCATTTCAAAGAACAGTCCATTTCTACGCTCAAGACCAAAATCTGCCAAGAAAAAATTCAAAAATATTTTTGCGCGCGCGGTGGCTTCGAATCTGCGGACTTTACGCTCTGACCGGTTGGCTGGTACGTTGACCGCGCAGCAACAACAATCGGCAACCCAACTCCAACGCATGATCCAGGTTGAAGGTCTCACCAAACTTTACGGCGAATTCGTCGCCGTGAACGAACTTTCATTTTCTGTCCAGCCCGGCGAAGTGATGGGCTTAGTCGGCCCAAACGGCGCGGGCAAGACCACCACGCTGCGGTGCCTGTCCGGCATCATTCCCCCTTCGCGCGGCGCCGTGCGCGTCGGCGGCCACGACATCGTCCGTGACGCGATCGCCGCCAAGCAACAACTCGCCTTTTTCACCGACGAACCGCGCCTGTTCGATTACCTCACAGTCTGGCAGCATTTGAATTTCGTCGCGCGGATTTATCAGGTGCCCAATTACGAACAAATCGGCCGTGAGCTGCTGGAAGAGCTCGAGATCGCGAACAAGCGGGATGCGTTGCCCGGCGAACTGTCGCGCGGCATGAAACAAAAGCTCGCCATCGCCTGCGGCCTGTTACACTCGCCGAAGGTGATTTATTTCGATGAGCCGTTGACCGGGCTGGATCCCCTCGGCATTCGCCGGATGAAGGATTCCATTTTGAAACGGGCGCGCGACGGCGCGGCCATCATCATCAGCTCGCACCTGCTGCATCTGGTCGAGGAAATCTGCTCGCGCCTCCTGATTTTGAAGAACGGGCGGAAAATCATTGACGGCACGCTCGAGGAAGTGACGCGGAAGTTTTCCGAACAGCCCGGGGACGCCAATCTCGAGGAAATTTTCTTCCGCGCCACGAGCGAACCCAGCCCGACCACGCCGGCGGTGCCACCGCCGCTGCCGCACGGGAACGAGCGATGATCTCCGCGCTGCTTTACCTGCAATATCATGTGTTCCGCAACCGGCTGGTCAGCCGGGTCAAGCGGCTCAAGCAGCCGAAATACTTCATCGGCGCCATCGTGGGCGGACTGTATTTCTATTTTTATTTCTTCCGCTACCTCTTCGGAGGCTATGCGGGCAAGCGGCAACCGCCGGTGAATTTCACGTTCTCGCCGGAACATCGGCTGCTTATTGAGTTGTTTGGCGCGTTCGCGCTCTTCGTCATCGTGCTGCTGGCCTGGGTCATTCCGCGTGAACGCGCCGCGCTCACGTTCACCGAGGCCGAAGTGGCGTTTCTCTTTCCCGCGCCCGTGACCCGGCGCAATCTGATTCATTTCAAACTCCTGCGTTCGCAATTGGGAATTCTTTTCACTTCCTTTTTGCTGACGCTGTTCTCGCGCCGGGTTGGCGGCAATGTCTTGATCCACGCGCTCGGCTGGTGGCTGATGCTTTCGACGCTGAACCTCCATTTTCTCGGTGCCTCATTCGCCCGGACGATGCTGCTGGATCGCGGCATTTCCAACCGGCTCCGGCGGCTGCTGGTCCTGGGGCTGGTGGCGGCGATGGCCGTTTTCGTCTGGATTTGGGCCAAACGCACCCTGCCGGGGTTGAGCTCCGCCGACACGACCGATTTCAATGCGATACTGGATTATGCGCAACGGGTTTTGACCGTTGGCCCGGCGCTGTATCTGCTTTACCCGTTCCGGCTGGTGGTGCGGCCATTTCTGGCGCCGGACGCCACGGCGTTTTTCGCCGCGCTGGCCCCGGCACTGCTCCTTTTTTTGCTGCACTACCTGTGGGTTATTTATGCCGACGTGGCTTTTGAGGAAGCCTCGGTGGAAGCGTCGCAAAAACTGGCCGTGCGCCTTGCTGCCGTCCGCGCCGGCAACTGGCAGGGTGCCGGCAAAAAGCAAAAGGCCAAACGCCCGTGGTTCAGGCTGACGGCCACCGGCCCGGCTCCCACGGCGTTGCTCTGGAAAAATCTCCTTGGTGTCGGCCAGATTTTTTCCCCGCGCCTGTGGATTATACTCATCACCGTCGTGGTGATACTGGGCATCAGCCTGGGAAACATTGGTCACCGGCCAAACGTTTCCGTTTTGGCGGCAATTCTCATCGCCGCGGCTTTGGGTTATTCGTTGCTGCTGGGGCCGCAATTGCTGCGGCAGGATTTCCGGCATGACCTGCCGCTGGCGGACGTCCTGAAAACCCTCCCGCTGCGCGGCTGGCAGATTGCCCTGGGCGAAATCCTCGCGCCGGTGGCCGTACTGGCGGCAATCCAATGGCTGTTGTTACTGGTTGGCGCCGGACTCATTTTTTATCTGCCCGGTAAATACGAAGCGCTTTTCCTGGCCATCGCTCTCGGGGCGGCGGTCCTGCTGCCGGTGCTCGATTGGCTCCTGTTGCTGGTTCCGAATGCCGCCGTGCTGTTGTTTCCGTCGTGGATTCAAACCGGCAAGGACAGCCCGCGCGGAATCGAAGCCACCGGCCAACGGCTGATTATGGCGCTGGGACAAATGCTCGTCTTGTTGCTCGCGCTCCTGCCGGCCGCCGTCGCGTTCGTCGGCGTCTTTTTTCTGCTGAATCTCGCCCTCGGTCCGGCTGCCGCCGTGCCGCTGGCGTCGCTCGCGGCCGCGATGGTTTTAGCTGCGGAAGCCGGCCTGGGGGTCATGCTGCTCGGCAAGCTGTTCGAGCGGTTTGATGTGACGGAAGAGCACACGAGTTGATGCTCCGCGCTTGCGCCGCGTTGATGGCGGCATATAATCGCGCCCCATTTTAATTATGAGCAAACCACCTCTTCGCGTGGCCGTCACCGGTGCCGCCGGCCAGATCGGTTATGCCCTTGTGTTCCGCATTGCTTCCGGCGCCATGTTCGGGCCGGACCAGCCCGTGATTTTGCATTTGATTGAGATCGAGCCTGCGCTGCCCGCGCTCGGTGGTGTGGTGATGGAATTGGATGATTGCGCCTTTCCATTGTTGAGAGGCCTCGTGCCCACGGCAAATTTGGACGAAGGTTTCCGAGGTGTGAACTGGGCGTTGCTCGTTGGCAGCGTGCCACGCAAGGCCGGCATGGAACGCAAGGATTTGCTCGGCATCAACGGCAAGATTTTCATCGGGCAGGGCAGGGCGATTCAAAAAAATGCCGCGCGCGACGTGCGCATCCACGTTGTCGGCAATCCGTGCAACACGAATTGTCTCATTTGCATGAACAACGCGCCGGACGTGCCGCGCGACCGGTTCTTCGCCATGACGCGCCTTGATGAAAACCGCGCGAAAGCGCAACTCGCGAAAAAGGCCGGGGTGGATGTGACCGCCGTCAGCAATGTGACCATCTGGGGCAATCATTCCGCCACGCAATATCCCGATTTTTACAACGCCAGAATCAACGGCAAGCTCGCCACGGTCGCAATCCGGGACGAGGCGTGGCTCCAGGGCGAGTTCATCTCCACCGTCCAGCAGCGCGGCGCGGCCGTCATCAAGGCGCGCGGGTTGTCGAGCGCCGCCAGTGCCGCGAATGCCGTTGTGGACAGCGTCCGTTCCATCATCGAGCCGACGCGCGCCGGGGACTGGCACAGTGTGAGTGTCTGTTCCGACGGCAGCTACGGCGTTGAGAAAGGCCTTATCAGTTCATTCCCGGTTCGCAGCAACGGCCAGAAGGTTGAAATCGTTCCCGGCGTGCCGGTCAATGAATTCAGCCGCGCAAAGATTGATGCGACGGTGAATGAGTTGCAGGAAGAAAAGGCGATGGTCGCCGATTTGCTGCCGAAGTGAATGGGGATTTACAGTCTGCGGCGGAAAAGGAACCAAGCCAATCCCAACCCGATGAACATGCACACGGAAGGTTCCGGCACGTGCGCGGTGATTGCAATTTGAGCGGCGTTATATGGCGCCGACTGCCAGGTTGCCAAATCCGTGGAATACATCGGGGCGCTCAAACTCCAGCCGCCGCTTGACACGTAGTTGGTCGTTTGTGAAGCGCCAGCTAAAAAAACCGGGAAACCGTATTGCAGAAGTCCGGACGAGACCAAAATCCAATAGGATGTCAAAGGCGCCAATGCGACACCCGATGCGGTGTAAGTGCAAAGACCGCTGGAGGTTGGATCAGAACCGATAAGCGGTGCCAGACTGGTTCCCGGTGCACCGCCACTGTTGCTGTAGAGGGAAACCTGAAGGTTGGTGCCGCTGGAAGGCCCCGTGACCAACATCATCAACTGGACTGAATCAAGCGGATATTCCGAAATGTTCGTTCCGGTTTCAAAAGGCTGCGCCAACCAGTAATTGGGTCCCAAGCCAACGAAGACAAGGTTGGTTGATCCGAGGTTGGACACGAAGACTGTGCCTTGTGCCTCGACCGTTGGAGTCACGGCAAATTCAAACAAAAAAAGAATAAGTGCCAATATTGGGACTTTACTTTTCATGTTAAAGTCGGTGATTTAGCCAAAGGGAGCACATTTAATGCCATGGTATTGCCAACCACGCGCTTTCGGCTGGCTTTAAACTCATGGCTTTCTAAACTTTCCGTGATTTTGCCGGCCAGCTCGATCATGCCGGTGAACTCAAGCGCATTTTCCAAGCCGTCATAAGAGTCAATAATTGAAGGGAAAACGCGTTTTTGGTGGCGGATTTGCTTCCGAAATAGGCGAAAACGTCAATCATGTTCATCTGCCCAAATTGTGGTAGCGGATTGACACGAACGCTCGAGAAAGTCGGCGTTTTTTGGGTTTGTCCGCGTTGCGGTGGACGGACGGTGAGCGTCTCGCTGTTGCGCAAAACCATCGGTCAGGATCGCGTAACTGCCATCTGGTCGCGCGCCATCACCGCGCTGGGCGAAACCGGCAAGTCCTGCCCCATTTGTTCGCGCGCCATGACAGATGTAACCATGGGTGTGGCGGGCCAGGCGTTGGAACTGGATGTTTGCACGCGATGCGAATTTGTCTGGTTCGATGCCGCCGAATACGAATCCATTCCACCCGCGCCGCCCAAACCCAGAGAACCGGGCGAAGTGGATGACAAGGACCTGCCACCAGCCGCGCGGGAGGCGCTAGCGCTTTACAAAGTCCAGCAGATTGCCGAACGGGCGCGCGCAGAACATGACGAAATGCCGGATGAAGGTTGGAAGACCGTGCCCGCCATTTTTGGTTTACCGGTCGAAATGGAATCCGACCCGCTGGCCCACGTGCCGTGGGCGACCCTGTTGCTCGCCCTGTTGCTTGCCGCCGCCAGCTTTTGGGCCTTCTTTGATTTGGACAATGCGGTCCAGAATTTCGGATTGATCCCCGACGAGGCCTGGCGCTACGGCGGGTTGACTTTTCTGACCTCGTTCTTTTTGCACGGTGGCATCGTCCATCTGGCCAGTAATCTTTATTTCCTGATTATCTTCGGCGACCACGTGGAGGATTACCTGGGACGAAAACGCTGGTTGTTGTTGGTGTTGCTGGCGGCCATCGCCGGCGGCCTCCTGCACGTCGTGGCCGATCCGCGCGGCACAATGCCATGCGTCGGAGCGAGCGGCGGCATTGCGGGATTGATTGCCTTTTATGCCCTCAAATTTCCACACGCGCGGCTCGGTATTTTGATGCGTTTCGGCTTTGTGTTCATTCCCCGGTGGATCCAATTCCCGGCATGGTGCGCCTTCTTGCTTTGGTTGCTGCTGCAATTCTGGGGTGCCTACGAACAAATCGCCGGGTTCAGCAACGTTTCATCGCTGGCGCACCTGGGCGGCACGGCCGTTGGCGTTGTGCTGTGGTTTTTCTGGCGAAGAATTGAATTGGAACCTGCGACCGTCACGGCAAAACCGGCAGATTGATTTTGTTTTCTTCGCTCCGGTGTTGCCAGCCCGGGAAAAGGGAAAATCGGCTTTAGGAGTGCGGACAACTCGTCCGTGTTGGTTGGATTTACTTGAGACAGTTGTATTTATTCAACTGCCGGAACGGATTATTTGGCATAAATGCTGCATATTTTCGGCCGGATATGAAATTCAGGTTGGCCGTTCCGAAGCCCCTTTTTCACGGACTGAAGCGGGCGTGCGTGTTTTACCTGGTTGCAAGTCTGTTGGTGGCGCTGTTTGTTCCGGCCGCGATTGCCCAGTCATCCACAAGCACCCCGGTTTTTCAGTTTGCCGCACTCTACAACCTGGACATGGACTTCACGCCCGGCCAAACGATGACCATGAACGGGAAGGTGCATGTCAATGGAAACATCTGGATGTGTCCGCAGGTGACGGTGACATTTAACGACATCGTCGAAGCCACTCTGTTGGTTACCAACCATGATAACCCTAATGATCAGCAGAATCTGACCTTTAACTCGTCCTATCTTCACTATAATGGCGGCTCTCCGCTCTCCGGTGTGGGGCGGCTGGACATGCAGATCGGCACCACCAACACCGAAGTGATTCTCAGTTTGCCGCCAGCGGGCCTGGGCGTGCCCAATGACGCTGCTTATTTGCCTCCGGGTCAAATATTTCTTTACAACGAATGCGATCTCATCATCTCCAATTCCGCCTCTGGCACAAATGGCCATAGCTGGATTGGCACCAACCTTACCGTTTACTACAGCGACTATAACTATCCCAGCCGCCTGGTCCTGCTCACGAATGATTTGATCATCACTAAAAATGGCACCACCAACTATGCCGCCACCAATATTCTGTTTGCTGGTTATTCCTTTGTAACGAATACCTATTTTTATGATTTCCGCGAATGCGCCACGGTGCAGGTCGTTCAAATTGACATCGCCAAATTCAATATTTGGCTGACAAACACGGCAACACGCGGCGGCGTTCAAGTGGCCGGCTACCCGTGGAACTATCAATGTGGCGGCAGCGATGGCGCCCACGGCTCCAAAGGTCACCCCATTGATTCCATCTACGTCTATAACGCTGTTACACCAATCCGAAATATTAGGCTGCCCAGCGTGCGGGTGGTCAATGGCGGCCAATTGCCCTCAGCCAAAGGCCTCACCATTGCCACGGCTCAACCGCTTTATGTGTTGGGCAATTACAACATCCAGACCAATAGCGGTGGCAGCCAATCCATCAACACTGCGAACACCGCTTGGACTTACCCGGCCGCGCTGATGGGTGATGCTATCTCGATTCTCTCCGGCAACTGGAATGACGCCAACAGCCTTACTAAGAGCGGCAGCAGTTATAATCCTCCTGAAAGTGGCATTGGCAATCGTGTTGTCACCAGCAACATCACTGTCAACGCCGCGTGTCTTGCCGGCATCGTCCCGTCTACAAAAGTCGGCACCCAAAAACAATATAGCGGAGGCTTGGAGAATTTTCTTCGTTTGAATGAAGACTGGAGTTCGGGAAGCAGACAACTGTGGTATAACGGTTCCATCGTTGCCATGTTTCCGAGCATCTACGCGACGAACTTCTGGATTGGCCCTGCCGACAGATCCGGATATCCCACACACAACTACACCGTTCCCCAACGCAAATGGGCTTTCGATGCATACTTCTTGGTTCGGAGCAGGCTACCACCTTTAACCCCATTACTCGGGAGTTCTACCAATCCTCCGATAATTATTGTCCAACCGCAAAGTCAGACCGTTCCTTCGGGCAATACCGCGATGTTTAGTGTCACGACTATTGGCCCCTTGCCTCTGAGCTACCAGTGGAATTTTAACGGGACGAACCTTGACGGGGCTACGAACACTTCGCTCACGTTGACCAATGTGCAATTCGATCAGGCTGGCAATTACACCGTGCTGGTGACCAACGCGTTCGGTTCGATCCTGAGTTCCAATACGGTGCTGACGGTGACCGCGACGCCACCGACCATCCAGTTCCAGCCAACTAATCAAACCGTTTTTGTAAACGGCACTGCAACGTTCAGTGTCACGGCCACAGGTTCCTTGCCGTTAAGTTATCAGTGGAGTTTCGGCGGGATGGACATCGATGGGGCTACAAACGCTTTGCTTACATTGACAAATGTGCAAACCAACCAGGCCGGGAATTATGTGGTGCAGGTGGCCAATGCGTTTGGTTCCACCAACAGTACCAGTGTGACGCTGACAGTGGTGTGGCTGCCGCCGACGATTCAGAAACAACCGACCAATCAAACGGTGGTTGTGGGCAACACCGTCGTCTTCAGTGTCACCGCCACCGGTTCCTGGCCGCTGAGTTATCAATGGAGTTTCAACGGGACGAACCTTGCCGGGGCGACAAATACCACACTCACGCTGAGTAATGTGCAACTGACTGACTCTGGCGATTACGTAGTGCAAGTGACGAATCTGTTCGGCTCGACCAACAGCGCCACCGCGGTGTTGCTGGTGGGGTTGCCGCCGACCATTGTCATCCAGCCGACGAATCAAACGGTAATGAGTGGCGACACGGCCGTTTTAAGTGTCACAGCCAGCGGCTCGAACCCGCTGAGCTACCAGTGGCGTTTCAACGGGACGAACCTTGCCGGGGCAACCAATACCACGCTGATCCTGACCAATGTCCAGTTCAGCCAGTCGGGCAATTACGCGGTGCTGGTGACCAATGCCTTTGGTTCCATCCTCAGTTCCAATGCTGCGTTGACCGTGCAGGCACCACCTTTCATTACCAGCCAACCGACCAATCAAACGGTGGTGGTGGGAGACACGGCGATCTTCAATGTGACGGCCACTGGTTCCTCGCCGTTGAGTTATCAATGGAACTTCAATGGAACGAACCTCGACGGAGCCACGAATGCTTCACTTTCATTGACCAATGTGCAATTGAACCAAGCGGGCGACTACGCCGTGCTGGTGACCAACACCTACGGTTCCATCCTCAGTTCCAATGCACTGCTGACAGTGAATCCGCCATCACCGTGTGTTGATCCGCCGAACGGTCTGGTGGCCTGGTGGCAGGCGGAAGACAATGCCAATGATAGTGTTGGAACGAATAATGGCACGCTGGTAAGTGGGATCACATTTACCGACGGCAAGGTGGGCCAGGGTTTCCACTTGAACGGAACGAATCAGTACATTCAAATTGCCGATTCAACCAGCCTCAAACCAACCGATGTGACTGTTGAAGCTTGGGTACGGCTTGATGTGGAAGTAACGCCGAATGCTGGTAATCCAGGATTGCAATACATCGTCTTCAAGAAAAACACACGGAATTATAATTTTGAGGGTTATACCCTCTTGAAAAACCGGGTGTCCGGCCAGGACATCTTTAGCTTTGCAATAGCCTCTGCTGGTGGAGGGCAAATCCACGCGGATTCCACGACCGTTCCGCAGGTTGGAGTCTGGTATCACGTAGCTGGGACTTACGATAGCAGCAGCGGTTACCTGAAGCTTTATGTCAACGGCGTGCAGGAAGGCAGCGCTTATGCTTATGCTGGCTTCCCATTGAATTATGGAACGCGCCCAATATTTATCGGAACGACAGGTGAATCGTTTGATGGCAAGCTGGAGGGAACCGTGGACGAAGTGTCGATTTACAGTCGTGCTCTTTCGACCAACGAAATTCAGGCGATCTACAATGCCAGGAGCAATGGCAAGTGTGCATTGCAGCCGACGCTTATTGTACAACCAACGGACCAGACAATCTCGGTGGGCGGGAATGCTGCTTTTAATGTTACGGCCATTGGCAGCCAGCCGTTGAGTTATCAATGGCAATGGAACGGCACGAATCTCGATAGTGCGACGAATGCCACGCTGACGCTGAGTAATGTGACAGAGGATCAGGCTGGTAATTATTCGGTACAGGTGGCCAATACCGCCGGGTCAATAGTCAGTTCCAATGCCGTGTTGACCGTGCTGGTGCCGCCTTCCATTAGCATCCAGCCGGCAGGTTGCACAAACGTTGCGGGCGGTGCCGCAAATTTCAACGTTGTGGCCGATGGCACGGCGCCATTGAGTTATCAATGGCAATGGAATGGCACGAATCTCGTTGATGCAACCAATGCCACACTGACGTTGAACAGCATAACCATGGATCTGGCCGGTAGCTATTCCGTCACCGTCGCGAATATTGCCGGCAGCGTGACGAGCAGCAACGCGGTTCTGTCGGTTTACGCAACAACAGCGGCGATGTTAGGCGGGTACTCGCTTTCCGCCGCCAACGGATTCCGGTTCCAAATCGCTGGCGTTCCTGGATTTAATTACGCCGTGCAGGCGTCCACCAACCTGATTGACTGGGTGTCGCTCGTCACGAACACCTCGCCATTCGGCTTCGTGGACGTGAACACCACCAATTTCCCGCAACAATTTTACCGCGCCATCTATTTGCCCTGACCAAGCCCAATTTTCGCCGCATTGCCAGCCGCGCAATTTTGTGCCAGCCTCGCGCGCGTATGGCTTTTGAATCTTTCCGCGATTTCGTCGCGCAACTCGACCGTGCCGGCGAACTCAAACGCATTGCCCAGCCCGTCGCCACCGAACTGGAAATCACTGAACTTGCCGACCGCGAGATGAAATCACCCAATGGCGGCAAGGCCTTGTTGTTCGAAAAGCCAACGGTCAACGGCCAGGTTTCTCCGTTCCCGCTCGCCATCAACACGATGGGCTCACACAAGCGCATGGCTTTGAGCATGAACGCCGGGTCCGTGGAAGAAGTGGCCGCCGAACTCTGTTCGCTGATGAAAGCGAAGCCGCCGACGAGTTTTCGCGAAGCCATCAAACTGCTCGGCCAAGCGCTCGATTTGCGTCACGCCAAACCCAAAATCGTAAAGGACGGGCCGTGCAAGGAAGTCGTGAAGAAGTTCGACGCGCCGCTTATCCGTACGGAGCCGTGGCCGAGTGCTCCTAAGGTAGGACAGGCGTCCCGCCTGTCCGGGCAAGAAGGGAATGAAACAGAAGGCAGGCGAGACGCCTGCCCTACTTTACTGAATCTTCCGATTCAACAGTGCTGGCCATTGGATGGAGGCAGGTTCATCACACTGCCGTGCATCGTGACGAAGGACCCCGACACCGGCGAACGCAACGTGGGCATGTATCGCATCCAGATTTACGACGACCGCACCACCGGTATGCACTGGCAGCTCCAGAAGGTCGGTGCGCGGCATGGCCGCCGTTACTACGAGACCGGCACACGCATGCCCGTGTCCATTTTCATCGGCGGCGATCCCGTATTCACCTTCGCCGCCACCGCGCCATTGCCCGACGGTCTCGATGAATTCCTGCTGGCCGGCTATCTCCGTAAAAAATCCGTCGAACTCGTCAAATGCGAGACCAACGACCTCGAGGTTCCGGCCAACGCGGACTTTGTCATCGAAGGTTACGTGGACCCGAAGGAGCCGTTGCGCGAGGAAGGGCCTTTCGGCGATCACACCGGCTATTACACGCTGCCTGAGCCATATCCGGTCTTTCACGTCACCGCCATCACGCACCGCAAGGACGCGATGTATCCGGCGACGATTGTCGGCATGCCACCGATGGAGGATTTTTACATCGGCGGCGCGAGCGTGAAACTGTTCCTGCCGGTGTTCAAGATGAATTTCCCGGAAATCGTGGACATTGCTCTGCCGGCGGAAGGGGTGTTCCACAACCTCGTTTTTGTGAGCATCAAGAAGACCTACCCGATGCAGGCCTACAAAATCATGCACGGCCTCTGGGGCATGGGCCAGATGATGTTCACCAAATACATTGTAGTAGTGGACGACGACGTGGACGTGCACAACACCCGCGAAGTGCTGTTCCGTCTCTGCGCCAACACCGACCCGCAACGCGACAGCATTTTCACCAAAGGCCCGGCGGACGTGCTCGACCACGCCACCAGCGAAATCGCCATCGGCAGCAAGCTCGGCATCGATGCGACGAAGAAACTCCCCGGCGAAGGCTTCAAACGCCCTTGGCCGCCGCTAATCAAGATGGATGCAGCGGTGAAGGCGAGGGTGGGAAAGATACTGGGTGAATAATGATTATGCATTACAACTTCGCACGGATTCACCAGACCTTGCGTGTCACTCCGGCAATGGAAGCTGGAATCACAGACCACGTTTGGAGCTTGGAAGAAATTGTCGGCCTCTTGCCTTGATTTTAGGGTTACGCCGGTTCAGGTTTTCGCGGTATGAAATCAAAACAATTGGCGAACGTCTTAATAAAGATTATAGGGCTTTACATTTGCCTATGCGCCATCCCAAATCTTATTGCTGGCATTCTCGTTGGGTTGTCATCATTAGGGTGGTCGAAAACAGACACTACAGGCATCGTCATGCGAATGGTGAGTTACTCAATTGGCTATGCCGTGCAAGCGGCAGTTGGCATTTTTATCATCGCCAAGAGCCGGAAGGTTGCGGAGTTCTTTTTCAAGAATGAAGATGAGTAATTTCAAAACGTACCACTACCGAATGTTTTGACCCCCAAACCCAAGGTTGCCGCCTCGCAGTTATTCGAACTGGAACGCAATATATAACGCCGGCTCGTTACCGGGATTGCTCAGCGCGTGGTATTCGTTCGATACCAGGTAGATGATGTCACCGTCGGTGGCCTTTTTAGTTCGGCCGCCTTTTTCTTCAGGACCCAGGTACATCTCGACATTGGCGTGGAGGACGACGACCAGTTCTTCGGCGCGATGGTGATGCGGATCATGGCTGCTGTTCCGAGGGTCCAAAAGGGTGGAATGCAGCTCAAGACGGCGGCCCATGGCCGTTGATTTGGTGAAAAAGTTGCGCGTGCCACCTTTTCCATCACTGCGGGGAATGAATTTGACGTCGTTCCAATCCATGACGAAAGAGCCGCCCGATTTCCGGCCGCGTTCCAGGTCAACCGGGTTCTTGGATTTGTAGCGAAAGACGTAGTACGTCGTTTCGCCATTGGCGGCGTTCTCGAAGCTGTGCTCGTCGCCGGGCATGATCATGGCGACGCTGCCCTGGCCCACCGTTTTGGATTTTCCATTGATGGTAATTTTCAGGCTGCCATCCTTGACGATGATCATTTCTTCGAAGTCGGCGTGGACCCCCTTATCTTCCGTTTTTTTCTTTTTGAGGGTCGTGGCAAAAATATCCAGATATTGGAAATCGGTGGCCATCCCGCTGACGATGGTGCGCTTAAAGCCGGTCCTGGTTTTTTCCACCGGGGCGTCCTTCCAGGCGTAAACATCCGATTTGATGGGGGTTTGGGCCATCACACCCGAAACGCCGCTGAACGCGAGCAGGCACAGGGACAGGAATATCCGTTTTGACATTGCGTGGTCCGGGGCGAGTTGCGGCATGGATGGATTCATTTCCTGCGAGCTTAGGAATGGGCGACGATGCGTCAAGGGCGGCTTTCAAAGGGTGGCTGTGTCCGGGGGGGCCTCACTCCTAATGAACGTAGCTTGACTAAGCCTGCAACACTTTCAGACCGGCTCCACCAGGTAGAACCTCCCGGTGCATCTTCGGCACTCCTGGTAATAAAGTTTCGTTTTGGCGGAGCAGGGGAGGAGTATTCACAGTTGCCGCGCTGCCAAAAATTGGCCAATTTTCCGAAATTCAATGTCCGCTTCGCTGCAAACACAGGATAGAAGTTTGGGATGGCTGCGCGGTTTGTGGGAACGCGGCTGGCTGAAGGGATGGTTGCTGGTCGCTGCCGTTGTCTTTGCCTATCAACCGGTGTGGCACGCTGGGTACATCTGGGACGATGATATTTACGTTACCAACAACCGGTTGCTCACCGCGCCGGACGGGTTGAAACGGATTTGGTTCTCACAGGATTCGCCATCGCAATATTTTCCTTTGACCTATACGACGTTTCGGATCGAGCGGATGTTCTGGGGGCTGAATCCGGCGGGCTATCATTGGGACAACCTTTTGTTGCACGCAGCGAATGCGCTGCTGGTGTGGCGGCTGCTGAAACGGTTGAGCGTGCCGGGAGCCTGGCTGGCGGCGGCGATTTTCGCCCTGCATCCGGTTCAGGTCGAATCTGTCGCCTGGATAACCGAACGAAAAAACGTGCTGTCCTTGTCTTTCTTTATATTGGCGTTGCTGGCCTGGATCGAATTTATCGAAGACCGGCCAAAACGGTTGTGGCGGCTTTATTTTCTGTCGCTGATTTCTTACGCGCTGGCGCTCTTCAGCAAAACGACCACCTGCACGCTACCGGCGGCGTTGCTTTTGATTTTGTGGTTGAAAGGAAAACCCCTCAACCGGGTCCGGCTGGCGCAGGTCGTTCCCTTTCTGGTGATGGGCGTGGGCATGGGGCTTTTGACGGTGTGGTGGGAGCGATACCATCAAGGCACCCGGGGGCCGCTTTTTTCATTTGGTTTGCTGGAACGCATCCTGATCGCGAGCCATGCCATCTGGTTTTACGCGGGCAAACTGGTCTGGCCGGTGAATCTGAATTTCAGTTATCCGCGCTGGACGATCAATCCGGCCGAGCCACTGGCCTACGGCTGGCTGGCGGCAGGCGTGGGATTGGGTGCCGCAATTTATTTTGCCAGACGATTTGCCGGACGCGGTGTGGAGGTGGCGGTGTTGTTTTACGTGGCGACTTTGAGTCCGGTGCTTGGTTTTATCATGCTTTACACCTTCTATTTTTCGTTTGTAGCCGACCACTACCAATATATTGCCAGCATCGGTCCCATCGCGCTGGCAGCCGCGGGCATCAGCAACGGGCTGGGCCGCTTCAAGCAGAGAAGCCGGTCCCTGAAACCGGTGTGCTGCGGGGTGCTGTTGCTGACACTCGGAGTGCTGACGTGGCGCCAATGCGGGATGTATGCCGACCTTGAAACCCTCTGGCGGATAACCATCGCCCGGAATCCAAATTCCTTTCTGGCCCACAACAACCTTGGCAGTGTTTATTTCCGAAACGGGCGGATAGACGAGGCAATTGAACAGTATCAAAAGGCCTTGGAGATTTACCCCCGATACGTGATGGCCCTTAACAATCTCGGCAACGCTCTTTTTCGAGCCGGGCGGATGGACGAGGCAATCGAACAGTATCAAAAGGCCTTGGCCATCCAGCCTGACGATGCCGATGCTCACGATGATCTGGGCAACGTTCTGCTTGAAAAAGGGCAGGTGGATGCGGCGATTGTCCAATATCAAAAGGCCTTGGCCATCCAGCCTGACGATGCCGATGCTCACGATGGTCTGGGCAACGCTCTGCTTGAAAAGGGGCAGGTGGATGAGGCAATTGTCCATTTTCAAAAGGCCCTGGCCATTCAGCCCGATAGCGCCGAATATCACAACAACTTCGGCAATGCGCTGTTACGAAAGGGGATGCTGGACGAGGCGATTCATTGTTATCAAAAAGCCCTGGCCATCCAGCCCGACAACCCGAAGTTCCACGACAACCTTGGCATCGTGCTTCTCCGGAAAGGAGCGGTGGATGAGGCGATCAATCATTTCCAAACGGCTTTGGAAATCCACCCCGGCTTTGCCAAGGCCCATGAAGGTCTCGGCATGGCTTTTTTTCAGAAGGGACAAATGGATGAGGCGATTGTTCATTTCCAGAAGGTTGCGGAAATCCGCCCCGACTTTGCGGAGGCCTACAACAACCTGGGCGCGGCTTTTCTCCAAAAAGGGCAGGTGGATGAGGCGATCGCCTCTTACCAGAAGGCCGTGCGACTCGAACCCCGTAACGCAGAATTTCAAAGCAACCTCGGCTATGCTCTTTTCCTGAGAGGAAAGGTGCGCGAGGCGATTGCACATTACCAAACGTCTTTGGAAGTCAACCCTGACAATGCCATTACCTCCAAAAACCTGGCGTGGATACTGGCTACTTGTCCGGATGCATCCGTCCGAAACGGGGTCAAAGCGGTCGGTTTGGCCGAACAGGCGGCCGGGCTTTCCGGCGGCACCGATCCAATTTTTATCGGCACGCTGGCGGCAGCTTATGCCGAGGCGGGGCGATTTGCCGAAGCGGTGGTGACCGGCCAACGGGCATTGCAGATGGCAGTTGCCCAAAAGAACGCCACCCTGGTTAACGCCCTGCGGTCGCAAATCGCACTTTACCAGGCGGGTTCTCCCTTCCGTGATCACAGCCTGACCAACACCCCGGCTCAATACGGACCGCCTTGATCGGCCCATGGCACAGCAGGAATGTGAACCGTTGCGTCCGGTCTTCATCGGATTCGCCCGTTGCGCCCGTGCAAACTTCTGCCGCCGTCGCGAAAAAATTCCGCCATGCCGGAACGGGAATTGTTGAGAAGTCCTTTGCTTTTTTGCTTGCCGCCGGCGGAGCGGCGCCGCATTTTTCCCGAAACCTGAATTGCGAGCCACAGAACCCCAAAGGAAATCTATGAAAAATGCAAATCGTCTGACGCAGTGTTTGGCCGGTGGTGTTGTTGCCATGCTGGCCATCGTTTTATTTACCGGTTGCCAATCGGGCAAGGAACAGGCCTCCTGCAAGAAGGCAACCACCACGGCTGCTGCGCCGGCTGCGTCGGCCGCTCCGGAACCAGCCACCGTCCCGGTGGCCGCGCCGGTGGCAGCCCCTCCGCCGGCGGTTACGCCAACTCCGGCGGCCACTCCGGCGCCGCCAGTTGAGCCGGCCGCCCCAGCAGCAGTCGCTGCTCCGGCGACCGCGCCGGTGGCAGCTCCCGCGCCGGCGGTTGCGCCGACCACGGTTGCCACTTCCACTCCCGCGCCCGTGCTGCCGCCGGTTCGCATCAAGGCCGGCACTTCTGAGACCATCACGGACGCCGTTGGCAACGTATGGCTCCCGGACCAGGGTTTTACGGGCGGCGACATGTATGAGCTGCCCGATGCGGAAATTACCAACAGCCCAACCCCCGCGATTTATCGCACTGAACGATACAGCATGACCGCGTTTTCGTATCCGGTTCCCAACGGCAAATACACCGTGAAACTTCATTTTGCCGAAATCTACTCGGGCATTACCGGGCCGGGCGGTCGTGTTTTCTCCTTCAACGTCGAGGGGCAGGAGTTCAACGATTTTGACATCTGGGTCAAAGCCGGCGGTCCCAATCGCGCCTACATCGAAAGCGTTGATGTGGAAGTCACCGACGGCAAACTGGACATAACTTTCGCCCCCAAAGAGGAAAATCCCAAGATTAACGGGATTGAAATTCTTCCGAGACCCTGAGCCACCGGCCTGCCGCCGCGCTGCTGGCGTGGCGCGCCTGCAAAGTTCTGCCCGGACTTGCGTGGCCATTGTGGGCAGGCGCTTTGTGGGCAGGTTTTTGTATTGGTGGACCAGGTGTTGAACGCTCGTCCTGCAAGACGGGATGCCCGGCTAACGGCTCAACTCGTAGGCTTGCATAATCGTGGCGTATTTGGTGAGCATGTTCGGTACTTCCCAGTCCGGCAACCGCCCGGCGCGGAGGTAGCTTAGAAAGTTTTCGGTCACTTGGGCAAAATGGGCTTCGTGACCGACGTTGTATTTTTCGGGCACCATCACACGCCATCCCACGCCCTCGCGCTGAAAACCGACACCGGGATATTCGCCTTGCAGGCCTGCAATCGCGTTCTTGAGCGCCAGCTTAAATGCCGCGTCGTCCACCCCGCCGGTTTTTTCAACGTAGAGAACGGGTTTGAAGTTTTGTTCGGCGTCCTGCCGGATAATCAGGTTCGCCCGCGTCCCGCGCACGACTGAGTAATGTGTATCGCCCGAACCAGGTGGCGGTTCAAAATCCCAGAGCACCGTCACTTTCGCGCACACCCCGCGCAACCGATAAGTGAATTCGCCGTTGGCATAGACCCGTAGCACACCGTCCTTCACGTCACCTTTCAGGAACTCTGGAAAATTTTCCGTGCCCGTCACCAGTTTGAACTGTTCGCGCGTGAGGGGCGTCGCCCAGCGGCGCGCGCTCAACACGGTCACATCTGCCGGGCTTAACACCTGTTCCGGAAAAGCTTCCCACTGGACCAGATCCACCAGATGGGTGCTGACATCCACGATGCCTTCGCCTTCCTGATGCACGTCGAAGAACCACGCCGGCCGTTTGAGTGGCACTCCAGCCACAATTTTTGAAAAGTAATGAACGCTCTTCATGAGGATGGCAGGTTCGTCCGGTGAACCTTTCACCAGTTTGCCGAACAACGCCGGTTGCCGCGACAATTCGCGCTGCAACTCCGTCGTAATTTCGTAACGCTCGGTCATGATGTCGTAAAGCAACACGTGATTGGACGCGGCTACGGCGAACGCCGGCTGCAGTTTCTGAAAATCCGCGGGCGTAATGGCCATCGGTTTGTCAGCCAGAACGTTCAAACCGGCCTGCACCGAGCGGAGGATGTATTCCGTCTTCCGCGTGTTGTTGCCGGCGATGACGACGATGTTGCCCGGCTTTTCGGCGAGCATTTTTTCCGGGTAATCCGGGCCGGTATAGACTTCCTCGCGCCAGTGCGTCGGCTGGTTTGACCGTGAATTGAAACTCTCAATCCGTTTGAGATGTTCCTGCAGGTCATCGCCGCGCGGCGCGTACACATGCACGAGCGGGTCCACGTCGGCATACATGAATTTCTGCACCAGCGACGCGTGAAAATGCCCCGGGTCGAGCGTCATCAACCGGAACCGGGCGGGTTCAACGTTGGTTTGGACCATGGCGGATTCTGCGTTTGCACTCCAAGCGCACACGAGCAGCAGCGGGAAAATCCGGTTCATGCCAAACCCTTCGCCAGCCGAAACGCCCCGTAAGGCGCGCGTTCCGGGCGCGACAACATCGCATTGGCCCGGTCGTCGTTGGCGAATTGTTCCGCCTGCACATCCCAGTTCAGCGGCCGTCCGAGTTTCATCGCTATCCAACTCAGGATGCAGGCGGCGTTGGCGCGATGCGCGACAGGCGCGGGCGCCAGCGGTGTTTGACGCGACTTCACGCACTCGAGCCAGTTTTTGTGGTGTTCGAGGCTGTGCGGAAAATGCACGGTTACGCCATTGGGATCGAGCAGTTTGGGATCGCTCGCGTCCAGCGGCTTCAGGGGCGTGACCGGTGATTTGGGATCGCTCGCGGTTGTTTGCGCGTCGCGCGACACGAAAATCCAGCCCTCGTCGCCGATGAACCTGATACCGTTCGGGAACCTGTCCGTCGCGGTCAGGTGAATGTCTCCAGGATAAGTCAGTTCCACGTGACAGGCGCCATGAACGTTCCAGATATTGTTTGTCGGAAACACGCCTTTGCCCTCGATCCGCGTCGGGCCGCTCAACTCGAGGTTCATGCCCCAGTGTGCGGTGTCGAAATGGTGCGCGCCCCAGCCGGTGATCATGCCCAGGCAATAGGACTCGTTCCGCAGCCAGCCCGGGCGCGAGGTGATGTCGCGTTGCGAATGCACGCGTTGTTCCGTGTAATAAACCTCCGGCGTCGGGCCGAGCCACATTTCGTAGTTGAGATTGGGCGGCACCGACTGCGGCGGATCATCCGGCGCGGTGGGATCAACCGGCAGCCCGATTTCCACGCGCCGCAAATGTCCGACACGCCCGCTCCGCACAAATTCACACGCCTTGCGGAATTGCTCGTTTGGTCCCCAGGACCGCTGCTGGCTGCCGACCTCAAGAATGCGGTCGCTCTTCCCCACGGTGTCGCGCAACAACACGCCCTCGGCGTGCGTCATGGTCATCGGCTTTTGCAGGTAAACATCCTTGCCCGCGTAAATTGCCGCCAGCGCGATTTGCGCATGCCAATGATCGGGCAGGCTGATGACCACGGCGTCAAGGTCCTTGCGCGCCAGTAATTCCCGGTAATCGCCGTACGCGGCGATTTCGGGCAAGGTCAGATTTTTATCGCGATAGAATTTTTCGACGAATTCCCTGCCGGCCGTCAGCCTTTTCGAATCCAGGTCGCACACGGCCACGATGTCCGCCAGACCGGAATTGAGCACACCGGGCAGGTCGTGGACGGTGGCGATCCGGCCGCAGCCGATCTGGCCCACACGCAAGCGATTGCTCGGGGCCTCAGCTCCAAGCAGGCGGGACGGAACAATCAGCGGCAGCGCGAGTGCCACGGTGCCGACAGCGGTGGTCTTCAAAAAATCGCGGCGGGAAACAGAATCGGGAGTGGAAGACTTTTTCATGGTGTATTGGTGGTTTTCTGCCGGAAGCGGCCGCGTGGTTCATGCGAAAGCCGTTGCTTGACCGTTGATGGCTTCTTTGTCAGGGTCATGGCCATGAGAATGCCACCCCTCTTCGTTTCCTGTAAAGCTGCTTTCATGGCGCTGCTGGTTTTTTGTCTCACCCAACTCGCCGTGTTCGCGGACTGGCAGCGCACAGACACAACCCTTGCCTGGCGCGTTGGCACCAACGTGCTCTGGCAGTTCAGTTTCGATCCCCAAAAGGGCAAACCGTTTTTTCATCCGCTGACCGTCGCCGGCGGCCCGACGCTGACCAATTTCAGACCCGCGGATCATCCGTGGCATTACGGCCTCTGGTTTTCGTGGAAATACATCAACCACGTGAACTACTGGGAGGAAGACCGCACGACCGGCCACGCGGAAGGCGCCACACGCTGGACCAGGCCGGAAATCAAAACGTGGGAGGACGGCAGCGCGATGATCCGGTTTGATGTCACCTACACCAATCCTACAAACCGCGTGGACCTGACCGAAAGCCGAGAGTTGGAAATTTCCGCGCCGAAGGCCGATGGCGGCTACACTATTGATTGGCGCGCACAATTCACCGCCGGCAAGGCGGGAGCCGTGCTGGACCGCACGCCCATGCCCGGCGAACCCGACGGTAAGGTCAATGGCGGTTACGCCGGGCTCGGCATCCGCATGGCCGCTCTGCCGCTGACGATGTCAGTGGTGTGCAGCACCGGCGCCGTGACACACTTTGAAAGCGACCGCGCCCGGCCCAACGCCGCCGCTGTGGGTTGCAATTTCAACGAAGGACCAAAAGCCATCGGCAGCGTCGCCATCTTCAGTGTTCCGGCCAATGCCGGTGAAAATCCGCCCTGGTATCTCATCAACTCCGAACAATTTCGTTTTGCCTGCGCCGCCATCCTGGCGCCTGGAATCCGCACCCTCGCCCCGGGCGAACGGATGAATCTTGATTATCGGATTGCGGTTCAGCCCCAAGCCTGGACGACCAGTGCGCTTCAAACCGCTTATGCGGCGTGGTTTCGAACGCTCCATCCGGCGCGTTGAAATTGGCAATGAATAGGGGCCAGTCAGAAGAGTTGCTGAAATAACCTGGTAGGATCGCTTCGCCGAGGTGACCGGCAAAACTTTTGATTTCTGACTATGGACGGTTCGGCCCGTCCTCCGTAGCAGTACTGCGGACGGTGGACGAGCCGTTCCTACCCAATTTTCGTCACGGCGTTTTGAGCCGGTAAAAGCTGCTGCTGTTGGTTGGCGACAAAACCACTTCGTCCTGCAAGTTGGTGAGATCGAACGTAGGCGGGTTTGTCACGTCCGCCCACGAAGTCAGGTAGGAGCTTTGTTGCAGCACAAAATTCGTCGAAGGGATAATCCAAGAAACAGTGAGGTTACTGCCCGACGGCGCGAGGTTCAACTGTGGTGCCGGTGTGGTTTGCAAAGTGTAAATCCCGCCACCTTGGGGATTGTACGGATCACCTACACTCCCCGCCACTAATTTACCGCCATC
The DNA here is from genome assembly GCA_050012035.1 of Verrucomicrobiota bacterium. Taxonomy (GTDB): domain Bacteria; phylum Verrucomicrobiota; class Verrucomicrobiia; order Limisphaerales; family UBA11358; genus UBA11358. Next base: position 29,357 of record JBEKHY010000010.1, on the reverse strand, counting down.
CGCCGACGAAGCGACGCAGCAATAAACCTGAAAAGGCGCATTATTCGACATCCAAGTAGTCCCCAAATCCGTGGAAGTATAAATGGAGAACTCGTAAGCGTCAGGGTCTTGAGCCACCGCCACGAGTTTCATTCCATCTGCCGAGGAAACAACCTCCTGCCAACTGGTCCGGTTAAAAGGGGGAATGTGCGCTGTCCAAGTGACTCCTGAATCAATCGAGGAATAAATACATGACAACGAACTAACACCTGAGAAAGGATATGCATTTGCTGCTACCAATTTATCTCCATCTGCCGAAGAGGCAACCGAAATCCAATTCGTGTAGGGCAGGCTGGTTTGCGTCCAAGTAACGCCTGTATCAGCCGACGTGTAAACCCTGCCGTAGCAAACTGCCGCCACCAACTTGCGCCCATCTGCCGAGGAGGCAACGCAAACCCAGTTATTAGTGGGGGCACTGGTTTGTGTCCATGTGGCTCCTGAATTTGTCGAGACGTAAATTGGGCCGACATAATTAAACGCTTGTCCTACGCTGGCCACCAATATGCTCCCATCAGCAGACGAGGCCACGGAACCCCACAGACCATTACTATCCTTGGGTGCTTGACTATTCGTGGGTGCACTGGTCTGTATCCAATCAACTCCTGAGTTCGTTGAGATGAAAATCCCGTATTCAAATGCCGCAGCCACCAATTTGCTTCCATCCGCTGATGAAGCAACCGATTCCCAAGACCCCCCGTAGGGCGGACCAATGGGCAGATTATTTAACGCCCAAGTCGCCCCCGAATTGGTCGAAGTGTAAATACCACTACCAGCGGAAGTATAACTGACGGCTGCCACCAGCTTGCTTCCATCCGCCGATGAAGCGATGGATTGCCAATAGTTGGTCGGTGCGCTGGTTTGCGTCCACGTTTGGGCAAGCCCAGGATCAACGACAAGTGACAGCCCACAAACTGCGGCTACGGTTGTTAGCAGGATTTTCATTGGCCATGTCCTGCTTACACAGCAATTAACATGCCTTAGACAAGTCTCTTATGGCTTGCCGCTGGCCTGGGTGTGGTCGCTGACAGATTAGATCTTTGGCTCCGCTCAACGCAGTGCAAATTGCAGAAGAGTTGATGAAATAATCAGGCAGGGTCGTTTCGCCGAGGTGACCGGCAAAACTTTTGATTTCTGACCACGGACAGTTCAGCGAGCCGTCCCTGCCTTTTTCGGTTCACGGCTTGGCTGGTTCCTTGGTATAGGCAACCAGGGTTTTGATTTTCGCCTCGGCGGCGGCGTCGCGCACCTTCACGATTTTACCCCACGGCGCCTTCTCGTCGGCGTTGATGGCCAGCACGAGATTGGGGTTCATGGCGGCTTTCAAAATCAGTTCGTTGCGCAACTGTTCGAAGGTTTTCGGCAGTTTTTCCACATAATAAATCCCGTTGGTGTCAATGCTCACGACGAATGGGGGGTTTTCGTTCGCGCCGGCCTTTTTGGCTTGCGACGATTCGGGCAACTGCAGTTTCAACGCCGCTTGCTGCTTGAACGTCGTCGTCACCAGCAGAAAAATCACCAGCACGATCAACACGTCAATCAGCGCGACGATGATGACGGCGGGCGCGGTGCGGCGTTTGCGAACGAGGAAGCGCATTGGTTTCGGGTCCGGGGTCTAGGTTCTCGGTTCCGGGGTTTGGGTTCCGGGAATTGGCGTCCGCAATTTGGGAAGTGGGGCGTTCATCGTCCCCGGATCCGGGACGCCAGAAGCCATTCCCGAATACTGCCGGCGGATGAATTCGTCGCAGAGCGCCTCCATCTCAACGGCGAACACCTCGACTTTTTTGCTGAAATAACTCCAGAAAATCAGGGACGGGATGGCGATGAGCAGGCCAATGAGCGTCGCGTTCAAAATCAGCGCGATGCCCTTGGCCAGCACGGCGGCGTCGTTCAAGCCGGTCTGCCCCAGTTTGCCGAACAGCATCATCATGCCGGCGATGGTGCCGACCAGGCCGAGCAATGGCGCGATGCCGACGATGATTTCCAGCACGACCAGGCCGCGTTCGAGGCGGACAATTTCGTGGCGCGCGGCGGTTTGCAGTGCGTCCACGTTTTCGTCCTTCGGCCAGTTGAGATGATCCGACGCGAGCAGCAACAGGCGGCCGAGCGGTGACGGTTTTTGTTCGCAAACGCGGCAGAGCGTTTCCACATCGGCGCGCGATTTGCAGGACGCGAGGGAGGCGGTGATTTCCGGCGGCACGACCTTTTGCCAGCGCAGTGTCCAGGCGCGTTCCACGACGAATGCCAGCCCGACCACCGAGGTCGCCCCCAGCACAATATAAATGAGTGTTTCCATAAAATTTTTCAACCGTAACGTGGTCCCGTTCAATAGTAATAAAATGTGAACTGAACGTCAGCGTAATTGCCGAGCTTGAGTCGCATATCACTCGGAAATCGCTCAAACGGCTCGGCATCGGTCACGGCTTTCTGACAAACATATCCCAGCAAATCGCCCACCGTGTTTTCCGCGAACTTCATATCGGAGACACTGCCATCGTAATTCAAGTGAAATCGCAGTGTCACCTTGCCGGTGCGGTCCAGCGCGAATTGCTGACTGTCGAGCAAATCAAACCAATGCTGGCACACGGCTTCATAAAAACGCCGGTCATATTCGCCGAACCCGGTCAGCTTCACGTCCAGTGACGACACATCCGCCCGGCGACGCACGCCACCGTCCTGCCGCATTTGCACGCCGGGCAGACGGTTCGCCTGCTGGGCGCGCGCCTGATTGAGCGTGCGGGGGCGCGGCTGCTCCTGCGGCTGCAAGTCGCGCGGTTTGCCCAAGGTCAGGTCACCCGCGTTCAGTGCCAGTTCCGGACGTGATTCCGGCGGCGCCCGGGGTGTCGGTTGCAGTTTGTTGAAATCCTGGCGCGGCACGTCCTCCGTCTTGGGCACATCGGCCTGTTTCCCGGTCAATTTGGGTGTATCGGTGTCGCGGTCTGCCTCCGGGTTCGCCGCGCGCGAATTTCGGTCGGAAAAATACTTCGCCTTTTCCGGCGCTTCGGTTGACGGCTGCTCAACCGTCACAAATTCCAGTGGCGGCTCGTAATTGACCGTCCGCACGGGAATCGTGTTGATTCTTTGGGTCAAATACTGCAGCCACGTGGGCCAGGTCCAATGCCGCCACCAGTTGAAATCCTTTCCGGCCTCGTAGCCGCCCCACGTCACCAAATGCGCCGCCAGCGACAGCGACAGCGCCAGTGCCAGCCGCCGGCTTTCCCGGCCGCTCAATCGCAGTGAATCCAGTTGTGTTTCAGCCATGGACATACCGATAAAGTTTGCCGCAGGAAGATAAAGTGAGCAACTCCTTTGCCGTTGTGTCCGAAATCAGCCGGGGGCAACCTGGCACCGCCGCCACGAAGACACGGTGAAAACGAAGCACCGAACCGTATCGGCGCGAACAATGCGGGTACCACGACCGGGCCGAATCGGTGTGCAGCGCTCCGGCGGTAGTGTCCGGTTGCACCCCAATCCGTCTTGCTTTAAAAGCCCTTTGCGCGTAGATTCTGCCCGTTCCAGAGGCGGTTCTGTATCAAACTTAACCAAAGGCATCTTCATGAAGAAAAACGTATTGTTCGGTACATTGGCCCTGGCCGCGGGTTCACTCCTTGCGGCGGACTCCAATCCCAAGGATGACGTCATTAGCGCGGCCCAAAAGCTCGCCGCCAGCGCCAATTACAGTTGGCAACAAACCGTGGTCGTTCCCGAAAGCGCCCAGTTCAAGCCGGGGCCGACTGAGGGCAAAACCGAGAAAGGCGGCGCCACTTACGTCAAGCTGTCCACCTTTGGCGACAACACCACCGAGATCGTGATGCAGGGCAACAAGGCGGCGGTCACCGACCCCGATGACAACTGGCAGTCCATCACCAACCTGGAAAATGAGACTGAAGGTCCCGGCCGGTTTCTCCTGCGCATCGTGCGCAACTTCCAGGTTCCGGCCGCGCAGGCCACGAACCTTCTGGCTTCCGTCAAGGAACTCAAGAAGGACGGCGACGCCTATTCCGGTGACTTGACCGAAGCCGGCGCGAAGGCGCGGTTCAGGTTCGGGACCGTCACCAACTCCAGAGGCTCTGCGAAATTCTGGCTCAAGGACGGCGTACTCTCGAAATATGAGTACCGGTTGCAGGGCAAGGTGGATTTCAACGGCAACGAAGTGGACCTCGACCGCGACACGACCGTTGAAATCAAGGACATTGGCACGACGAAAGTGACAGTGCCGGCGGAGGCCAAGAAGGTGCTTTGAACCGCATTGGCCCCGCGAAATGATAATCGTCAGACGCGTCCGCCGGAAAAACAGGCGGATGCCCATCGACCGTTGGTTTCGAGTGACGGGAAAGGCGAGTTGGACCCGGCAAGCCTTGTCGGTAAGTTGAGGCGAAGAGTTGATGTGGCTTTTTTGTCCGCATCCTGCACGCGCACCGGATGCAAAACCCTCCGCAGTCTGCCCGCAGGTTGCGGGGCATTGACCGCTCTCGCTTGACGTCTACGGGAGAGGATATGATTCTACGGCACATGAACTCAGGCGAAGACCAACCCCCGGCATCTCCGGTACGGTCGGATGAAAGGCAAATGCCCATGGGCAAACCACGGTTCAAAAACCCTGAATTGATCTTGTTTCTGATGTTGGCGATGTTCGGGCTCTCGGCCGCCTGGGGCGCCGCCGCTACTGCCGGAGGAGTGGACTTTTACCAGTTTTGGGTAGTCGGGCAGGTACTGCATCGTTCGGTCGTGACCGATGTATATTCCGACAACGCGCGCAGTCGTCTGGGCGCGGAGTTCTTTGAACAGGCAATGCGCACGGCCAACCCCCACCAACGGGTCGCCGCTGAATACCGTCAGAACCTCAAAACCTATTCATCTCCGTTTTTTTACTCTGTCTTCGAATTGTTTTCGACCGGCAACTACGAGACGGACTTGCGCAACTATCGCGTTCTCATGCTCGCCTGCCTCGTATTCAGCGTCGCGGTTCTATGTCGTCTGTTGCACCACTCGTTAAGCACGACTCTGGGAGCGGTCGCCGTCTTCTCCGCCTGGTTCGAACCGTTCTCCTCGGATATGCGGGTGGGAAATGTCAACAGCATCCAACTCGCCATGTTGGCAGCCTACCTGTGGGTGGCGGCGCGGATGCGCTGGCGCCATCGGGACATTTGGGGCGGCGCGCTCCTCGGGCTCGCCGTGGCGTTCAAACCCAACCTCGTCATTGTCGCGGCTGTGCTCGTGGTTGACTGGCTCCTGAATGGCCAGTTTCGACGTGTGTGGTTTCACGCAACTGGAGCCGCAGTTGGTGGAGGCATCGCTTTCCTCGTCGCCACGGCATGCTTCGGAACCCCGCGCTGCTGGATTAACTGGCTTGCGGCAACCCAATCACTCCTGGACGAAATCATGCCGGTTGATTATGGCAACTTTGCCCCCGCCCGAATCCTTGGCGAGGCGGTGGGCGCTGACATCACCGTCCCGTTGGCGGTCATTTTCGGAAGTCTGGCGGTCGCGGGGTTGTGGTTGAAAAGACCAGGCGCTTCCTCCGGGAATGGAACCGCGCCGGCCTCTGACACATGCCTGCTGGTGCCTGTTGTTTCCCTCGGCTGCCTCCTGGTCGCTCTTATGCCGCGGCTGGTTTGGCTTCATTACTATATGCTGACCATCCCCAGTCTCCTGGTCTTGTTGTGCCCTATGAGGACTAATTCACTTCTGCGCCCATTCCTGGTGATTCCAGCCTTTTTGTGCCTCGCGCTCAGCCCCATCATCAACATTGGAATCTCCCTCACGCCGCATCTGCAAGGCGCACTGATGGTCTTCGCAACGTTCATCCTCTTTGTCCTGACAGTCTTCCCGCATCGCGTCAGCCCTTTGCAAAGAGGCGCCTGAAACCTCGCCTGTTCGTCCCTCGGCCAATTCCCTCGGAGGTCCATGGCTTAAATCTCGTGATTGGCTGGTCGAGCGATGGCAAATCGTTGAGAGTCGGGAGTCGCGAGTCAAGCGGCTAAGGGCGGCGCGACCCGCTATGCAACCGCAGGATGCCAGAAAGCAAAAAGGTCATCAGCCCGCCGCAGATACCGCGCCATGAGCAAGGCGTGGTCGTGTTTGACCGCGGCGCGGAATTTACGAAGCGAGCGGGTTTCGGCCTTTTTCTCGCGCATGAACTTGTTCAGCTCCGACAGCAGCGTCTCGCAATCCTGGATGTCGCCCATCAGCTTTTGATGGCAGCGCAGCTTGCCCGGCGAACCGCCGGCCAGACGGGGCATCAACGGCCGCAACTGCTCGACCAGGTAGCGGAATTTTTTGAAGGCAATCCGCGTGCGATGAACGGCGCGCGGTTCCGCCGGGGCAATGCTCCGCCGCCGCGCCACCACGTTGGCAAACGCCCGATCCACGCTTGCCAACAAACGGACCCAAACCCGACGCCGTTCATCCGGCGGTTTCACGGCGGCGCGGAGTTCCTTGCGCAGCGCATCCATTTGATGCTTCAACGGCTTCAACCTCGTGCGCCGGAGTTTCCGCTCCAGTTGCCGGCTGAGGCGGTTTTCCCGGCGCAGAAGTTCCTTCTTGAAGCGCTTCGCTGCCGGGAACCGGCCAAGCTGCACCTCCACATCGCTCAGCATCACCTGCGTATCGCGCAACCGGCCGGAGGTTTTGAACGATTGTTTGACGCAGCGGGAGAGTCTGTCCGCCGCCTTGCCGGTCAGCAGCGGATCAAACAAGTCCACTAACGCCAGCAGTCGCCGCGTTTCCACGCGCAACTGGTGGACGGTCGCCCTGGATAATTTTTTCCGGCAACGTTTGAACGCCCGCTGGTAGGAACGCCAGGCTGATTTGTATGTCCGATCAAGGCGTGAACCCAGCCGGCCTTCGCCCGTCAACGTCCTTTTGTCCACCAGCGCCTGGTTCATGGTATTCAGCGGGCATCAAATAGAACGTTGGTCCGCCAGCGTCAATCCTTGATGCGTACTGGAACCGCGCCCATTTGCAGGATACCGAAGCTTTTATTCACGATTCTTAACCGTCATCAGTTAACTGCCGGCTTGAGTTCAAGCCGCCGCGTGGCCGATTCCGGGCCGTACGCCCGCCAGGGCGGTTTCAGGCCACAGGCTGATGAGTTTCACACAGTTTTTGCAGCCACGGCTGCGCGCGATTTTCCAGCGCATTCGAATGCGGAAGGTTGCACGACACTTTTCAATTTTAGCCGTGACTAAAACCGGACTTTTCTTAAGTTCCTCCTGAATGAAGCAACCGCAAAAACGCCCGGCTGACGAACCCGCTTTAGCCGTCGGTTCACCTCTGCCTGGCGTGGATGCCAAGCCACTGGACGGCGGTGTGCCGAATCCACAATCTTCAAGGCTTTGGCACTGGGTTTTTGGCCTTCTCCTGATTACCATAACATTTCTGGCCTACCTGCCGGCCGTGCGCGGCAGTTTCGTCTGGGACGACGACTCATGGACAACAGGGCTATCAGCGCTGTTCCAGGACGCATCCGGTTTGCGCCGGATCTGGTTCCAGCCCACCGTGCTGCAACAGTATTACCCGCTGGCGGGCACAACCTTCTGGCTGGATTATCAACTCTGGAAGTTTTGGACGACGCCCTATCACATCGAGAACATCCTGCTGCACGCCTTGGCCGCCCTGCTTTTCTGGCGGTTGCTGCTCCGCCTCCAAGTGCCGGGCGCCTGGCTGGCGGCGGCCATCTTCGCCCTGCATCCGGTCATGGTCGAATCTGCCGCCTGGATCACCGAACGCAAAAACGTGCTCTCCTTGACCCTTTACCTCGCGGCGCTACTGGTTTACCTGCGCTATGCGCAGGGGGTGACCAGTGACGAGCGCGAGGTGACACGAACGGACTCCCCCTTGTCACGAGTCACGGGCCTGCCGGCCGAGGTCCCGTCTGACGGGACGAAAGCTGGTCATCCGTTACTTTTCTACGCTCTGGCGTGGTTCCTGTTCCTGGGTGCGCTCCTGGCCAAGACGACGGCCGTTTCCCTCCCGGCGGTCATTCTGCTGCTGGCTTGGTGGCAGCGTGGCGGCCTACGGTGGCGGGCGGACGTGGTGCCGACCCTGCCGTTCTTCGCCCTGGCGCTCACTCTGGGTGCCCTGACGGCTTGGCTGGAAAAAAACTGGGTGGGTGCCCAAGGGTCCGCCTTTGCCCTGACTTTCCCCCAACGTTGTCTGGTGGCGGGCCGGGTGCCGTGGTTTTACCTCGGCAAACTGCTCTGGCCGGCGCAGCTATGTTTTGTTTACCCGCGCTGGCAACCCGACCCCGGCATGTGGCGTCAATGGCTGTATCCGTTCGGCACCGTGGGGGGGCTGTCCGTGCTCTGGCTGGCGCGGGGGTGCATCGGGCGGGGACCAGTGACGGCGGCATTCTTTTTTGTAGGGACATTGTTTCCGGTGCTGGGGTTTATGAACGCGTATTTCATGCGTTACTCGTTCGTATGCGATCACTGGGTTTATCTTTCCAGCTTGGGAGTCATCGCGCTGGTGGCCGCGCTGGTGGTGCGGGCGGCGGAATTCTGGCGCGCGTCGGTGGTGGTTTATGGATTGGCGATCGTCCTGTTACCGGTGTTGGGCGTCCTGACCTGGCGGCAGGCGGGAGTTTACCGGGATATGGAAACCCTTTGGCGCACCACCATTGCCCGGAATCCAGATTGTTGGATGGCGCAAAGCGACCTGGGAACCTGGCTTTTGGACCGGGGAAAACCGGCTGAAGCGGAAACGCACTTTCGTGAAGCACTCCGACTCACACCCGATTACGCCGAATCCCACTATAATTTGGGGGTTGCGCTGGCCACCCGAGGGAAGTTGGATGAAGCCATTCAACATTACGTGCGGGCAGTCCAACTCAACCCCGCTTACGTTGATGCCATCAATAATTTAGGAGCCGCGCTGGCCAAACAAAAGAAGTTGGCTGAAGCCATTCAGTGTTACGAGCGGGCGCTCCAACTCAAACCCGATTACGCCGATGCCCTCAACAATCTAGGGGTTGCGCTGGCTGAGCAAGGGAAGTTGCCGGAAGCCATTCAACATTACGAGCGGGCGCTCCAACTCAAACCCGATTACGCCGACGCCCACTATAATTTAGGCAACGCGCTGGCCACCCAAGGGAGGTTGAACGAAGCCATTCAACATTTCGAGCGGGCGCTCCAACTCAAACCCGATTACGCCGAAGTCCACTGTAATTTGGGCAACGCGCTGGCCACCCAGGGGAAGTTGGCTGAAGCCATTCAACATTACGAGCGGGCGCTCCAACTCAAACCCGATTACGCCGAAGTCCACTGTGATTTGGGGGGTGTGCTGGCCACGCAGGGAAAGTTGGCTGAAGCCATTCAACATTTCGAGCGGGCGCTCCAACTCAAACCCGATTACGCCGAAGCCCACTATAATTTAGGGGTGGCGCTGGCCACGCAAGGGAAGTTGGCTGAAGCCATTCAACATTACGAGCGGGCGCTCCAACTCAAACCCGATTACACCGAAGCCCAGTATTATTTAGGCAGCGCGCTGGCCACCCAAGGGAAGTTGAATGAAGCCATTCAACATTTCCAGCAAGCCTTGAATCTGGCCACGGCCCGCAACAACACTGCGCTCGCCGAGTCCATCCGCACCCTGCTCAAGTCTTATCAGCCGGCTTTGCACCAACCGCAAAAACCATGAGGGCGCAAACGGGCCTTCGATGATATCCGCCAAAAGCCGCATAAAACGCGCCTTAAACGCCGACCACCCGGAAAGTCATTCACTTGGTTAACGTCAGGACGTTCAACCGGCGCTTGACTCGCCATTGCTCGGCTGCTCACGCCAGCCGCCAAATCACCGTCATTCTGTGGCCTTGCTGGTCGTGGCGCACAACTTTTGCACACTGCATCAAACACTCGGAACCACGCCGGCAGTCGGCGCAAAGCTCACCGACCACATTGGAACAGTCGGGGAACTGGTAAAAAACTTGAGACACAAACTTGACAGACACCACAAAAAATTGCCCCGGAAATCTCCGGGGCAAACAGCTGCCGGCGCTTCGCGCGCGATGGGTGAAACGGTCCGGTCGCTCAGGATGCGGGCAGGATCTCGATTCCGTTAATCTCGGGATTTTCCACCTTGGGCGTGAACTTGATGTCCAATTTGCCATCGGTGACTTCCACATTGACGGTTTCGATGTAGGCGCGATTCGGACCGCCGGCCTTGACCCAAACATCGAAATCATTGAACTGTTGACCTTCGACATTAAACGAAAACACACGGTCGCCCGGACCGCTGATGCCGTCAAAGGTTTCGGCGAAATGAAGCTTTACAATGTATTTGCCGTTGGGAACCGGATAGGAAAACGAAGTCATGCTGTAGTGTTCAGTATGATAGAGCGCCGGGTCTTTCGTGTTGCCAATTTGCAGGTCGGTGGCGCGGTCGGTCGTGTCGCCATCGGCAAAACCCTGATCGGGCAACCAGACATTGCCCTCGGAATCCGTGAACGGAGCGGTCAAGCCCGCCTTGATGCGCACCGGCGGTTTCACGGGGTTGGGAATGGGGGCTTCAGCCGGTATTGCAACGGGCGCGGGAGTTGCCTCCGCGGCCGGTGCCGGAGCTGGTGCCGTGGTTGCCGCCGGCGCGGTAGACGCCGTCTTGCCGGATGACTGCTCGGTGGCAGACGGCTCCGTTTTGCAGCCGGCAAACAAGCTGAGGGTCAACACGGCAACGCAACAAACGGGCAGACTGCGTATCAGACGATTTGTATTTTGCATGAATCTCCTTTGGATTTTGCGATTCGCGATTTCGGTTCGGGGAAAAAATGCGGTGGCGCCATGCCCAACGCAATCCCAAAATCCGCGAGTTCTAAAAGTGAACCCAATTTGCCGCCTGATTAAACAGGCGTTTTTTTTGTTCTCCGCGAGACAAGGAGTTTTTTTTACACCACCGGCGGTTCTGTTTTGACTTCGCTACCGGCAGAAAGCATTGTCAACGCCATTTGCAACCTTTGGAGGATGACGATGCGTATGAAAATTAATTCGCGTAGCAAATGGATATTGATTGTGGTGGCAATGGCACTGGTGTGGTGCAACGCCGGTCAGGCGGCAACCAACGAGGTTTCCGCCGACCAGAATGTGCTGCGCGCCACGCTGACCAACGGCCTGCAAGTCATCATCGTCCGCAACCCGCTCGCGCCGGTGGTCACCACAATGCTCAATTACCGCATTGGCTCGGTCGAATGTTCCGCCGAATTTCCCGGCATGGCGCACGCCACCGAGCACATGATGTTTCGCGGCAGCCCCGGGTTGTCCGCTGACCAATTGTCGGGCATCACGTCTGCCTTGGGCAGCGACGACAACGCCAACACCCAGCCGTCCATCACACAGTATTTCTACACCATCCCGGCGGAATATCTGGACGTGGCCTTGCGGATTGAAGCCGCTCGGATGCGCGATTTGCTGGCCGATGAAAAACTCTGGGACAAGGAACGCGGCGCCATCGAACAGGAAGTCGCGCAGGATTTGTCGAATCCCGAATATGTTTTTTACATGCAACTGCTGGCGGCGATGTTCAAAGGTTCGCCTTACGAACATACCGGCTTGGGCACGCGCCCGTCATTCGACCAGACGACTGATGCCGATCTGCGAAAATTTCACAACGCCTGGTATGTGCCGAACAACGCCATTCTCGTCATCGTCGGCGACGTGCAGCCCGAAGCTGCGCTGGAGCAGGTGAAGAAGATTCTCGGCGGCATTCCATCGACAAAACTTCCCGACCGCCCGGCATACAACTTTCAACCGGTGAAACCGGAGACGATGAAACTGGACACGGACCTGCCGTATGGTTTGACGGCCATCACGTTCCGGTTTCCCGGCGCCGACAATCCCGATTTCGCCGCCGCGCAGATATTATCCGACGTATTGGGCAGCCAGCGCGGGCAGTTGTATGGCCTGGTTCCGCAAGGCAAGGCGCTTTTCGCCGAATTTGATTACGAAACGCTGCCCAAAGCCGGTCTGGGTTACGCCATTGCCGGATTTCCGGCGGGAGCAGACTCGACCAACCTGCTGGAACAGGTGCGGACTGTTCTGGCGGCGGAAATCACCAACGGCGTCATGGCCGAGTTGGTGGAAGCGGCCAAGCGCCGGGAAATTGCCAGTGCCGAGTTGCAGAAGAATTCCGTTCAAGGACTGGCATCGGCCTGGTCGCAGGCCGTCGCTGTCGAAGGGCGCAATTCGCCGGACGACGACATCAATGCTTTGCGCCGGGTGACCGTGGCTGATGTCAATCGCGTTGCGAAAAACTATCTGGATTTTGATCACGCCATTTCGGCCATCCTCACGCCGCAACCCTCCGGCAAACCGATTTCGTCGAAAAGTTTTGGCGGCACGGAATCGTTTGCGTCTTCCAGGAATGTCAATGTGAAGCTGCCTGCCTGGGCAAAAAAGATCACCAAATTGCCGGAAATTCCCGTTTCCGGGCTGAACCCGTTCGTCACCAATCTGTCCAACGGCATCAAGCTCATTGTGCAGCCGGAGACCATCAGCGACACCGTCATCGTCTATGGCCGCGTCAAAAACAATCCAAAAGTCCAAATGGCCGCAGGCCAGGACGGCGTGGACGAGGCACTGGACAAGCTGTTTTCCTACGGCACCAAATCGCTGGACCGGCTTGCCTTTCAGAAGAAGTTGGACGACATCGGCGCGATTGAATCGGCGGGTGCGGATTTTTCGTTGCAGGTGTTGACCGATCAGTTTGAGCGCGGCGTGCAACTGCTCGCGGACAACGAACTCTCGCCGGCGCTGCCCGAAAAGGATTTCAAAATCATCCAGCCGCAACTGGCCGCGTCCGTCGCCGGCGAACTGCAAAGCCCCGACCACATTGCCGGCCACGCCCTGACCGTCGCGTTGTTCCCGAAAGGGGACCCGGCCCGGCGTGAAACAACGCCCGACAGCGTGAAGGCGCTCACCATCCAGGACGTTCAGAATTATTATCACCAGGCGTTCCGGCCCGACCTTGCCACCATCGTCGTTATCGGCAACGTCACGACGGAAAATGCCGTGGCCGTCATTTCAAAATATTTTGGCCGGTGGCAAGCCGAAGGCCCGAAACCGAACACACTGTTCCCGCCGGCGCCGGTCAACTCGGTTTCCGTGACGCACGTGCCCGATTCCAGCCGCGTGCAGGACAAGGTCACTCTGGGCGAGACGCTGACGCTCACCCGCACCAACCTGGATTTTTACGCGCTGCTGCTTGGCAACAGCGTGCTGGGCGGAAATTCCTTTGCCACGCGTTTGTACCAGGACCTGCGCGAAAAAAGCGGTCTGGTGTATTTTGTGTTTTCGAAGTTGAACGTCGGCCTGACCCGCGGTGTTTACCAGGTGGAATACGGCTGTGACCCGCCGAACGTTGCCAAGGCGCGCGCCATCGTTTTGACCAACCTCAAAGACCTGCAGACGAAAAGAGTCGGCACGCGGGAATTGAACCAGGCCAAACTGACCCTGCTCCGCGATATTCCGCTGGCTGAATCGAGCGTGGACTACATTGCCCGCGGTTGGCTCTCGCGCTCGATGCTCAACCTGCCGCTGGATGAACCAATCCGTGCGGCGCGCATTTACGTCAAGCTCGATGCCAAGGATGTCCGGGATGTTTTTGCCAAATGGCTTCGGCCCGACGACCTGGTGCAAGTCACTCAAGGCCCGGCGCCGCAGTGAAACTGTTTGGGAGCCCCGGCATCCTTGCCGGCGGGCGGAAGCTTTCCGGCGAAACGCATGTCGCCGGCAGGATGCCGGCGCTCCCAGGCGGCACTCCGTTTATTCCTGCGTGAAGTAACTCAAATTTTCCAGTTCGATGGCGAGATTGACGTTGTTGACCATGACCTCTTCGGGTACGGAAAGCACAATCGGCGCGAAATTCAAAATGCCCGCGATGCCGGCCTGAATCAGTTGATTAGCGACTTCCTGGGCCACGGCCGCCGGCACGCTGAGAATAGCCATCTTGATGTTTTGCCTGCCAACGACCTCTGGCAGTTTGTCCATGCCGTAAATCGGCTGCTTGGTTTTTTTGTCGCGCTTCCGCCGCGGGTCGGCGTCGAACGCGGCAACAATTTCAAAGCCCTCCTTTTCAAAACCGCGATACGACAGCAACGCGAGTCCGAGGTTGCCGACGCCGACCAGAATAACCGGCTGCAAGCGTGACGTGCCGAGTTCGTCGGCAATTTTTTTGGAAAGCGCCGCCACGTCATAACCGAGACCGCGCGTGCCGAACGTGCCGAAATAGGCGAGGTCCTTGCGGAGCTGGGTGGACTTGACGCCGGCGGCCCGGGCGAGCATCTCGCTGGAAACGGTGCCGATGCCGTGCTCGCGCAGCCGCGCGAGGCAGCGCAGGTAAAGCGACAGGCGATAAATCGCCTTGCGCGGAATGGTTGGACGCCCATTCTTTTTCAAGGGCGCAGATATTAAGCTGCCGAATGTTGAATAGCAAGTATGCGAATGATGGCAAGATAACCGCTCATTTACGCTTATCAGCGCTGATACCGCCCGTTCCAAAACGCCCAGTCACCTCTTCCCCCTGATCTCGACCGCTCACGCTCTCAAAATATAGGAAAAATTTATTTTCAAAATCATCGTGAGACATCCCTTCCGCAAAGTCTCTAATAATACCGTAAAAATATAAAAAATCCGTCTCCACAATTTGTTCCGAACGACCGGAACTAAGTTTTTCGTAGGCTGGTGTTTTCTTAAGCCGCTTGTATGGGGCTTCATCCATTGAACTGATTTCTCGATTCGCAGCACCAGACCCTGTATTTGAGCCAACGCTGTGATGATGAATCAGGGCAACGAGGTCAGCATATTGACGCTTCGAAATTTCTGTCAGGCTGTAACCTGACATTTCAGAACCTGTAAGAAGAGCTTTTTTGCCCTTCATCTCGCCAACCCGCTTCAGGACTGTTCGTGAACATGGGAATTGGCGATAACCGCGCAATGAATGCTTTTCTGGGTTAATCAACCAACATTCTAACACGATTTCTTCCGGTGTAAGTTTGAGACTGATTTCCTTGCTGCGACCAACAATCCAAATGATCAACCTTTCAGTCGAAAGTTTTCTCAACTCGTCAATTTCATTTGCTTGCGCCACTTTTGGGTTCAAATCCATATTATTTTAGCCAGTTGATTTTGATTTCCTTTTCGAGCGGTTTGAATTCGGTGTCGGCGGTGATGAGTTCGGCTTTTTTATGTTTTGCAAGCGCGGCGGCAAAGGCGTCGGCCAGTCCCAAGCCGTGCGCGTTTTTCAAAAGTGCGGCGGCTTCCGCCAGTTCGCGGTCCACCGGCACGGCTTCCAGAGGCGTCGTGTGTTCAAACTGGCGCGCGGTGTCGTAGCCGGCCTTGCCGTGTTTGCGTTCCATCCGGTAAAGGACTTCGGCCCAGTTGACGGCGCTGATGAAGACAGGGCGGTCGGCCTCGGAAGCTTTGTGGAAGAGTTCGCGCATTTTTTCCATGCCCGGTTCGCCAAAGAACATGGCCAGTAATGCCGAGGCGTCCAGAACGGTGGGCTTCACTTGTTCTCCTTTTCGCGCTCGGCGCGGCGTTCCTCAAGATGTTCCTGCACGACGGATTTCTCGCCGGGTTTCAATTTGAAGATGCCGCAGAACGAATCAATGTATTCGCGGGTGACGGGTTGGAAGATGATGCGGTCGCCCTCCTCCACGAAGTTGACGCGTGTACCCGGCTTGATGCCGAATCGGCGCCGGATGCGCGAAGGCACGACCAACTGGCCCTTGGTGGTAACGTAGGCAGTGTTCATATTTTTTCTGTCATTTTGAAATAGGATGGCACAAATCAAAAGGTAAGGCAAGAAGAAAATGTAAGACTTATTCACAATGTCTGCCCTTGTGCAAGGCATTGATTCCAAATGGGAAATGGCATCTGCGCGGCGCGGAACGGAGACCGCGCCCTACCTTTGTGCTCTTTGCGCCTTTTTGCGGCTGAAACCGGCTCGTGAGGATCAGCCTTCGGCAAGCTACGGCACGACAGGCACTCGCCCCACCAAGGCGGACGCCGCGGCGCAGCCTCCCTACCTTTTGTGCTCTTTGCGCCTTTTCGCGGCAAAACATCCGTGTCCATTCGTGTGCATCCACCCTCCGCAGTACCTGCTACGGAGGACGGGGCCGTGATTGAAAAATTCCTGCTCGCCAAACAGTACATTTTCGCCGATGCTAGCCGTTGGATTAAAGTTATGTTCACCGGCACTTACACCGCGATTGTCACCCCGTTCAAGAACGGCGAGGTGGACGAAACCGCCCTGAACCGCCTGATTCAACTGCAAATCAAGGGCGGCGTGGACGGCATTGTGCCCGTCGGTACCACCGGCGAATCGCCAACCGTGGATTACGACGAGCACGTCAACATCATCGCGCTGGCCGTGAAGTTCGCCCGCGGCAAAATCAAGGTGCTCGCCGGCACCGGCGCGAATTCGACCAAAGAAGCGATTTACCTGACGCAACGCGCCGAGGATGTCGGCGCGGACGGTTCGCTGCAGGTCGCGCCGTATTACAACAAACCGCCGCAGGAGGGGCTGTTCCAGCATTTCCGAGCCGTCGCCCGCGCGACGCGTCTGCCCATCGTGCTTTACAACATCCCTGGCCGTTGCGGCGTTGAAATCGGCGTCGAAACGGTCCGGCGTCTGGCGGCGGAATGCAAAAACATCATCGGCATCAAGGAAGCCGGCGGGAGCTGCGACCGCGTGTCGCAATTGCGCGCGGCGCTCGGCCCGAAATTCGAGATTTTGTCCGGCGACGATTCGTTGACGCTGCCGTTCATGGCGGTCGGCGCGCAGGGCGTCATCAGCGTGGCGTCAAACGTTATTCCGCGCGAAGTGGCGCAGATGGTGAATGCGTTTGCCAGCGGTAATGCGAAACGGGCAGGGCAGTTGCACGCGAAATTTACGCCGCTATTCAAGGATTTGTTCATCGAGACGAACCCGGTGCCCGTCAAGGCTGCGCTGGCGATGATGGGTGTGATTGAGGAAGAATATCGTCTGCCGCTGGTGCCGATGGGCGCGGCGAATCGCGCGAAACTGCGCGCCACGATGAAGGCGTGCGGGGTTTTATAATCGGAGATAGAAGATCGGAGATGGGAGTTGGGAATGACAGTTTTGGCAAACCCCATCTGCCATCTACGAACTCCCAACTGCTATGATTAAAGTCATCATCACCGGTTCGAAAGGCCGAATGGGCCAGGCGCTGGTTTCGTGCGCAAAAAACTTTCGCGAACTCGAAGTCGCCGGCCAGATTGATCAAGGCGACGATTTGCGCTCCTGCATCGGCAAGGTGGACGTCGTGGTTGATTTCAGTTTGCACACGGCGACGGCGGGGATCGTTTCGCTTTGCGCTGAAAATAAAAAGGCGATGGTCATCGGCACCACCGGCCACTCAGATGTTGAAAAATCACGCATCGCGCAAAGCGCATCGCGCATTCCCATCGTTTTGGCTTCGAACTTTTCGACCGGCGTCAACACACTGTTCTGGCTCACGCGCAAGGTGGCGGAAGTTCTCGGCCCGGCTTACGATCTCGAAATTGTCGAGATGCACCATCGCCTCAAGCGGGACGCGCCCAGCGGCACAGCCAAAACGTTGGCGGAAATTCTGGCTGACGTGCGCAAGCTGCAACTCGACAAAGCAGCACGGCACGGACGTGTCGGCATCACCGGCGAACGTACGTCGGCAGAAATTGGCATTCATTCCGTGCGCGGTGGTGACGTGGTGGGCGACCACACGGTAATTTTTGCCACGGACGGCGAGCGGCTGGAATTGACGCACAAGGTTTCCAGCCGCGACACGTTTGCCAATGGAGCGTTGCGCGCCGTGCTCTGGGTCGTCAAACAGAAACCCGGCCTGTACACCATGCAGGACGTGCTCGGTTTGAAGTAGGACGGGCTTCCAGCCTGTCTCCATTTTCAAAACAATGAAAACGGAAATTCAGAGACAGGCGGGACGCCTGTCCTACATTGCTCTCGGCTCCAACCTCGGCGACTCGCGCCGAATCATCCTGGACGCGATGGCACGGCTGCAAAATTTCTCCGACCGGCCCATTCTTAAATCTTCGCTGTGGCAAACGTCGCCGGTGAATTGTCCGCCGGACTCGCCGGCGTTTGTGAACGCGGTTGTTGGCCTCGTGCCGCGAAAAGGTGAGACGCCGGAATCGCTGCTCGAAAAGCTCCGCGTACTTGAAAAAGAATTCGGACACCGGCCAAGGAAAATTTTGAACGAGCCGCGTCCGCTGGATTTGGATTTGATTGCATTTGGCGACGCAATACGAAACAAGCAACGCCTGACCTTGCCGCATCCGCGGGCGCATCTGCGGCGGTTTGTGCTTCAGCCGTTGAGCGAGATCGCGCCGGATTTGATAATGGCGGGGCAGGGAAAAACAGTGTCGCAATTACTGGCGAAACTTCCGGCCGGGGAAATGGTTACGCTGCTCAAATGACGAATGGCTAAACCATAATGACTAATGAATGTACAAATCCCAATGACGAATCGAAAGCGATTGGGTTATTCGTTATTCCTTAGTAATTAGGTTTTAGTGATTTCTTCGAACGTTTCCCCGAATATCCGTTTGTGTTCGAGCGCGACGTAGCGGTCGGTCATGCCGGCCAGGTAATCGCACACGGCGCGGTGCAACCCGGTCTGGCGGCTCCGGCGGCGCGCGCTTTTCCCGATTTCGCGCGGGTGGGCGAGGTAATACTGAAAAAGGCGTTTGAGCATCCGCACGGCGCGCAGGTTCGGCTGATGCACGACGGGGTTGTAATAGAGATTTTGGTAAAGATAATCCCGGAGTTCGATGTTCAATCCGTGGCGTTCAGGGCTGTATTGCACCAGCGCTGTCGGGTGTCGCCGCACGTCATCGGCTGAATTGACGCCTGCCGTACCAATGAGGCGCTCGCTGTGCTCCACGACGTCCCGGATTTGCAGGTCAATGAGGGTGCGGATGATGAAGTAACGTCGGGATTCGTCCGGCAAATCGCCGTGCTCCCTTTTCACCAGCCGCGCAGCGTGCGCCCAGAGGCGAACGTGGCGGGTCAATTTTTTTTCCGTCAGCAATTCCGCATCAAGGCCGTCATCCAGATCGTGGCTGTAATAGGCAATTTCGTCGGCGAGGTTGGCGATTTGCGCTTCGAGCGAGGAATGTTTCGCATCAAAACCTGTTCGCCGCTCGGGGTGGTCGTAGGCGGTGTCATGCTTGACCAGCCCTTCGCGGACTTCCCACGTCAGATTCAGGCCGGGGAAATGCGGATATTTTTGCTCCAACTCCTCGACGATGCGGAGACTGTGGGTGTTATGTTCGAACCCGCCGTGGTTTTTCATCAGACGCGAAAGCGCCATTTCGCCCTTGTGTCCGAACGGCGCATGGCCGAGGTCGTGCGCCAACGCAATGGCTTCGGCCAGATCGGAGTTCAACCTCAGTGCGCTGGCGAGGTTGCGCGCGATGGCGGCGACTTCGATGGTGTGCGTCAGGCGCGTGCGCAGGTGGTCACCGGTGCCGTTGAGAAAGACTTGCGTCTTGTATTCGAGCCGGCGGAAGGCACGCGAATGGATGACGCGGTCGCGGTCGCGCTGGTAATGCGTGCGCCAGACGGGTGGCGGTTCAGGATGTTCGCGCCCGCGGGTGTCGCCGCTGAATTGGGCGCAGGGCGCGAGCACCTGGCGCTCAATTTGTTCCAGTTCCCGGCGCGTACGCGGCATGGTTCAATTTGGTGACAAGTGACGAGTGACAGGTGACACGAAAAACAGGCCAGCGGCGAGCAGTTTTTTTCCCGCCACTTGTCACGTGCCACGGGCCACGTGTCACCTCAATTTGCCAGCAATTTTTGCACGGAAATTCCGCGCAACTCAAACAGCCGGCGGATCACGTCCTCAATCAAATTGTTCGGGCAGGACGCGCCGGCGGTGATGCCGACGGTGATTTTGCCGGATGGCAGCCAGTCGCGGGCTTCGATTTCCTTTTTGGCGTGCTGGTCGTAATGGCGGATGAGCTTGTCCGATTCCATCTTGGCCGCGTTCTTGATGAAGTAGGTCGGCAGTTTGCCCTCGCCCATTTCGGCGAGGTGTGATGTGTTCGACGAATTGTAACCGCCGATAACGAGGAGTAAATTCATCGGTTCACGCAGAAGTTTTTGGAGCGCGTCCTGCCGGTCCTGCGTCGCGCCGCAAATCGTGTCGAAGAAACGGAAGTGTTTGTCAATTTCCGCCGCGCCGAATTTTTTCTCCATCGCGGCTTTGAAGCGGCGTTGCACTTCCTCAGTTTCACCGCGGAGCATGGTGGTTTGGTTCGCCACGCCGACGGCCTGCAAATGCAGTTCGGGATCGAACCCCTGCGAATAAGCGCCTTTGAACTTTTCCAAAAATTGCTGTTTGTCGCCGCCGTGAACGATGTAATGGCAAACGTCATCGGTTTCCGCGAGATTGAAGACGACGAGGTAATGGCCGTGGCCGTAGGCGCGAGCCTGGGAACTGGTGGCCTTGGTCTCCTCGTGCCACGATTTGCCGTGAATGATACTCGTGACGCTTTCCTTGGAATATTGCCGGACGCGTTTCCAGACGCTCATCACGTCGCCGCAGGTGGTGTCCACCAGCACACAACCCTTCTCTTCGAGGCGCTTGCGCGTGCCGACCTCGGTGCCAAACGCGGGAATCATCACTACGTCGCCGGCGTGCAGCCGCGTCATTTCGTCCTCGGTCGGTTTGGGCGAAATGATCTGGATGCCCATGTTGCGGATCTGGTCATTGACTTCCGGGTTATGGATGATTTCGCCGAGCAGATAGATGGGTTTGTCGGGCGGGAAATATTTTCGCGCGGCATAGGCCAGGTCAATCGCGCGCTCGACCCCGTAGCAAAAGCCGAATTCCTTGGCGAGTTTGACGGTGAGGTTGTCCGCGGAAAGCACGCAGCCGTTGGCGCGGACGCGCTCGACGAGTTCGCTCCGATAATGCGAGAGCACCTGGGCCTGCACGGCTTCAAGAATGTCGGGCCGGCGGAGGTTGACTTTTTTCTGTGCGGCGGGCGCTTCAGTTGCCATGGCAGGGGAAATGTAACATGACAGCCGGCAGCGTCCAGCCGGAAAGCCAGAAGGGAATGGATTGATGGATTGATGGATTGATGGATTGATGGATTGATGGATTGGTGGATTGGTGGGTTGGCACAACCGGGATTTACTTCAACCATCCAAAAATCCAATCATCCACCAATCCAACGTTCCGATCTCCGGTGCTTCAACAAATTCCGTTGCGCCTTTGGCGATTTCTGCAATCATTGAGGCATCGGTCGGAGCGTAGCTCAGCTTGGTAGAGCACCAGCTTTGGGAGCTGGCTGTCGCAGGTTCAAATCCTGTCGCTCCGACCAGTTTGTTTTCCGCCTCGTTGCCCGGACTGGTTGACAAGGTCGTTCGCCATTTTTCTCCGCTCCGGAGGTGTTGTCCTGCCGCTTTGTTGCTGGAAAGGGGGGCGTGAATGAAACGCCTAGCTAACAAAGGGCAAACTCAAAATGCCGTGGCTGCGAATCGTCACGCCAGCAGAGCTGGACATTGCGAATGCGTATCTTTTCACCCGTTGACATTTGAACAATGGCTGCGGACTTTAGAATCAAATCCTCGTTTGCTGGCGATTGAGGCCAAAACACGCCGTAACCTTTTGCGGTATAAATCCGCGCTTCGCCACTGGAAAGAAGCCTGTTTTCCGAGTCCAACAGAACCGCCGGAGCAATGGCGTCGTCAGGTATCGGCATACACTGAGAAATGGATGCTTGAATGGAGCGATTCAGGCAAGCAAGATTTCTTGCCGCTTAATCCCAAAAAGCTTATCAGCTTGTGGAAAATGATTGAATTTCCCATAGAATTACTGATTGAATGCCTTGAGGACCTTGAATGGTATATTGATTCGATTCAAGACCGGCCCCCTCAAACCAAGGAGAAAATTGAAAAAAAAGCGCAACTTCTAATCAAGTTTGTTCGGAAAATGTTATTACAGGCTGATAAACTTGAATTAATTGAAACAACAGGGTGTTGTGAACGTTTTATCAGAGCACTTGAAGATTCTGTTAGCGAAGTTCCACTTCTGTCGGGAAGCACAATGCGCTTGGACACTTTTACTCCGCCCGAATTGGTCAGAGAATTAAAAGGAATCCGTGATGCGGTTGAAAAAGAACTGCGCCAAAGAAAATTTGCCTTCATTCCGACTGGGAAAGACAAGTTTTTTGAGCAGGAAAAGCTATTTGGTGAAGCGGTTCACACCGCCTTTCCGTCTGCTGCCTCAGAAATAAAGGATGCTGGAAATTGTCTGGCAGCCGATTTGAACACCGCCGCAATTTTCCATTTAATGCGGGCAGTTGAAGCGGCAATGCGTGTGCTTGTTGTTCACTTGGAAATCAAACTCAAGAACAAAGCCCTGAAAGAAACGGGGTGGGATGAACTTATCAAGTTGATTGATAAAAAACTCAAAGAGCGCCGTGAGAAATACGACAATTCCAAGCGCAAAAAACGAAGTGAGTGGAGCGATTTAAAATTTTATGGAGTCATCGCTGACGAGTTGAACGTCTTTAAGGAAAATTGGAGGGACAAGGTTATGCACACTTGGGATGCTTACAACGAACTTGAAGCAATGAATGTTTTTGTTAGGGTGAGGGGATTCATGCAAAAACTGGCAACGAAAGTGACAGAAAATAATTAGACGATAACAAAACAAAGAAGCCGCCGTGCTGATAACACAGCGGCTTCGCAACCAAAGGCCATAGACCTAAAGTTGCGTATCATATAGATACACGCACAATTTAAGTCTTGGCCGAGAAAGGGTCAAGTGACGTGTTACTGCTGCAAAGGCAAAGCCAAGAAATATGGCAAATTCAAAAATGTGAATCGGATTGTCCAGCGTTATCGCTGTATGCGATGCGACAAAACATTCAGTGAAGAACAGCCGCTCGACGGCCTGCGGATTGACCATGAGAAGGTAATTCAAATCGTCAAGCTGCTTTGTGAAGGCATGGGTGTTAGGGCAACCGCCCGCCTTGTGGATTGCCATCGCGACACCGTTTTGGCGGTGCTGGAAACGATTGGACGCAAGTGTGCCGCCCTGCTGGACGCCAGAGTCCGTTACATCAAGGCCGAGCAAGTCCAGACCGACGAAATCCATACTTTTGTCGGCTGCAAACAAAGACGCACAACCCTTGACGATACTGAACGGGGCGAGTTTTATACGTTTCTGTCTATTGACCGTGACAGTAAGCTCATTATCAATTGGAAAACTGACAAGCGAAACTTCGAGACAACTGAAAATTTCCTTCTGGATTTGAAAGCCAGAATGTTAGACCGCCGCTTTCAACTAACAACCGATGCGTTCAACGGCTATTGCCGGTCTAAAACTGGTGGAGTTGGCGAAGTGTTCAAGGGCTTCCCGATTGATTACGCTACCGAAACCAAAGTCTTTGGCTATGAGCAAATCGCCCCGTTTCGGTTCGCTGTAACCGTAAAGCGCATAAAGCGTAAATACTAGCAACAAACTAACAGGACAACGCCGCTCCGGATGCTGGCGAAAATTTTCTCCCCTGCGCAAATCGCAACACGCTTTTCCCTGACGGCGTTTTTGGAGGAAATTAATTTTCCCCAATAAAATCAGGCATTTTTGCGCATTCCCGCGCGGCGAAATCCCGCTTGGCATTGACGTTGCTTAACGCGCCGCAACGCAGTCGTGAGCCGACACAAGCCGGACGCGGACTGATTACACAGCCAAACATTATGAAGAAAATTGAAGCGATCATAAAGCCGTTCAAACTCGAGGAAGTAAAGGACGCCCTCGGCGAAGTCGGCATCGAAGGCATGACCGTGACCGAGGTCAAGGGGTTTGGCCGCCAGAAAGGCCACACCGAAATTTATCGCGGCAGCGAGTACACCGTGGATTTCCTGCCGAAAATCAAAATCGAACTGGTTGTGGCCGACGGCCAGGCGGACGCCGCCGTGGGCGCGATCGTCCGGTCCGCCAAGACCGGCAAGATTGGCGATGGCAAGGTGTTTGTTGCCCCCATCGAACAGGCCGTGCGCATCCGCACCGAAGAGAAAGGCGAAGCTGCTGTTTGAACCATTCAATCGACCCGAAACCATTCTCCATAACCTAACCATGAAACGATATTTTTTGACCATCGCTTTGATTGCCACCACCGCGTCGGGCGTGTTCACGTCGCGCGCGGATGACACCAACACCCCGGCGGCCACCAATGCGCCGGCAGTTGCTGCGGCACCAGCTGCGAACACCAACATGCCGGCGCCAACGCTCGATCAACGTGTCGCAGCGATTGAAGCCTACTTCCAAAACGGCGACCCGACGGCGCCGTTCAAAGACACCAACGGCAACCAGAACGTGCAGTGGCCGCCTGTCATCAACACCAGCCTCACCAACAGTACCGGTGCGGTCGCTGCTTACCCCGGTGCCGGCCATAACGCCTGGCTCCTGACCAGCACGGCGTTGGTGTTGTTCATGACGTTGCCGGGTCTGGCGCTGTTCTATGGCGGTCTGGTTCGCAGAAAAAACGTGCTTTCCGTGCTCGCCCAATGCTTCCTCATCACCGGCTTGGTCACCATCCTCTGGGTCATTTGCGGTTACGGCATGATCTTTGGCGGCACAGGTGACGCGACGAAAGACTGGATCAAAGGCATCGTCGGCAGTCCGTTCATATGCTGGATGTTGAACAATGTGACTTCCGCGCCCAACCCGAACTATTCCTATTGGGTTTCGGAAAACGTGCTGGCGATGTTCCAATTGATGTTTGCCATCATCACGCCGGCGCTGATCGTGGGTTCGATTGCCGAACGCATGAAGTTCAAGGCCATCCTCGTGTTCATGACACTGTGGATGTTCATCGTGTATTTCACGCAGGGTCACATGGTCTGGGGCATCAACGGCCTGATGAACGGCGTATGGAATCCCGGCGCGAAAATCAAGGCAATGGACTTTGCCGGCGGCACGGTCGTGCATATGACCTCCGGCTGGACGGGTTTGGTCCTGTGTTTGATCCTCGGCCGACGCATCGGGTTCGGCCGGGACAACTTCACGCCGCACAGCATGGTGCTGACCTACATTGGCACCGGCATGCTCTGGGTGGGCTGGTATGGCTTCAACTCCGGCAGCGCGGTGGCGGGGGACGTCATCGCCGCCAATGCCTTTACGACCACCACGATTGCCACGGCCGTGTCGTCCTTCGTCTGGCCGATGATGGAGTGGGTTTTCAGAGGCAAGCCGAGCGTGCTCGGTTTTTGTTCCGGTGCGGTGGCCGGTCTGGTGGTAATCACCCCGGCAGCGGGTTATGTGACGCCGCAGGGCGCGATGGCCATCGGCATCGCCGCCGGTGTCATTCCCTGGTTCTTCGTTTACAAAGTCAAGGGCTGGCTCGGCTATGACGACGCGCTGGACACCTTCGGTGTGCACGCCATCGGCGGGACGCTGGGTGCGTTGATGACCGGCATGCTGGCGCGCAATTCCGTGAATCCGAACCTGGCGGCCAACCTCAAGGCTTATGTCACGGACAGTATTTTCCAACCGCTGGTATGGCAACAAATCAAGGCGATCGGCGTGACCCTCGTGCTGGTCATTTTCGGCACCATCGTTTGCGCTTTTATCACCAAACTGTTGGTTGGCTTGCGCCCGACTGAGGAGGTGGAAATCGCCGGTCTCGACATCAATGAGCACGGCGAGGAGGGGTACCACGGTTAAACGAAAAAAAGCTCGACGCTGCGCCGGTGGTTGGCGAAAGTCACGCCCGGCGCAGCGTTCGATTACAGTTGCACCAAATAACAGACAGACAAACAAATCAACAACTTCACATTCTAAAATATGGCTACACCCAAGAGCGTTATTGAAATGGCAAACAAGGCCGGCGCGAAAATGGTGGACATCAAGTTCGTGGACACCTTCGGCACCTGGCAACACTTCAGCTTGCCCATCGGCGAACTGTCCGAGGAAACCTTCGCCGAAGGCATCGGCTTCGATGGTTCCTCCATTCGCGGCTGGAAAAGCATTGAGGCCAGCGACATGCTGGCCATGCCCGACCCCGAGACGGCGTTCATCGATCCGTTCATGGCCGTGCCAACGCTTTCCCTCACCTGCACGGTCGCCGAAACCGGCACGTTGGAGACTTACAGCCGTGACCCGCGCGGCATCGCGCAGAAGGCGGAAAAATACCTCGTCTCCACCGGCATTGGCGACCAGGCCTTTTTTGGTCCGGAAGCCGAATTCTTCGTTTTTGACAACGTCCAGTTCGATTCCAAGTGCAACGGCACGTTCTACAGCATTGATTCCGACGAGGGCATCTGGAACACCGGCCGCGATGAAATGCCCAACCTCGGCAACAAAATCCGCCACAAGGAAGGTTACTTCCCGGTTGCGCCGCTGGACACCCAGCAGGACATCCGCACCGAAATGGTGCTGACGATGGAACAATTGGGCGTGAAAGTTGAAAAGCAACACCATGAGGTTGCCACCGCCGGTCAGGCTGAAATTGATTATCGCTTCAGCACGCTCGTTACCGCGGCGGACTGGATGATGATTTACAAATACGTCATCAAGAACGTCGCCCTGAAGCACGGCAAAACCGCCTGTTTCATGCCCAAGCCGCTTTTCGGCGACAACGGCTCCGGCATGCACACGCACCAAAGCATCTGGAAGAAAGGCAAACCGCTTTTTGCCGGCAACGAATACGGCGGCCTCAGCAAGATGGCGCTTTACTATGCCGGCGGCCTGCTCAAACACGCCAAGGCCCTCTGCGCCTTTTGCAGCCCGACGACGAACAGTTACAAGCGCCTCGTGCCCGGTTACGAAGCGCCGGTCAATCTCGCCTACTCGGCGCGCAACCGCAGCGCCGCCGTCCGCATCCCGACCTACAGCGAGAGTCCCAAATCCAAGCGCCTCGAATATCGGCCGCCGGACCCGGCGGCGAATCCGTATCTCTGCTTCGCCGCGCTGCTCATGGCCGGGCTGGACGGCGTTCAAAACAAGATTGATCCGGGCGAACCCATTGACAAAAACATGTATGAATTGCCGCCGGAGGAGCATGCAAAGATTCCACAGATACTCGGCAGTCTGGAGGAAGCCATCAAAGCCCTCGAAAAGGACCACCAATTCCTGCTCAAGGGCGATGTCTTCACGGAAGACTTCATCGAAATGTGGATCAGCTCCAAGCGCAAGGAACACGACGCCATCCGCCTGCGTCCGCATCCCTACGAATTCTTCATGTACTATGACGTTTAAGGCGTGGAGAAAATCTTGCTCGCCGCGCCGAAGTGCGAAGCGCGAAGGCGGGATGTATTACGACGTGTAAGAAGGACAGTAAGGAGGAACAGGAAACGGCGCGGACGAAAGTCTGCGCCGTTTTTGTTTCAATACCGCTGCAGGTTTTGGTGGGGCGAGTGTCCCCGCGAGCTGGTTCGTCCTGAGAAAGGTAGGGACGCCTCGCCGAGGCGTCCGAACCGCGAAACGGACGGCTGAGCCAGCCATCCCTACCTCATTTCAATTGCGACGCCAGTTCCTCACCCAGCGCTACTGCTTCGGCAATTGGCTTTTTCCCCTCGGCGCGCCCGGCCGGGCCGTTTCGGAACGAAACCGCGCGCATCTGGATTTTGTCGCCGATGATTTCCGCATAAGCCGCCACCGGACTCTGGCAGCCGCCGCCCATCGCGTGCAAGAACGCCCGCTCTGCCGACACGCATTGAAATGTGTTGAAATGGTTCAGCCGCTCGCAGATTTTGGCGATGCGCTCGTCCTCTGCGCGAATCTCAATGCCAATAGCACCTTGCCCCACGCACGGCAGCATCACGTCCACATCCAGAACCGTCGCCAGCAAGCCGTCCGGCACCGCGTCGCCGACGAGTTTGCTCTCGGGCGTGACACGGAAATTCAGCCGCGTCAGCCCGGCCAGCGCGAGCACCGTCGCGTCCAGTTCACCGCGTTCGGCGACCTTTTGCATCCGCGTGGTGATGTTGCCGCGAATTTCCACCACATTCAAATCCGGTCGCGCCGCGAGCAATTGCGCTTTGCGCCGGGTGCTGCTGGTGGCGATGGTTGCGCGCGACGGCAAATCCTTCAGCGTCGTGTGCTGCTTGAAACCACGTAGCGCGTCTTGGCCGGGAGACCAGTCGTTCGTGATGCGTGTTTCCGTCTCCGCTCTGCTTCGACGCGACAAGGCGTTTTGCGTCAAGTATTCAGCCGAGCGGTAAATCAGCACGTCGCGCACGTCGGCGCGTTTGGGTGTGGCGGCGAGTTTAAGTCCGGCGGGCAAATCGGTCGGCAAATCCTTCAAGCTGTGAACGGCCAGATCGGCCCAGCCTTTTAGCAGCGCGACTTCAAGTTCCTTGGTGAACAAGCCCTTTGGCAAACTCTCGCCCTTTTTGGCCATTGAAGCCGTCTGCAATTTGTCGCCGGTGGTCTTAATGATTTTCAGTTCGAACCGCAGCCGTGGAAATGTCTTGCGGCATTGCGCGGCAATCAAGTTGGCCTGCGCAAGCGCGAGCGCGCTGCCGCGCGTGCAAATGACTATTGGTCGTTCAGAAGCCACTTTTTAACCACAGATGAACACGGATTAACACGGATGGAAAGGAAACAACGTGGCTTGATTATTTTTCAGCGTGATATGGTTTCTTCTGCTCGAATAAATTCAGTTCCTTGTGGGCCTGCTCCATTTCTTTTTCTGGAAGGCCAGACAAAATGCACTTTTTCTCCCATTTGACAGCTTCATCAAAATTGCCGACTTCGGCATAAGCTGCGGCAAGCGTGCCCAGGCAATAAGCGTTTTTCCAGCCACTCAACTCACAAGCTCTGTTGGCGTATTGGACGGCTTTTTCTCCGTCCCGAAGTTTGGCATCTGGAGCGGTGGCGACTAACCAAGCAAGATTGTTCAACGCGGCGACGCAATTCGTGTCAAGTTGAAGTCCCTTCCTACAATCTTCGATGCCTTTGCTATAGTCGCCGACTTTTGAATGGCATAGTCCTCTGGCAGCATATACATCGGCGTTTCCCGCTAGGTTATCCGTGTTAAACTCCAATACCTTGCCGTAGTCTGCTATCGCATGAGGGTAATCTTCTTTTGCGGCGTATGCATCAGCCCTTGAGAAATAGAGCCAAGCATCGTAGGGGGCTAATTCTATCGCCTTGCTGAAGTCTGCGATACTTTTGTCGTATTTACCTGTACACCTGAAAACACGGCCTCGGAAATCATAACCTTCAGCCGAGTCCGGTTTTATTAATCGGAGCATAAAATACTTTACATATGAGCGGAGTTATGACAGCATGGCGGCGTGAAACATCCCGATTTTCGCTCGTTGACTCCCCCCGCGCAGGAGGCGATCCGCTTCAA
>JBEKHY010000009.1:0-127775 GCA_050012035.1 Verrucomicrobiota bacterium | reverse complement strand
GCATCGTTGAACAGATGCAAAAACTTTCACGGCATATCCTCTTTGAAACCGTTCCCGGCGTCATCCGCCGCAAACGCTTGACCAAGAAAGTTTTAGGCCTTATCTAAGGGCCATTCGGGCCTAGCCCGTTTATGGATAAAGCCGGTATGTGTAATTTTTTTTCTGGCTGGTATTGTATTTTTCTTCGCTCATGAAGAAGCTAAAAGTCTTTTTAGGTCTGATTGTAATATTTTGCGGGCATGTATAGATCGGTGGGCAGAAGCCGGATACCCTTCAGGCACTAATCTCGACGCGTTCGTGGGAAAAAGAAGCGAGCTTCTGGTAAGCACGCAAACGTTTTTGGTGGGGACTCAAAATTTCCAAACGCGGTTTACCCTTCGAAATCCAAAAATTAATTGGAAGGGAGGAGAGTTATTTATAACTACGAACAAAGTTTTAATTCTGCATTCAGATAAAAGAAACCGAATTGTCCAATGGATAAATGTTTTACCTGTCTTTGATTTAGTGAATTTGACAGAAAAGAATTCATCCGCTTCACAATAAAAAACTTAAACGTGAACGGGTCCCGAGTATTGACACTTTTTCAACCGAGCCAAATCTGGTGATGCCGCATGGGTTTTGATTAACCATTCAGCGCGCGTTCCAGCAAGGCTTTTTCGCGCGGACCAAAATTGAGTTTCAGCGCCTCAGCGCGGGCAGCCCCGGTCATTTTCTGCCAGGACTTTTGCAGGGCGTTGATGGTTTTGTCCTCGGCGGTCTTGGCGGCCAGGCCAGCCAATTGAAATTGGAGAAAGACAAGACAGAGGGCGTCTTCCAGCACCCGGCCTTCAGGATCGTTCGGAAAATTTTTCTTGAGATTCAAATCCTGCACGCGGCGGACTGTGTCTTCGTCGCAACCCGCTTCGCGGAGAATTTCGCCGGCCTTTTGGGCGTGGAATGTTCTCAGGTCGGCGCGCCATTTCAGGTAACCGGCGCGGGTCATGGGATACGAATTTCGCGGAATTTGCCAGCGGCAGAGGTGCTGGCAGCGCGCGGCCAGGCGGAGCGCCTCGGAAGCGTCCGGACAAAGGCGCAAGACCCAATCCGTCAACCGCCGGGCGTAAAGCAGTTCGCGTGGCTGGGGGATGCCGTCGGCGATTTCCATGTTCGGGTCGCGGGCATTTTCCTCATCGAAGCGGCGCAAGGCGGCATCAAATTTTTCTGACGGTTGAAAATTTCCGGTCATGCAGGTGTTATTCCAAAAGCCGGCGCAAACGCAAGGCGGATTCTGTGATGGGCTACTTTGAATTTATGATTCACAATTTGATGGTAGGGCGGTGCGGTGCGCCGCCAAGGCTGCTTCCCGCCCAGGCGGGAGCAGCCCTACCACAAATCGCGCAAGTCGACCTTTAGTTTTTGCTTGTCGCGCTTCGCCGCGGCTGATAGCCATTAGGCGATGGAAACTCGTGTTTTATGACGTCGTTAAAAGATTTGCCGGTTCGTTTCATGGGTTTTTTTTCGATCGCTTTAACAAGCGGTTTCATTGGCGCAATGCTTTTATTTGCGCCCGGTGCAGGATTGGCCGCAGCGTCGGACGCGCCGCGCGAGCGGGTTCCGTTCAACGACAACTGGCGGTTCACCAAAGGCGATCCGACCAACAACACTGTGAGCCTTCTTTACGATGTAAGGCGACGAGAGACGACACGCCGCCTGGCTGAAGCCGAGGCAGACGGGAATGCGGCCATCAACGAGTCGGCAGCGTCGAACGAACCCACAACACCGCCGGCTGCAGTGCTCAAGCAATGGATTCTGCCGACCGGCAATGATTTCATTAAGGATCCGTCACGCAAATTTGTCAGGCCGGAAGGAAATCCTGGAGACGGCGTTGCGTACGTGCAGCCGGGTTTTGATGACCGCTCTTGGCAGCGGGTGAATTTGCCGCACGATTGGGCGATTACCGGACCGTTCACCTCCACGGACGGGGGCAGCATGGGGCGTCTGCCAAGCGCCGGTGTCGGTTGGTATCGAAAGAAGTTAAATATCCCGGCGGAGGACGCGGGCAAATCCATCTTCCTGGATGTGGATGGGGCCATGTCTTACTCGACTGTATGGCTGAATGGCCAGATTGTCGGCGGCTGGCCTTACGGTTACGCGTCGTGGCGCGTGGACTTGACGCCTTACGTTAAGACGGGCAGCGAAAACGAACTGGTGATTCGGCTGGACAACCCACCGAACTCGTCGCGCTGGTATCCCGGCGCCGGGATTTATCGCAATGTCTGGCTGGTAAAAACGTCACCCGTGCACGTGGGACACTGGGGAACTTACCTGACCACGCCTGAGATTTCACCGGCGTCAGCCACGGTCAATTTGAAAGTGACAGTGGATAACGATTCAAAGCAAAGCGCGAATGTCAGCGTGTCAACGGAAATTTTTTCTTTGGATGCAGACGGTCGGAAAACCGGGCCTGTTGTGGCCGGGCTCGCGCCAGTGAATCTGCAAATTGCCCCCGGAGCCGAAGCCATCGCCGAAGGCAAAGGAACCGTCGCCAATCCCAGGTTATGGGGACCGCCGCCGCAACAGCGGCCCAATCGCTACGTCGCGGTCACGACCGTATCGCAGGGAGACAAGGTAGTGGATGTTTATGAAACCCCGTTTGGAATTCGGACGCTCAAGTTCGATGCCAATCAGGGCTTCTTTATCAACGGCGAACACATCCTGCTGAACGGGGTGTGCAATCATCACGATCTGGGGGCATTGGGTGCGGCCTTTAATTATCGCGCGTTGCAGCGGCAATTGGAAATGTTGATGGACATGGGCTGCAATGCTCTCCGTACCAGCCACAATCCGCCGGCGCCGGAACTGCTTGAGCTGGCCGACAGGATGGGTTTCCTTGTCATGGACGAGACGTTCGACGTCTGGGCCCGGCAGAAAACGCCGCTGGACTACCACCTCGTTTTTCCGGACTGGCATGAACAGGATTTGCGGGCCCATTTGCGGCGAGACCGAAATTGTCCGTCGGTGATCATATGGAGCATCGGCAACGAGGTTGGAGAACAATACACGGGCACGAACGGAGCGGCGTTGGCGAAACAACTCTGCGACATCGTGCATGAAGAAGATCCCACCCGTCCCACCACCACTGCGATGAATTGGGCGCACGCCGCGGATCCACTCCCGGCAACGGTGGACCTCATCGGCCTGAATTACCAGGGCGCCGGGGTGCGCAAAGCGCCGGGCCAGTATCCGGTGTTTCACGAAAAATTCCCGGACAAATTGATTTTCGGCAGCGAAACCGCCGCCGCCTTCAGCAGCCGCGGCGTCTATTTATTTCCTGTCACCAACGGCTTTGATGCAGCCGTAAGCCCGGATTGGGGTGAAGACCGGACAAACCGCCAGATCAGCGGGTATGAATTATACCGTGATGATTTTGGGTCCTCAGCCGACAGGGTGTTTGCCTCACAGGAAAAACATCCTTACGTGGGCGGCGAATTCGTGTGGACGGGCTGGGATTACCTGGGCGAGCCGAAACCTTTCGACAAATCGCGCAGTTCGTACTACGGCATCATTGACCTGGCCGGATTCAAAAAAGACCGCTTCTATATTTATCAGGCGCACTGGCGTCCCGATTTTCCGATAGCGCACATTTTGCCGCATTGGACCTGGCCGGAACGCGTCGGGCAGGTCACACCGGTTCACGTCTGTACTTCCGGTGATGAGGCGGAACTGTTTCTCAACGGCAAATCGCTCGGCCGAAAGAAAAAAGGGCCATTCGAGTATCGTCTTCGCTGGGACGATGTGAAATACGAACCCGGCACGCTCAAAGTTGTTGCCTACAAGCACGGCAAAAAATGGGCGACCGATGAAGTGAAGACCGCCGGCCCGGCCGCCAGGCTCACAGTTAAACCCGACCGCGCCACCATTCAAGCCGATGGCAAAGACCTTTCGTTCATTACCGTGACCGTTACGGACAAAAATGGTTTGTTGGTCCCGTGCGCGATGAATCATATCGTTTTCGGCATTGAAGGGCCGGGCGAGATTGTGGCCACGGACAACGGCGACCCGACGAGCTTCGAATCGTTTCAAGCCCCTGAACGAAATGCGTTCAACGGACTGGCGCTGGTCATCGTTCGTGCGAAAGCCGGTGAAACCGGGAGGATCATACTCACGGCGCAATCTGAAGGTCTTAAGCCATGCCGCGTGGTCATCAGAACGAAGCCGGCCGGGTAACCATTGGCTATTTTGCACGTTCCGGCAACTCATGAAAAAGACCTTCCCGAGAACCGCATTTCCTTCGGTTTGAGTCGCAAAAAAAACCGGAGTTCGACAAACGAGATGCGCTACGCTACGGCGAGCTTTTTTTGGTTTTAATGATGGCAGCCGCAGCCGTCGCCGCACGAGTGGTCCTCCAAATCTTCTGCTGTGGGGACGCGCCCCAGTTCGAGCGTTTTGGAAATGTATTTCTGGATGGAATGCTGGATTTCGTGAAGTTCCTCGCGCGCATCCAGAAAACCGCGCGCCACGGGATTTTGCAGCAGGGTGTCGCGGTGCTTTTCGAAATCGGAAATCTCGGCGCTTTCCAGCGGCTGGCCGCGATGCTGTTTCTCGTGCAGGGCTTGGCCTTTGCCTGCCACCGTTTCGTACTGCCCGCGCGCGCCGTCGTCGGAGAGAAACGTGTCTATGCGGTTGCGAATGGAAATCATTTCCGGATGGTCAATAATCGCCTTGCAAAGTTCTTTCGTCTTTTTGGTTATCGTATTTTCGTCGGTTTGCGTCGTCATAGCAGGGAGTTTATCACAACCACTTCAATATGTCAGGCCAAATCCGAAATCGAAAAGCGGTTTCCCCTGCATCGCGTTGACGGCGGATTGACCGTTGTTGCGCGGCCATTCGCGCGGCAATTTCCCGGTCGGCTTCGCATCGCCAAACAGGACATCCGCCACGCCCTCACCTTCCGTGCCCGGCAACCACGCCGCGATGAAGGCATCGCTCGAATCCAACGCGGAACCGAGGATCACCGGCCGGCCGGAGAGCAGGATGGTGGTGACGGACGCGCCCGAGGCTTTTGCCTTTTCCACCAGTGCCTTGTCTTCAGGCGCAAGGCCCAAATTAGCGCGGTCACCTTTGTATTCCGCGTAAGGCAATTCGCCAATCACGACAACAACGGCGTCTGTATTTTTTATGTCACCGCCATCAGGCGCATACGTCACCTCGGTTTCCGGGGAAACCGCCTGGCGGATGGCTTGAAGGATGGTCGTGCCCCGGGTCAATTGGCCGGAACCCTGCCACGAAATCGTCCAACCGCCGCATTGAATCGCGAGGTCGTTGGCGGCCTTCCCAACCACTACGAGATGCTTCAGCTCTTTTGACAAGGGCAGGGCGTGCCGGGAATTTTTAAGCAGCACGAGCGATTGCTGCACGCACCGGCGGGCAACCTGGCGATGTTCCGGCGAACCGACTTGCGCAGTCAGCGCCGGATCGGTGTAAGGAGCTTCGAACAGTCCCATCTGGAATTTAATCCGCAGAATGCGCGACACCGCATCATCGATCCGCGATTGCGGAACTTTTCCCGCGGCTACCAGTTCCTTGAGGTCCTGAATGAATTCGACGTAGTTGTTGGTTTTTCCCGGCCCAAACGGGATCATGACCATGTCGAGGCCGGCGTTGATGGAAGCTTCGACATCAGCCTTGTAATCCGGCGAAAGTTGGTCAATGGCCGCCCAGTCGGAGATGAGAAAGCCTTTGAAGCCCAGTTCGCTCTTCAGCACGTCGGTAAGCAGGTATTGGTTGCCGTGCATTTTTTGGCCGTTCCAACTGCTGAAGGAAACCATGATTGAACCGACGCCGGCTTTGACGGCGGCGCGATAAGGCGGCAGGAAAAGTTTGCGGAGCGTCCTTTCGTCGCAAACCGTGTTGCCCTGGTCGTGTCCGCCCTGCGTGCCGCCGTCACCGAGGAAATGCTTCGCACACGCAAGAATGGAATCAGGTTTGCCTGAGAGCCGACGGCCTTGAAATCCTTTGATGGCAGCCGCGCCAAGTTCTGCAACCAGCTTCGGCGATTGTCCGTAGCTTTCGTAGGTGCGGCCCCAGCGTTCGTCCTGGGCGACGGCGACGCATGGTGCAAACGTCCAGCGGATGCCGGTGCCGGCCACCTCCAGGGCGGTGATGTGCGCGGCTTGTTCGAGCAATTTCGGATTGCGGGTCGCGCCCAGGCCGATGTTGTGCGGGAAAATGACCGTGCCAATCACGTTGTTGTGGCCGTGAACGGCGTCCATGCCGTAAAGCAGCGGGATTTTCAGCCGCGTTTTCAGCGCCCAAGCCTGAAGTTCGGTGACGGTTTGCAGCCAGGTTTCCGGAGTGTTTTGCGATGCTTTGGAATCACCGCCGCTCAACATGGAGCCAAGGCCGTATTTCTGGATGTCGGAACGGTCTGACACGCAACCCAGATCAGCCTGCACCATCTGGCCGATTTTTTCGTCGAGCGTCATGCGCGAGAGCAAATCCTTCACGCGCAACTCAACCGGCAGTTGCCGATTGAGATAAGGCGGATTCTCCGCGCCATGTGTGGAACCGGCATTCATTGCGACCATTATCACTGCAAAATAAATGCAGACCTGCAAATGGCGAGACGCAAATGGTTTAATCATCGTGGGAAACAGGTTTTGCCGGAGATGACACGGTGGGTCAATGTATTTGTACCGGTTTTGCCCCGATGCTGGTGCGGGGGCGCTTGATACTGTCACCGGAACGCCGAATTCATCCGGCAGCCACCGGCACCGTTTGTCGGCCTGCCGGATAAATCCGTCGTTCCAAGGCGGGTGTGGCATAATGCCTTGGTGGTAGTGTCAAGGCCGCTCCCAAACTTCCGCGTCCCACACTCCGCGCTTAACGATTCACCTTTAAGAACTGCCGTTTGCGTCGTGTCGCATCCCCTTCATGAACAACTTCTTTTGTTTGGCACCTTTTTCTTCCCCCGTTGACGCCGCCATGTTAGATTCCCCGCCGGTTCGAATTACAACATGCCTTGGATCGCCAATGAAAAAGGCAAAAACTAAAAAGCACACGAAAGCGCCGGTGAAAAAAACCCGAAGAACCGCACGCCCCAAGGCGCCGGTGAAAAAGGCGCGAACCATCGCACAACCGGAAGCGCCGGTGGAACCACCGCCCGCGGCTGCGCCTGCCAAGCCGCCGCCGAAAAAGATTCTGCTGGTGGATGACGACGCGGTGATCCTGGCAATTTATGGAAAAAGGCTCGCTCAATACGGTTTCGCCGTCACCACCGCCACGGATGGATTGAATGCGCTGGATTTGTTGCAGGCTGACAAGCCCGACCTTGTGGTGTTGGACATGATGATGCCGAAACTTTCGGGGGTGGAAGTGCTGAAATTCATACGCTCGCAAGCCCGGTTGCACCCCATACCGGTTGCCATCTTCACCAATGCCTTCATGGATGAGCTGGCCCAAGCCGCCGTTGAAATCGGCGTACAGCGCACTGTCATCAAGGCCGAGTGCAATCCCG
This sequence comes from Verrucomicrobiota bacterium, assembly GCA_050012035.1. Classification (GTDB taxonomy): domain Bacteria; phylum Verrucomicrobiota; class Verrucomicrobiia; order Limisphaerales; family UBA11358; genus UBA11358. The sequence goes on along the minus strand of JBEKHY010000009.1, from coordinate 120,280 downwards.
CCAAACTGATTGCCATCGCGAACGAACTTCTGGCCGGGGAACCGGCGGTCGTGATGAAACCCCCATCGGTCCCGGCCCCCAGCGACTTGAGGCAGGCGGAGCGCGAACTGGAGGTTGCCGAAGCGAGTTCCAGCATTAGGAGCCGCCTCGATTTTCTGAGGGACGCGCCCGGCACAATCGCGGAATTGCGCGAGCTTTATCAGGCGTTCAGAAAGAGTCCGGATCTGGCGGCGCGCGCGGAGCGGCTCGATGCTTTTTATCGCAAGGTGCACTTCGTCACCGCCATCACCGGCTTGGCCCGTTACCATCACGTCGCGCTGCTCAGCGGCGTATTCGAAGCCCTGTTGTTCGAGCTGGAACGCACCCCGGACCTCATCAATCCGTCCAGCCTGCGCACGATCGCCATGACGCTGGATTTCCTGGGAGTGCTTTTTGCCATGGCGCGCGAGCCGTCCGCCGATGAGCCGTTGGTCAGCAAGGTTCTGATTGTGGATGACGACGCGGTTACCAATCGCGCGGCCATCTTCGCGCTCCAGCGGGCACATCTCCAGGCGAATGCCGTGGAAGATCCACTGGTTGCGTTGAAGCTGCTCGCCGAATCAAATTATGAGCTGGTTCTGCTCGACATCGAAATGCCGCTCATGAACGGTTTCGAGTTTTGCCAGAAGCTGCGTGCCCTTCCCGGCTATGGGAAAACGCCCGTCATCTACGTCACCATACACAGTGATTTTGAAAGCCGCGCCAAAGGGGTTTTGAGCGGCGGCGATGATCTTATTGCCAAGCCTTTCCTGCCGATTGAACTGGCCGTCAAGGCCGTAATGCACTTGATTAAAAGACGCCTGCCGCAGTTGGCAACCACGGCGAATCCGCAACCCACCTGAAAAGCGGGGCGCGTCGCTTCCGCCTTCGCAAGACAACCCAATCTGTTTGACACCGTTTGCCGTGCTGGCGGTGTTTGCATTGCGGCCAATTGACTGGCGGCCCGCTTCTTCCGGAGTTGAATCGGCCGAGACGCCGGAGGCAGAAGCCAGAAACATTGAATCGTTGAATCAGGAAGGCGAACTCCCTGTCCCGCTTGCACCTTGTTGCGGCTGATATACAGCCTTTTCATCTTGACGACTCATTATATTCGTGCGTTCCTCGTGATCAGGACAGAAGAAAACGGCAAGCTTCCGCTCGGACTTAGGCCTTTTTACGGGTGTTCTCTCTCTGCTATCTGATATGAGCGAAGTAACGCGCATCCTGACCGCGATTGAGCGGGGTGAAGCCCGCGCCGGGGAGAAGTTGCTGCCGCTGGTGTATGACGAGCTGCGGCGCCTGGCTGCTTACCAGCTTTCGCGCGAAGCGCCGGGACAAACGCTGCAGGCGACCTCCCTGGTCCATGAGGCCTGGCTGCGGTTGGCGGGTACAGAAGAGCAGAAGTGGGAAGGACAAAAGCACTTTTTCGCGGCGGCGGCCCAGGCCATGCGGCGGATTCTCATCGAGAACGCCCGACGCAAGCAGCGACAAAAACGCGGCGGCGGGTGGGAGCGTATTGACGTCGAGCAAATTCAACTGGCGGAGCCGCTGCCCTCAGACAAGCTCCTGGCGCTGGATGAAGCCCTGACCGAACTCGCACAGCGCGATCCCCCGGCGGCGGAACTTGTCCAACTGCGTTTCTTTGGCGGCCTGACCCAACAACAGGCGGCTGACCTGCTGGGCATCTCGCGGCGCACTGCGGACCGCACGTGGGCCTATGCCCGCGCCTGGCTTTTTCAGCAAATCGCGGGCGACGGGAAATCCGGTGCCTGAATTTTTTTCGTCAACTCGTGGCGCAAACCGGCTCGAAATAGCGCATTACTGATTGAAGGAAAGAAGCCGAGGTCGGCCGGGGTCTTGAAAATTGGGATGACTTTGGGCGGCCTCGATTAAACACGATTCGCCTATGAATACAGACCACGACAAACTGGTAAAAGAGATTTTCGCTGATGCCCTGGAGAAAGCAAACGCGGCTGAACGTGCTGCCTACGTCGCCCAGGCCTGTGGCAATGACGCCCAACTGCGCCAACAAGTTGAAGCCCTTCTCCAGGCGCATGAAAAGGCAGGTGCTTTCCTGGAACAGCCGCCGCTCGCCTCGGCGAAGCCCGGGTTAGCTGGCGGGCAAAGTGAACCGGCTAAAGCCGGGACTCCAAACGGTCCTGGCGGCACTGTTATCCTTTCCACGCCGCTGATCGAGAAGGCCGGCGACCGCATCGGCCACTACAAACTCCTCCAGCAAATCGGCGAAGGCGGTTGCGGGGTGGTCTATATGGCCGAGCAGGAACAGCCGATCCGCCGCCGGGTCGCCCTCAAGGTGATCAAGCTGGGGATGGACACCAAAGCGGTCATCGCCCGGTTCGAAGCCGAGCGGCAGGCGCTGGCGCTGATGGACCATCCCAACATCGCCAAGGTGCTCGATGCCGGCGCGACCGACACGGGCCGGCCTTACTTCGTCATGGAACTGGTGCGGGGGATCAAGATCACGGATTACTGCGACCAGAACAACCTTTCGACCGAGGAACGGTTGGACCTGTTTGTCCAGATCTGCCATGCCATCCAACACGCGCATCAGAAGGGCATCATCCATCGTGACATCAAGCCTTCGAACATCCTGGTCACCGTGCATGATGGAAAGCCACTGCCGAAGATCATTGACTTTGGCATTGCCAAGGCGACCTCGGGTCAACTGTTGACCGACAAGACGCTGTTCACGGCGTTCGAGCAGTTCATCGGCACGCCGGCGTACATGAGTCCGGAGCAGGCGGAGATGAGCACATTGGACATTGACACGCGCAGCGATATCTACGCGTTGGGGGTGTTGCTCTACGAACTGTTGACGGGCCGGACACCCTTTGACCAGGAAGAATTGGTGGCGGCGGGCCTGAGCGAGATGCGGCGGATCATTCGGGAACAGGAGCCGATGCGGCCTTCGACCCGGATCAGCACTTTGGAGGCTGCCGACCAGACCACGGTAGCCAGGCGGCGTCATGCCGAGCCGCCGCAACTGATTCACGTGGTGCGCGGGGATTTGGACTGGATTGTGATGAAGTGTTTGGAGAAGGACCGCACCCGCCGTTACGAGACGGCCAACGGGCTGGCCGATGACGTGGTGCGCCATTTGAACGACGAGCCGGTCACGGCCCGGCCGCCGGGCAGAGTTTATCGCCTCCAAAAGCTGGTGCGTCGGAACAAACTGGCTTTTGCCGTCGGTGCCGCCGTGACGGCTGCGCTGGTGATTGGGTTGGCTTTATCCACGTGGTTTTTCTTCCAGGAACGGGAGGCCCGGCAGCAGGCGGTGGCCGCGGAACAGAAGGCCAGGGCCGAAGCCGCTAAAAGCCAGCAGGTGGCGCAATTTCTCAAGGACATGCTCAAAGGCGTCGGGCCATCCGTGGCGCTGGGTCGGGACACGACGATGTTGCGGGAGATTCTGGACAAGACCGCGGACCGTGTGGGCAACGATTTGAAGGATCAGCCGGAAGTCGAGGCGGAACTGCGAAGCACCATCGGCGGAGTTTATGATGCGCTGGGCCAATACAACAAAGCCGAGGCGACGTACCGGTCAGCCCTGGCCCTCAGGCGTGGATTATGGGGAAACATGAATACAAACGTAGCGGACTCTTTAGACAACTTGGGCTGGGAGCTACTCAACCAGGGCAAAATCGCTGAAGCCGAGCCTGCGTTTCAGGAGGCGCTGACGATACGCACCAACCTGCTCGGTTCGGAACATGTCAAAGTCGCTGCCTCGTTGTGCCATTTAGGCCTCGTCCGTGTATGGCAGGTCAGGAACTCAGAGGGTGAGCAGCTCTTGCGACAATCGCTGGCCATGAGAAGAAAGTTACTGGGTAATGAGTCCCTGGACGTGGTGGAATCACTCAGCGCGTTGAGTTGGGCACTCAATAATCTGGGCAAGCCGGACCAGGCCGAAGCCGCTGCCCGTGAAGCACTCGCAATCCAGGCGCGCGTGTTGCCGGACGAACGCTCTGCCGCGGATGCGGGAATCACCCAGGACCGCCTGGGTTTCGCGCTTCACAATCAAAACCGGATGGCGGAAGCCGAAGCGCTCTTTCGACAGAATGTGACGATGCGGAAAAATTTGTTGGGAACCGAGCACCCGAATGTGTCGGGCTCGCTGGACAGCCTGGCGTGGGAGCTCGCCGGCGAAGGAAAGCTGGCCGAGGCTGAAGCCACGGAGCGCGAGGCACTGGCCACAAGCCGGAAAACTGTCGGCGAGCAGCATCCCAACACCGCCTGGTGTCTGGACGACCTGGGCATGATCCTTCGCAAAGCTGGCCGGCTCCCCGAAGCAGAAACTGCATATCGCGAATCGCTGGCCATCTGGCACCAACTGGGAAACTTCAATGAGACTTTCGAATGTTTCAGATTGGCGGCAGTCCTCCAGGATCAGGGAAAATTGTCGGAGGTCGAAGCCTTGTATCGCACAGAAGTGGAGACGGCGAGAAAATCGCCGGCTTCGATGAAGCTGGTCGCTGCTTTGCTCGGCTATCAGGCGGACTTCTTGAGTAATCAAGGCAAATTGTCCGAGGCCGAACCATTATATCGTGAGGGTTTGGATTACTTCCGCCAAAGTTCAACCAACGATTTCGGGTATCGTGGGTGGCTGGCAAGAGGGCTGGCCTCAGTTCTTAGCAAACAAGGCAAGCCGGTCGAAGCGGAGTCTTTGTACCGGGAAACTCTGGAAGCCGGAAGAAAGTTGCCTCCGGCAGATGATCTGGCCGCCGTGCTCGCCAGCTTTGGCGACTTTCTCCGCGACGCAGGCAAACAAGCTGAGGCCGAATCCTTGTATCGCCAGGGTTTGAACATTTGTCGCGAGTACCCGACTGGTGATTTCAGGTGGCGTCAATGGCTGGCGACTGGGCTGGCCTCGGTTCTTACCAAACAAGGCAAGACGGCCGAGGCAGAATCCTTGTGCCGCGAAACCCTGGAGGCTGGGAGAAAGTTGCCACCGTCGCCCGATCTGGCCCCCGTGCTCGCGGCGCTTGCGGACTCGCTGCGCAATCAAGGTAAGCTGGCTGAGGCGGAACAATTGTATCGCGAAGGGCTGGATATTTGCCGCCAAGTTGCACCCAACAATTTCGAGTGGCGTCAATGGCTGGCCGGCGGTCTGGCGCGCGTATTCCGACAGCAGGAAAAGTGGGCCGAAGCCGAACCATTCTATCGTGAGGCCATAACCAATTCCGCGAAGCTTTGGCCCAATGATTTCAAGCAATGGGAATGGCAAGTGGCCGACCTGGCCCTCGTGCTCCGCTCTCAAGGCAAGCTGGCCGAGGCTGAATCGCTGCTTCGTGAGGCTGTCGAGACCGCGAGGAAATCGCCAGCTTCGGACAGCCAGGTCATCGTGCTTGCTTACCTTGGCGAGTTGCTCCGCGACCAAGGCAAACCGGCCGAGGCCGAGCCGTTGTACCGCGAGGGTTTGAACGTTTGCCATCAAGTGGCGACCAACAATTTCGAGCGGCGTCAATGGCTGGCTGGCGACCTGGGGATGGTGCTCAAGAGCCAGGGCAAGTGGGCCGAAGCCGAACCGTTCTATCGTGAGGCCGTAACCAATTCCGCGAAAGTCTGGCTCAATGATTTCAAGAAATGGGAATGGCAGTTCAACGATCTGGTGAATGTGCTCCGGCGCCAGGGCAAAACGAACGAGGTCGAACGGCTGCGACACGAGATTCTGCCGGCAGTCGTGCCGGGCCGGCCACCGGAAACAACCAACACCAACAAAGGCAGCACAACCAAACCTGCACCCTAACCCCGAGGACTTATGCGCGAATTCAAATTCTCCTGTCCCCACTGCGAGCAACACCTGCAATGCGACGAACAGGCATCGGGCCGCGAGATTCAATGCCCCAACTGCCATCATCTGATCCACATTCCGCCGATTCCCGGCCGAACCGCCGAGTACAACCCCGAATCCGGCAAGACCTGGGCCACCTTTGTCCCTTCCGGGAACGTGCCGCCGCCAAAGGGGATCTCGCTCGCCCGCAAGCCGGACCGGCTTGCGCCGCCTCGATCTGGGAGTGGAGGTCCGTAGGGCAGGTGCGGTGTCGAACTTGCTTAACCACAGATTTACCCGAGACCCAAGACTCCAAATCCGAGACGCCAGACCCTGAACGCGGTGCTTGGCATCAGAGAACCGGGACGTTAATGATGGGTCAGTTTGGTGGGGCGAGGCTACTGACGAGCCGGCTCGCGCGGACGCTCGCCCCACCGGAATTTGCAAACTGAGCCACTACCGCGATGTTTGCAGTCTTGACCCGGCGTCCCCACCCGGCAACCATGCCATCGCTATGGAAATCAAACTCACTGCGGTCGAAATCGCGAAACCTGAATCCATCAACTTCATTCTCGGCCAGACCCATTTCATCAAGTCGGTTGAAGACATCCACGAAGCGCTGGTGAACACGGTGCCCGGCATCAAGTTCGGACTGGCCTTTTGCGAATCGTCCGGCAAATGCCTGGTGCGCTGCACCGGCACCGACCCGGCGATGATCGAGTTGGCCAAGCAGAATGCCCTCGCCATCGGCGCCGGACACAGTTTCATCCTGTTCCTCGCAGACGGTTTTTATCCCGTCAACGTGCTGAATGCGGTCAAAATGGTGCCGGAGGTCTGCCGGATTTTCTGCGCCACGGCCAATCCGGTCCAGGTGCTCATTGCGGAAACCAGCCAGGGCCGCGGCATTGTGGGGGTGGTGGACGGTGTCCCGCCCAAGGGTGTTGAAGGCGCGGCGGACATCGAATGGCGAAAGAAATTCCTCCGCCAGATTGGTTACAAACTGTGAGCGCGCCTCGAGCGCGGCGGGCGGAGAGACAAACCGGTGTTTTCTGAAACACGAAAGCGGGCCCGGAACGCACGCCTATGAAACTCGTGCCGATTAAAGTCGAATGTTACGCCGGCGCCAAGGCCGACGAATCACCACGCCGCTTCATTTTGGAGGAACAGCCCATCGAGGTGGAGGAAGTCCTCGACCGTTGGCATCAGGTCGAAAGCCGGCCGGAGTGGCCCCGCGCCGATTATTTCAAAGTGCGGGGCGCCGACGGGCATGAATATCTGCTGAAACACGACCTCGAATCGGATGTGTGGTATCTCGGAAAGCAGTGGTGACCATGCGCAAATTGCCCATTCACGAACTGTTGAACCGCATTCGCTGGGACCCCGAATTCGCGAGCGGCGACTTCGAGCTGGGCTACTTTGACCGGGTGGAGAAACAGACCATCGTGGTTCCGTTTCGAGAGCTCAGTTTTCACCGTGATGACCCGCGAACTTTTCGGCTGGTGGATGCGGATGGCCGGATTCATCGCGTGCCGTTTCACCGCGTGCGCGAAGTTTATAAAGACGGCCAGCGCATCTGGCACCGGGCACCGGCAAAATAGGCGGTTTTTGGCCGTAAAAAGGCGCAATCTCCGCTCAGGTTTTCTGTGCTTGGCCGGTCATCGGCACGAACCGGACCGGCAGGACGGCGCGCCGGTCCAGCTTGTCGCCATGCTTGCGCAGCAACACCAGTTCCTGGTCCCACGCCGGTCCGACCGGAATAATCATCCGGCCGCCATCCTTGAGCTGGTCAATCAACGGTTGCGGCACCTTCTCCGGCGCACAGGTGACGATGATGGCATCAAACGGCGCGGCTTCGGGCCAACCCTGATAGCCGTCACCCGCGCGCACGTGAACGTTCGTGTAACCGAGCCGTTGGAGATCAGCGGCGGCCCGCTTGGCCAGGTCCTCGATAATCTCGATCGTATAGACCTGCGCCGTCATTTCAGCCAGCACAGCCGCCTGGTAACCGGAGCCGGTGCCAATTTCCAGCACACGATCCGTTGGTTTTGGCTCAAGCTGCTCGGTCATAAAGGCGACAATGTAGGGTTGCGAAATGGTTTGGCCATGGCCGATGGGCAGTGGACGATCCTGGTAAGCCTGGGAACGCAGGGGTTCGGGTACGAACTCATGGCGCGGCACTTTGCCCATCGCTCTCAGCACCCGGGCGTTCGTAATATCACGGCTGGGGCAGGCGAGTTGTTCCGCCACCATGCGTTGCCGCTCGCGGGCAAAGAAATCGTCCGCCGCAACCGCCGGCCGCGGTGAGGCGGGACCGGCCACGGTCAAAACCGCCAGCCACAGAGGCATCAGCATGTTTGGTTTCTTCATGGCCTAATGTGGTGTGAACCAGCGCGTGTCCAACCGCCATAGTCCGGCGGCGCGCGCGTGTTTGAGTGCCTGATTGAACTCGCCGCCCGTGATGCGCCGGTTGATGTCCGAGAACTGCGGCTCCGTTCCGACTTTGTGCGCCGGATGATACTGGTCCATCAGATTCACATAGCTGTCACGCGACAGTTCCGTCGCCAGCCAGCGGAGGATTGAACTGGTGTCTTCCAGCAGGTCCGGCATTACCAGATGCCGCACCAGCACGCCACGCAACGCAATCCCGTCTTCATCCACACGCAACTCGCCCACTTGGTCATGCATCGCTTTGATGGCGCACCGGGCGACATCGGGATAATCGCGCGCTCGCAGATACTTCGCACTGCGTTGCGCATCCCACAATTTGAAATCCGGCATGTAAATGTCCACCACGCCGTCCATCAACCGGATGCTTTCCAGACTGTCGTACGAACCGGTGTTATAGACCAGCGGCAGCCGCAGTCCGTGTTCGATCGCCAGCGGCAGGGCCTCAAGCATCTGCGGCACGACGTGCTCGGGCGTGACGAAGTTGATGTTGTGACAACCGGCTTGTTGCAGGCGCAACATCAGCGCCGCCAACTGGCTGGCGTTCAATTCGGTCCCATCGTTGAGCTGGCTGATTTCATAGTTCTGGCAAAAGACGCAACCCAGATTGCAGCCGCAAAAGAAAATCGTTCCCGACCCGTTCCAGCCGCGCAGGCAATCCTCCTCGCCGAGATGTGCAAACGCGCTCGATACCCGTGCCCATCGGCCGGTCTGGCAGATGCCGGTCCGGTTTTCCCGGCGATTGACCTCGCAATGGCGCGGGCACACCTTGCAGCCGTGTAACAGTTCCTGCGCAGCCGCGATCTTCATTTTGAAGTGCCCCTGTTCGTAGGTCTTGACGTAAGCCGGCACAAAGTCGCGTCTTGAAAGTGTAAAACGCCCATCACCATGCAATTCCACCGGGATCCGCTGATGCCGATTTGTTCGAACCTCAAAATTGTCGGGCAATTTCATTGGGTATCGACACGGATTATTTTAACGCAAAGTGGCAAAGAAGCAAAGACCCGAGCGACCAAGCCCCGGAACTCAAAAGGAGCACGATGCTGTTGACTGGTTTTTCACTATCCGGCAGCCTCGAAGCTGTTTGCAACCCATTTGTTCAATATGAATGACAAAACAGATAAAAGTTTCTATGCCGTGGCGGACAAGGCGCTGCTGGCCATGAAAAAACGCGCGGACGAACTCAACATCAAAGGCGTGGCCGTGGTGGCTTGGAGCGAAGGCGACGCGGTTAAATCCTGGTCGTCGAAAATGCTGGTGGTGGAGAAGCTGACTGCCGGGCCAACCCCGAAAAGTCCCGCCGGGGAAAACATGCTCGCCATTGCCTATACCAAGGCCGCGGAAATGGCGTCCACGGAAAAAGCCAGCGGCAACCATGGGCGACCGCTCCTCAAAGGCGAGAACGGCTGGCAGGGCGGGGTGGTGACCCGGGGAAAAACCGGGCTGTTGATTGCCGCCTTCAGCGGAGGCCCGTCCGAAGATGATGTAAAAGTCTCACGCGCCGGTCTCGAAGTGCTGTCAGCCGCGTTGTGATGGATTGAACAACGAAGCAACAAAGACTCAAAGAACTGGTAATCCAAGACCCGAAATCCCAGACCCCGGTCCCAAAACACTCAACGCTCAACTTTCAACCTTCAACTTCCATATCGCGTCGTAGTGTGTGGGGCGGCGCGCACGGAGTGACGCGCCCTGCCTTTCGTGTGTTTGGTGTATTTCGTGGTAAAAACTTTGCGGCTTGGTACCTCTGCGTCTTTGTGTTGAAACGATCCGCACGCTGAATTCACTTTACTCGCCGCGCCGCCAGCGTATTCTCACGTCCCTGAATTTTTCGCAATCAGGACAATTTTATGGCGAAATTGACAATTCGTGACCTGGATGTTCGCGGCAAGCGCGTTTTCCTGCGTGTGGATTACAACGTGCCGCTCGAAGAGAAGGACGGGCAAATGATCATCACCGACGACACGCGCATCGTCGCCACGCTGCCGACGCTGAAACTGTTGCTGGAGAAAGGCGGCAAACTCATTCTCACCGCGCACCTGGGCCGGCCCAAGGGCAAACGCGACGCCACCATGTCGCTCAAGCCGGTCGCGGTTAGATTGTCCGCGTTGCTCGGCAAACCGGTGACGTTCGTGGACGATTGCATTGGCGACAAGGTTGAAAAGGCCGTGGCCGCGATGAAAGACGGCGACGTGGTGCTGCTGGAAAACGTCCGTTATTACAGCGAGGAGGAAAAGAACGACCCGGCGTTCGCCGAAAAACTGGCGAAGGTGGCCGACGTTTATGTGAACGACGCCTTTGGCTCGGCGCATCGCGCGCATGCCTCGACCGAGGGCGTGGCCCTCGTGGTGGCCAAACGCGGCGGCAAATGCGCCGCCGGCCTGTTAATGGAACGCGAATTGAAGTTCCTCGGCGATGAATTGGAAAAACCGGCGCGTCCGTTTGTTGTGATTCTGGGCGGGGCGAAGGTTTCGGACAAAATCAAGGTGATTGACCGGTTGCTGGACAAGGCGGACGCGCTTTTAATTGGCGGGGCAATGGCATACACGTTCCGGCTGGCGCAGGGTTACCAGACCGGCAAATCACTCGTCGAACCCGACAAGAAAGAAACGGCCAAGGCCGCGCTCGAAAAGGCCAAAACGAAAAAGGTGAAATTCCTTTTGCCGGTGGACGACGTGATCGCCGTGCCGGTCAAGACCGACAAGCTCGACAAGAAAGGCAAACCGGTCATCGAATATCAGGATGTGCGCACGAACACGGACATGAATTGCCCAGACGACGCGGCGGGCCTGGATATCGGGGTAGGAACGGTCGCGGCGTATGCGGCCGAGATTGCAAAGGCCAAAACGATTTTGTGGAACGGGCCGATGGGGTTGTTCGAGAACAAGCAGTTTGCCATCGGCACAAACGCCATTGCGCTGGTCGTGGTGGATGCGACGCAAAAGAACGGCGCGAAAAGCATCATCGGCGGTGGTGACAGCGTGAAGGCGTTAAACAAGGCGAAGCTGGGCGACAAGGTGACGTTCATGAGCACGGGCGGCGGAGCGAGCCTGGAATTTCTGGAAGGCGCGGTCCTGCCCGGCGTAGCAGCGTTGAACGACAAATGATTTATCCTCCTCGTCCTTCGTCCTCGTTCTCGTAATCGATTTTCGAGGACGAGCAGGAGGACGAGAACGATTACGATTAAAAACATGAACAAAGAACGTAAATTAATTATCGCCGGCAATTGGAAGATGAACAAAACGGTCGCTGAGGCGCTGGCCCTGATCAACAACCTGAAACTGGAACTGGCCAACGTGAAAGAGGTGGACATCGTGGTTTGTCCGCCGTTCACGGCGCTGGAGTCGGTGTCGAAGGCCGTTCTCGACTCGAACCTCCGCCTGGGCGCGCAGAACATGAGCGAGAACAATTTCGGCGCGTTCACCGGCGAAATCTGCGCCGGGATGCTCAAGGAATTTTCCGTGCGTTACCTCATTCTCGGCCACTCCGAGCGGCGGCAATATCAGAAGGAGTCCGACAAATTAATTGCCAAGAAGGCCGCCGCCGCGCACGCCGCCACGCTCAAACCGATTGTCTGCGTCGGCGAAACGCTGGCCGAACGCGAAGCGAGCCAGACGGAAAAGGTGCTGGAAACACAGCTGCGCGGGAGTCTTGCCGGTTTGACCAAGGAACAGGCGATTGAAACCATTGTTGCCTACGAACCGGTCTGGGCCATCGGCACGGGCAAGACGGCGACGACGCAACAGGCGCAGAGTGCGCATGCCTTCATCCGCGAGGTGCTGGCGAAGATGTTCGATAAAGCCGCCGCCAGAAAAATCCGGATTCAATATGGCGGCAGTGTGAAACCGTCGAACGCGCGCGAGTTGATGAGCCAGCCGGATGTGGACGGCGCGCTCGTGGGCGGCGCTTCACTCGAAGCGCGAAGTTTTGCTGACATCATCAAGAATTCGATATAGGATGGGATATGAGTTTTTTTGCTGGAATTTTGACGTTTCTGCTGGTCATCAACTGTGTGTTGTTGATTTTGTTGATATTGATGCAGTTGCCGAAGAAGGACGCCGGGGCGGGCGTGGCGTTCGGCGGAGCGGCGGCGGACGCGTTGTTCGGCGCAGGTTCAGGCAATTTTCTGACCCAAACGACACGCTACGCCACCATCGTGCTCTTCGCCCTGGCTTTGCTTCTGGGCTACGTGGAAGGCCGCCTGAACGCCGGAAGCAGCGGGTCTGAATTTGAAAAGGCGGTGCAGCGAAAACAAACGCAAGCGCCCATTCCCACTCAGCAGCCAATCGCGCCGGTTACGACACAACCCGTGGCATCGAACACGAATGATTTGCTCCTGCCGCCAGCCACGCCGCCTGTCAATACGCCGGTTGCTCCGCCAGCCCGCATGCCGGTTGCGCCCGGCAGCAACGCGCCCGCAAAGCCGACGCAATCAAAATAACGCGATGGTCATTTTCAAACGCGCCGCTGCCGGAAGTCGGAAGTCGGAAGTTGGAAAACGGAAGGTGCGCGCAGCGTGGCGCGGCGTGATTTTCTGCCTGCTGCTTTTTGCCGGTTGCCTTCCGAACTCCGGCTGTGTCCGCCGCGAGCCGCCCGCCGATGTCACTATCATCAACGGCGCTGAGCCGGAGACGCTCGACCCGGCCATCCTCACGGGCCAGCCGGAAATGCGCATTGCCATTGGCCTGTTTGAAGGCATGACGCGCCTTGATCCTCGGGCCCGGCCGATTCCCGGTTTGGCTGAAAGTTGGGAGATGTCGCCGGACGGATTGACCTACACGTTTCATCTGCGCACGAACCTGGTCTGGTCCACCGGCGAACCCATCACGGCGGACGACGTGGTTTATTCCTGGACCCGCGCGCTGAGTCCGGCGACAGCATCGGATTACGCCGGGCAGCTTTATTATTTGAAAAACGCCCAGTCATTCAACGAAGGCAAAATCAAAGACCCGGCGCTCGTGGGCGTCCACGCACTGGACAAATACACGGTACGCGTTGATTTGAACCATCCCACGGCGTTCTTCCTCGATTTGTGCGCGTTTCAGACGCTTTACGTCGTGCCGCGGCAGACGATTGAGAAATACGGCGACCGTTGGCTGATGGCGCGGCCGTTGCCGGTTGACGGGCCATACGAACTCGTTTATTGGCGGCTCAACGACAAGGTCCGCCTTCGCAAAAATCCGCGGTACTGGGACGCAGCGCACACGCAATCCGGCATCATTGACATTGTGCCGATCACCCTGCCGAGCGTGGCGCTCAATCTCTATTTGCGCGGACAGGCGGATGTGGTCTGGGACAAGGGGCTGATTCCCACCGAATTGGTGGATGTGCTGCTCAAGCGTCCGGACTTTCACCGGTTCGAGTATCTGGCCAGCTATTTCGTCTGCTTCAACGTCACCCGGAAACCGTTCGATGATCCGCGCGTGCGTCAGGCGCTGGCGCTGGCGACGGACAAGGAACTGATCGTCAAAAAAATCACGAGGGCAGGGGAACAGCCAGCCTCGCATCTCGTCCCCAACGGCACGGCCAATTACACGTCACCCGACGGGCCGGGTTATGACCCGGTGCGGGCGCGGGCCTTGCTGGCGGAGGCCGGTTATCCCGGCGGCAAGGGCTTTCCGCGTTTTGAGTACATGTTCAACTCGACTCCCCTGGATGAAAGCATTGCCGTGGAATTGCAGCAGATGTGGCTCAAAAACCTGGGCATCCACATGGACCTGCGGCAACTGGAATGGAAGGTTTATTTGAACGCCCAATCCCACCTGGATTTCGATGTTTTGCGCGCCAGTTGGGTTGGCGATTATGACGACGCGAACACGTTTCTGGGCATGTTCACTTCCAGCGACGGCAACAACTGGACAGGTTGGAAGAATGCGCATTATGACGCGCTCATTCGCGAGGCCAACGAGCAGGTTGATTTGACGAAACGTGAAAAGCTGTTTCAAGAGGCGGAGACCATCCTGGTGCGTGATGCAATGCCCATCATCCCGGTCTATTTTTACGCGGGGGTGAATTATTTCGACACCAACAAAATCCAGGGCATCTACCAGAATGTTCTGGACGACCATCCGTTGCAATACATCCGCAAAATTGGTCGAGGGCCGAGCCGCCTTCGCTCCGCTTCGGCGCGCCAAGGAGTCGAGAGTCGAGGACCATAAAGGAAGCAACCATGTATTTTTTGAGGCGCATTCTGTTTGCGGTTCCGCTGTTGCTGGTCATCAGCGTGCTGGCGTTTGCCCTCGTGCACATTGCCCCGGGCGGGCCGTTCGACCGCGAGCGCGCGCCGGCGTCGCCGGAAATCAAACGGAACATCGAGGCAAAGTATCACCTCAATGAACCGGTCTGGAAACAATACTTCCGCTACCTTGACGGCCTGGCGCACGGCGACTTCGGCCCCTCGCTCAAGTATCGCGCCCACACAGTCAATGACATTATCGCGCAAGGCTTGCCGGTTTCGATGCTGCTCGGCGCACTGGCGTTTGGTTTCGCGATGGGTGTGGGCCTGCCTGTGGGCTTTTTCACGGCGGCCCGACGCGGCCGTTGGGCGGATTATGCCGGCAGCTTCCTGGCCGTGCTCGCCGTGTGTATTCCCGGTTTCGTCATCGCGCCCTTGCTGATCCTGACGTTTTCCATCAAATGGCGGTTGTTGCCCGTCGGGCTGTGGGAAACGCCGTGGCATATGATTTTGCCGCCCATCGCCCTCGGCCTGTATTTCGCTGGCCAAATCGCGCGCCTTTTCCGCGAAGGCATGATGAACGCCATGCAGTCCGAGTTCGTCGCCGCCGCGCGGGCCAAGGGCCTGGGGGAAAAATCGTTGCTCCTCAAACACGCCTGCCGTATCGCGGTGTTGCCCGTCGTCTCTTACTCCGGCCCGATGCTCGCCGATTTGCTTACCGGCTCGTTCATCATCGAGAACATTTTCCAAATCCCCGGCATTGGTGTCTTTCTCGTCAACGGCTCGCTGAACCGTGATTATACGGTCGTGGTCGGCCTTTCGCTGCTTTACGCGGTGCTGCTTATTGCACTGAATTTGATGGTGGACTTCGCCTATACCCTGCTCGACCCGCGAGTGAAATATGAGTGACGCTATCTCCGATCTCCGATCTCCGATCTCCGAAACTCATATCACTCCCGGCCAACGCGCGTGGCAGCGATTCCAGAAGAACCGCGTCGCTGTCATCAGCGCCTGTTATCTCGCTTTTTTGCTGTTCGCGATTTTGGCCTGGCCGGTGTTTTTGAAACTGTCCGGTGCGGCGTTCGTTCAGGCCCACAATCCCGACCAGCTCTCCGACACGCAATTCGCGCCGCCGGGCGCGCTGCACTGGTTCGGCACGGACGTTCACGGACGCGACGTCTTTTCCCGCGTCCTGTTTGGCGCGCAAATTTCTTTGCTCGTCGGCGTTGTCGGGGCGATCGTAAGCCTGGTCATTGGCGTGTTGTGGGGCGCGATGGCCGGTTACATCGGTGGGCGAACGGACAACGTGCTGATGCGCATCGTGGATGTTCTCTATTCGCTGCCGACGATTATTTTTGTGATTGTGTTGATCACGACGCTCGGTGAAATCATCAAGCAATCGCATGTTGTCGAAAGTTCACCGGCATTGGCAGGGGCCTTGCGCGTGATGCTGTTGTTCATCGGCCTCGGCGCAGTGTCGTGGCTGACCATGGCGCGCATCGTGCGTGGACAGGTGCTGTCCCTGAAAACACGCGCGTTTGTGGACGCCAGCCGCGCGTTGGGCGCCGGGCCGGCGCGGATTCTCGCGCGGCACATCATCCCGAATATTTTCGGCATTGTTATCACCTATCTTGCGCTCACGATACCGGCGATTGTGCTTTACGAATCGTTTCTCAGCTACCTCGGTCTCGGCGTGCAGCCGCCGATGGCGAGCTGGGGCACGCTCATCGCCGAAGGCGTCAGCCAGATTAATCCCATCCGGATTTATTGGTGGCTGATTGCGTTTCCGGGCGGCGTGCTCGTCACGACGTTGCTGGCGTTGAATTTTTTCGGTGACGGCCTGCGCGATGCCTGGGATGTGAAAAGCCGGACGTGATGGGTGGCACTGTGAACGACAGTAATCACTTTGAAGCGAGTGCCGCTGCTACCGCTGACTTCATCTTTGGACCACGAAGATCGGTGGACAACACTTTGCCGTCCGGGCCAATCAGGAAAATTGCGGGGATGCCATAGACACCATAGTTTTGCGCCACCATGTCCTTGCCCCCATAGCCGTCCACAAATACTTGTGTCCAAGCAATACTATTGGCTTTCACGAATTTAGCCGGCGCTGCGCGATCCGAGTCGCTGCTCAGACTGATCATCACGAAACGCTTGTCTCCACCGAAGGCATCATAGGTTGCTTTGAGGTTGGGCGTTTCGGCAACACATGGCCCACACCAAGTGGCCCAGAAATCTAGCAGCACATACTTGCCTCGAAAGTCAGAAAGCTTGATCGTCTGACCATCGAGAGTTGGGACGGTAAAATCTGCGGCCAAGTCGCCCGCTTTCAAGACCATGCTGGGTTTGAACGTTGCCTTGCCAACGTCGAGAGGTGTATTGTCATTTTTGGCTGCGGGAGGAGGAACTACAAAGTGAAGTTCATTCAAAAACGCGATGATTCGACCATTGTAAAGGAGGTTGCCGCTAAAAACATAATTACCCTGCTCGACCATTTCCGAAATGAAAGAGCCGTCGGCACGGATCATGACGGGGCGCCATCTTTCGAGAGCCAATATGCGTTGGCGGCCGGCTTCCGTGTTTTTGTACCAATCATGATACCATTTGGCGCGTTGGTCGGCAGTGTCAAATTCCGCAGGCACCCAAGTTCGCTTTCCCAGATTCACACCATCGATGGAAAGTCCCCGACCAAATGACCCGTCGAGCGACTTCAGATCCATGATGCCCGTCAATTCTTCTCCCAATTCAATCCGACCGACGACGGTTCGACCGTGGGTCGCAATTTCGACCTGTTTCGTCTCTCCCGGTTGCATATCGATCTCCCGGATATTACAGCCCACAGTGGGATGATTGCTGGCTGCTGCTCCCAACCACGTTTGCACATCTTGCATCCATACATCGATGGGAGGGACATGCTCGAAATGAAAAAGGCCACGCGAATCCGTCGAAGCTTGGTCGTTTATATCAATAAGATTTTGAATCGGCGGATCAACGCACCGACCGATGATATTAAGGGAGAGACGGTGGTTGGGCAGCGGACGGTTGTGATCGGTTCTGACGCCTTCAATCCGTCCCCAAGGCTGCACGACCAAAACCGGATGGTTGGTCAAGTCCCGGCTCTGTGCCAGACAGAAGCCATGGTCGCTGGCAATCATCAGACCGATATTTTTGCCGTTCCATTTGAGGGTGAAACGTCCTTGGAAATCCGTCAGCAGACGTTTGCTGCCGCCTTCAATGATGGTGTCCGTCAGCACGGCGTTCGTTTCCCCGCTAAGACAGACTACGGACACATTGGTCATCGGTTTGCCGTCAGGGGTTTGGACTTGAACCGTGAGGATGCCGTCCGATTTCACAACAGATGTTTCCGCTCTCTTGCCAAAGTTGGTCTGAGAAAATGCGGTTTGGATTGGAATACAAGACCAAACCAAAATTAAGGTGCCAATCAACGTCTTCATGGGCTTGGTTGATAATGGAGATGGCCAGTCGCCGGTTTTGTCCAGTATTTTCGGTAATCGTTCATCCGCCAGCGAAGAAAAGCTGAACAGTGTTTCGTTGTCGCCTTGTTCCGCATTGGCCAGTAAACGTTGAATTCCTTGTCCAGTTTACGCAATTCGCGAATGCCGGCTTGCGCCATTTGCTGGTAGGGACGCCGCGCCGCGGCGTCCGGTCGGCGCGGCGCGCCAACCCTACCTCGCTTTGCCACCGCCTGTTGCCAGAGCATGAACCGGCACGATTGTGCCGCCATCCGCGCCGCCAAATCCAGTTCGCGGACGAGAATTCTTGTTTTGGGAGGGACGGCGTGCCGCCGTCGCAAATTCAATTTTGCCCGCTGCCTTTCAATTTCCTTCAAGGTGGCGCGAATGTTTTTCAACGGAATTTTCGCGAACCACTTCAGTCCATTCCGGCAAAATAATTCGCGCTGGTCCGGCTTGGGCGCGGCGATGACGGTTCCCAACGGAGTTTCGTTCGGCGCACGAACGCCAAGTTTTTTGTGTGCGAAACCGAGTTTGAATGCCGCGGCGGCGATTTTTCCGGTCGAATCCTCAAACACGCCGCGACTCAAAACCGGGACCAGTTTTCGCCCGTCAAAGCCGTTCGCGTTCCATGCCAGCGAAGCGCCCGCGAGAAACATCGGCCAACTGACCGCCAGTGGCTGCGGATGACCGCCGTCGCCCCAGTCGGTGATGAGATAACCGATGGCGCCGAATATTTTCCCGGCCCTGGCGGCGGCGCGCAGGTTGGCCAGCGCGTTGTCATGCCGGCCAATCAGCGTCTGCCAGGTTGAAGTGCCGGGGCAGACGTAAAAGGGAATTTTTGCATTCGCAAATTGAGCGGCTTCCCTGGCAAACGGATGATTTGCTTCGTAACCCCAGTTCAAGGCGATGAGGTTTGGAGTTCCGCCTTCAGGCGGCCTTTGCCGTGAATCGCCCGAACCGCCTGAAGGCGGAACTCCGAACGAAGCCAGTTCTGGAATCAATTTCGGGTATTTCAAAATGATGTCGCCCCAAAACATCATGCATTTGCCGCGCCGGGAAACTTCATGATGAATTTCTTTCAGGAAATCGAGATAGACCCGGCCTTTCCCAACCCGCTCGCAGAGTTTCCGGCTCCGGCCAAGGCCAAGATCAAACGTTTCGTCACAGCCGACGTTGAAGAACCGGCTCGAAAAATTCGGAAGCAATTCGTCGTAAAGTCCGCGCAGGAAGAGCAGGGCACCGGGATGAGTCGGCGCCAGCGTGGAGGGCTGGCGGACAAATTCGTCGCGGGCGGCTGCGTAAGGCCCGGATACCTCGGCGAGTTTTTTCAACCGAGGATGCTCCAGAAAATGGCGCAAATGGCCGAAGGAATTCTGGTTGGGCACGAGGTCAATGCCGAGTTCGCGGCAGCGCGCGTCGAGTTTGCGGATTTCCGCGCCGGTCAACGCGCCCCAGCTTTGCCAGACGGATTTGTAGTTCCGATAGGCGAACGTGTGCTCGGTGTAGAGTTGCAGCTCATTGATTTTGAATTCGGCAAGCTTTTCGGCAAGGTCAAGCAGCGTTTCCAATTTCGGCACGCGGCCGCGCGAAATGTCGAGCATCACGCCCCGGCGCGGGAAATCCGGCCAGTCCCGGATTTTCAGGCAGGGCAGACGAAGTGGCACAGGCGTCCTCGCCTGTGAGTTCACAGGCCGGGGGTCTGTGCCACGAGCGCATTCGCGAATAATCTGTCGCAACGTGGCGGTGGCGGCGCGCAGTCCCGGTGTTTTACGATATAAAATTTTAATTCCATTTTTGGAAATCGTCAGTGTGTAGCCCTCGGGATGTGCAGGGACATCGCGCCGCGATGTCCGGACAATTTGAATGGTAGGGTTGGATCGCCGAGCCGACCGGACGCCTCGGCGCGGCTTCCCTGCCTTTTTCGGCAGCGTGAACGCGCCGCGAAGCAGTTTCAGCGAGCGAGGGCAGGGGAGCAGGTTCACGATTCGATGTTCAGAGTTCGTTGTTCAGCGTTCAATGTTGTCTGGTTTGAGACAAACATCGAACATCCAACATCGAACATCGAACGCCGAAAGTTATACACGTTCAACCTGTTTTGAAATCATCCCGGTTTTCCGCGCGTAGTTGAACAAGCCGCCGGCGTCCACGACCGGGCGCACGTCACCGAGTGGTCTGAATTTAACGACCTTGCCGGTTGCCTTCACGGTCACCGTGGCCGCATCGAGATCAACGGTCACGATGTCGCCGTCTTTCAACGTGTTGCAGAGGCGTTCGGTGAGTTCGCACGGATACAGTTCGCCGGTGGCGACGCTGTTGCGGAAGAAAATGCGCGCGAAGCTTTCAGCGAGGACGACTTTGCATCCGGCCGAGCCGAGGGCGATGGGCGCGTGTTCGCGCGAACTGCCACAACCGAAATTTTTTCCGGCGACGACAATGGGATATTCGCTGTCCATTTTGCCGTCCTTGACAAAGCGTGTCGGGTAAAGCGATTCGGGCAGGCCGGCGAGCGCGTAGCGGCCGAGCTTCTCGTATTCATCGGGAATTGTCGGCACGAGCGTGAGGTATTGCGCGGGGATGATTTGATCCGTGTCAATATTGTCGCGCACCACGTAAACCGGTCCGCTGAAAACTGATTTTTTCATGCGGTGAATGTGCCGCGTCCCGGCACGTTTTTCAATCAGATTTCAATTGGCGGTTTCTCGGACGGCAGCGGTGGCGATGTCCGTTGCTCGCGTTTCCGCAACACAATCACTGCAATCACGCACGCCGTCCAGGTGGGCAATTCATCGACCAGCGGAATGAGTTCCAAAAGGAACGACGGCAACAGCAGCCAATGAAACCCGAGCAGCCAACTCGTCAGCAGCATAACGATGACATCAATGATTTGGTCGCCAAACATCCAGCCGAACGGGCCAAGCAGAAACTGCGCACTGTCTGCGACCATGGCGATGAGGAGCGCGAGAACCATTCGCGTCCGCGTCAATTTCTTTGCGCGTAACAGGCGGCTCAATTTTGCCGGTGGTGTCATGGGTGCGACCATTGAACCCAATCAGCTTGCTGTTACCAAGCACGTTTCTTAAATTGCACCGGTGCTCGACATCAAATTGATTCGCGAAAATCCGGATTTTGTCCGCCAGCGTCTGGCCACACGTGGGACGGGGGATGAAGCCCGGATTGACGATTTGCTCCAGCTTGACGAGCAACGGCGAAAATTTCTGGCGGAAGTTGAAGCGCTCAAATCGCAGCGCAACCGCATCTCGAAGGAAATCGGCGCGTTGATGGGCCGGAAGAAAACCGCCGAGGCTGAGGCCAAAAAGGCGGAGACGCGCGAGTTGGGCGACCGCATTGCCGCGCTCGACCGGCAGGCTGCCGCAGCCGAGGCCGCGCGCGACGCGCTCATGCTGCAATTGCCAAACCTGCCGCACGCATCGATCAAGGTCGGCAAAAGCGCGGAAGACAATCCAGTCGTGCGCGTGCATGGCGAGAAACCCGATTTTTCATACAAACCGAAGTCGCACATCGAGCTTTGTGAATCGCTCAAGCTGGTGGATTTCGCACGCGCGGCAAAACTCTCCGGCAGTGGCTTCCTGCTTTACACCCATTGGGGCGCGCGGCTGGAGCGGGCGTTGATCCAGTTTTTGCTGGATTTGCACATCACGCAGCACGGCTACACGGAAGTCTCGCCGCCGTTCATGGTCGGGCCGCAATGCCTCGAAGGCGTCGGACAATTCCCGAAGTTCCGGGACCAGTATTACGGCGTGGCCGAAGGCGACGACGCAGGCAAACTGGGCAAGCTTTATCTCGTGCCGACCGCCGAAACCCCGGTGGCGAACATTCATCGCGAGGAAATTCTGGCGGAGAAGCAATTGCCCATTTTTTACTGCGCCTACACGCCTTGTTTCCGGGGCGAGGCGGGTGCGGCGGGCGTGGGCACACGCGGCATGATTCGCGTGCACCAGTTCGACAAGGTTGAGCTGATCAAAATTGTGACGCCCGAGAGCAGCTACGATGAGCTGGAAAAAATGGTCGCCGACGCGGAAAAAGTTTTGCAACGGCTGGGACTGCATTATCGCGTGCTGTTGTTGTGCACGGGCGACCTGGGCTTCGCGAGCGCAAAGACGTACGACATTGAAGTCTGGGCGCCGGGGCAGGGGAGTTATCTCGAAGTTTCGAGCTGCTCAAATTGCGAGGATTTTCAGGCGCGCCGGATGAATCTGCGGTTTAAAACCGGAAACGGTGAAAATAAATTCCCGCACATTCTCAACGGGAGCGGCACGGCGCTGGCGCGGCTGTTCGTTGCCCTGATTGAAACATACCAGCAGGCAGACGGCAGCGTAAAAATACCCGCGCCGTTGCAACCTTACCTGAAGGCGGAGCAAATCCGCGCTTGAGCCGAAGGACTGGCACACAAAATGACTAATAACGAAGCGCTAATGACCAGAGAATGCCGAATCAGCGAAATCCAAAGGTGGTGCGCTCGAACGCCCTTCGTCATTGGGATTTTGACAATTCTTTCGTCATTCGGATTTAGTCATTCGTCATTATATCTAACTACGCTTCTTCGCGGCGGGGCATTATGAACATCTTGCTGGCCAGTAGCGAAGTCCATCCGTTCTCGAAAACCGGCGGGCTGGCCGACATGGCCGGTGCGCTGGGCAAGGCACTGGCGCGGGGAGGTCACGAAGCCCGGATCGTCACACCGCTGTATCGAGGTATTCGCGAAAACTTTCCGCAAATCCGGCGCGTGGACTGGTGGTTCGATTTGCCGTTGGGCGGGCGGCGGGTGCAGGCCGAATTATGGTCGCTGGAAATAAACCAGGCCGAGACGGTTTATTTCATTCACCAGCCGGAATTTTATCATCGCGCCGGATTATATCAGGAGAATGACGTCAGTTATCCCGACAACGCGGAGCGGTTCATTTTTTTCTCGAAATGCGTCGCGCAACTCGCGCGCTATTTGCCGTGGCGGCCGGACGTGGTCCATATCAACGACTGGCAGACCGGGCTCGTGCCGGCGTTGATTTTAGAGCAACGGCGCGCCGAAGGGTGGGGGAATCCGCCGCCGACGTGCCTGACCATTCACAATCTTTTTTATCAGGGCATTTTTCCGCCAGGCGCTTTTGCGCTGACAAATCTGCCCAGGGAGTTTTTCACAATGGAAGGCGCGGAGTTCTACGGACAATTGAATTGTCTCAAAGCCGGAATCGTCTTTGCCGACGCCATCACCACGGTCAGCCCGCGATATGCCCGCGAAATCATGACGGAGGAATTCGGCTGCGCCCTCGATGGACTTTTGCGCCAGCGGCAGAACCGCCTTTTCGGAATTCTCAACGGCGTGGACGGCGATGAATGGAACC
Source organism: Verrucomicrobiota bacterium (assembly GCA_050012035.1). Lineage (GTDB taxonomy): Bacteria > Verrucomicrobiota > Verrucomicrobiia > Limisphaerales > UBA11358 > UBA11358. The sequence continues at coordinate 97,027 of JBEKHY010000009.1, read as the reverse complement.
CCGCAACCGATCCGCTTTTGCCGTGCGCGTATTCGATCACGCGCCTGGCAGGTAAAACGACCTGCAAACTGGCATTGCAAAAAGAAATGGGCCTGCCGGAAACTGCCGACACGCCGCTCTTTGGAACGATTTCCCGGCTGGCCGAACAAAAAGGCGTGGACATCCAGCTCGGCGCGCTGGAAGAAATGTTGAGCGCCGACATTCAATTCGTCCAGCTTGGCAGCGGCTCATCGGCTTACGAAAGAGGTTATTATGAACTTGCGCGGCGGTTCCCATCCAAAGTTGCCGTGCGGGTGGGTTACGACGAGGGTTTGGCGCACCGCATTGAAGCCGGTTGCGATTTTTACCTCATGCCGTCCCGCTTCGAGCCGAGCGGCTTGAACCAGATGTATAGCTTGCGTTACGGCACGATTCCCATCGTCCGGGCAGTCGGCGGTCTCGATGACAGCGTGATTGACTTTTCGCAGGCCGCGGCGCGCGCCAATGGAATCAAGTTTAACGAATATTCCTCGCGAGCTTTGGCCAAGGCGATTCGCAAGGCGCTGGCGCTCTACCGGCATCCCGGTTTGTTGCAACGTGCCCGCCGGAACGCCATGAAGTTGGATTTTTCCTGGGACCAGACCGTTGGTGAATACCTGAAAGTTTACGCGACCCTGAAAGGTCAGCGTTGAATTAGATTGGAAAAACGCCGGGCGCGTTCGGTCACGGCAACGCTCGGGTGGTCCACCTGCCACGGTGCGTTCCACAAGACGTAAAATTCGAAGTCCGTTGGCATGCGCTGATGGGAACGCCTGAACTTCTCAATGCGCGGGAGCATGATTTCGCGGGCGGCTGCCAGGGCGGTTTGCGTATCTTGCGGATTGCCGCCGGGCCAAAGTTCGGGTCGGATTTGGAACCGGGAAATTTCGCCGCCCGGCCCGATGGCATGGTCGTCATCGCCGCTTTCAATCATGGAAAGCGCGGCCCACCGGTCCATGGCCGGCGCCGTTGTGACCAGGCAAAAGACCGTCAATATGAGAACAGCCAGACGAATTCTCATGGTGGCCAATAAAGCTTGCATCCTGCCATTCGTCAATAAACCTGTTCACAAAGAATTACCCTGTAAATCATTCACATAACTGTCTTTCCGTCAATATATTATGGGCGCACAAAGTTATCGTGCATTAATGGGTGGCAAAACTCTGAGATGGCATTTTCACAGATTACTGTGATGAACAGATGGCCAAATTCGGTTCCCGCAATGGGGTTAAACGTTAGCGCAGCGTGGCGGTAATGCAGCGGCGGTGGCGGTGGACGAGGAGTGCGGTAATACCGACGGCCAGCAAACCCAAAGCCGAGGGTTCTGGAATGGGCAGCGTTTCGCCTTGGAAGGCCAGTGCAAGGGGACTAGCCAACCCGGAGGCAAAGGTGGTTCGCGCTCCGCCCGGCGTGTATTCATAGATGTTGCCGTTGCCGAAATCCTCCACAAACAGATCGCCCGCGCTATTAAAGGCCAGTCCAGAAGGATTATCCAACCCGGAGGCAAAGGTGCTTCGCGCTCCGCCCGGCGTGTATTCATAGATGCTGCCGCTGCCGTAATCCGCCACAAACAGATCGCCCGCGCCGTTAAAGGCCAGTCCCCTAGTCGAAGACAACCCGGAGGCGAAGGTGCTTTGCGCTCCGCCGGGTGTGTATTCATAGATGTCGCCGCTGCCTGAATCCGCCACAAACAGATCGCCCGCACTGTTAAAGGCCATTCCAATATCACTAGCCAACCCGGAGGCAAAGGTGGTTCGCGCTCCGCCCGGCGTGTATTTATAGATGTTGCCGCTGTCGCCATCTGCCACAAACAAATCGCCCGCGCTGTTAAAGGCCAGTCCAGAAGGCAAATTCAACCCGGAGGCAAAGGTGCTTCGCGCTCCGCCCGGCGTGAATTCATAGATGCTGCCGCGGGAGGGACCCAACTCATTGCCGTCCGCCTCAAACAGATCGCCCGCGCTGTTAAAGGCCAGTCCAAAAGGATCACCCAACCCGGTAGCAAAGGTGCTTCGCGCTCCGCCCGGCGTGTATTCATAGATGTTGCCGCTGTAGTAATCCGACGCAAACAGATTCTGCGCCTGCGCGCTGGAGGCAATCAGCATGACCACTCCCGCACAGACCACCCCGTCGAATGGATGACACGCGGCATCAATAGAGAATTTGAATTTCGTTTTCATAAGTTTCATTTTCTTAGGTTTGCTTTGTTTTGGAGGCGAACTGCCTCCGGTAAAAAGTAAATTTTATAAAAAAGAATAAGGCGTGTCAAGCTTTCTCAACACCATCAAACAAGGAGAACTACTAGGGCAAGGCCAACTGGCTGTCCACGTCAAACCGCCGCAAAAGCTACACAAGGTTTGCTGTCAACTGGCAAAGTGAGATAACAAACAAGGAAAATCTGCCCGGAGAATAACCCGGTGAATTGCCAAAGTAACCCCTGTCTCAAAACAGGTTCCTGCAACCGGCTGGCCGAAACCACTGGAAGAACAGGGCAGGGGATAAAAACAGGCCTGTTGTCATTTTCGCCTCAAAAATCGGCCCAGATCCGTATAAGCAGATTTTTCTGGACTTATGGGGGAGAAATTATTAAATTTGTCTCCATGACGGCAGTTATTAAACACTCCAACTGCCAAGCCACGCGGCATCGCGCGCTTTCGGGCGCCATGCAATCAAAGTTCAACGGCGCGTGCTATCGCCCTGGCGCAAACCATACCGGCACGTCCTTGATATGATTCTTGAAATTCAGAAGCACCGAGGCGCGACGATAAACGTCTATCCAAAACCATGAAAACAAACATCATTAAATCATTGGTAGGGGGCGCTATGGCGGCAGTGGCCCTATTTGTGTCTAATGCAATGGCTGACATTGGCCCCTTGGCCATAACCAATTGGGGGTTTGAGCCTACCTTCGCCGGCGACTCGAGCTCACAAATCATTGAATACCCTAATAAAGGCGCGTTTGAACTCATTTGCACAAACCACCCCAACGCCAATATGGCGTTTAAGGCCGCACTGCCCCTTCCATATACTCTGCAAAATGTTGGGGACAAGATCACCATAAACTACACGATGATATTCACGAACACTGGCCCAACCACCGAAGGTGTTGGCGGGACGGTTTGGCGCTTTTTCTTTGGCACCACGAACAATAATAATATGGGCGACCTGGGCACCGGCGGCGCCAACGGCCAGCCAGTGTGGGTAAATTCAGGTTCAGTTCGCGCCGGTGCTGCAGGCGCGTATTATCTGGGTTATAACTTTAACTTTGTCGGGTCTTCCACCGCTGGGATTCCCCTGTTTGCCAGACAGGAAAACGCCAACAGGATTTGGTTGAGCACCGCCGGTAATATGACTACCTTGGGAATCGCGGGTACCGTGGGAGCGAGTTGGCCGCCACCCTATGCGCCTAATGGGTCACAGGCGGGCGCATGGTATGTCATGGTTTCAGCCCAGTTGGCGGAGACAAACCTGATAGTTCTCAGTTACACCGTGACAAACTCCCAGAGTGCCACCAACGGACCCAACTCCTATTCGGATATCTATTCGGTAACGAATTATGGCTGCTTGTTTGATGACGGAAATCTGGGCACGCGGTTGCAAGGGCAGTGTCCTGAAACAAAACGGTTTGATGTAGTGGGGATATACCACTCAGCGACAGCCGCGTATAATAATGATGTTACTTATACCAATTGGACTGAGATCATTTCCTTCAACAACCCCAGTCCCTATACCGATGTGGTGCTCAATAATTTTGACACGAGCGCCCAGGCCGGCATTTGGACCAACTGGCTGGGGGCCAGCACGAATGTGGGAGATTTATGGTCCACCCTCGACTCCAGTGCGCTCAATGACGGTTCCCTGGAGAAAGTTGTTACGAATTGGTGGGCGATCTTCCAAACCCAGTCCCAAACGTGGACTAATTGGGATCAGGGTAGCAGCCCCGGGCTGGGATCAGGACAGCCGGGATTAAATATGTTGGAATTCTGTGCCGATGTGATGTTCGACAGCAGTTCCGCGGTGATAACCAACGTCGCAAATACCAATGGTTTTTATGGTCATTTGGAGTTTGGCATGATCGACCAGGCCACCACCCACAGATTCCAGCAGTTTAGCAACATTACTGCAGCAGGCGTGAGTCCTACGGTAGGGTATGACTTCCCGGCCACAAACCCGCCCGACTCCTGGAAGCACCTCAATTTCTACTACGACGCGTGGAATAATGCGTATGAGGGCAACCTCAACAATCTGGCCATTGCCATGAATGCGAATTTTTACACGGCGACTCCGCTTACCAACGGAAGCAGCACGCTGTATGTGGATAACATGCATTTGCTGGAACTAACGAGTCTGCGTCAACCGCCTCCGTTTCCCGGGACGCCGACACTAAGGATCGAGTGCGATCGGGACCTCGGCTTGCGCATTTTCACACAAGCCAATGCGCTATACACCCGCACGGAACTGGCTTCACAGAACTCACAGATGTCGTGGGTTAGCAACTCGACGGCATTCCATGGTTATCCGGTAACGTATTCCTTCACCGTTACCAACGAGCCTCCGCCGGGCGATGGTATGCAGACAATGTTCTGGTTCATACCGGTGGGTGCCATGCCCACGGCTAATTCGGCTACCGGTGCTAACGATACCTCGCTGGATGCTGATGCCACAAATGCGATGTGCCTTGAGTTCAACAACCAGACGGGTCCGACGAATGGTGATTATCACTTGTTTGTAGGATATAAGATCAACACCAATGGGTTGTCACTCAATCTAGGGAATCCGCCGGTTGATTATTATGCAACCAATATTTCTTCCTACACAACTAATGGTACTGTCATAACTACGAATTACTGGGTCAGGCACGTCGCGTACATCAAGCTGGCGACCAACTGGTATAACGGTAATGATCCGAGCAAGTATGGCGCGGCTTCGGGCAATGGCGCGTGGACGCTGCAATTTAGCGATGCGACTCACGGCTCAATAACCGGTCCCAATCTGTCACCCGTGACCTTCACCATACCGAATGGTGATGAGCAGTATTTCCTCAATCCGTTGCAGGTATTTTTTGGAACACAAAACAATGGAATTAACTCCATCGGTGAGTCTATCCTGCTCTTCAATATAAACATCAGTGGGCCGGAAGGCACGAACATGGACGACTTCTCCAACGGAAAGAATTGGTCGGACAACTGGCTTGCGGTTGAAAACGGTGGCAGTCAGGCTACTCACAAGGGACTCTGGGCTGTCCCACAGAATATCGCCTATTGGATAAATTGGACAACTCCGGCCGTGGGGTTTGACTTGGAGGTTGCCCCTTATCTAAAACCCGATCCTGCCCTCGGTCATGTGCCATGGGTTATGCCTGCATACTATAACTCTTTCACTACACAGCTTGTCGAGAGATTGGAAGGCTGGAAGTATTGGACGTTTATTACAACCAATCTTCTGGACAACATGATGAATACCTATCCGAACGTAGTATCCAATGCGTTTTACCGGATGGACAGGCCGCCAAAAACATCTCCTTAAATTCGTAGCAGTTGCGTTTAATACCAAAAATAGCAGCAGACACCAGAAAACCGGCACTTTGTGATTAAATATAACAAACATTGTATAACTATTATTATCCGGCCCTAAATTTTGTTGTTACCTTCGGTTCCCACTGCTCCGCCCTAAAAGCCGGGTACGCGGTTTAATCCCTTGTTTGATTAACCAATTTGACAATTTTGCGTTGAAGCCGGCGCGGAGTGATGCGCGCCAGAAAAATCAGAAAATGGTTTTGCACTCCGGGAACCGCGAGCACTCGGCCTTTGCGGAAAGCACGATGCCCACAGCGAGCAACCACTTCCGCCGACATCTTACGAATTTTGAAGCGGTGCTCTCTCTGGCCGCGCGCCACGTTGCCGAAATTGGTTGAAGTCGGGCCGGGACACAACGCCGTTACGGTCAGTCCCGTCCCGGCAAGTTCTTCAGCCAGCGCCTCGGTAAAGGACAGTACGTAAGCCTTGGTTGCGAAGTAAACCGCCATGCCGGGCCCGGGCAGGAAACCGGCCAGCGACCCGACATTCAACACACCGCCGCGTTTGCGTTTAATCATTCCAGGAAGAAATAACCCGGTCAGTTCCGTCAACGCCGCGAGGTTTACCTGAACCATTTCCAGTTGACGTCCCAACGGCAATTCGGCGAACGCGCCGTGAGCGCCAAATCCGGCGTTGTTGACCAGAACATCCACGGTCATGCCGGCCTGTTGCAGTTCGTTAAATACACGCGCCGGGGTTTCAGGCCGGGAAAGGTCGGCGGTCAAAACCGTCGTTTGGATGCCGTACTTGCGGTTTAACTCGTCGGCGAGGGATTGCAACGCGGCGGTGTTCCGGGCGACGAGCACCAGCCGGCTTTTGTCCGCCGCGAAACAGCGCGCGAGTTCCCGACCGATGCCCGACGAAGCGCCGGTGATTAAGACCATTTCGCCGTTGGCCGCGCTCATCTGGTTGTGACCATTATTGGTTTCCCCAGCCGAACCGGCTGGTGATGGGCCAATAAACGAAAAAGGATTTGCCGATGACGCACGTCGCCGGGAAATCGCCCCAGTATCGCGAGTCGAGACTGTTCATCGTGTTGTCACCCATTACACAATAAGAATCCGGGCGAATGTGAAACTCACTGCCCGGGGAGGTAAGGTATTGCGCTTTGGGCAGCATCGCATGGCCGTAATAATGATTTTCGTGATAGACCAAAACGTTCGTGTGGGCGGGCGCGTCGGCAAACGAGTAAAGATTTTCAAAATGCGGTGTTGACGCGGACAGCGGTTGGCCGTTTACGACCAGATGGCCGACCAGTTCATTGGCCGTGCTGCCATCGGGCTGCGGCACGCCGCTCACTTCATAATCCCTGGCGAGCGACAACGTGTCACCGCCCAGCCCAACCAGACGTTTGATGTAAAATTCATTCGGCGGAATCCGGAAATAATCCCTGCGCTCCTCGGGGATGCCTTTGGTTTCGAACACTACAATTTCGCCGCGCCTGGGCTTGCGGAAATTGTAGGTCAGCCGGTCCACAAACAAATGGTCGCCGGCGTTTACCCGCAATTTCACAAGTTCATCGCCCTGGTGATAAACGCGCTCCGGATTTATAAGGTGTTTTAGCACCAGGCCGGACCGGTATTCCATCGGCTCTTCGCCAAAGTCCGGCGGAAACCACATCGTGTGCGCCATGCCACCAATCCAGATAGTTTGCTTGATGTTGAAAATCAGGAACCGCCGCATCGGACTGATGCCGGTAAGCGGGCCATCGTTCTGCGCCACGACGTGGACATAGGAAATTCCCCGAAACCATTCCTTGAATCGTTCCAAACCGCCGGGAATGGCCAAGTCATTCGACAACTTCAGTTGCTGGTCAAATCCGGCCTGAATTTTGGATTTGTCCTCCAGCCCGCCGTTGACCTGGAGCGTCAGACGGCTGCAGTCCGGCATCGACTGGACGCCGTAAAGCGTCGGCTGCATCGAGCCGGTCGGAATTTTGAACGGTTGCAGAAAAAACGTGCGGATGCCCATGGCCACGGCAATCGCCACCAGCAGCACTTCGACGTTCTCGCGCCACATCGCGTGCGGATACGGCTTGAGCCATTTGTTGGCGGCAAATTCAAGTTCCTCCGCCTTGATCCGGATTTTGCCCGTGTTTGCGCCCTCGACAATCGCCTTTTGCACCTCGTTCATTGCGGCGGTCACCGCGCCAACCGCCATTGGCGAAAGCAGGTCACGTTGTGCGGAAAGCCACCGGCGAACGTGCTTGCGCAGCGCACAAGCCTCGCGCACCGTTTTGGAAGAGAACCAGCGTATCGTCATAGTTGATGGTTGAGGGTTGAGAGTTGAGAGCCAAAACAAGGCCAATCGAACCGCAGGTTACTCCCCTGCCCTCGTCCTTCGACCTTTGGCCTTCGACTTTTGTTCATGCTTTTAAAACTTCGATAAACGCTTCCTGCGGAATGTTCACGCTGCCGATGGATTTCATGCGTTTTTTGCCTTCCTTCTGCTTCTCGAGCAGCTTCCGTTTGCGCGTGATGTCGCCGCCGTAACATTTCGCCGTAACGTCCTTGCGCAACGCCCGGACCGTCTCGCGCGCGATGATTTTGCCGCCGATGGCGGCCTGGATGGCGACCTGATATTGCTGGCGCGGGATGACTTCCTTGAGCTTGGCCGCCAGCGCCCGTCCCCTGCCCTCCGCCTTGGCGCGGTGCACGATGCACGAAAACGCGTCCACCGGCTCGCCATTCACCAGCATGTCCAGCTTGATCATGTCGCTCTCGGAATAACCGGCTTGCTCGTAATCCATTGAACCGTAGCCGCGCGTGAGGCTCTTGATGCGGTCGTGAAAATCAATCAGGATTTCGTTCAGCGGCAGCATGGTGGTCATCAGTATCCGGCGCGCGTCCAGCGTTTCCGTGTGGTCGAGCACGCCGCGCTTCTCGGAAATCAACGCCATCAGGTCGCCGATATTGTCGTTCGGACAGATGATGAACGCCTTGACGATCGGTTCCTCGATTTTTTGTATGTAATTCGGTTCGGGCAAAAACGCCGGGTTGTCAATGGTCTTCACCGTGCCATCGGTCATTGTCACGCGATACACGACACTCGGATAGGTGGCGATGATGTCCATGCCGTATTCGCGCCGGAGCCGTTCCTGCACAATTTCCAGATGCAACAAGCCGAGAAAGCCGCAGCGGAAGCCGAAACCCAGGGCCACCGACGTCTCCGCCTGATAGACAAATGCCGAGTCGTTGAGCTGGAGCTTGGCCATGTTCGTCTTAAGATGCTCGTAATCGGCGGTGTTGATGGGATAAATCCCGCTGAACACCATTGGGTGGATTTCCTTGAACCCCGGCAGGGCCGGCGCCGGATTTCGCGCGTCCAAAATCGTGTCGCCCATTTTCACCTCCGCCGGGCTTTTGATGTTGGCGGTGATGTAACCCGTCTCGCCCGTTTGCAGTTTTTCGCGCACATACGGCTTGGGATTGAAACTGCCAACCTCCTTCACCTCCACATTTTTGCCGGAGTGAAACAGTTTTACCTGCTGGCCGGCCTTCAACTCGCCGTTGAACACGCGCACGTGCGTGACGACGCCTTTGTAAGTGTCAAAATATGAATCGAAGCCCAGCGCCTGCAACGACGATGCGCCCGTCGGCTTCGGCGCCGGAATCCGCGCCACAATCGCTTCCAGAATTTCGTCAATGCCAATCCCTTCCTTCGCACTGCACGGAATCGCGGTATCGCCGGGAATGGCCAGAATGTCCTCAAGCTGCTGCTGCGTCTGCGGGACATTCGCGTGCGGCAGGTCAATCTTGTTGATGACCGGAATGATGGCGAGGTTCTGCTTCATCGCCAGGTGCACGTTGGCGACGGTTTGGGCCTCGACGCCCTGGGCGGCGTCCACCACCAGCAGCGCCCCTTCGCACGCGCTCAGGCTGCGCGAAACTTCGTAGGAAAAATCCACATGCCCCGGCGTATCAATCAGGTTCAGTTCGTAGGTCTCGCCGTTTTTGGCTTGGTAGAGCATGGTGACCGGGTGCGCCTTGATGGTGATGCCGCGTTCCTTTTCGAGGTCCATGGAATCGAGCAACTGGTCCACCATGTCGCGGTCGGAAATCGTGCCGGTGCGATGCAGCAGGCGGTCGGAAAGCGTCGTCTTCCCATGGTCAATATGGGCGATGATGCTGAAATTGCGGATATGCGCTGCGTCCATTCTCTAAAACGGTGTGACGAGTGACAGGTGACAAGTGACAAGACGTTGCCGAAGTCCGATTCATGTCACCCGTCACGAGCCACCCGTCACGCTCGTTCACAGCAGGATAATCGGACAACGGTTGAAGAAAAGGAAATTTGCCACTGTTGAATCCCGCGCCAGTGGGTAACAAACCTCCGCTTGGACACGGCGCGCGGCATTTACGCCGCTTCGTCGTGCCGTCACTGCGGGCGGTGAAGGGTGCTGTTTTTCAAAAAAACTTGCCGCTGGCAAGCCATTTGCTATATTGCAAACAGTTTGCAATACAAAGTGAGCCATTTCCTTCGGTTCGGCAGATCGGCCCTGGCCGCCTGGCTGGTGGGGATGGTTTTGCTGCTTGATGCGATGGCGACGTCGCCCGCGCTGCACGAGCTGATTCACAAGGACGCCGGCGAGGTTGACCACCATTGCGCCGTCACGATGTTCGCGCACGGGCAGGTCGAATCGGCGGCCTGCGACGTTCCCGTTGTGACGCCAACGGTTTGGTTTGAAACCATTCCGCTCGCAAAATTTTCTGTTGCCAGCACGGTCGTTGAAAATCTTCCTCACGGACGCGCTCCGCCTTCCGTTGCTTCTCCCCAAGTATAGGTCGGTCAGCTTTCGCTGATCGAATCCCGTTCGTAATTCCTTTTTGAATTGGCGCGCACGCCCGGTGCGTGGCGCTTGAGAGTTGGAGAATAAATATGAAATTGAAAACCGTTTTATGGTGGTCTTCTGCCCTTTGCCTGAGCGCAATGGCCGTTCAGGCCCAGGAGACAAATGAAATGGAGCAGTTGAAACAGCAACTGCAGCAGATGCAGGAGAATTTTGCCAAGGTTGAAAGCGAACAACGCCGGCAAATCGAGGCATTGACGCAAAAACTGGATGAACTGACCAAACAATCGCAGGCGGCGGCAACTTCCGCCCCGCCAGTGGCCGTCACAACCAATCAACTCAAGGAGTTGAGTGAAAAAGTGGATCAGGTCGTCGAAGCGCAGAAAAAGATTCTGCCGAGCGAATTTAATCCCGCCATCGGCCTGGTGGGGGAAACGATCTTCTCGTATAACTCCAAAGGCTCGGACCAAACTGGCAACGACCGTCCGGGTGGATTCGACGTCTGGCAGCGTTCAATTGAATTGAACGTCGCCGCATCGGTTGACCCGTTCGCGAAAGGTTACGCGGTCATCAATGGTTCAGCGGATTCAGCAACCGGTGAAGCCACGTTGGGCGTGGAAGAAGCCGCGCTGCAAACGACCTCGTTGCCGGGAAATCTGGAGTTGAAAGCGGGAAGATTTTTCGGCGAGTTCGGGCGGCTGGCCTACATCCACGACCACGAATTGCCGTTCGTAAATCGTCCGCTGGTATTGGACCGATACATAGGCGGTGAATCGCGAAGCGATGGCGCCCAGATCAACTGGCTGGCACCTGTATCGCACTACATCAGCCTGACGGCCGGCGTGGGCGATTCCTTCGGCGGCGACAGCCCGAATCCAAACAACCCCGGCACCTACCGGGCATTTGACGGGTTTAACTTCTGGGGAAGACTCTCGACCTACTTCGATTTGACACCCAACTGGCAGCTCGAAACGGGCGTCTCAGGGCTCATCAATCCCAAAACCCAAGACCGCGGCGGCGCGCTATTGCAGGCCAACGGCATCAGCCTGTTGACTGAAAAGGAACGCCGGCTGGCAGGTTTTGATATGAAGTTGAGTTACATCCCGCTCCAGAACAATCAGTTCCGCAGTTTCACCTGGGGCACGGAGGTGCTTTACAGCGACAACCGTTATCTTTCCGACCCTGATGGCATCCCCAACAACGGTGACGAGTTCGATGAAAATGTCGGTTCGTTCGGTTTGTATTCCTACGTGAACTACAAATGGAGCCGGCAATGGAGCGCGGGTTTCCTGTTCGATTGGGTGCAAAGCGCACAAAATCACAGTGACGAAACCACCGCCTATTCGCCGTTCATCACGTTTGCCTTGAGCCACTGGAATCAACTGCGGCTGCAATACAGCCACACTGACTGCAATGCGGCCACTGGCCGGCAACCCAGCGACGCCGTTTATCTGCAATGGGCCTGGATCATCGGCGCACACTCGCATGGCTGGCAACAACGTTAAATATGAAAGGAGAAATGTTTATGAAACTGAAATTATTTTTTTTAGCCGCGAACCTGAATTCGCGGATCTCGAAGTGGTTCGGGAACGTCCGCCGATTTATATCGGCGGCTACGTGCCTGGCTGTGGTCAGTGCCGTCGCGTTTGCGGCAACGCCGGCTCACGCGGCCAAAATCCGGGTCGTCGCTACACTCACGGATTTGGCCGACCTCACGCGACAAGTCGGCGGTGATCACGTTGACGTTTTCAGTCTTGCGACTGGAATCGAAGACACGCACGGCGTGCCGATGAAGCCAAGTTTTGTGCCTTTGCTGAATCGCGCGGATCTGGTCGTGCTGGTCGGCTTCGACTGCGAGCACGCTTTTCTACCCGCATTGCTTGAAGCGAGCAAAAATCCGCACATCCAGATCGGCAAACCCGGTTACGTGGACTGCTCGCAAGGCATCACCCCGGTTGAAGTGCCCAAATCCACCGACCATTCCGAGGGCGACGTGCACCCCTACGGCAATCCCCATTACATGCTCGACCCGGTGCTGGCGAAAACGGCGGTGCAGAACATCTGCAACGCGCTCGTCGCCACCGCGCCGCAGTTCGAGGCCGACTTCACGCGCAATTGCGATGCCTACCTCACCAGGCTCGACGCTAAAATCGCCGAATGGCAAAAGGAGGCCGCCCCGCTCAAAGGCGTGAAATTCGTTTCCTACCACGAACATTGGCCGTACTTCGCCCAACGCTTTGGCATGGATTATATCGGCACCATCGAATTGAAACCGGGCATTGACCCGACCCCGCGTCACATTGAGGAATTGGTCGCCGAAATGAAGGCCGAGCACGTTCCCATCGTCGTGCGCGAACCGCAGTTCCCGGAAAAAGTCCCGGCGCTCATTGCGCGCGAGACCGGCGCGAAACTGGTCAAGCTGCCCATCATGCCCGGCGGCGTGCCGCACACCGACACTTACATCGAGATGATGGACCACATCGTCCGCTCAATGGTCAATGCCTTGCAAAAGTGAACGAACCCATCATCACGTTCGACAGCCTGGCCATCGGTTACGATGGCCGGGCCGTGCTGTCCGGGATTTCGCTGGCGATTCCCCGGGGCGGCTTTACCGCGATTCTCGGTGCGAATGGTTCCGGCAAATCCACGCTGCTCAAGACGCTGCTCGGACTCCAGCCGCCTATCGTGGGAAAAATTCAAATCGCTGCGCCTGCCGCATTCGGCTATGTCCCACAAACGATTCAATTCGATCCCCTGTTCCTGCTGACTGGATTCGAAGTCGCGCTCATGGGCGTTTATGGGCGCGTCGGTGCCGCCCGTTTTGTTCCGCAAAGCGAACGTGCCTTTGTGCATGAATGCCTGCGCGCGACGGGCGCGGAAGAATTTGCGCGCAAAAAATTCTCCGAACTCTCCGGCGGCCAAAAGCAACGCATCCTCATCGCCCGCGCGCTGGCCACCAAACCCGACGTGCTGGTGCTCGACGAACCGACCGCCGGTGTGGATGCCGCCGCGACCCATGCGTTACTCGAATTTATTTCCCAAATCCATGTGGAACGGCAGTTGACCGTCCTGCTGGTTACGCACGATTTGCCGCTTGTCCGCAAACATGCCCAACAAGTCATCTGGCTGCATGACGGCAAGGTCCTGTGCGGCCCGGCGGCGGAATTGCTTTCGCCCGAACGCATGGCCGAAATCCTTGAAATGGAGATTGGATAAGCAGATGAACCACGAATGAACACGAACGGACACGAATTGCGGATTTCATGGAATTCTTGGAGTGCGGCGACGTGTCGCCGCCTTCAAAGCGCGGACACGTCTGCGCGGTCCAAAGATTCAAGACAGTTTGTGATTTTTTAAGATGGAAACACTCCGCGAAATCCTGTCGCCCGGCTTTCTGCTGCGCAATTCGCTTTACACCAGCATGCTCATCGGCTTCGCCTGCCCGCTTGTCGGCGTGTTTCTTGTACTCCGACGACTGGTGTTCATGGGCGTCGCCCTGCCGCAAATTTCATCCACCGGCGTAGCCGTCGCACTTTCCCTCCCGATGTGGCTGGGCGCCAGCCAGCCCGAACACACCGCCACGACCGAACACGCGCTGGCCTTTGCCGGTTCCACCGTTTTTTCGCTCACGGCCATTCTGATTCTGGCGTTTCTGGAGCGGCGTGGACGCGGCCTGCCGGAAGGCCGTCTCGGCGCAGCCTACGTCGTTGCCGCGGCGTTGAGCATTCTGCTGCTGTCGAAAAACCGCTATGCCGAGGTGGGCTGGCTTGATTTGCTGAAGGGTGAAATCATCACGGTTTCCAACGCCGATCTGGTGCTGACCGCCGCCACTCTGGCCATCGTGCTGGCCGTGCTGGGACTGTTCCAAAAGGAACTGCTGCTGGTCTCGTTCGACCGGGACATGGCCATCACCCTTGGCAAAAAGGTCCTGTTCTGGGACGTGGTGCTGTATCTGTTGATCGGCTTGACCGTTTCCATGGCCGTTTTGAGCGTCGGCCCGTTGATTTCCTTCGGGTTCCTGCTGATTCCGCCGCTGACCGCACATCTGTTCGTACGCAACATGCGCCAATTCGCGGCGCTGGCCTCATCGATTGGCGGTGTCGCGGCATTTCTCGGTTTCTGGCTCGCCTATCAATGGGACTGTCCCATCGGCCCGACCGATGTTGTGCTGCTGGGAATCATTTACGCGCTCGGCTTTACGGTGAAAAAGCTCGCGTCCCTCTTTCAATCATAATCAAAGGATTGATTTCGCAGCAGTTCGTCCCTGATGAGATTTTGGTGGCCACGCGTCAGCAGTCCGACGCTAAAACGCTAGGTTATTTTCAAATAACCGGACAACAACAATTCGGTTGAAGAAAAGGAAATTCCCCTGATCAGGATGGCGATTCGGCTCCAAAACGGCGTGTTGACTGCCGCTCAAAGACACACCAAAGGCATGGAGCGGGGCAGCCGGACGACCACGGTGCCGGCAATTTTGTCGTGCCAGCCTTGTTTGTCATTGTCCCACGCAATCCAGAAGAACCCGAGGAAAAGGACCACCGCCGAAAAAGCCGCGGCCAGCGCGCGCACCAGCGCCACCAGAAACGTGAGCGGCCCGCCGTCCTGGCGCACCACCTGCAACCTGAGCACCACACCACCCACCGTCATTCCTTTCCATGCCCACATGCCGGCGAAGTAGGCCAGCGCGATGATAAGTTTGAACGGGAAGTTGACGTGATGTCCAAACAATCCGCCGGCCATGCCGCCGAGAATGCACACGAGCACGACATCCAGAAATGCCGCGCCCATGCGTTCCCAAAACCCGGCCCGCGGATACGATGATGACTCACCTTGTATTGGTGGGGCGGCCGGTGCCGCGGCGTGAGTTGTTTGAACCGGCGGCCCGCCCGGCGGTGGGACAACCGATGCAATCGGCGCTTCCGAGGTTGCGGCCGGAACGACTCCGGAATGGATTGGCGGCGTGCCGGTCGTTGGCCTGGCCGCCATGGCGGCCATGGCTGGTGGCGGTCCATAAGCCGGCGGTGGGGCCGTTGGTTCCTCCGGCATTTCCCGGCGCGTCCGGCTGAAGAGGGTGGTGACCGCGCAACCCAAACCCCAAACACTGAAGATGGTGTAGGTCAACAGTCCCAAAATGGGGACGAGGTAAAGCAACGTGAGAAGAAGCGAGCCGATCAGGAATGCCACCAACGGCCTTTGAAACCCGCTTCCCAAGCGCCGTCCAATTTGCATTCCGAGCCATTCCAGAATCGCGACTTTGCCTACAACCGCGGCTAAAAACAGGGCCGTCGCCAAAAACGGCACGACCACCAGCCCAATTCCCGTGATGGCCAGAATCAAGACCGCAATCGGCACGAGAATTTTTGTCAGCAGTCCCATCAGGAACGTGGTGGCCGGCCGCCGGGTCAGACTGTCAACGCACGCTTGAACGGGCCGCGGAAAGACCACCGCAATGAACAGGTAAAGCAAAAAGAACACGCCCGCGACGATCCAGACAAATCCAACCTGGGGCGCCAGCGGCCGCAACTCAAAGACGCAATACTTCACCCATTTGGACAGCCAGCCGGCTCTCGGGAACAGCATCGGCAATCCAACGTTCACCTTACTGCCTTTGACCGTTGCGCCCTTCGCGAGATTGAGATGGCCGCCGACCGACACCGCATCGCCGCCTATTTTTACTCCGGGATCCACCGAAAGCGTGCCCAGGACCGCCACGGCGTCCCTGTGGATTCTGGCCCCCGACTTAATGTGAACATCACCCATGACCGCAACCACAGCGTCACCCACGTCCCCATCCACCTCCGAGTTGCCGCCAATGGTGACGACTGCCTGACGAACTTTCCCGTGGACTTTGGCCGAGCCACCGATGACCACCACCGCTTCCGCCGCATCCCCGGCCTTCAATTCCACATCCTGACCAAACATCACGATTGGCTGTGGCCGGCCTCCGCTCCCGGTTTCCAGATTCGTTGCCACCGCATTGGTGACGAAAGCGGTGGGTGCGTTGGAAACAATGCCCGTTGACGGGGCCGTGGTATTTGATTCCTGCGCCGTCAACAACGGTGCCAGTGACAAATTCCACGCGCAGGCCAATAAAACCAGCCTGGTCTGTTTTGTTGTTTTCATAATTTGCATTCCTTACGTTTGGCGAAGGCGAGTTGGTAATAAACCGTGCCCAATCCGATGCACAGGGCGTATCCCAGCCCTGCCAGGACCAGGCACGCGATGATAAAACCCGTGCCGAGCTTTTTCACCACCAGAGCCGCTGCATTCACCAGCACATTGAACGTGTTCCCAACCACGCTGAGTCCGGAAAACCATTCTCCGACCCGGTGTACTGCCAGCGTGGCGGCTTCAGTCTGCGACAGCTCCCAACCGGCTAGGCAAAGTCCGCCGAACAGCGCCAGCAACACGCCGAGTGATGCCGTTTGCAGGGCTGCCGGCCACGTCTGCCACGAACGGCGATACCAGGGAACCGTGGCGCGTTGCTCGAGCGCGGCCATGACGCGGTTCACCAGCGCGACCGGCGCTGCCAGTTCCGGCAGGGCCTTCAGCTCCTGGCTGATCTCCGCTTCCAATCGTTTGTCGTAATCCGGATTCATGTATGTCAATCAAGTCTGCCTGTCTTCCGCGTCCAAAGTAAGACGCAACTTTTTTCGCAGGGTCTCGCGACCACGGAAAATGTCCGTCTTCACCTTGCCCAGCGACACGCCGAGTTTCTCGGCGATTTCCTCGTAACGCAATCCTTCGAGGTGGTAAAGCACCAGTGGCACCCGTTGCGCCGTGGGCAGCTTTTGCAGGGCTTGCTCGACCAATTCGTGCCGGTCCCGCGCCGCCAGTTCTTCGCCCGCGTCGCCTTCGGCGGCAAACTCCACCTCCCGCTCCTCGCCCGTGTCGGGGTCGCCGGTGAAAATCTCGGAAAAGAAACTCCAGCGCGAGCGATAACGGGAAAGGTGGTTCAGACAGAGATTAGTGGCCACAGTTTTGAGCCAGCCGCCCGCCGTCGGGCTGCCCCGCAACTCGCCGAAACGTTCATACGCCCGCAGAAACACTTCCTGGGTGATGTCTTCAGCTTCAGTCTGGTTGGTGAGCAAACGCATGGCCGTGCTAAATACCATGTTCTGGTAATTCCGCATGAACGTCTCGAACTGCTGTGCATTTGTCATGGCCGGGCCGTGACCGTCCGGGACTCATACTACCTGCGGAAGGTTGGTAAATGCAAAATTCTTGCATAATAAATTGCCCGGGGGCGGCTCCTGGGCCGGGTTGCAGCTTTTTTCATCCAATTTCATGCCCGGAAAATCCAACCCGCTTCCATACGGCGGCGCCGAAGCCGCCGACCGGCAGGGACGCGCCCCGGTGGTTTTAAGTTGTGGAAGCGCGGCCAGCACCGGCAGCGGCTGCGCCACTTTGAACGCCGGATTCACTTTTGGTTTCATGTAAAACCTTCTCATATCTCAACTGGATAACCCGGCAGCTCCCGGTTTTGTTTCAAAAACCGGCTGAAAACCGGCTCAACGATTCAATCTTTGAATGATGAAATGGGAATTCGCATGTGAAAAGGCAACGACAGCGGATGACATCCGCCCAATGGTCGCTTAAACTCTGAGTGACCATGAACCGTCAACTGTTTTGGATTCCGGCTGCGTTGCTGGCGGTGGGATTTTTCCCCGCGTCACCAGCCGATGCCGGCGACGTTCCGCTCGTGCGGCGACAGTGGTTCGAGACGCGCACCGCGCATTTCAACATCTACAGTTGCGGCGCGCCGCAGGAAGTCAATAAGGTCGCCGGGCAACTGGAGGAGTTTTGCGAAGCCTTCGCGCTGCTGGCCGGGTCGCAGGCGGTCGCCTCACCGCCGATTGTGGTGATGGCCTTTCCCGACCACGAATCCATGAAACCGTTCCTGCCGCTTTACCAGGGCCAGCCGGAAAACCTCGCCGGCTTCTTCCAACGCGGCAACGACGAAAACCTCATCGTGCTTTCCCTGCCGGAAGCCGGTGCCGCTTCGGTGGAAATGCCGGTCGTCTTCCATGAATACACCCACCTGCTGTTCCGGCGCAACGACCGCATCTGGCCCATCTGGCTCAAGGAAGGCATGGCCGAGGTTTATTCCACTTTCACCGCAACCGGCTACACCGCCCTCATCGCCCGGCCGATTGACCATCACCTGCAATTGCTCGCGCACGAACCGCTGATGCCGCTGGCCGAACTCTTCGCCGTCAAGCACGATTCGCCGCAATACAACGAGCGCGAGCGCCAGGGGGTCTTCTACGCCGAATCATGGCTGCTCACGCATTTTCTGATGGCCGGAGACAATCCCGGTTACCGTTCGCGTTTCGGAAATTTCACCGCGCTCTTGCGCGACGGACAACCTCCTGTGCAGGCCTTCACCAATGCGTTGCAGACCACCCTGCCGGCGATGGAAACTGAACTGCGCCGCTATCTGGCCCGCGGCCGGTTTGCGCCCATAAAATTCAACTTGCCGGAAAACGTCGCCGCGGCCAAGCCCTTCACCACGCGCAACCTCACGCCGGTGGAAAATTATTTCCGCCTGGGCGATGAACTGTTCCGCATTGATCGCCTCGAAGACGCAGAAAAATATTTCACCGACGCACAAAAGCTTGCGCCCGCCAGTCCCCTGCCCTACGAAGGACTTGGCCTGCTCGCCGTCCGGCACGACCAGACCGACAAGGCGTTGCGTGAATTCAAAGAAGCGTGGCAACGTGGTTCCGGCAGTTTCCTCGCGCACTATCTTTATGCCTGGTTGAAGTTCCGGTTCAGCGCCGACGCCCAAGGCGGGCGCGGTTCACTTCCCAGGGAAACGGCAGCGGAAATCCACAGCGAACTGTTAAAATCCATCATGCTCATGCCAAACTTCGGACCGTCGCATGAATTGTTCGGCATCCTCGAAATGGCGCAGGGCGAAAATCTCCCGCTGGCGGCGCAACACCTGCAACTGGCCGTCCAATTGGAACCGGAAAATCCGTATTACCTGCTCGCGCTGGCTGACGCGCAGGCAAGGAACAAGGACCTGAAAGCGGCGCGTCAGACGTTGACCGCCCTGCTCCTGCCCACGGTCGAAACAAAGCTGCGCACCCGGGCCGAGGAACTTCTCCAGCAAATCACCAGGGCGAATTCAGCCCGTTGATTTTTCACGTGGTTTCCGGCACAGTTTCATCGCCGACTTGAGGGCGGCTCAGGGTGTACCTCCCATGATCCAGGTGAGGCGGCAGTTGATTTTTTTTGAATAAGCAGGCATTGTTTGGTGTCGGTTAACTGAGACTCGAATTATGAAATGGCATCCTTTGACTCTGGCAGTGGTGGTGACCGCGGTGGTGTTGACCGGTTGCGAAACACCGGAAGGCACGCCGGACAACACCGGCACCGGCGCATTGATGGGCGGCGCCATTGGCGCGATTTCAGGTGCGGCGATTGGCGGGCCGCGGTACGGCGGCGAGGGTGCCTTGATTGGCGCGGCGGCAGGCGTGATTGCCGGTGGCTTGATGGGACATCAGATGGACCAGGAGCAGCAGGCGCAGTTGCGCGCGCAGGCGCCGCAAACTTATGTGCGCGTCGAACAAGGCCAGCCGTTGGGCACCGCCGACATCAAGGCAATGGCCAGGGCGGGCGTGGGCGACGATGTCATCATCAGCCAGATCATCAGTTCGCACACGGTTTTCCATTTGGGCGCGGCGGACATCATTGATTTGCACAACTTCGGCGTGAGCGACCGGGTGGTCAATTACATGATCAACACGCCTAATACCGCCACGGCCCCGCTGCCCCCCACCACCACCGTCGTGGAGGGAACACCACCGCCACCGGCTCCGCCGCCGGAAACCGTGGTGGTCGCGCCTGGACCGGGTTACGTGTGGATTGGCGGCGAATGGGTGTGGAACGGCAGGTGGGTTTGGGCGAGCGGTCATTGGGCTTATCCCCCGTATCCACACGCCGTCTGGGTCAGCGGTTACTGGTGGAGAGACTATCACGGCTGGCATCGGGCGCCGGGGTATTGGCGGTAATTTGCTCCGTTGATGAGCTGACGCAGTTCAACCGGCCAACAGTGTCACCCAGACAATCAATCCAGCCAGGGCGGCCAGCGTCACCGGAATGCCCAACCGGGCAAAGTCCCAGAAGGAAATGTTGATCCCCATTTCCCGCGCCTGCTGGACCACGATGATGTTGGACACGCCCCCTACGATGATCAAACTCCCCCCGAAGCTGTTGGCCAAAGCGAGAATGTAGCCCGTGACCGGCTGGGAAAGCGGGACGACTTTGAGCAGCAACATCACCGCCGCCGAGTTATTGATGAGGTTGGACAAAACGGCCGTTGCCAAAACCAGGTTGGGCGGCGCATTGAGATTGAATCCGCTGCTGGCCAGCCATTGAACGGCCTGGTCCCCGCAACCCGCGGATTGAAACGCGCCAGCCACAACAAACAATCCCATGAAGAGAATCAGAATAGGCCACTCCACCAACCCGAGTAAATCTTCGGTCCGAAACTTGGGGCTGGCCAAGTGAATGCCGGCGGCGGCAAGGGCGATGATTTCCTTGGGCACGCGCGAGAAAAACAGGCCGATGACCACGACCAGAATAATCAATCCTTTGAGCGTGTGCAGCCGGTTGAAAGGAATGGATGGGCAAGCCAATCCATTTTGGACCGGCGACGCAGGCTGAAGGTTCTTTTGCGACATCAGCCAGATGATTCCGTAGGCGGCGCCCATCGCCACGAGAACGGGCATGCTGCTCCAAATCAGGTAACGGCCGAAGTCCAGGTGCGCGACCAGGCCGATCAGCATGTCCTGGGGATTCCCAATCAGCGTTGCCGCCGCGCCGATGTTGCTCGAAATCGCCAGAGCAATCAGAAAGGGAACGGGATTGATGCGTTTGCGCAACAGGGCCACGCCGACGATGGGCGTAAAGACGTAACAGACGATGTCGTGATTGAGGAAGGCGGACAGGCCGCCGGTCACCGCCATCAAAATCAGCAAAAATCGCGCGGGATGACCGAGGCTGGCGGAAATGCCGTTGGCGACCTTGTCGTAAAATCCCGACAGCCGGAGTTGCGCCGAGATGACAAAAAAGCCGAACAGCAGAAAAATCGTCGGCCAGTTGATGTAGGAAACGACCTTGGCGGTGGTGACATCGCCAAAAATCATCATGGCGATGGCGCCCAACAGGGCGATGCCGGCGCGATTGAGCTTCAACCCGGGAACGTGCCCCATCGCAATGCCGATGTAGGTGATGGCAAAAATCGCCAGAATGACTGGCTCCCGGGGATTGGCGGTGGCAATCAGGACGGGCATGATGATGGGCCGGTTCTATTTCGCGGCAGTGTATCAGTTTGAATCTGGATTATTTCCAAAACAATCTAAACCGGCGCCAAAGCAACCATGAAGGCCAGCAGACCAGTGGAGAGACTTTTGCAGGGCGTTCTGGCTTGCATCCAGGCGCGCCAGCTTTTTGGCAATAGATGTGCAAAGAGCCAAATCTTCTTTTTCAAGCTTTTCAACCTTTTCTTTTAATCTGTCAAATTTTCTTGTGAGGTTGGGCATGAATCCACTGTGCGCTATAGCAAATCACATTCCTAGCCCAAAGTTGGTTTTCTGATTTCAAACTGATACACCACCTATTTTGCCAGCAGCCTGCGGAGCGATTGCAATTCCTTCCGCCGCTCCCGGTCCGGCCTGGGATAGTCCATCTTCAACTCCTTGAGCGTGTCGAGGACGATTTGGGAAATGATCAGCCGGGCGTTTTCCTTGTCGTCGGCGGGAACGACATGCCACGGCGCGTGGCCGGTGCTGGTCGCGCCCAGGCAGGCTTCATACGCCTTCACGTAATCCTTCCAGAACTTCCGCTCCTCGATGTCTGACTGGCTGAATTTCCAGTTTTTGCCCGGGTCCTCAATGCGGGTGAGGAACCGTTTGCGCTGTTCCTCGTTTGACAGATGCAGGAAAAATTTGATGATGCGCGTGCCGTTGCGATGCAGGTGCTTTTCCAAGTCCACAATCGAACGGTAACGCTTCTCCCAAATCCTGTCCCCTTCCAGCAGGTCCTCCGGGAGGTTTTCGGCGCGTAAAAGTTCCGGATGCACCCGCACCACCAGCACCTCCTCATAGTAGGAGCGGTTGAAGATGCCGATGCGCCCGCGCTCCGGCAGGCAACACGTCGTGCGCCAGAGAAAATCGTGCTCCAACTCCGTGGCGCTGGGATGCTTGAAACTGAAGACCTCGCAACCTTGCGGATTGATGCCGGACATGACATGCTTGATAGCGCCATCCTTGCCGGCGGTGTCCATGGCCTGGAAAATCAACAGGACGGCGTAGCGGTTGCTGGCATAAAGCAGACTTTGGAGCGCGCTCAATTCCTTGATATGGCTGGCGAGAATTTTTTGATAATCCTCTTTCGATTGATAGAACGGCCTCACTTTCGTCGGCCATTGTTTGAGCTTCACCTTCTCGCCTTCGCGAACGCGGAACTCTTTCGGAATGATTTTCATTTGACGGCCTGAAAAGTAGCGCAGACGTTCGGTCTGTAAAAGCCAACAAATTCACAGGCCAGGGAGCTTGCGCTGTCAAGCCGGCCGTGGCCGGGGACCACGTGAACCCGCAAGTGAGAAACGCCAGTCCTTCGATTCGGCGCGAAGTGATACAGACGTCTGCAAAGCGCCAGACCGGAGACTGGGGTTCTCGGCGGTGTCATATTGTACCCCGCGTCTGGAGTTCCGCTTTCAGGGAGCTTCCGAGAAAGCGAATTAAAACGTGGCGAATGGTTTTTTGACAGGGCTATCCTGCCCGAAAAGGGTAATGCTGACCTCTTTGATTTTACGGACAAGATGAGCGCTTTCGTTTTCGGACTTAAGCTGCAACTTGCGCTACAATCTGGCCAACCTATTCCGGTGTAAGGACTAAAGATGGCTGGTCAACGCGAGGAGACGTGCTTTTTGCAGGCTTTCCTGGTCGCGGTAATCATCTGTCCTGCAATAAATTAATGCGATGGAAGGCACTTCGTTTGGGCATCTATTATGCTGTGATTTAACGCCTAATGCAAAAACGCAGTGGCATTGTTATGACTCCAAGACAAAAAAAGGGAATCGTTTTTGCGGCAATTCCTTCGCTTGCCGCCGCGGGGATTGTTTTGGATTTGTTCACGCCGCTGGGCGTTGCCGACTGGGTATGGTATTTTATACCCCTGTTGTTATCGGTTTATGTCGGGGGCCGCTTATTTCCCTATCTGCTGGCCGCCGTTTTTTCGATCCTGACGCTCGCAGGCTACTTTCTTTCACCGCCGGGGATTGATCCGCATTTGGCTTTCATCAGCCGTCTCATGGGCATCACTGTGCTGTGGCTGATGGCGTTTTTAGTCGTTCAGCGCAAGCGGGCGGAGGGAGAATTGTTTAAATCCCAGCAGATGCTCCGTCTGATATTGGACACCATTCCCCAGCGTGTTTTCTGGAAGGACGCGGAGGGGCGGTATCTGGGCTGCAACCAACCGTTTGCCCGCGACGCGGGCTTTGACTCACCGAAGGAGGTGTTGAGCAAGAATGACTATGCCATGGTGTGGAAAGACCAAGCCGACCAGTATCGCGCAGATGACCGGCAGGTGATCACCAGCGGCGTTCCCAAAGTCAAGTATGAGGAACCTGAAACCACACCGGCGGGGACACAGTTGTGCGTGCGCACGAGCAAAACTCCCCTGCGTGACCTGGATGGGCGCATTATCGGCGTCCTGGGCACCTACGAAGACATCACCGAGCACAAGCAGACGGAAACGCTACTGGCAAATGAACGCAATTTACTTCGAGCGCTCATGGACAACATTCCGGATAGGATCTATTTCAAGGATAGAGAGAGCCGCTTCACCCAGATTAACCCCGCTCTGGCCAGTCATCTGGGTTTGAGTAATCCGGCGGAAGCGATTGGCAAGACGGACTTTGATTTCTTTAGTAAAGAACATGCCCAACAGGCCTACGGGGATGAACAAGCCATCATCCTCACTGGAGAGCCCCTGGTGGGAAAGGAGGAAAAGGAAACATGGTCCGACGGACGGACAGGATGGGTTTCCACAACCAAGATGCCGCTCCGCAACCACGAGGGGAAAATCGTCGGGACTTTCGGCATGTCCCGCGATATCACCGGACGCAAACAGGCGGAGAATGAATTGCGCGCCGCACACGAGTTCAGCCAAGAAGTCATTTCCGGAGCGAACGAAGGAATTATCGTTTATGATCAAGAACTTCGGTATCGGTTGTGGAACCGTTTCATGGAACAACTGACTGGCCTGCCGGCTGGGGAGGTGTTGGGCAGGAAGGCGCTGGACCTTTTCCCCCAATTTCAGGAACAAGGCGTTGGTCATCTGCAGCAGCGGGCGCTGAAGGGTGAAATTGTTTATTCGGATGACATTCCCTATCACATACCAAGGACAGGAAAGAAAGGTTGGGTCAGGGAAACCTACGGGCCACATCGGGGCGCCTCTGGAGAGATCGTTGGCGTCATCGGGATAGTGCGAGATATTACCGAGCGCAAGCGGGCGGAGGAGGAAATCGCTCACCTTGCTTCCTTCCCCAAACTGAATCCGGCGCCAGTCGTTGAAGTGGACAAGGACGGGCAGGTCCATTTTCTAAATCACGCTGCGGCCAGGAAATTCCCCGATCTCAAGACACAAGGAATCTCACATCCGTTCCTTCGCGATTGGGATTCGACCTTTGCGGCCATTCAGGTCGCGCCCAACGCTTCTCTCGTTCGGCAGGTGGCCATCGGCAACTCCTGGTATCAACAGGTGATGCAATATGTTGCCGACAGCCAGCACGTTTACATCCATGGCTTTGACATCACCGACCGCCGGGAAGCGGAAGAGCAAAGCCGCGGGCTGGCACGGCTGTTGGATCTGGCCCATGACGCCATCGTGGTGCATGATATGGAGGACCGGATTTTGTTTTGGAACAAAGGCGCCGAACAGCTTTTTGGTTGGACTTCGCAAGAGGCGCTGGGACGGCATGCCTGGCAGTTTTTGCACAAGGAAATTTATAAATACCAGGAGGGCAGAAAAATGCTTCTGGAAAAGGGCAAATGGAACAACGAATTTGTCTGCTGGACCAAAAACGGTCAGGAGGTAATTATCGATAGCCGTTTTACCCTGGTTCGCGACGACCAGGGAAAGCCCAGGTCAGTCCTGGGAATCAGCACCGACATCACGGAAAAGAAAAAACTCGAGTCCCAGTTTCTGCGTGCGCAACGCATGGAAAGTCTCGGCACACTGGCAGGCGGCATCGCGCATGACCTCAACAACGTGTTGTCGCCGCTCCTTTTTTCGCTCCAACTATTGAAGGAGAGGATTACTGATTCCGAAGGACAGGGACTGCTGGACATGCTGGAGGCCAATGTTCAGCGCGGCACAAACCTGGTCAAACAAGTGTTGGCGTTTGGACGCGGAGTCAAAGGCGAGCGGATTCCGATACACCCCGCCCAAATCGCGCGCGAAATCAAACACATCATCCAGGAAACCTTTCCCAAATCGGTGGAGTTTGAATCTCAATCCGCCGCCGACCTTTGGACCATCACCGGTGATCCGACACAACTCCACCAGGTCCTGCTGAACCTCTGCGTCAACGCACGCGACGCCATGCCCAACGGAGGCAAACTGACCATCCGCATGAAAAATATGATGCTCGACAAAACCCAAACCGGGGTGAATCCTGGAGCCCAACCCGGTCCGTATGTGGTGATTAGTGTGAGCGACACCGGGGTGGGCATTACCAAGGAAGTGCAGGAAAAAATGTTCGAGCCTTTCTTCACCACCAAAGAACCTGGCAAAGGCACCGGTTTGGGCTTGTCCACCACTTTGTCCATCGTCAAAAGCCACCGCGGTTTAATCAATTGCTTCAGCGAAGTGGGCAAAGGCAGCACCTTCAAAGTCTATCTTCCAGCCGACACGACACCGGTGGCGGTGGGTTACGCGGCCACAGAGCAATCCAACCTGCCGGGCAACCACAATGAACTGGTGCTGTTCGTGGATGACGAAGAAGCCATCCGCAAAGTCGCGCAAAAAACCTTGGAACGTCATGGCTATCGCGTCCTGCTCGCCGCCGATGGCGCCGAAGCGGTTTCCCTGTACGCGTCACGGCGGAACGACATTGACGCGGTCATCACCGACATGGCCATGCCAGTCATGGATGGCCCGGCCACGATTTTGGCTCTCAGAGCTATTAATCCGGAAATTAAAATCGTCACCACCAGCGGTTTGGCCTCGGAGAGGGGCTTGGCCAAGGCCATGAGCGCCGGCATCCGACATTTCATTCCCAAGCCTTACACCGCCGAGGCCATGCTCCATGCGTTGCAAGAAGTTCTCAACGGGAAGAATTGACCTTGGAGCGCCATCGCGCCGCAGACGAGCGCCGTAAACGTGAAATCTTTGTAGTTTTGCGATGATAATATATTCCGGCTCCGTTCAGGAGCGGCATCATCGGGAATAGAGGAGAATATGTCGCCCCTCCGGGGCTTGCGATTTTAATGGAATCGTCCGGCTACAAAGATTCCGCTCCTGACTGAGCTGAAGATAGTTGCAGCCGATGGCGCTGGCTTCGAACCCTGTTTACCGAGTGAGCATTGCTGTGTTTTTAAAATCTCAAAAACCCTCCCAAAATCCCTTTTCTTTCAGATTTTTCGCCGCCGTTTGGTGGGCTTCAGGAGTCTCGATGACCAACAAGACAGATTTTTCAGGGAGATACTTGAAAACACTAGCATAGCGAAACTCTCCAGTCATTTCATTTGATCCGGTTGGAACGTCGATACTCCATAAGCAGCATCTGGTAATATCAATAAAAGCAGACGTTACAGGGTCGGTGTCAACGCGTACTTGATTCTGTCTTTTCAAATCTCCAGCCATTTGTTTAAGCCCTGAAGTAATCGTGTAACTCCTACATTCGAGATGGGCTGGATTCCTTCCTAAGTGAATAGCGTCCGGCTTCTCCTTGTAATTCAGTTGGACCCACTCCGCCAACGCCTGAAACTCGCACCCCAAAGAATGTCCGGCCATAAAAGTGCCGGTGTATCGGCATGTTTCAAAGCCGCACGCCCCACGATTCATCCAATTCGTCTCGTCATTCCGAAAATCTCTAACCAATTTATCCATGTCTGTTTTAAGCGCAGGATCGGAAGGGTAAGCGATAATGTCTGCCGGAGTTTTGTCCAATAACACCGCCTGAGTAACCGAGCCATTGCTGACTTTGGTAACAACTGCGTTTACTGCCGAAACAACATCAATGATTGTGGCATTTGTAAAATGCTGCTCCGGCAAAGCGAACGCATCCCAACGATAGGAGCGTTGGTGTGCTACCTTTGAGCAAGAACTTAAAGTAAGAGTTGCAACTGCGGATAATAGCAAAACAACGAAACCGACCAGTTGCTTACGCTTCATTTCACACCTGGAGTTGGTGGTGTCCTTTTGGCACATTCGCCTCCGGCTCAACCCATTTGCCGTGCTCCTTGATGAGGTCCACGAGCCGATCCACGGCTTCGGCTTCGGGGATGTTGAATTTGATGGCTTGCTTGCCGACGTAGAGGTTTATCTTGCCAGGCGCGCCGCCCACGTAGCCGAAGTCCGCGTCCGCCATTTCGCCGGGGCCGTTCACGATGCACCCCATGATGGCAATCTTCACGCCTTTAAGATGCTGCGTGCGCGCCTTGATGCGCGCCGTCACGGTCTGGAGATCGAACAGCGTCCGCCCGCATGACGGGCAGGCCACGTAATCGGTCTTGAATGAACGGCAGCCTGCTGCCTGCAAAATGTTGTAAGCCAGCCGCAATGACTGGCCCGCACCGGATTCGCCGCGAATCAAAATCGCGTCGCCTATGCCGTCCGCGAGCAATGAGCCGATGACGACCGACGCGCGCAACAAGGCGATCTTGGGTTCGAGTAGGACAGGCGTCCCGCCTGGCTCCATATTTTTTCGTTCAGTGACAGGCAAGATGCCTGTCCTACGCTCATCGAAACCAAGACAATCCTTCAGCAAAATCGGGTTGTTACGTCCCAGCCGCTTCAACTTCGCCGCGAGCAACCGAAATGCCGCAATCACAGGCAGCGAGATACCGTCCTTAACCGTGACCAGTTGTGTTTCACAGTTGATATCGGAATCCTGAGTCGGGTCAATCCCGGCAACGTTCAAATCCTCGTAAACCGCCTCCGGCTTCACGTCGGCTTTCGGCAAAATCTTCGGCGCGACCTTGTCCCATGTCGCACGGGTGACGACGACACGGACGGTCTGTTCGCCGCCGCATTTCACTCCGTCAGCCAGTTCAATTTCCGGCGTAGCACGGCGTTCAAAGTGGAAAGGATCAAACGGAAACCCGGAGTTCGGAATTCGGAGTTCGGAATTTGACAGTTTGGGAATCTGCGCCAGCAGATCACGGCACACCTCAATCTCGTGTGGCGAATCTTCGGTGAGTGAAACGCGGATGGTATCGCCCAGTCCGTCGCAAAGGAGCGAGCCGATGCCGATGGCACTCTTGATCCGGCCATCCTCGCCCTCGCCGGCTTCGGTGACCCCGAGGTGAATCGGATAATTCCAATCCGGTCCTTCCTGTTCGAGCCGCGCCACCAGCAGCCGATAACACTCAATCATCACCTTGGGATTGGACGACTTCATTGAGAACTTGAAGTTATGGAAGTCATGCCGGCGGCAGACACGGGCGAATTCCAACGCGCTTTCGACCATGCCGAGCGGTGTGTCGCCGTAACGGTTCATGATACGGTCGGAAAGCGAACCGTGGTTGGTGCCGATGCGCAGGCAGCGCTTCAGGCGTTTGGCCTCCCGCACGAGTGGCGTGAGCGCCTCCTCGATGCGTTTCAACTCGGCGGCGTACTCGTCATCCGTGTATTCCTTGACCGCAAACTTCTTTTTGTCGGCATAATTGCCGGGATTCACGCGCACAACTTCGACCCATTTCACCGCTTCCATTGCCGCTTCGGGTTTAAAATGGATGTCGGCGACAATCGGCACGTTGCAGCCGCACCGGCGAAGCTCCTCGACGATGTTCTTCAGATTGGCCGCGTCCTTCACCGTAGGCGCGGTAATGCGGACGAGCTGGCAGCCGACGGCGACGAGTTCCAGCGTCTGCCTTACACAGCCGGCGGTGTCCATGGTATCACACGTAAGCATGGATTGCATGACGACCGGATGGTCGCCGCCGATGATGACCCCGCCGTTTTTCGGGTCGCCGATGACGATTGCGCGCGTCTTCCGCCGAAGATAGAAAAACGGTGATTCGCAACAGCGCATAAGTTATTTCGCGGGTGCGAAGACAACCGGCACGTCACGTTCGGCGCGCGCGCTGCGGAGCCAGTCACTGGTGTCGAAAAAGGCGATGTAAACCATGAAGCCGATGAGCAGGACGGCAAAGCCGTTTTGAATGGACTGCAAAATGCGTATGCTGACGGGGCGGCGGCGGACCACTTCGATCAGCGACAGCAAAATGTGTCCGCCGTCGAGCACGGGCAACGGCAGGAGATTGATCAAGGCGAGGTTTACGTTGAGGATGACACTGAACCACAACACACGCCGCCAGCCGTGCTCGTCCTGAAAAAGGTTGTAATAAACCCGGGCGATCATCACCGGTCCGCCAAGTTGTTGCACGCTGATTTCGCTCTTGTGGGCAAGCAGCGCATGCAGCGTCCAGTAAATTTGCCCGATGCCTGACTTGATTTGCTCCAACGGGCCTGGATAAATCAGCGCTACGTTCGTTTCCACACCCCACGCGAGTATGCCGAGCAAAGGATTGCTGCTCGTCGGTTGGACCGGTTTCACGGCGCGCAGTGTGCGGTCGAATTCCTGGTTTCCCCGGCGGACGGTCAGCATGAGCGGTTTGACCGGACCGTTGCTCATCGCATCTTCGGCGGAAAGGACCGCCAGCGGGCTGTAAATTTTCTGGCCGTTCAAGGCGATGATTTCATCACCGTGGGTCAAGCCGGCCAAAGCCGCTGGGCTGTTGCTGGCCACTTCATCAATGACGGCCTTCATCGCGGGCGAGACCAGGACCTGGCGCAAAGCCTTGCGTTCATACCACTGGGTCGGGCGATGGTACGGCGTGGCATAAGCCATCTGCTCCCGGTCGCCCCGCAGGTACTTGATGGCGATGTTCGTACCTTCGCTGGTAATGATGCGCCAGGTTATGCTGTCCAGCAATCCTCCGCGCAGACCGCCCATGGCATACGGGGAGAAATGATTTACCGGGTGACCGTCAATTCCCAAAATCCTGTCGCCTGGCCGCAGACCAGCCTTCCAGGCCGGCCCGGCAGGGTCGGCCCAGCCAATCGTCGTCGTGCTGTCGGTATCGTTTGTGGGTTTGCCAACGCCCCAAACGACAAACGCGAAAGCCACCGCGAGCAGAAAACTGAACAATGGCCCGGCGAATGCGACAATGATTTTATCCAGTGCAGAAACTTTCGGCAGCGCCTCGACCGGCGTTTCGCTTTTGCCTTCGATGGCTTCCATCGTCGCCATTTGCGGCAGCGCGACGTAACCGCCGGCGGGGATCGTGCCGAGCGCATATTCGACACCGCCGATTTTCCGTTTCCAGATTGGTTTGCCGAACCAGATGGCGAAGCGGTCAATTTTCAATCCGCGCCATTTCGCGGCGAGAAAATGCCCCAGCTCATGGACGGCGATGAGGAGGTTGAAGAGCAGCACCACCTCCAGCACGATGAAAACGTATCTTAAAATGGTCATTTAAAAATATCAGCCCCGTCAACGGGACGTGATGAATATATCAGGCAAAATCGCGCCCGCAATCCAATCGTCCTCGCTCTCGTAATTGAAAACAAAGAATTCGAGGACGAGGAAGATGTCATTTCGCAGCCTCCCGACGCGCCCAGGCGTCCGCCTCCATTATTTGCTCGAGCGCCGGATGGGAAATGACCTTATGCGCGTCCATCGTGCGCCGTACGGTTTCGGTGATCTGCGGAAAATTGATTTTGCGGTTCACGAACGCTTCGACTGCAACCTCGTTCGCCGCGTTCAATACCGCCGGGAGCGTGCCACCCACCTCCCCTGCCCGGCGCGCCAGTTTCAGTGCCGGAAACCGCTCCACGTCTGGTTCCTCAAAAGTCAGGCTGCCGAGTTTGGCAAAGTTGGTCTGCACGCGCTCGCTCGGGACACGGTCGGGATAGGTAAGCGCGTATTGGATTGGCAGGCACATGTCCGGCGTGGAAAGCTGCGCGAGCATCGCGCCGTCCACAAATTCAACCATCGAATGGACGATGCTTTGCGGATGTACCAGCACGCCGACGCGTTCGATGCCAATGTCAAATAGCCAGCGCGCCTCGATCATTTCCAGCCCCTTGTTGAACAGGGTTGCGGAATCAATCGTGATTTTTCGCCCCATGACCCACGACGGATGTTTGAGGGCGTGCTCGACCGTGATTTCACCAAATTTTTCCCTGGGCCACTTCTTTACGTCACGAAACGGCCCCCCGGAGGCAGTAAGCCAGAGTTTGCGGACGGAGCCCGGAGGTTTGCCGTCAAGACATTGAAAAATCGCCGAGTGTTCACTGTCCACAGCCAGCACACGCACGCCGTGTTTGCGCGCCTCGCGCATTACGATTTCACCGGCCATGACGAGAATTTCCTTCGACGCGATGGCGATGTCCTTGCCGGCGCGAATGGCGGCCAGTGCCGGCTTCAACCCCGCCGTGCCGACGATGGCAATGAGCACAATGTCCGCCGCTGGCAGCGTGGCTAGCTTGAGCAAGCCGTCTTCGCCGGAATAAACACGCGGCGTCGTTCCACCTGAATTTTCCAGTTCGCGGGTCTTTGCCGGATTGTTGATGGAAATGGCTACGGGCTTGTGCTTGCGTGTTTGTTTGAGCAGCAATTCAGCGTTGTTGCCGGCGGCCAGCGCAAGCAGCCGGATGCGGTCCGGCAAATCTTCCGCCACCTTGATGGTGCTGGTGCCGATGGAACCTGTCGAACCGAGCAAAACAACGTTTTTCATGGATGTGTGAGAATATGCCGCAGATACAAATACATGATGGGCGCATTGAACAACAAACTGTCGAGCAAGTCGAGAATGCCGCCGATGCCGGGAAACAACCTGCCGGAATCCTTCACGTCCGCTTCCCGTTTGAACAGCGACTCAATTAAATCGCCGATGACGGCGGCGATGCCCAGGACGATTCCGAGAATCACGGCGTGAAGAAAATTCATTCCGACCATTTTCGCGCCGAAAAAATGCGCGAACACCACGCTCGCCGCCGTTGAAAGCACAAGCGCGCCGCCAAAACCCTCCCACGTTTTGGCGGGGCTGATGCGCGGGATCATTTTGTGCTGGCCGATGAGCGAGCCGACGGCATACGCGCCGGTGTCGCTGAATTTCGTCACGAGAATGAAAAAAAGAACGTAGAATTTCCCGCCGTCACCGATGCCGGGAAAAAAATTGATTTTCTGGATGAAGTTCAGCAGCCACGGCACGTACATCAGGCCGAACAACGTCGTGGCAATGGTCGCGATGCCGGCGGTGTTGCTGCGCGAAAAAAATTGCCGCACGCACAAACCGAGCACGAACAGGATGATGAACCCGGTTTCAAAGTCGTTCACGCGCGCGGGGGAACCCGACGTGCCCAGATGCCCGGTCAGATTCAAAAAGGTCCCGAGCATCAACAACGCGCCGCCGAACACCCCGCACCATTTGAAACAAGCGAGGCCGCGCTTTTCGGCCAGCCCGTAAAACTCCGCGAGCCCGGCCATGGCCAGGAAAACCATGATGAAAATGAATACGCCATTGGAAACCAGGGTGCTGGCGGAAAACATGGCCGCAATAATCACCGTCCAGAGAACCGCCGACGTGATCAACCGGCGGAGAAACGTTTTTGGCTTTGAAGGCGCCTGGGCCGCGACAACCGCGTTGGACATGCGCACGGAAGTTAGCAGGGACACCGGGTCATGCCAATTGCATAAAAAACGTGGCACAGGTCTCCAGACCTGTGTTGGCAGGCCGTTCTCCGGACCGACGCCCACCTGTGAATGCTGCCAACATGCCGAACGTGAGTTCGGCGCTCCGGCGACAGTGTCAAGCTGTACCTGATTCGGAAAGGAGGAAGCACCCTAAAAACGAAAGAGGCCGGGTCACTACTCCGGCCTCTCAATGAGAACTAAGCGCTCTAAAATTCGCTTTCATCGGATGCGGCGCCTTGCTTTACACGCGGAACACTGCGCTTTTGCATCTCAACGACGCCACCAATCTACCAGATGCCCCGTCCCCTGCCAGTCACCAGTTCTGGTTACACGCGAAACCGGGATTATATCCTTCACAAACCCATTTAATTCCCATGCCAAACAACCTCAATAACTTACGAAAAAAGCCCAAAATGGGCAAAAAAAACTTAAAAGCACACGCCTACGAAACCGGCGACAAGGGATTTGACGGTCTGTTGGTGTTTCGGGATGCTCTGACTGCATGTCCGAATCAAAGGCCAAACCGCCAGAAGAAAAGCCTTCCCACAATCGGCAGGCCATTGACGACCTGTTATGGGATATTCCGTTTGCCAGACCAATTTGGAATTTCTTCGTTCGGGAGGGCAAGGCTGTGAAACACGGATGGGTGGCGGTTGTGGTTATCGTGGGAATTACTGCTTGGCTTACCCATTCTTGGACAGAAGCTGGGGTTGATGCCAAAATTGCAGGACTTACGAATAATTTTAATAACCAGATTTCCGAACTAAAAGGAGAATTGACCGATGCAAAACGCGACCGCGACCATTATCAGGAATTGCTTGCTCCATTTGAGGCGATGGCAATAGCAAAATACACTAACGCCCCTCTTGACCAAAGATTGGATTTATTGACCCAAGGAATGTCTGCGATCACCAACGTTTTGAGTAATATAGAATCAGGCAAGCCAATATTTGAACTTTTGATAGACGGATTTTCAATTGCCAACAATCAAACCGTTCCCCTTAAAGAATCAAGAGAGTTTAAGATTGGGGCTGGAAATAAAGGAGAAATAACCGCTAAAAATACTACCATAGATTTTTCAGCCCCCATAAATGCAACGAATCTTATTTTTTCCACTGATTGGCAACCGGAACCTTCCACAAAACAAGCAGATGGGACAGAATGGAACCACTGGTTAGCTATCTCGCTGATTTCAGAAGGTAAAGGTGATGCTTTCATCGCGGCACCACTGACAATCTCAACAAATTTTTCTGCTCCATTTTTGCCACTTAAAATTAAGATTCATTCAGATGAATCAAAAACACAAATCTACGACATAATAATAGCAATCCCAAGCCGAAGATAAAAAGTATGGCGACTTTTTTCTTGGCATTTTGCCCACAATGCGCCTTAAATAAAATAATAAAAGTGTCACACAAACACTTGCCTAGGTTTGATAAATGTGTCACATTTATCACATGAAAACAACGGAAGAAAAAGACGAGTTTAATTTGGTGACACTGGCGCAGGAATACGCCGATGAGGTCAAGGCGCGGGGATTGCAGGAATCGCTGCTCTGAGCGGCGTTAAATTTGAATATGCGGTTGAGGCATTGCCCAAAACGCCGCCGCCTCCTGCTTCAAAAAAAGGCAAGAAATGAATGGTCGAGAGTGGAAATTGTGGGGGATTTGGTGGGGCATTCTTATCGGAATTATGGTGTTGATTTGGATAAAACACCTTTTGTCCTCAAATTAGGATACCGTTGAAAAAATGAGCGAAACTGGCAAAGTTGGCAGGCCGACGCTTCCCAAAAAGGAAAAGCGCGGCAGGTTCATTTCCACGCGGGTTTCGCCGCTGGAATATCAGGAAATCATCCAGGCTGTGAAAGAATCAGGCATAGGCAAAACTAAGTGGGTTCGGACTAAGCTGATTGCCGCCGCACGACGAGCATAAGACAGTCACCTGAAATAAATGATGGCTGCAACAACCGCTGCAACAATGGCAACAAGCATCGCCAAAATGAACCGTTCGATTGAGCGTGGATTTTCCATGCCTATTTTCTAATGTCGCAAACAAACATCATTAAATCAATTTTTAGACTTGGGTTTGTGAAAGATATAATCCCGCGCGAAACGCCAAAAATAAGGGAAAACCGCAAAAAATGGTCAATGGCGAAGGAATTTGGCCACGGCTTCGGTCCGGGTGCGGACCTGCAATTTTTCATAAATGCGGCGGATGTAGGTATGCACGGTTTCGTAGCTGATGCCGAGTTTGTCGGCAATTTCCTTGTAAATCAGTCCCTGGCTCAACAGGTCGAGCACCTGCTGTTCGCGTTCGGACAGATTTTCCGTGGCTTGCGCCGAAGCCGCGCTTTTTTGAAAGGATTGCACGACTTTGCGGGCGATGTGTATGGTCATCGGCGAACCGCCCCGGTGCACTTCCTGAATGGCTTCCAGCAGTTCCTTGCTGGAAGTGCGTTTGAGCAGGTAACCGCTGGCGCCCGCCGCCAGCGCGTTGAAGATGTTTTCCGTGTCCTCATAAACCGTAAGCATCATCACCTGGACTTCGGGCAGTAACGTTTTCAATTTCCGGACGCATTCCACCCCGTTCATGCCGGGCAGGTTGATGTCCATCAGCACCACGTCCGGACGCACCTGCGCCAAATCCTTCAGCGCGTCCTCGGCGTTGGCATACTGGCTGGCACAGCGGAAACCTTCGGCGCGATTGAGCACGCGGGCCAGCGTGCCGCGCAACTTGTCGTTGTCTTCAACGATGGAAACGGTAATGGGCATCGTTCAAATATCCATGCTAATCCTGATCTTGCTCTTAATAACAATCCCGATCGCCAACATGATTAAGATTAGGATTAAGATCAGGATTAAGAAAGCCTGGAGATGGGAACGGTCAGGCGGACCAATGTGCCGCCATTGGCGCCGGGGCCGATTGAAAATTCTCCGTGAATGTCTTCCATCCGTTTGCGCATGTTGCGAAGACCATTTCGCGCTGCCGCTGCATCTGCAGCCGGAGCACCCAGGCCGCGCCCGTTGTCTTCGATTTCCAGGGTGAAATTGTCCGACTGCAACTTTAATCGAATCCGGGCTTCGGTCGCCTGCGCGTGTTTGACCACGTTGTTGACGGCTTCCTTGAAGGCAAGGAAAGCGTTGTGGCGGACTTCCGGGGCGAGGATGGTCGCCGGCAACTGGGCCGGCACGTCCGCCCGGCAACGCACTCCGGCCAGGGCGAGATATTCCTGCGCGAATTTGCAGGCGTAATTGACAAGCCCGTCCAGCGTGTCATTGGCGGGATTGACCGCCCAGACGATTTCGTCGAGCGAACGCGTCGTCTCGCGCGCGGTTTGGGAAAGTTGCCGGGCGTGCGATTCGATTTCTTCAGGCACGTTTTTGTCCGCCTCGGCCATTTCTCCCAACAACGCCACCTGCGTCAGATTGGTGCCAAGCTGATCGTGCAGGTCGCGGGCAATGCGGGAACGTTCCTTTTCCAATGCTTCCCGGTGTTTGAGCGCCTGCAGTTGGCGCTGCAGCTTTTGCGTGGAAAGATACCGCACTGTGGCAACAATCAATCCCAGAATACACACGATGACCGTGACGCGGAACCAGCCGGTCTGCCAGTATTGCGGCAGCACGGTAATGTCAAGGAAACTGCCATTTTCATTCCACAAGCCGTCCTCGTTACAGGCGATGACGTGGAAGCGGTAATGTCCGGGCGGCACTTCACTGTAGTACGCCGTCCGGGCGTTGCCCACGTCCGTCCACGCTGTTTCACGGCCCTCCAAACGGTATTTGAACCGCACTTCGTCCGGGGCGATGAAGTTCAGGGCGGTGTAATGAATTTCCAATTGAACCATCAGTTGCTCAATGCCGGGCGCAATCGTGATGGATTGCGGCCACGCTGAGGCGAGCTGATTGGTCTTTTGTTCGCGCCCGTCAACGCGCACGGATTCAATCATGACCAACGGCGGCCGCAAGTTGGGCTTGAGCGCCGCAGGACTCACGGACACCAATCCTTTGGTGGTGGGAAACCACAACCAGCCATCGTGGGCGCGGATGGCGGCAGGCTGCGCGCCGCTGGAACATTCGCGCGTCGGCAATCCGTCAGCCTCGCCGTAAGTGCGGCAGGAAATGGAGTTAGTGGTTCCAAGGGCGAAGTCGTTCAGAGATTTTTTTTGAATTCGCATCAATCCGGCGTTGGAACCGATCCATAAATTGCCTTCGTCATCCTCAATAATGTAACTGATGCTATTGCTGGCAAGGCCGTCATCAGTCGAGTAACGCTTCCATTTTCCATTTTGAAGCCGGGCAAGGCCGTGGCCGAAAGTGCCGACCCACAGGACGCCTTCTTTGTCCACGTACAGCGCGGAGATGTCATTGCCAGGCAGGCCATCCTCCGATTGTTGGCAGGAAATGAATCTTTCGTCTTTTAAAAAATTCAATCCCCGGCTTTCCGTTCCCACCCAAAGATTGCCTTCGGCGTCTTCCGCGATGGCGCGAACGATGTTTTCGGACAAGCCGGCGCGGGTGGTGAAGACTTTCCAGTTCCGTCCGTCCCAGCGCGCCAGGCCTCTTTGGGTGCCAGCCCACAATTGACCCTTGCGATCCTCGAACAGCGCAGAGACCCACGGGCCGAGAATTTCCGCGCCAGACGCCGGTTCAAAATGATTGAACTGAAATCGGAACAGTCCGTCACCTCGCGTTCCGATCCAGACTTGTTGCTGATGATCCACCAAAACCTCCCAGGCATCTTGCAGTGGGCCTACACGAAAATCCTGCACGGAGTTTGACATCCAATAAGACGCGCCTTGTGCGCCAAAAGCCAGCCACAAACCATCACGCGCGTCCATGGACAATGACTGGGCCGCCCACGGATGGACCCCCTGATGGATTTCGGGGACATCGAAAATTTTCCTTTTGATCCGATTCAAGCCGTCGCCATCCGTTCCCACCCAAAGATTTCCCTTACCATCCATGCACAAAGAAAGGACGTATTTCGATGACAGTCCTTGTTCTTCAGAAATGTGTTCATATCCCCCCTTCGCGTCATACCAGAAAACGCCGTCGCCCAGCGTGCCAACAATCAGGTTGCCCGCGTCATCTTCGCAGGCGGCTTTGATGATCGAATTGCCCCAGGGATAGATGCCAAAGTCTTTTTCCAGTTTGCCTGAATTCCATTTTTGGACCCGGCCATTCATCAACCGCCAAATCCCGCCGGTTCGGCTGGCCAAAATAAAATCCAGCCTTTCCGCCAGGAGCGATTCATCAATGGCAATCGCCGGCGGATGAAAATTTTCAGGGCGCAGGGAAAACATTCCACTGACATCCGCGACCCAAAGCGTCCCTGATTTTTCAGCCGCAATCATCCGGCAAATCGGAGGAGTGCTCAAATTAAGATTAAACGCCCCCATTTTCCCGTTTTGATATCGGGCCAGATACGAATCCGCTGTGTAAAACCACACGGTGCCGGCGGAATCTTCGCAAGCGGATGTCACTTTGCCTTCCTGACTCGTGCGCCCGATTGGGAAATTTGTGACTCTCCCGTCCTTCACCACTGACACGCCACCGGCATCCGTCCCGATCCAAAGATTGGTGTGACTGTCTTCAAATAAATAAATAATCCGGTCACTGTTCAGACCAGGTGTGTTTTCCTCATCGAAGACCGTAAAACGGATTCCGTCAAAGCGCACCAGGCCATTCAGCGTTCCCAGCCAGAGATAACCGTCCCTGGTTTGTATCACCGAAATAACCGAGCTTTGTGGAAGTCCTTCTCGGGTGCTCCAGGAATCCACAATGAACTGCGAACCTGGGTGGCCAGCCACGCCCGCAGTGGCCGCAAAGACGGAAACCAGCCCGCCCAGCAGCCGTGCGGCGAATTGAAGCGCCCGGCAATTCTTTGGCATACCCAATGTTCGAACGTTCCTCGGTGGAAATAAAGCTGTTTATGAGAAGATATGAATCCCGAGGCGAAGGTGAAAAATATTTTTTCAAGAAAACACTTGCCACGCCCGTTCCATAGGTTAAGTTTCTCTTGCCCAATGAGAACTGGGTGCGCTGCCTTTAAAAAGCAGGCGTCGGCGGGTTTCGGCGATGTAAATCGTGTGTGATTGCCGGACCCGCCGACATTTTTGTTGGCCGGCAAAAAAACTTGTCGTCCGGCCGCAAAGCCGCATAGTAATCGCCGTTGAGAAACAGGCGGAAATGGCTGGGGTCGTAGCTCAGTTGGTAGAGCGGCTGGTTCGCAATCAGCAGGTCAGGGGTTCGAATCCCCTCGGCTCCACCAGCCTTCGCTCGCAGCGCAGCGGAAAGCGAAGGCTGCCGCGCCGAAGTGAAACAAAGGCGGGCCAGAGATAAAAAGTTGGCAAGGTAAAACGCTGCGAGCTACGGCTCGGCAAGCCAGAGACAGCTCGGAGCGCAGCGCAGAGCGATGACTGCCGGGCCGTAGCACGAAGTGCGAAGGCGGGCGATTGCCATTGCGATTTTTCCACGCTTACATTCTCCAATGAAAAGACAAAACAAGTCGCTTTTGGAAAACCAATGGGTCTTGATTACCGGTGCCTCCAGCGGGTTTGGCGCGGCGGCAGCACGCGCGTTCGGCGCCGAGGGCGCAAAATTACTGCTCGGCGCCCGACGGGTGGATCGCCTGAAAAAAGTCGCCGCTGAAACACGTAAAGCTGGAGCAGCGGAAGTCCATTTCCATTTTTTGGATGTGGCAAAAACGGAGAGCGTCGAAACATTCATCTCCTGGGTGAGGCAGAAAATCCGCAATCTCCATGTCCTGATCAACAACGCCGGCGGCGCGCACGGGCTGGACCCCGTTGCCGGGGGCAAGGACGCGGATTGGGAGGCGATGATACAATCGAACTTGCTCGGTGTGCTGCGCATGACGCGCGCGGCGCTGCCGCTCATGGCCCGTGACGCCGGCGCCAGCATCATCAACATTGGCTCGGTCGCCGGCCACACAGCATACGAAGGCGGCTCGGCCTATTGCGCGGCGAAGGCGGGTGAATTGCAAATTACCCGCGCGTTGCGGCTCGAATTGCTGGGCACGGGCATCCGCGTCAGCACGGTGGATCCCGGTTTGGCGGAAACAGAGTTTTCCCTCGTGCGATTCAAGGGTGATACCACCCGCGCGAAAAAGGTTTATGAAGGCATCATTCCACTCTCCGCTGTTGACATCGCGGAAATTCTGGTTTGGGTCGCCAGCCGCCCGCCGCATGTCAACATAGACGAACTCATCGTCAAGCCCGTGGACCAGGCGGCGATTGGGAAGGTTTATCGGAGCAAATGAATGACGCATGACAAATTGCAGGCCATCCGTCATTCGTCATCTGTCATTAAACCCGAAACCGAAATTCGCCTTGGCGCAGCGCGTCTCACCTGCCGAACTCCGGTTTTCGGGTTAAATTCCCCGATTGGCGCGCCAGAGCAATACTACCCCGACGCCTTGAAAAATAAAATTCGGCAGCCAGAGAATCAGGTGCGGCGCAAATTCGGGCCGGGCGGACAGGGATTCGCCCAGCATGATAAACGCGTAATAAATCAGCACCAGCACCAGCGCAATGGCGACACCGACATTGGTTTCGCGCCGGTGCATGCGGATGCCGAGCGGAATCCCGACCAGCGTGAAGCCAAAACAGGCAAATGAAAAAGCGATTTGTCGGTGCATTTCCACGCGGACCGGCTCGGTTAAATCGTTCCGTTGTTTATTCGCTTCACGAAGTTGCGCCCGTAATTCCTCCGGAGACGCCTTCCCGGTGACGGGCGGTAAACCCAGTTTTTTCTCCAAATCATTCAGCTCATCGCGCAATTGCCAGAAAGTCATATCGCTGATTTTTGGTTTGTAGGTTTGGTTCGTCGCCACATTAAGGTCCAAGGGGCAGGTCAATTCCGGAAACGAACCGATGTTGATGCGTGCTCCGCTGAACGTGACGGTCCGCGCGTCGAACAGATGTAGAACGAGTTGCTTG
Organism: Verrucomicrobiota bacterium; assembly: GCA_050012035.1. Lineage (GTDB taxonomy): Bacteria > Verrucomicrobiota > Verrucomicrobiia > Limisphaerales > UBA11358 > UBA11358. Next base: position 55,748 of record JBEKHY010000009.1, on the reverse strand, counting down.
TTTGGCAGGTCCGTTTCGAACCAGCCGCGCGGGGCGCGCAGGGTGGTGCTCACGTTGGTTCCGTCCTCGAGCTTGAAAACCATCACGTTTTCCAGATTGCCGTTGCGGTTTTTCTCCACGTAAAAAATATAATTAGTGGAGACGGGAATAAACCGGCCTTCCGGCAGTTGGGCATTTGCCAGTTCAGAACGGAGCTGGCTTTTCAGGTTGATGTAGGCGACGCGGGACAACGGGCCGAGTTGCATGTTAAACCAGGCGCTGAGGCCACAGCAAAACAGGCTGAGCAACAACACCGGTGAGATGAGTGAGAAAAGACTGATGCCGCTGGCGCGGGCGGCGGTTAATTCCTGGTCGGCACTGAACCTTCCGAACACGAGCAGGGCTGCCGTGATGAACCCCATCGGCAAGGCATAAACACAGGCAAATGGAATTAACAGCCCGACGGCCTTCAGCACCAGCCCCAACCGCACCTGACCGCTCATGAGCAATGGGAGAATCTCCTTGAGCACGTTGAAGAGCAGCACCACAAAAGTGAAAACCGTCACCGTCATCAACAACGAGACAAGGACTTCGCGGGTCAGATATTTGTGCAGCGTTTTCACAATGCCGGACGTGCCACGCGAACATGCCTGATTCTGCCGGCCAATCAAGCGCAACTTCACAAAGCCACCCCCCATGCCGAATTCACGATATCGGGAACAAAAAGAGAATCACCAATCCTTGATGGGGCGGTTCTGGTTTTCCGGTTTTCCCTGCGGTTTCAGTTGCAAAAACTGCTCGTTGCCTTTTTGGGCGTCCAGTAATCGCCGTGCCTCCTCCGGCGTCATTTGCCCGGCCTCCACCGTTTGGCCCTGTTCGTTTTGATTTTTCTGCTGCTCACCCGATTTTTGTGGTTGCGGCTGTTTTTGCTGCTCGTCGTTTTTCTGGTCGGATTGCTTCTGTTCGTTCTGCTTTTGCGCCTGCGAATTCTGTCGGGACTGCGGTTGGTTGGGTTGCTGCTGATTCTGCCGGCTGTTTGATTTTTGCGGCTGCGATTGCTTCTGCTGGTTTGGTTGCGATTGTTGCTGGCTCTGCTGTTTTAGCAACTCATACAGTTTTTTCAGCTTCACATCGTCGGGATACTGTTTCAGCCCCGCTTCCACCGGCACCAGCGCCTGGGGGATGTTGTTGGAAATGTAGAATTGCGCGCCGCTGTTGAAAAAATCATCGGCGGATTGGGCGCGGGCTGCCTGCCATGTCAGCAGCAGCACGCTAACGTTGAGCAGGAGAAACAATCGCATCAATGTCCTTTAATTTTTTGATGTAATCCTGGAATTTTTTGGCGGCAATGGGATTGTTCAGGCTTTCCATGATTTCCAGGGCGCGGTGATATTCTGCGCGCCGAACCGCCTCATCCGCTGCCTGTTTGGCCCTTCGCATCGCTTCGCGAAGCCGGGTGATCAACTCAATCTGCTTCTTCACAAAAGCCAGATTGTAGGCAACATACGCATCATTCGTGTCCAATTTCGCTGCGTGCTCATAACTCTTGACCGCTTGCCCCCAGCTTTCTTCCATCGCGTCCAGGCCTTCCGTGTCCGGCTCGAATTTGAGTTCGCCCAGGCGATACAGTGTGTTGCCCAAATTGTAATATGCCGGCTGCTGCAACTTTAAATCCGGCGACAGAGTCGCCAACCTGAAATTCTTCAACGCCTCGTCAAAATTTGTCGCGCGATACGCCGCCGCGCCCGCATTGAAAACCAGCCGCAGGTCATTTGTCTGGATCAGCGCCAGCCGCGAGAATTCCTGCAACGCGTTGGTGTAATTGCCCGCATTGTATTCGCGCAAGGCACTCGCCGGCGAACCGGAACCGGCAGACGGCAAAAACAGCAGGATTGCCAATGCCATCACACTTGCGCGAGAAACTGTCTCATCAACACCGGATTTCAGTCCGGTGCCTGGAACCACGGAAGTCAAAAACCGTTTCAACGGTTTTCGAACCGGGGCCTTTCTTTCCGGCAACAGCATTTCCGCCAGCAGCAACAAAATCGCCGCCGCCAACGGCCAGTGAAATTGCTCGTGATAATGACGCACCAGGCGTTCCTGTGACTCGGATTTTGGCAGCGGCGCGATGCCCTTTTCGTAAAGCGTGTCCATCGTGTTGGGCCGCAGCGGCAGATAAAATCCGCCCGCCGTCGTGGCGATTTGTTGCAGCAACGTCTCGTTCAAATGCGACTTTACCACGTTGCCATCCGGATCGCGGACGTAATCCGAATTTCCATCCGCGTCCGTCACCCGCAGCAAATCGCCTGCGGACGTGCCGATGCCGACGGTGAAAATCTTCAAACCGGCCTTGGCCGCATCCTGCGCGGCGGCGAGCGCGTCATTGGCATTGACGTTGTCCTCGCCGTCGGTGAGCAGCACTAACACTTTGTAATGATCGCCTTCCTTGAAGGCTGTCAGGGCGGCGTTGATGGCCGGGGCAATGGCCGTGCCGCCCTGTGGAATCGTGTTCACGTCCAGGGCCTCGACGCTCTGGCGAAACGCCGTGTCGTCAATCGTCAGCGGGCATTCCAAAAAAGCGTCGCCGGCAAACGCCACCAACCCGAGCCGGTCGTTCCTGGCCTGCTGCATCAAGTCCAGCGCCGCGAGCTTGGCGCGCTCCAGGCGGTTGGGCGCAATATCCCCGGCCAGCATGCTTTTGGACGTGTCAATCGCCACCACGATGTCCAGGCCGCGTTGTTCGACCTTTTCCCAGTCGAAGTGCCACTGCGGCCGGGCCAGTGCAATAATGACGCAGGCAACCGTCAATGTGAGACAGGCCAGCCGGATTTTTTGCCGGGTTGGTGAAATACCAACCGTCAACGTGGACAACAAGCGCGTCTGAATGAATTGCCCGAGCAGTTGCTGTCTTTTGCGCCAGGCCCACCAGAAAAACACGAGCAACACCGGCGGAATTACCAGAAGCAACCAGAGAAATTGTGGATGCGCGAATCTCATCTTGGTATTGCCGATTTCCGATTGGCGATTGCTGATTGAATTTGTAATTTCGGTGAATGAACCCAACCGAATTGAAAGCCCGAACAAAAACTTTTGCCTTGCGAATTATCAAACTGACCCGCGCGATTCCAAAAAATGACGATGCGGGACGTGTCATCGCCAAACAGATTGTTCGCAGCGGGACTTCGGTGGCGGCGAATTATCGCGCCAGTTGCCGCGCCCGCAGTCCGGCGGAATTTATCGCCAAAATCGGGACGGTGGAAGAGGAGGCTGACGAAACTGCGCTGTGGCTCGAACTGCTGGTCGAAGCCGGGATAATGCCCGTCCGCAAGCTGTCGCCACTTTTGCAGGAAGCCAACGAACTCACCGCCATCATGGTCGCATCGCGCAAGACCGCATCCGGCAACTGATTTTTTAATCGGCAACCGGCAATCGGCAATCAACAATGTCTTCATGGCAATCTTCTAAACACGGTTTGCCCCAGCACAACCTCGAGCAGCAGCAACACCAGTCCGCATGACACAAACCATGGAAACAACTCCTTGAACTGGGTGTATTTGTTGATGACCGCCTCGGTCTTTTCGAGTTTGTCAATTTCTGCGTAAATTTCCCGGAACCGTTCCGCGTTGTCGGCGCGGTAATATTGCCCACCCGTCATCTGCGCTATCTTCTGCAATGTGTCTTCATCCACGTCCACCGTCACCTGCTGATAACCTACCTTTCGACCACCCATGAACACCGGCATGGGTGCCAGGCCGCGTTCACCGATGCCAACGGTGTAAATTTTCACCCCCAGTGCCTGCGCTGCCTGGGCCGCCACCAGCGGTTGAATTTTGCCGGAGTTGTTCTGACCATCCGTCGCCAGGATGATGATTTTGCTCTTGGCCTTCAAATCGCGCAGCCGGTTCAATGCCGTGGTCAACGCGTCGCCAATGGCAGTGGCGTCGGAATTGATCGTGCCGATTTCGAGCCGGTCCAGATTTTCCTGCAAATAATCGTGGTCAAGCGTCAACGGCGCGGCAATGAACGCCTGGGCCGCAAACACCACCAGCCCAATACGGTCATTCGGACGCCGGTCAATGAAGTCTTTCAGGACCGAACGCGCCATATTGAACCGGTTTACTCGCTGGCCATTCACAACGAAATCTTCTGAAATCATACTGCCCGACAAATCCAGTGCCGCCACGATATCAATGCCGCTGGCTTTGACTTCGGTCCGGCTTTTCATCAGACGCGGCTGGGCCAGCGCCACAATGAATGACGCCAGCACCAGCCAGCGCAGCGCCGCCAGAAATGCGCCCGCGCGGGCGCGCCTTGCCTGCGTCAGCCCTTCCACCAACCGCACCGACGAATAAAGAAATGCCGGCGACCGGCCACGCCGGCCTTTCAGCCACGCCAGCAGCGGCAGCAATAGCAACAGCAGTAAAAAATATGGATGTCCAAAGGTCATTGACTGGTGTCTTGGGTCTGGAGTCTGGGTTCCGGGGTTTCTGCCGTTGGCAATTCCGGTTTTGGCTCAGTTTCCTCGACCAGCCGCAGGGCTGAACCGTGCAATTCGCGCAATTCCGGTTCGCCCGGTTCATATTTGGCGAATTTTACGAGGTCGCAGCTTTCAAAAAAATTACTGAGAGTTTCCTTTTGTTCCGGCAACAGCAAATCTGTGTCCTGCAATTCATACAGGAATTCTTCGGTTGTACGCTCCGGCGCACGGAAGTTGAAGCACTCCTCAAGGTAAAGCCGGATTGTGTCCGAGACCAAAGTGCAGAACGGTTTGGGTTGTGAAATCAACGCAAGTGCTTCGTCCAATTTTTGTTTCGCGCGGACATGTGCGGGTAATGGCGGTTCAACCAGAATTTGCAAACGTCGTATTTGCCACCAACGCCAGACAAAAATGGCCGCCGCGGCAACGGCCAGCGCCGCCAGCACCCACCAGACCCATTCCCAGCCATTCGGAATCGCAATGGGGGGCTTGATGTCGCGGATGTCGTTGGTCACAGCGGCCGACGACGCGGCAACGGGCGGTGGGCTGGTGGCAATCATCCGCGCAGCCTCCGCTTTTCCCGGTTTTCAAAAAATTTCCCCAGCGCTACTGAGTATGGCTCATCCGTACGCAGTTGAATCGCGTCAATGCCGGACGAGCGGAGCTGTCGCGCCAAATCCTCGTTTTGTCTCTGTTGCCGGAGCGCAAAGGCATCACGGCTGCCCGCAGGGCCGGTGTTGAGTTCCACAATTTCACCGGTCTCGGCATCTTCCAAAATCAGCCGGCCCAGCGCCGGCAATTCCAGTTCGTAATGATCGGTGATTTGCACGGCGACAACGTCGTGGCGGCGATTGGCCATGCGCAAAGCGGTTTGAACCGGTTGCGGCAATGCACCGCTGTAGTGTCGCGTGTTCTCACGCGAGGGTCCGGTGTGTCGCGGGTCCTCACGCAAAAGCCGGCCGGGGACAGCCGACGCTACCGGCGGGCTGATAAAATCCGAAATGACGACCGCGATGGCTTTGTGCGGCAACACGCGCCCCATGAATTCCAGCGCATTGACCAAATCTGTTCCGCGTCGTTTCGGCTCGAAATACAAAACCTCGCGAATGACGCGCAGCACGTGACCGCGGCCTTTGCGCGGCGGAATAAATTTTTCGACTTCGTCCGTGAACAGCAGCAGACCCACCTTGTCGTTGTTTCGGATGGCAGAGAACGCGAGCACGGACGCAATTTCGGCGGCGAGTTCGCGTTTGGATTGCGCACGCGAACCGAACAGCCCTGACCCACTCACATCCACGACGAGCATGAGCGTGAGCTCGCGTTCCTCGACAAATTTTTTGATAAACGGATGGTTCATCCGCGCAGTGACGTTCCAGTCAATGGCGCGCACGTCGTCGCCGGGCTGGTATTCGCGCACCTCGTCGAAGTTCATCCCCTGCCCTTTGAAGACGCTGTGATACTGGCCGGCGAGCGTCTCAGTCACGAGCCGGTTCGTGCGGATCTCGATCTGCCGGATTTTTTTGAGAATTTCGCGGGGAATCATTTTTGAAAAATCTGTTTTGCCTCCGGTGTGCCCACAAAGCGCCAATGCCACGGCTCGTAATTGACGCCGCGGGGATTATTTCGTGGAAAGGACATTTCAAAACCAAAACGCGCCGCGTTTTTTTGAAGCCAGTGAAATACGCGCGTTTCGTCGAAGGGCGGTTCGACATCGCAAGCTGGATTGTTTTCATCGCCTAAATCCACGGCCAGGCCCGTGTGATGTTCCGAATGACCCGGACGCGCTACCCAGCGAATGGCGACAGCTTCCGAACCGTATTTTGCCACCGCTTTCCAGAAAAGCGACTCTTGATACGCAATGGTGCGAAAACCGGAAATGGGAACAACCGCCACTCCTGCGACGCGGGCTTGAGTTATCAAATCGAGCAATGCGGCCGCAGCGTCCGCACGCAGCTTGACTTCGCGACTGGTTTGCCGGTACTTGCCCACGACGACCAATTCAGTTTCCGCAGGTTCGTTGTAAAGTGGACGGCCTTGTGTCATTTACGGAACAGGCAGTTCGTCAAAAATCTTCTGGACAACCGTTTCGCTGGTTTTTTCCTCGGCTTCGGCTTCGTAGGTGATGGCTACACGGTGGCGCAACACGTCCATGCCGATGCTCTTCACGTCCTGCGGCGTCACATAACCACGGCCTTTGAGAAACGCATAAGCCTTGGCCGCCAGCGTCAGGTAGATGGTCGCGCGCGGTGATGCGCCGAGTTGGATGAAATCCTTCACCGCAATTTTGTAGTGGTCAGGGTCGCGTGTGGCGCAGACCAAATCCACGATGTAATCCTTCACCTTGTCGTCCACGTAAATGTCGTTGATGACTTCGCGGGCTTTGAGAATGTCTTTCGGGTCAACCACCGCGCGCGTCGTCGGCGTGCCGGAAGTTTTGGCCATCAAATCGAGGATTTGCCGTTCCTCGGCGCGCGACGGATAACCGATTTTCAATTTCAACATGAAGCGGTCCACCTGCGCCTCCGGCAACGGATAAGTGCCTTCCTGCTCAATTGGATTTTGCGTGGCGAGCACCAGAAACGGTTCCTCCAACTTGAACGTCTGCTCGCCGATGGTGACCTGTTTTTCCTGCATGGCTTCGAGCAAGGCGCTTTGCACCTTGGCGGGTGCGCGATTGATTTCGTCGGCCAGAATGAGGTTCGCGAAAATCGGCCCTTTGCGCGTGCTGAAACCGCCGGATTGCGGATTGTAAATCTGCGTGCCGATGACGTCAGCCGGCAGCATGTCGGGCGTGAATTGCAGACGCGAGAATTTGACATGGATGCAGTTTGCCAGCGATTTGACGGCAAGTGTTTTGGCCAGGCCAGGCACGCCTTCGAGCAGGACGTGGCCGTTGGCGAGCAGGCCGATAACCAACCGCTCGGTAAGATAATTTTGGCCGACGATGACCTTTCCCAGCTCGTTAAACAGTGGCCGCGTGAAGGCGCTGGATTCCTTCACAGCCTCGTTGATGGCATTGATTCCTGTGCTCATGTTTTCAAAATAATTTCCCGATGGACAAATATTTTTGAATGTCGTTCAACCAAAATTGTAACGGCGAGCATTAATCAAAACAGCTCACCGGGAGCGCCGGCATCCTGCCGGCGACATGCAATGCGAAACGCAGGTTCATGCCGGCAAGATGCCGGCGCTCCCGAAATTTTGTTCACGCGCCCGGCAAAATTTCAACCTGTTTCGTTTGCATCCAGCCGATTTTCCCCGAACCGTCGGTGACTTGAATCCAATCGCTGCGGCGGTCCAGCACGGCCAGTTCCGCTCCGTCGTGCGCCATGAATGCGTTTTGCGCCTCGTCGAATGGTCCGCTGCGCGCCGTTGCTTCCGACGCAACAACCACCGCGGTTTGTTTGGAAAAATGCTCTGCCGCCTGCCAACCCAGCGCTGAACCGGACAAAATTGTCAATGTGGCCAACGCGAAGGTTGCGTTCTTCAGCTTCGTACCGAGCGCCGGGCGGATTTGTCGCGCGGCGAGCAAAATAAACGTCAGCCAGTAGGCGGTCGCCGCGAGCAGCGTCCACTCGTTGAGCGTCAACTGGCCAAGCCAGTATTGCCAGCGGCTTTCGCGCAGCGTCGCGCCCTGGATCTGCTCGCGGACAAACGCAAGATTCGCGCGCACTTCCGCGTCGCGCGGCGAGAGCAACGCCGCCCGCCGATACGCGGCGATGGCCATACCGAGGCGACCGGACTTGAATTCTGCGTTACCGCAGTTGAACAGCAGTGCGGACGATTGCGCGCCGGTTTTTAAAATGTTTTCGTAAAGGCCCGCAGCATCGGCAAACTTTCCTTCGGCATAAAGTTTGTTTGCCGCTGAAAAATTTGAAGCGACGTTCGCGGCAAAAAGGTTTCCCACAAAACCGAATGTCGCAAACAAAACCAAAATCCATTTAAAGCTGCGGAGCAGCGAACGAAAATAGCCCACGGCGAAACCGTGGGTTTCAGGACGGAGACAGGCCAAGCCCCGGAAGGAGCGACAGAAAAGCGGCGGATGAATGTTTCTTTCGCCCCTGCTGGGGCTTGAAATTCCTCCCCCCACGATCCACGACTGACGCCGTGGGTTATTATCTTTCGCGCCTCCGGCGCTAAACAAGGGAATCCACTTTTTCATGCTTTCAAATTCTTAAGCTCGCCGATGACGTTTTCAAATTGCCCGACGACTGAATTCAATTCACCGATGCCGCGTATCGGCGCGTAACGCGCCTGGTTGCACAACTGGAACAGTTCGCGCAGACCGTGAAGCGTCGCCTCGGACACACCGTGCGACGCCACGCGTTCATCTACGACGGATTCGGTGATGGACGACGCCGGACAATCCAGCCGCTCGCCGAGTTGCTCCTGCAGCAGCCGGAACAGCGTGGCGAAAAATTCGTCGGAGTTGTTTTCCGCAGCCAGCCGGCGCAAATCCTCCAGCCCGTCGCGTACCAGTCGCGCGACCTGCCGTTGACGTCGCAAACGTGGATTGTTCGCCAGGCTGTCCGCGCGTTTGCGGCAGATGAATGCCGCGAGCAATGCCACTACCGGCGCCCCCTGCAAGGCGAGAAACGCCGGCCGGGTCACCAGCGGAGGGGCGGCAGGCACAAGCGTCCCGAATTCTTCTTTGATGGGCAAAATGTCCTGCGGTGAAGACGGATTCTCCGCGCCGCCGTTTTTGGTGGCGGCAACAGTGGGTGCGGGAGCCAGTCCGGCGGCATGCACGGCGAGCTGCACGGCAGGTTGTGTGAGCGTGTGGTAATTTCCGTCATCCGGATCGAAAAATGCAAATGAAAACTGCGGCAGTTGGTGGACGTCCGTATTTTGCGGTGTGACGATTTCTTCAAACGTTTTGCTGCCTTCCAAGCCAAGTTGGTCGCTGGTTTCCACTTTTGACGTAGGCGGATAAACCTTGAAATCGTGCCAGGCCGGCTGGTCGGGCAGCGTGAGTGAATCCAGCGCCCCGCGGCCGGAAATCTGGATGCGCACGGTAATGGGATCACCCACGGCAACGTTCGTCGGTCCGGCGGCGACGGTCATTGCGTAATGGCCGACCGCCCCGATGAAATCCGCCGGTTTGTTTTCCGCCGGCAGTGACAGCGATTGGACTTCGATTTGGTCCGCAGCGAGCGAGACCTGTTTTGGCTCGCCGCTGTCGAAAAAGGGCGAACGGAATCCGAACTGTTGAAAAAATGGATCCTGTGGCTGGCTGGATGGCAACACCACCGTCAATCCGGCGGTGAACGGACCGAGATTCAGGTCGCCAACTTTCAAAACGGTCAGGGCCATGGAAAGCGGAATGACAGTGTAACTGCGGTTGCCAATCTGGGTGCGATATTTTCCGCCTTGCGCGGTCTTGCCGATGACGAACCCATCGGCGGGGGTGGCGGTAAACTTGAAATCGCCGAAGTTCTGGACATCATCGCGCAGAAAAATCTGGACCTGGGCAACGACGGTTTCGCCGATATAAACCCGCTGCTTCGGCACAACCAGTTTCATGAACGCGACCTCCGAGCCGGAATTGACCGCAGCGGCGGATGGCGTGTTCGCTTTCAACACGGTCAATTTCAGCGACTGGCTGGTCAACCGTTGACCTGCCACGTCAGCCGTCATCGCTGGAATGATGAACTCGCCCACCCTTTGCGGCGTGACGGAAAAGGTGACGGTGACCGTCGAACTCATCTGGTTGTTGATAAGGCTGAAATTCTGGGAGTTGCCAACATTGACGATTTGCAAACCGGGAACGACTGGTGCCGGCACATTTCTCGGCTGGCTGCCTTCAAAGGTGAGTGACAGTGTGGCCTGTTCGCCCAGCGCAATCGTGTCACGGTCGAGTGACACGGTAAAACTGGCTGCTTGCGCCGCGGCCATGCTGAAATCCAGCGCGCCCAGACACAAAAATACCGCGAAACAAAATGAATTCATCCTGCAGCGGCACAACCGGAGAAAACATTTTGCCGACAACGACTTCCGGCAGGCCGCAAGGGGAACAGCCTGCCGCCCGCCTGTAATTTCGGTTTGTCTTCGGCCATTATCCATCCACTCAATAAAAAGACATCGTTCACGCAAAAATGTTCACGCTTTCAGTGTAGCAACGCCGACGGATATTTCCAGTCAGGATCGGCGTGTTCGACAATGTGCCGGAAACACGAAAAATGAATCAGACCATGACGTTTAAGTTGCTTTGGGCTGGCTGTGGCGTAGCTCGAAGCGTTTTTAATCAACATGTGTTGCCGAGGCCCGCCCTTCTCCCGCTTTGCGGGACAAGGCACGGCAGCCTTCGCGCTCGGCTATGCTCCGAGCGAAGACTGTCAGAGCCGTTTCCTTGCAAAAGCGCGGCCGGATGACGATTTCAAATAGCGTTCAAATTCAATGGCTCGTTCGTGCTCCGTAAAGGCAATTGCGGTTTTGATTCGCCAAGGACGAAATTTCGCCGTGTATGGAACTTCGCCAGCATTATGCTTCTTCAAACGTGTCTGCAAATCTTCAGTAGATCCAACATAAAAACCTCCGTCGTTGGTTTCGCTTTGAAGAATGTAAACGTAAATAAACTTCATTTTGCTGGCTTGCCGAGTCGTAGCTCGGAGCGTATCGCACCTGGCTGGTGTCGGCCCGCCTTCGCACTTCGTGCTACGGCGCGGCAGCCTTCGCTCTCCGCTACGCTCCGAGCGAAGACTGGTGGCTGGGGGCGGAATCGAACCGCCGACACAAGGATTTTCAGTCCTCTGCTCTACCGACTGAGCTACCCAGCCAGACGGAATTACATATTCAATTGCGCACTTGGCAAAATGGCAAGAAGCAAGTTGCCAAGCGCGAACTCAAACAAGCTGCGGCTGAACCTTTTGCGGGTTCAAGTCAAAATCCTTGATGGCTCTTGCAACGAGTTGCCGGTCAAACTGCCCTTTCTCCGCCAGCGCGTAAAGCGTGGCGATGACGGTGGATTCCGCGTCAATTTCAAAAAATCGCCGCAGCCGGGACCGGGTATCGCTGCGACCGAAGCCATCCGTGCCCAGCGTCATCAAGCCGCCCGGCACCCACGGTGCAATCTGGTCGGGCACCAGCCGCATATAATCCGATACCGCCACAAAGGTCCCCTGTTCTTTCGCCAACAAGGTCTCGATGTACGATTTCTTCGGCGTGGCAGTCGGGTGCAGTATGTTCCAACGCTTGCAGCGCAGCGCATCGGTGCGCAGCAGTTTGTAGCTTGTCGCACTCCAGACATCGGCGGATACGCCGTAACGCTCTGCCAGGATTTCCTGCGCCTTGAGCGCCGAGTTGATCATCGGACCGCTGCCGAAAATGTGCGCTTTGTTATTTTTGCCTTCCGGGCCGGGTTTGAATTTATACAAGCCCTTCAAGATGCCGTCTTCGACGCCCGCCGGCATCGGCGGCATGGCATAATTTTCGTTGTAAAGCGCGAGATAATAGAAAATCTCCTCGCCCTCGGCGAACATCCGGCGCAAGCCGTCGGCGACAATCACCGCCAGTTCGTAGGCGAATGCCGGGTCGTAGGCCAGCAAAGTCGGGATGGTGCTCGCATGCAACAAACTGTGGCCGTCCTGATGTTGCAGCCCTTCACCGTTGAGTGTGGTGCGCCCGGCCGTCGCACCGAGCAAAAAGCCTTTCGCGCGGATGTCGCCTGCCAGCCAGAACAAATCGCCGACACGCTGCGGGCCGAACATCGAATAGTAAATGTAGAAAGGAATCATCGGCCTGCCGTGGGTTGCGTAACTTGTGCCCGCTGCGATAAACGACGCCATCGAACCAGCCTCGGTGATGCCTTCCTCAAGAATTTGCCCGTCCTTCCTTTCGTTGTAGTAAAGCAACGATTGGCTGTCCACCGGCTCGTAAAGCTGCCCCTTGGGCGAGTAAATGCCGATATCCTTGAACAACGCGTCCAGCCCGAACGTGCGCGCTTCATCGGGAATAATCGGGACGATTTGCCGGCCAACTGCCTGGTGCCGTAACAACACACTCAACAGACGAACGAAAACCATCGTCGTCGAGGCTTCGGTGGTCGAGCCTTTGAAAAACTCGGCGAAACAATCGGGCTTCGGCACGTCCAGCGGCGGCGCGGTCACTTTGCGTTCCGGCAAAAACCCACCGAGTGCTTTGCGGTGTTCCAGAAGGTACTTCGTCTCCTGGCTGTCCACCGGTGGACGGTAAAACGGCGTTTCCGCAATGACTTCGTCACTGATCGGAACGTTGAATCTTGCCCGGAACTCGCGCAGTTCCTTCTCGTTCAGCTTTTTCTGCTGGTGCGTGATGTTGCGGCCTTCACCGGCTTCACCGAGGCCGTAACCTTTCACGGTTTTTGCAAGGATCACCGTTGGCCGGCCCTGGTGCTCGACCGCAGCTTTGTAGGCAGCATAAACCTTGTGCGTGTCGTGGCCGCCGCGCAGCAGTTTGTGAATCTGTTCGTCGGTGAGATGATTCACCAGTTCGAGGAGCTCGGGATATTTGCCAAAAAAATGCCGGCGCGTGTAGCTGCCCGGCTCGACGGAATACTTCTGGTAATCGCCATCCACCGCCTCTTCCATGCGCTTGATCAACTGGCCGCTTTTGTCGCGCGCGAGCAAATCGTCCCAATCACTGCCCCAGATGACCTTGATGACATTCCACCCCGCGCCGGAAAATACGGCCTCCAGTTCCTGAATGATTTTTCCGTTGCCGCGCACCGGGCCATCGAGCCGTTGCAAATTGCAATTGATGACCCAAATCAGATTGTCGAGATTCTCACGGGCGCCGAGGGTGACGGCACCAAGGGTTTCCGGTTCATCGCATTCGCCGTCACCGAGAAACGCCCATACCTTTGGTTCATCCTTCCATTTCACCAGCCCGCGCGCTTGCAGGTAACGATTGAAGCGCGCCTGATACAACGACAGGATCGGTCCCAGCCCCATCGAGACCGTCGGGAACTGCCAGAACTCCGGCATCAGATACGGATGCGGATAGGATGACAGCCCGCCGCCCTCGGCAAGTTCCTGTCGGAAATTCTGCAAGTGCCGTTCGTTCAGACGGCCTTCGAGAAACGCGCGCGCATACATGCCCGGTGCGGCATGGCCCTGAAAATAGACAATGTCGCCGGGGAAATTATCCGTGCGTCCGCGGAAGAAGTGATTGAATCCAACCTCGTAAAGCGTGGCCGCCGAGGCGTAGGTGGAGATGTGGCCGCCGACGTTGGTGCTGGAGTTGGCTTTGACGACCATCGCCATGGCATTCCAGCGAATGTAGCTCTTGATTCGTCGTTCCATCTGCCAGTCGCCAGGGAACTGCGCCTGTTGCTCGGGCGGAATTGTGTTGAGGTAAGGCGTGTTCAGGCGGCGAAAACTGTCTGGCGACCTGGCGCGAAGCTTTTCGGCGAGCTTTATTAACAATCGCGCCGTCCGCTCCGGTCCCTGGTTTTCCAAGGCCAGATCAAAGACCGATTGCAGCGACTCCGCCCATTTGTCGCCCGAACCATAATTGTCTTTTTTCTCCATATTTACTGTTTTGTCCGCTATCGTCCAACCGCGAGCGTCAAATATAGCACAAGGCAACGCCATTAAAACGCGAGTTGCACGATTAGAAAAAAAATGAAACCGTCGCACCAGCGAAATTGTTTGATGTTCCAACCCCCCTCTCTGCGGTCGGTTGCGGCGTCTCGCTTCTCTTTAACACCCGGCTTCAGCCGGGTAACCACCAAACGAAACCGGAGAAACTATATTAGCGGTTTCGTGCATCCAGGCAAACCGTTGAAATGGTTTGAGGATGCTTTCCCCGTGATTAACCGGGCTGGAGCCCGGTGCTAATGATAGCAGGCAGATCGCATCACGAAGCAATGAGATAATGTGAATGAAACTCCTCGACCTGACGTTTCCCTCGCCCGCCGAAAATCTCGCATGCGACGAAGCATTGCTCAACTGGTGTGAAACCGGTCGCGGTGAGGAAGTTCTCCGCTTTTGGGAATCGCCCGAATACTTCATCGTCGTGGGTTACGGGAACAAACTTTGCACCGAAACCAACATGGCGGCCTGCAAAACCAAGGGAATTCCCATTTACCGGCGTTGTTCCGGCGGTGGCACCGTGCTGCAAGGCCCTGGCTGCCTCAACTACACCCTCGTCCTGAAAATCACGGCAGACGGACCGCTGCGCACCATTGCCTCGGCGAACCGGTTCATCATGGAACGTAACCGCGCTGCAATTGAAACCATTCTGTCGAAACCCGAAATTGCCGTACGCGGCCATACTGACCTTTGTCAGGGCGATTTAAAATTCTCTGGCAACTCCCAACGTCGGCGAAAGCACTTTCTGCTCTTCCACGGAACGTTTTTGTTAAACCTCAACCTCGTGCTGGTCGGTGAGCTTTTGCCCATGCCATCAAAGCAGCCCGATTACCGCGGGCACCGCGCACACGGTAATTTTCTGATGAACCTCGGTATCCCCGCAAACGCAGTGAAAGACGCCGTGCGAGCCGCATGGAAAGCTGAGATGCCATTGGAGATCGTTCCCCGTAACCAAGTCGCTTGTCCGGCACATGAAAAATACAACACAGAAAAGTGGAATCAGAAATTCTGACTTCAGCTCCACAAGCATTGCCATGTAAATATTCGAGCAAAACTGCCATATTACCAGTTAGTTAGACGATTTATCTGCCGCAATACAATGGTTCAGGAATTTGCCGTTCTCGCCGGACGTTTTCAAACTGATTTTACGCATTCACTACAAATTCAAGTACTTGGCTGGGCCAAATATCTCTTGGACCTGGTTTAATGTCCAAGCAGCGAGACTTTAAGAGCAACCAGCGAGTATCCAGATACCGGACAGGCTTTGGCACAAAAGTCGCTAGACGAGACACAATTGAACTGAAATGAAAGGTTTAGTTATGAAAAATACGTTTTTTGCGCCAATAAATAGACACGGATGTCCAGCAAGTGGACAGACAGCGGAGTTTTCTCCAAGGCTTCAGGAAATTTGTAATCGCACTCCAAAAGGGGTTGGTTCAGCGTGGAACTGCCGGCTTGAACATCAAAAAATTGTTTTAGCCACGTTTCCTTTCACATCGTGGCCTTGTCTTCTGTCACGAAAAATCACCCGGGCAATGTTGATTTTGCTGGCGGCAGGTAGTTTGGTTATGTCTGTACGCGCGCAGGACGACGTTTATGCCGTTGAGTTCAACCAGGCGAACAATCGTTTCGGCATCCTTGACCTTTTAACCGGCAACTTCACCCAAGTTTCTACTTTGGGCGGGACGATTTACAACGACATCGCCTATGACCCTCAGGATGGAACCTTGTATGGCATCCAAAATAATTGTGCTAATTTGGTAGAATTCGACAAGACGACCGGTAATGTCACTGTAATAGCACCGTTCAACGTGCCGGGCATTGAGTCCATCGCTTTTCAACCCGACACGGGTGTGTTATACGGCTGTTCGCAAAACGGCCTTTACACGATTGATACATCAACCGGGGAAGCAACTTTCGTCGGGAGTTTTGGCACCCCTTACAACTTTAACACCGCACAGAACATCCGTTTTAACAACGATGGCAAACTCTATTTGAGCAATACAAGCGATAATACGGACATTTATCAGGTGGACCCCCTGACCGGCAATGCGACATTTGTCGGGGAAGCTACCGGCTACGCGGACCTGATTCTTATGAACGCAGGCCAGTACATGTATGGGGTGAGCATTCCGGCGATAAACGGAGGCACCGCGCAACCCGAATTGCTATCCTTTGACGTCAGCAGCTTTGTCAATGGCGGCACCAACGCCGATGGAAGCATTCACCAGATTACCACCACATTGGTGGGCGGTGGCCCGGCCTTCCCGGTTAACTTTGATTTCTCGGGCGCTGTTCCCGCTGTGATCCCTCCGCCTTGGGCGCCCACGCTTACAATCGTCAAACAGGGAGACGGAAGTGTACAAGTAACTGCGTCCGGTGGACGTGCCAATCAAACGTATGTGTTTCAGTTTTCAACCGACATGGCCAACTGGACAGACATTTCCACAAATACAGCAGATTCAACCGGGGCAGCCACAATTATTGATGTCGCTGCCAAAGATTCTCCGCTCCGTTTTTATCGGACTGCATCGCCCAATAATAATTAACTGGTGATAGTCAACAAGAAATCCCATCGATCATGAACTTTGAATCGCTGGCACGACGGAGGTTGTTCAACTCGTGCGCGAATGCGATCTTGCTGGCTGCCTGCAGTTTTGCCATGCCGGCACGGGCCCAGAGCAACATCGTCTATGCCGTTGAATACAACCAGGCAACCAACCGTTTCGGCACCATCAATTTGTTGAACGGCAACTTCACCCGGATTTCCTCCATCGGCGGGGCGCTGATTAACGACATCGCTTTCTGTCCCACAAACGGGATTTTGTATGGGATATCAAACACTACAGCCCTGGTAACGTTCAATAAAACAAACGGAACAATGACCAGGATTGCATCCCTAAGCGTGAGCGGCATTCAATCTTTGGCCTTCCGTCCAGGTGACAGTGTGTTGTTCGGTGCCACGCATAACAATTTGTACAAGATTAACATCGCCAACGGGACCGCCACTTCAGTCGGTTCTTTTGGCAATGCCCACAACCTTGGCAACACCGGGCAGAACATCCGTTTTGCGCAGGATGGCAATCTTTATGTAAGCAATACGAGCACGAACACCGATATGTACCGGCTCAACACCTCGACCGGCACGGCGACCTGGATGGGAGAAGCCATCGGTTATCCTTATCTGATCCTTGAGAACGGAGGGACAAACACGATGTACGGGGTTTATATTAATTTGGGCTCTTCAACCAACCCGTTTCCCGTGCTGACGACTTTCGATCTCAGCAGTTTCGTTGTTGGCGGGACCAACGCCAATGGCAGCACTCACCAGATCACGATTAATCTGGTGGGCGCCGGCACCAACTTTCCGGCCAATTTTAACTTCACGGGCAACAATTCTCAAGCGGTCACCAATCTCACCATCCCGGTTAGCGCGGTTGGCCCGGTGAGCCAAACCGTTTGTCCGGGCGACACTACCGTGTTCAGCACGGTGGCCTCGGGGACGGGCCCTTATAGCTATGCGTGGTTGAAAAACGGTGCGGCTATCAGCGGCCAAACCAACAGCAGTTTGACTTTGTACAACGTGAGCGCCGGGGACGCGGCAACCTACAGTGTAATTGTGGGCGGCGCCATAGGGACAGTAACCAACAGCGCGACGCTGACGGTCAACACGCCGGTAACAGCAACGCCACTGAATAATGTGGTCGTTTGTCCCGGTAACAATGCCGTGTTCAGCACGGTGGCTTCAGGCACCGGACCGTTCAGTTATGTGTGGTTGAAGAACGGAAACGTCATTTCCGGCCAGACCGGCAACAGTTTAACCTTGAACAACGTGAGTACTGGCGACACGGCTACCTACAGCGTGATTTTGAGCGGCGCCTGCGGCAGCCTGACCAACAGTGCGACTTTGACGGTGAATGTGCCGGTGACAGTGACTGTGCCGCCGGTCAGCCAGACGACGGTGGTGGGCAGCAACGTAACTTTCAGCGTGACGGCGACCGGAACGGGTTTGAACTATCAATGGCTGTTTGGCGGTTCGGTGATTGGTAATGCGAGCAGTCTGACGTTGAACAACGTGACGACCGGTCAGGCCGGCGTTTACACCGTGATTGTCAGTGGGGTTTGCGGCAGCGTGACCAACAGCGCCACCTTGACGGTGAATGTGCCGGTGAGCGTGACCGTGCCGCCGGTCAGCCAGACGACGGTGGTTGGCAGCAACGTGACCTTCAGCGTGACGGCCACCGGAACCGGTTTGAGTTATCAATGGCTGTTTGGCGGTTCGGTGATTGGAACCGCGAGCAGTCTGACGTTGAATAACGTGACGACCGGTCAGGCCGGCGTTTACACAGTGATTGTCAGTGGGGTCTGCGGCAGCGTGACCAACAGCGCTACCTTGACGGTGAACGTGCCGGTAACAGTGACGGTGCCACCGGTCAGCCAAACAACGGTGGTTGGCAGCAACGTGACCTTCAGCGTGACGGCGACCGGAACCGGTTTGAGTTATCAATGGTTGTTTGGCGGTTCGGTGATTGGGACCGCGAGCAGTCTGACGTTGAACAACGTGACCACCGGCCAGGCCGGCGTTTACACCGTGATTGTCAGTGGGGTCTGCGGCAGCGTGACCAACAGTGCGACTTTGACGGTGAATGTGCCGGTGAGCGTGACCGTGCCGCCGATGAACCAGACGACGGTGGTGGGCAGCAACGTAACCTTCAGCGTGACGGCGACCGGAACCGGTTTGAGTTATCAATGGCTGTTTGGCGGTTCGGTGATTGGGACCGCCAGCAGTTTGACCTTGAACAACGTGACGACCGGTCAGGCTGGCGTTTACACGGTGATTGTCAGTGGGGTCTGCGGCAGCGTGACCAACAGCGCCACTTTGACGGTGAACGTGCCGGTGACAGTGACCGTGCCGCCGATGAACCAGACGACGGTGGTGGGCAGCAACGTGACTTTCAGCGTGACGGCCACCGGAACGGGTTTGAGCTATCAATGGTTGTTTGGCGGTTCAGTGATTGGAACCGCAAGCAGTCTGACGTTGAACAACGTGACGACCGGTCAGGCCGGCGTTTACACGGTGATTGTGAGCGGTGCCGCCGGCAATCCGGTCACCAACAGCGCCACCTTGACGGTGAACGTGCCGGTGACAGTGACCGTGCCGCCGATGAACCAGACGACGGTGGTGGGCAGCAATGTGACCTTCAGCGTGACGGCCACCGGAACCGGTTTGAGTTATCAATGGCTGTTTGGCGGTTCGGTGATTGGGACCGCGAACAGTTTGATCCTGAACAACGTGACTACTGGTCAGGCCGGCGTTTACACAGTGATTGTGAGCGGTGCCGCCGGCAATTCTGTCACCAACAGCGCCACCTTGACGGTGAACGTGCCGGTGACAGTGACCGTGCCGCCGATGAACCAGACGACGGTGGTGGGCAGCAACGTGACTTTCAGCGTGACGGCCACCGGAACGGGATTGAGCTATCAATGGCTGTTTGGCGGTTCGGTGATTGGAACCGGGAGCAGCTTGACGTTGAACAACGTGACGACCGGTCAGGCCGGCGTTTACACGGTGATTGTGAGCGGTGCCGCCGGCAATCCAGTCACCAACAGTGCCACCTTGACGGTGAACGTGCCGGTGAGTGTGCAAACGCCGCCAGCAGACCAGACAGTGTGTCTTGGAGATATTGCTGTATTCAACGTAACGGCAACGGGGACGGACTTGAGCTATCAATGGTGGCAGGGAACAAACGAGCTGACGGGTCAGACTAATAGCAATTTGGAATTGAGTGACGTTACGGCGGTTGAAGCAGGAACCTACAGTGTGATTGTCAACGGAGCGTGCGGCAGCGTGACCAACAGTGCCATCCTGACGGTCAACACCCCGGTGATAGCGACGCCGTTGAGCGGTGTGGTGCTTTGTCCGGGTGACAACGCCGTGTTCAGCACGGTGGCTTCGGGAACCGGACCGTTCAATTATGTGTGGTTAAAGGATGGAACTCTTATCTCCGGCCAAAACGACAGCAGTTTGACTTTGAACAATGTCAGCGCCAGTGACGCGGCGACCTACAGTGTGATTGTAAGCGGCGCCTGTGGCAGCGTGACCAACAGCGCTACTCTGACGGTGAACGTGCCGGTGACGGTAACCGTGCCGCCGATGAACCAGACGACGGTGAAGGGCAGCAATGTGACCTTCAGCGTGACGGCCACCGGAACGGGTTTGAGTTATCAATGGCTGTTTGGCGGTTCGGTGATTGGGGCCGAGAACAGTCTGATGTTGAACAGCGTGACCGCCGGTCAGGCCGGCGTTTACACCGTGATTGTCAGTGGGGTCTGCGGCAGCGTGACCAACAGCGCCACCTTGACGGTGAACGTGCCGGTGACGGTGACCGTGCCGCCGATGAACCAGACGACGGTGGTGGGCAGCAACGTCACCCTCAGCGTGACGGCCACCGGAACCGGTTTAAGCTATCAATGGCTGCATAACAACTCGGTGATTGGGACCGGTAGCAGCTTGACGTTGAACAACGTGACTGCCGGCCAAGCCGGCGTTTACACGGTGATTGTCAGTGGCGTTTGCGGCAGCGTGACCAACAGCGCCACCTTGACGGTGAATGTACCGGTGACGGCGACAGCTCTGACCAATCTGGTATGTTGTCAGGGTGACAATGCTACGTTCAGCACGGTGGCCTCAGGGACCGGTCCGTTCAATTATGTTTGGTTGAAAAATGGAAACTCTATTTCCGGCCAGAACGACAGCAGCCTGACGTTGAACAATGTAAGTACCAATGACGCGGCGACCTACAGCGTGATTGTGAGCGGGGCGTGCGGCAGCGTGACCAACAGTGCGACTTTGACGGTTAATCTTCCGATGGCGCCCACACTTTCAATCGTTTACCAAGGAGATGGGAGTGGAACAGTATCCGCGTCGTATGGCTTTTCCGGCCAGGGAAATAGTGGTGTGAGAATATCCGCCTCGGGTGGTGTTCCCGGTCAGCGGTATGTGCTCCAGTTTTCAACTGACCTGATCAACTGGTCAACCGTCAGCACAAATACGGCCGATTCAAACGGGTTGGCCGCGTTTGTTGATTCGGACGCAAAGAATTATCGGCAGTGTTTTTATCGTACCGTAACGCCTAACTAGCAAAACAACCGTTAAACTGCGGCCGATCTGAATTTGGCCGGGGAGGAAGTCAAAGCCACGGCGCAAAAAACACCCCCGCTGGAAAAAATCGCGGCTTTGGCGCGGGAGAAACCCCGCCAGCGGGGGCACTTTGAATTTTAAAATGGCAGGACGGCGCTGGCCACGCCGCCCAACTTTTGAAAATCACAATCGTTTTGCCAGTTCCGCCTGGCTCCTGGCAAACACTTCCTTGTGCAGCGAATGGCCGTGCGCGTCAATTGTCACCACCGCCGGGAAATCTTCCACTTCGAATTCCCAGATGGCCTCCGGCGCGCCGAACTTTTCCATCATATAGACGTTGCGCACCTTTTTGATGCACTCGGCCAGCACCTGCGCCGCGCCGCCGACCGCGTGCAGATACACGCACCCGTAATCGCGGCAAGCCGCCAGCGTCTTGTCGCCCATGCCGCCTTTGCCGATGATGCCGCGGATGCCGAAGTCCTTGATGATTTGCGCCTGATACGGCTCTTCGCGGATGGAAGTGGTCGGACCGGCGGCGGTGGCCTTCCAAGAGCCGTCGTCCTGCTTCATCACCACCGGGCCGCAGTGGTACAGGATGCCGTCGCGGAGATTCACGCCCTGGGGCAGCTTACCGCCCTCGTACAGATATTTGTGGACTGCGTCGCGCCCGGTGAACACGACGCCGGAAATCAGCACTTCGTCACTGACTTTCAGCGCGCGGATTTTTTCTTCGGTGAATGGAGCTTTGAGACTACTCATTTGCTATCTCCTCAATACAGCCATTTTTGGATCTTTTCCTCCGCATCCAGTGTGACGCCCTGACGGCGATACGCCCAGCACATGTAGCTGATGCTGACGAAATACGACGCGGGCAGGCGGTTCGCCGCGCAAATTTTCACGCCCAGCAACGTCGTCTTGCCGCCAAATCCCATCGGGCCGATGCCGAGTTCGTTCGCCGTCTTCAAAATGTCCTGCTCCAGCTTGTCCAGTTCCGGATTTGGATTACGGTCGGGAATCTGCCGCAGAAATTGCGTCTTGCTCAGCTCGTAACCCGTGGCGCGGTCGCCGCCAATGCACACGCCCAGAATGCCCGGGCCGCAGCCCTTGCCCTGCGCCTGCAACACCGCGTCGAGGATCGCCTTGCGGCAACCGTCGAGGTCGCGATTCGCATTGAGCTTCTCGCTCGGCAGCGAGTATTGCGCCCCGACGTTCTCGCAGCCGCCGCCCTTGAGCACGAGCCGCACGCTGACTTCCGGCGAGCGATGCTGATGAAAATGAAACGTGGGCGCTCCCGGCCCGACGTTTGTGCCGTCGTTTTTCCCGGTGAGCGAATCCACGGAATTCTGGCGGAGATAACCTTTCTTGGTCGCCAGCTGCACGGCTTCCTTGGCCGTTTCTTCAAACGCGATCTGGTCGAAACCGACGGGGCAATCCACATAGAACAGAATGCTGCCGGTGTCCTGGCAAATCGGCTGCGATTTCTGTTTGGCGAGTTCGACGTTGCGCGCGATGATTTTCAGCGCGTTCTCGGCAATCGTGCCTTTTTTCTCCTGTTCCAGTGAATCGAGGATCGCCTTTTGCACGTCGTCGGGGATTTCCGCCGAGGTGCGCCGAATCAATTCGAGCAGTGAACTTTGCAATTCGCTCATAAAGCTGTGGATAGCGTAAGGCTTTGGAATGCCAGCGTCAATTTTGACAACATGGGAGGGACGGCGTGCCGCCGTCCCCGAAATTTGGGTCGGCAACATGCCGACCCTCCCAACTACCGTTACGGAGCGTCAATCAAGTCAATCCGACGTTGATGTCTTCCGCCCTCAAACGGCGTGTCCAGCCACACGCGGACAATTTTAAACGCAGTGCCGAGACTGACCATTCGCTCTCCGATGGAAATGACATTGGCGTTGTTGTGCTGCCGTCCAAGCCGCGCGGACCTGACGTTCCAGCACAGCGCGCAACGGATGCCTTTCACCCGATTGGCCGTTATCGCTTCGCCGTTGCCGGAGCCGCCCAGCACGAGACCGCGTTCAAATTCGCCGCGCGCGACGGCCTCCGCCACGGGCCGAATGAACAGCGGATAATCCACCGCTTCTTCCGAATGCGTGCCGAAATCCGTTACGTCGTGCCCCGGGTTTTGGAGCAGTTCCTTGACTTTTTCCTTGTATCGGAATCCGGCATGATCCGACCCGATGGCAATTTTCACTGCAGTTAATGGTTGAATTTTGATGGTTGATAGTCCAAAAAGCCATAGCGCATACCGCCTGAACCATGACCTGTCAACCGTCAACTATCAACTGAAGATGCGCGCAATGATTCTTATAGCGCCGCGGCAATCCCGGCTGGTCGGGACTGACATTCCCGCACCCAGGCCCAACGCGACTCAGGTTCTGGTGAAAGTCGCCGCGTGCGCCGTCTGCCGGACGGACTTGCATGTCGTGGATGGTGAATTGCCGAATCCCAAACTGCCACTCGTGCCCGGACATGAAATCGTCGGCACGATTGTGGAGAAAGGCGAACGCGTCGAACGCTTCAAGATCGGCGACCGCGTGGGCATTCCGTGGCTGGGCTGGACGTGCGGCGAGTGCGAATTTTGCCGCAACGGGCGTGAGAACCTTTGCGACCGCGCCCGTTTCACCGGCTACACGCTCGACGGGGGCTACGCGGAATTCGCCGTCGCCGACGAACGGTTTTGTTTTCCCATTCCACCCTCGTACTCCGACGCCGAAGCCGCTCCCCTGCTCTGCGCCGGGTTGATCGGCTACCGTTCACTCGCCAAAACCGGGAATGCAAAGCGGCTCGGCATTTACGGCTTCGGCGCGGCGGCGCACATTGTCGCGCAGGTTGCCAAATTTCAAGGACGCGAAATCTTTGCCTTCACCCGGCGCGGCGATTCGGCGGCGCAGCAATTCGCCAAATCGCTGGGGGCGGTTTGGGCCGGCGATTCCGAGACCGCGCCGCCAACGCTACTGGACGCAGCCATTATTTTTGCGCCGGTTGGCAATCTTGTGCCGCTGGCGTTAAAGGCGGTGGCCAAGGGTGGCACGGTCGTTTGTGGCGGCATTCACATGAGCAATATCCCGTCGTTTCCGTATGATTTGCTCTGGCAGGAACGAACGCTTTGTTCCGTGGCCAACCTCACCCGACGCGACGGCGAAGAATTTTTCGCGCTGGCACCCAAGGCGTCGGTGCGGACGACGGTGCAGACGTTCCCGCTGGGCGAGGCCAACGAGGCGCTCGCACGTCTGAGAGCGGGCAAACTTCAAGGTGCCGCGGTGTTGGTGCCGTAAGTTATAGGGGCGGTCTATGACCGCCGCGCTTTACCTCTGACACCGCGACGTTCATGGAACGCCGCTACAGGCGAACTGGCGCGTTTGTGAAAGGAGGATTATAAGAATACTTGTGAAATTCGGCATTCGTGTCGCCACACCGCCGCCGAAACCGCTGATGGTTTTCGACGGCGACTGCAATTTCTGCACGCTTTGGATCCGCCGCTGGCAGCAAATGACCGGCAACCGCGTGGATTACCTGCCCGCCCAGAACCCGCGCATCGCCACGCAATTTCCGGAAATCCCGCGCGAACAATTCGACACTGCCGTTCAACTCATCGAACCCGATGGCTCAGTTTATGCCGGTGCGGAAGCGGTGTTTCGCACGCTGGCGCATACGCCAAACCGTCAATGGCTGTTGAGCGCTTACGAAAATTCATCGGCTTTTGCCGACATCACCGAATGGGCTTATCACCTGGTCGCCGAAAACCGCAAATATTTCTCCCTCCTGACCCGTTGGTTTTGGGGACGGCACGTCAAGTAAACGGCACGCGGTCGCAGCGTGAATTGCCCGGGGAATACTTGCCGCCCATCTCGCTTCGTGAATAAGATGACACGCGCAACAGTGGTAACTCATTTTGGGTGGGGCGAGCGTCCCCGCGAGCCGGATTCAACACGCCAAAGCGAAGCGGCGGCGGCTCGCCAGTAGTCTCGTTCCACCGAAATTGTAAAAGCGTCACCGCCGCAAAACGAATGAACGAGACATCCGAACCCCGCGTGTTCAATTGGTTCACGCCGCTGCGTTTTGGGATTTTGCTCGCCCTGCTCGTCTTCGCCGCATTCCCGCAGGTCCTGCTCGGCTTGCAGACGTTCGTCGTGCGCGACTACGGATTCTTCGCCTATCCCCTCGCCCACTTTCAGCAGGAATATTTCCGGCGCGGCGAACTGCCGTTCTGGGACCCTTACAACAACTGCGGCGTGCCGTTTCTCGCCCAATGGAACACCATGCCGCTCTACCCGCCGTCGCTGGTTTATCTGCTGCTGCCGTTGACGTGGTCGCTGAGTTTTTTCTGCCTGTTACACCTGTGGTTCGCGGGTTTCGGGATGTTTTTCCTCGCCCGGCGGTGGACGGGCAGCGATTTTGCAGCGGCATTCGCCGGTGTGGCGTTCGCGTTCAACGGGCTCACCCTCAATCTGCTCATGTGGCCGAGTCACATCGCCACGTTCAGTTGGATGCCGTGGGTCGTGCTCACGGTCGAATCGGCCTGGCGCGGTGGCGGACATAAAATTATCCTGGCCGCGCTGGTCGGCGCCATGCAAATGCTCGCCGGCGGACCGGAGACCATTCTGCTCACCTGGCTTTTGCTGCTCGCGCTGTGGATTCAACAATTCGTTCGGGGCGAATTTCCGCGCGGCTCAATGTTCTGGCGTTTCCCGCTGGTCGTGTTGTTAGTGATGGCGCTGGCCGCGGCGCAACTGCTGCCGTTCCTCGACCTCTCTGCCCATTCGCAACGCGGCGTCGGCTATGCGGACACACGCTGGTCCATGCCCGGCTGGGGCTGGATCAATTTCCTGGTGCCGATGGCGCATGGCCGCACGTGGACGGAAGGCGTCTTTCTCCAATACGGCCAATCGTGGACGTCATCTTATTACCTCGGCATCGGTGCGCTCTGGCTGGCGCTGCTCGCGCTCTGGACGGTACGCGAGCGCCGCGTATGGCTGCTCGGGGGAGCAGTGGTTCTCGCGCTGATTTTTGCCTTTGGCGAAAACACATTTGTCTATCCCGCCCTGCGAAAAATCATCCCGCAACTCAGCTTTGTGACTTACCCAATCAAATACGTCACGCTCGTGGCGTTCCTGGTGCCGTTACTGGCCGCATTCGCCCTCGCCCGCCTGGAATCCGGAGAAAAAAAGCATCTTAAGAAACGGCTCGTTCTTGTCGGAATCATTCTGCTGGCGCTGCTCGCGGGAATCCTGTTCTGGACGTGGCGATTTCCGTTTCCGGGCGATGACTGGCATGCGACTTTGTTCAACGGACTGTCGCGCGCATTTTTTCTGCTGCTGACCGGCGGATTGCTGCTGTTTCTGACGCGGGAAGCCGGACCGGGATTGCGCCGGCTCGCACCGCTGCTTTTGATTGTAGTGGCATGGCTTGATGTCTTAACGCACGAACCAACCCAAAACCCGACCGTGCCGTCAAGTGTCTATGAACTGAACCTGGCACGCACAAAACTGGCGATGAACCCACAACCGGAACTCGGCGGATCGCGCGCCATGATCACCACGAAGGCCTTCATGGACTTCATTCATTTCTCGCTGAGCAACCCGGAAAATAATTTTCTGGCAAAGCGGCTTGGCTTTTGCGGCAACGCGAATTTGCTCGACACCGCGCCGAAGGTGGATGGCTTCTTCTCGCTCACGCCGCGGGAAGGTGATGATTTAAATTCGCTGCTTTACGGCACGACGAACGAATTTCCACGGCTGGAGGATTTCCTGGGCGTTTCGCAAATCACGGCGCCGGATGAATTTTACCACTGGCAGCCGCGGGAATCTTTCCTGCCGCTCACGACTGCCGGACAAAAACCGGTCTTCCTGGACGACGCCAACACGCTGCGCGCATTGACCCGGCCGGATTTTGACGGAAGCAAAATTGTCTTCCTGCCTCCGGAGGCGAAACCGTTTGTAACGGTCACGAATCAAACGATCGCCCGCGTGCTCAAATCAAGATTCAGAAATCAGAGCGCAGACATCGAAATTGTTGCTGATGCGCCATCGCTCGTCGTCGTGGCGCAGACGTGGTATCACGATTGGCGGGCGGAAGTGGACGGCAAACTGGTGCGTTTGCTGCGGGCAAACCACGCGTTTCAAGCGGTGGAAGTTCCGGAAGGCCGGCACCGGGTGCAATTGCTTTACCGGGACCGCGCATTTGAAACCGGCGCGGTCATTTCGCTGCTGGCCCTGCTCGCATGCCTCATCTGCGTTTCGCGGAAGATTTAGGCGGGCTTGATGCAATCGGGCGAATCGTTGCGGGCGTTGTTCACCAGCCTGGAGACGCGATAACATTTCATGTCCTCCGCCGGATACGGACTCAACAGGCTCTGCAATGCTTCTTCCTTGCCGTCTTCGTACAGCCACCAGCCGTAATGTTCCGGGGCGAGGATGACCGGCATCCGGTCGTGAATCGCCGCGGCCATTTCGTTGGGCGCGGTGGTGATGATGGTAAAGGTTTCGATGACGCGGCTCGGTTGCGGCACGTCACCTTCATCGTCAATCAGGATTTCCTGTACTTGCGGCCGGCGAATCCATTTGTCCCATAACCCGGCAAAACAAAAAAGTCCGCCGTCTTTCATCGTGAACCGGAACGGCGTCCGGTCGGACGCCCCTCGCCCATCGGATGGGAGCGGCTGGTCCCGCCGGGACGGGACCGGATGAGGGCTTTGCCGCAGGCCAGATGAGGTGTCGAATCCGAGTTCTGACTCTCGTCCCTCGACGCTCGATGCTTGACCGTCTCTCCGCCATTCATAATAGCCGTCGGCGGGAATCAAGCACCGTTGCGAGGCAAACAGTTTCCGGAAGCTGGATTTTTCCGTGAGTGTTTCCGCGCGGGCATTGATGAGCTTGTCGCCGATGCTTTCCTCCGTTGCCCAGGACGGAATCAGTCCCCAACGCATGAGTTTGGCCACCGTGAGATAATTCTCCCGCACAATCACCGGCGCCTGCTGGCGCGGAGCGATGTTGTAACGCGGCGCGAAGAACGCAACCCGGCAAACGAAATCAATCAGCTTGCCGAGTTCCGACAGTTCTTTGCTCAACGTAAAGCGGGCACACATAATTGTGTCAGAAGATAAACTGGCCAAAAGGACAAAGGCTGTCCAACCCAACTTTTAAAGTTCTGGCGCCGTCTGGCGAATTGTTGCGGGCGTTGTTGAGCAGTTGGTGACGCGGCAACGCTACATGTCATCCGCCGGATACGGCTTCATGCCACAAACCAGACGCATCGGCATCCTGACGGCGGGTACCGACTTCACGGCAGGGACAATCGTTGGGCCGTTGCTCAGTTCTGGTTGGGTGTTGTCGCCGGAACCACCGCGCCTTGATTTTCACCGGTCCGACACCTCAGACATCGGGATTTTACATTCTGAATTCGCGCTTGGCGTGAATCACCAGTGCGCTTACCATCCTTTCATGCGGCCTCTTTGGGCGCTGGTCATCTACATTGTCGCGGTTTTTATCGGCGGCGCACTGCTCGCGCCCTGGCTTTACTGGCTCGCGCAGGATTACACCCAATCCTTTCCCAAACTCGCCCAGATCCCGTTTCATCGTTTCATGGACCGTTCCTTTTTGATACTCGCCCTGGCCGGCCTGTGGCCGTTGTTCCGGGCACTTGGGGCGACTTCGCTGCGTGAAACCGGCCTGGTTCCGCCCTACGGCCAGTCAAAAAAATTGTTCGGCGGTTTTTTACTCGGCTTCAGCTCGCTGGCGGCAGTCGCAGGCATCGTTTTAT
The DNA here is from genome assembly GCA_050012035.1 of Verrucomicrobiota bacterium. Lineage (GTDB taxonomy): Bacteria > Verrucomicrobiota > Verrucomicrobiia > Limisphaerales > UBA11358 > UBA11358. The sequence continues at coordinate 26,815 of JBEKHY010000009.1, read as the reverse complement.
TTGCCGGCGGACGCACGCCGACGGAAGGTGTTTCGGTCGCAAAAATCCTTGAAACCGTTTTGCATGCGGCGGGAACCGCGGCAGTGGTCGCCACCCTCGAGGAAATTTTGTTTCGCGGCGGCGCGTTCGGCGGGTTGCGCCGCGTGTTTTACTGGCCGCTGGCGCTGGGATTGAGCAGCCTGATTTACGCGCTCGTGCATTTTCTGCACCGCGCCGAACTCACCGGCACGGTAGTCTGGTATTCCGGCCTCGAACTGCTGCCGCGCCTGTTGAGCGGTTTTGTGGATTTTCAGGCGCTTATTCCGGGCTTCTTCAGCCTGACGCTGGCGGGCGTGCTGCTGGGCCTCGCCTATCAGCGCACGGGCAACCTTTACTTCTCCATCGGCCTGCACGCCGGCTGGATTTTCTGGCTCAAAATTTTCGGCACGTTCACCACTGACGTTCCCAAGGCCGCCGCCTGGTTTTGGGGCACGGGCAAAATGATTGACGGCTGGCTGGCGTTCATCGTCCTTGCGCTCACGCTCGTTGTTTTCGACCGCCTGCCGGTCCTGAACAAACGACCGGCTTTTACCATTTCCTCATGACCACCACCGCCAGCCCGTTCCATACCTGGCTCAACGTCGGCCTCGGCTTTTTATACCCCGAAATCTGCCAGCTTTGCGGCGAACAACGCGCCACGGCAAAGCAAGGCTACGTTTGCGGACGTTGCTGGTCGCACGTGCGCTTCATCAAACCGCCGTTCTGCGAGCGGTGCGGCCTGCCCTTTGAAGGCGACTTGACGACGCCGTTTGAATGCGCGAATTGCCGCGAAATGGAACTGCACTTCAGCGCGGCGCGGTCGGCGGTGGCCGCGCGCGGTGCGGTGCTGGAAGTCATCCACCGTTACAAATACCAGCGTGCGTTGTGGTTTGAGCCGTTTCTGGCCGGCCTGCTGTTGCGCGAAACCGTGCCCGCCTTGCGCGGTCAGAAGTGGGATTTGATTGTGCCGGTGCCGTTGCACCCGTTGAAACAGCGCGAACGCGAATTCAACCAGGCCGAACGTCTGGCCATCCACCTCAGCGCCGCCATCCAAATCCCGCTGAACAAAAACCTGCTCCGGCGCGTTGTGTTCACCAACACCCAGACGCGGCTGACGCGGCAGCAACGCGCGGCAAACATGCGCGGCGCGTTCGCCATGCGCCACGGCGCGCGCCTGAACGGGGAGCGGGTGATTCTGGTGGACGACGTGTTCACCACCGGCGCGACCACGAGCGCGTGCGCGCTGGCGCTTTTGGCCGCTGGCGCGGATGACGTTTGCGTCTGGACAGTGGCGCGCGGACTCTAGTATGATTTGAGGGTTGATGGCTACAACCACTTTCACAAAAAAGGCGCTTGGAACTGAAACGGCCGAACCGGCGCTGACGCCGCCATCAGCCAAAACGTCGCCGTTGCCCAAAAAACCCAAGCCTTCCGGTTCCAAATCAAAAAAACGCGACATCCCGGAAGGGCTTTGGACAAAATGCCCGAAGTGCGGCACGATGGTTTATGACAAGGAATTGGACGAAAATCTGAAGGTCTGCCCGAAGTGCCATCATCATTTCCCCATCAGCTCGCGCGAACGCATCCACTCGCTCGTCGAGACGTGCACCTTTGAGGAAATGGACGCGGAGATGACGAGTGTGGACGTTCTCAACTTCAACGGGGTCGCCACCTACAAGGCGAAACTGGAGGAATACCAAAAATCCACGACGCTCAAGGACGCGGTCCTCACCGGCATTTGTAAAATCGGTCCGCACCGCGCCGGGCTGGGCGTGATGGATTTTGATTTTCTTGGAGGCTCGATGGGTTCGGTGGTCGGTGAAAAACTCACCCGGCTCATCGAGCGCGCGACGGAAAAGGAACTGCCCGTCATCATTATTTCCACCAGCGGCGGGGCGCGCATGTATGAAGGCATGTTCAGCCTCATGCAAATGGCCAAGACCGCCGCCGCCCTCGCCTACCACGCACAACACCGCCTGCCCTACATCAGCGTCCTCACGCATCCGACGACGGCGGGCGTGATGGCGAGTTACGCGTGTCTGGGCGATTTGATACTGGCCGAGCCGGGCGCGATGATTGGTTTTGCGGGGCCGCGCGTCATCAAGGACACAACCCAGGCTGAACTGCCGCCCGGTTTTCAAACCGCCGAATTCCTGCTTGACCACGGACTCATTGACGCCATCGTGCCGCGCCGGGAAATGAAGCCGCGGCTGATTGAATACCTCGATTACCTTACAACTCGGCAGAAAGCTGCCGCCACTGCGTCGTAAAAATCCGTTACAGCTTCAATCCTGTCCCGGCGCCTGATAGACGGGCAAACAATCAGCGCGGCTCGGGCCATGCGACACGGCGGGCGTTGGGGCTGGGGCGCAAATGAACACCTCACGCTCTCCATTTTGGGATGGACGATTGGACTTGATGGCGGAAGAACGAGAGCCGTTGTTCAATTTTCAAAGAGAATTATCTTTAGGCCGTTCTCCGTTTCAACGGCCTCATAAAGAATTGCCGATGGATGACTTCTCCGCGTCAGATATGTAAGTAGATTCCTGTCCTCGGTTGGCATCAAACGACCAAAAATCAAGCCGGTTAAATCGCCTTTATTGTATTTCCAATATCCTCGACCTCTTGAATCCCAAATCCTCCACTCATGTTCGAAGTCATGTTCATGTGTTTTGGTCAACATTATGGCATTGTTCATTTCGACATACGGCATTTCATAACTATTGACCGTTGGCAGCTTTTCTTCATAGCGAGCTTTTTCCACATTCGCAAACATTCCCCTTTCGCTCCGTTTGAATTCAAAACAGCAGCCTTGGTTATTATCAGCATATTCACGCCACATTCGGTCACTCACATTGGTGGAACAAAGAGACAAAACTCCTCTTTGCATGACTTGATTCTTATACCAGTCTCGGTGTCTGTTAATTCTGTCTGGATCGGCATAAACACGATTTTTAATAGCGTCGTCAATTAAAGCGCATCTTTCGTTTTCAGCTAGATTCGACATTACAACGAGTAATGCTGTTTCCGCCCAAGCTCGGAACGCTTCCGGTGTGGCATAATGAGATACAGGAGTTCCACAATCGCTTTTGTCCTTAAAATCCGAAGGCTCCGAAAACCAAATGCCCCCATTTACAATCTCACATCCGGTTCGATCTCTGTTAATTCCGCTAAACGATCGATACTTGTAGAAATATTCGGGAATTTCGTCTTGGTTTTTTGAGTTGGCAACCATCGCGTAAATTATATTGCCAAACTGGGCGTTTTTCCATTGGAAATTCAAATTATCTAACACTTGCCAGCTAAGTGAAACCGACTAACCTCTCACGACGTGAAAGCAAATTGGTTGACACGTTTGTTTCCGCACAACTCTACGAGCAAAAGCAAATTGTTCGACGAAACGACATTCGCGGCAGAACGTGGCGATGCGAACGCTCAATACGCTCTAGGTTGCCGTTACGCCAAAGGCGACGGCGTGCCGCAAGATTATGTGGAAGCGGTGAAGGGTGTCGCAAAGCTGCCGACCAGAATCTCGCCCTGGCTCAATTCAATCTTGGTTTCAGCTACGAGAACGGCGATGGCGTCGCGAAGGATAAGGTGGAGGCGGTGAAATGGTATCGCAAAGCAGCCGAGCAGAATTTCGCCATGGCTCAATTCAGTCTGGGTTTCTGTTACGCTAATGGTGTTGGCGGGGTGAAGGATAAGGTGGAGGCAGTGAAATGGTATCGGAAAGCTGCCAATCAGAATCACGTCCTGGCTCAATATACTCTAGGGAACTCCTTCGCCAATGGCGAAGGGGTAGCGAAGGACGCGGTGGAGGCGGTGAAATGGTATCGCAAAGCTGCTGATCAGAATTACGACCTGGCTCAATATAATCTGGGTGTCTGCTACGCCAAGGGCGAAGGCGTAGCGGCAGATGATCTGGAGAGTTACAAGTGGATGCTTCTGGCGGCGGCGCAAGGCCAAGAGGAGGCAAAGAAAAGCATGACCATAATAGAAAATTTTATGTCGCCACGGCAAATCGTCGAAGCTCAACGGCTTGTGCGAGAATTTATTAGACACAGGCAATGACGTTTTTGAAATTCCACCTCGCCCAAATCAAAACGATGAAAACCAAGATTGTTTGCCCAAATAAAAATGATCCTGCTTGGAAAACTCTCGTCGATGCCATCGGTGAGCCGCGCGCCTACCTGACGTTTTTCCGCAATCACAATGTCATCCCCGACGTGGTGACGGCGCGGGCGATTCTCGGATTGAAAGAGACCGTTGAAATCGCCCAGCCGCCGAGCGTGCCAGAGCCTAAATCTAGCGCGCTGACCCTCGAACAAGCTCCTTCCAAATCTAAAAAGCCAAAGGCGACTGCGCCGAAAAAGGCGCCTCAATTTCATGGAGTAGTTATACCCAAAGTCAAAAGAGAAATCTTACAGGACTTTTTGGGCGAACACGACAGCGCGGCGGCATGTTTCTTTTGCGTCCTCGACAGAAACCGCAGACTCGCGGGAGTTTCAAAGTCAATGCGGAGTTGATCAAGCCAAGTGGGATCTGTCTAAATCCTTGAAACTCATGAAGAGCTCCATTGGATATATGAACCTTGAAGCCACACAATTTTGCGACCATGAAACAGGCAATAATTATCTTCTGCTTTATCATCGAGAATTGGTTGGAGGCGAAATGAAGGAGGCAGTTAATGCTTTTAAGCCGAAGTGGGTTTGGGAATCGCCGGGCGGCACAGTATTTATCGTAGCTGTGGATTTTTTGTGGAATCCCGCGCCCGTTAGCTGACACCATTGCTATGGTAGGGACGCGCTGCCGCTCGTCCGGCTGTCCGGCAGGTCAGCCACCCTGTCCACTGACTTCCTCGCCGTGCGCGCAAGCCGGGCTACCGCCGACCGTCATACCACAAGGTGCAGGATTCGCGGCGGTTGAGCGCGCGGCGGTTGAACAGGACGTGCGTTACCAATTTGAGGTGGTCCCACGCCGTGTAAAGCCGCATCTTGCGCGCGGAGGTCACCAGCGGATACGAATGTAAAATTACAACTTCCCTGCCCGTCTCCCGCGCGAGTTTTTTCAATCGCTTGCTCAAATCCAGTTCCTCTGCCGCAAACAGTTCGTTGCTGAACCCGCCGATTTTTCGGAACACCGCCGCCTCGACAAAGATGAACGAGCCAGCCAGCAAACGACCCAGCCGGCTGGACCAGTTCCAGGTCCACGTGAAGAAACCGGCCAACATAAAATGTTCATCCATTCGCACCGTTGAGCCACCGGCCAGGCAACGACCGGATTGGATTTGTTCCGCCACGTCCGCAAACAATTCGGCGCTCGGCTGTGAATCCGCATCCACAAAAATCAGCCAGTCGCCGGTGGCCGCCGCTGCGCCGGCATTCCGGGCGCGGGCAATTTGATTGACCGGCTCGAACACGACGGACGCGCCCGCCGCCCGCGCGATTTCCGCCGTGCGATCCGTGGAATTGTTGTCGCAAACGATAAGTTCGCTCTCCCAACCGCACCGGGTAAAGGCGGCCATCGCCGATTTAATCTGCGCCAGCGTCCCGGCGAGCAGGCGTTCCTCGTTGAACGCGGGGATGATGACCGAAATTTTCACGCGCGCAGTCTGGGGGAAACCGGATTATACTTCAAATCATTGCGGACCAGCCGTGGTCGTTTAAAATGCGCGCGGTAATGCACTGGTTCTTCACTAAAAAATGGCCGCCTTTTGTGCTTATCGGGGTCGTCACGCTGGTGACCTGGGGACAAACGGCGACCTTTCAATTTGTCTGGGACGATGGTTGTTTTATCCGCGACCTCCAGAGCGTCCGTTCCTTGCGTCACATCCCGGAAATGTTTTATCGGCTCGACGCCCAGGCAACCTTGCCGGACGATTTCCGGGTTTTCCGCCCGATTCGGACCGCGCATTACGCCCTGCTGCACTTTCTGGACGGCAGGGAAGTTCCCCAACCGTGGATTTACCATCTGGCCAATGTGTGCTGGCACGGCGGCACCGCCATGATGCTGTTCGCGGCCTTGACGCGGTTGCTGCCGCAGTTGAACGGTCGTTTGACTGAAGCCGACGCGCACTTCTGGTCCTTGGTTGTGGCACTGGCCTACGCCGTGCACCCCGTCGTTTCCGAGGTCGTTTGCTGGGCAAAATCACTCGATGACATTCTCGCGGCCTTCTTCACGCTGGCCGCTCTGCGGGAACTGTTGCCGCCGGCGCCAGGCCGGTTCGCATACTGGCGCGGCCTGCTCTTCTTCGCGCTGGCTGTCTATTCGAAGGAATCGGCGGTGCCGTTTGCGGTCATGCCGTTCGTGCTCCTGCGCACGCTGCACCGGCTCGATTGGAAACAATGCGCGTTCCGCACACTGCCGTTTTTGATTGTGGCGGCGCTCTATCTGATAAACCGGGAGCTGGTCATCGGGCGCACCAGCCAGACCGCGCCGCTCTCCGGAACCTACGGACAAACGTTGATTGATATGTTGCCGGTCGTCCCCGGGTATTTTCGTTTGCTCTGCGGCGTTCCGCCGTTTTTCATTGATTACAGTTATCTGCGCGCCGGCCAATCGCTTTGGTCGGCGGAAGTCATGGGAGGTTTGGCGCTGCTTGTCGCTCTGTTGGCAATCGGCTTTCTGTCCTGGCACAGACGCGGGGGGAAGATTTTGGGATTCGGCCTGTTGTGGACGGGGCTGTTCCTGCTGCCCGTCTCCAACCTGGTTCCCATGATGCAATACATGGCCGAACGGTTCCTTTACCTGCCGCTCATCGGCTGGTTGATTGCATTCGTGGGTCTTATCCCGGCCCTGCCCCTGCAGAAATTCATACGTGCCGTGGCTCTGGGACTGGTGTTGTTGTGGGCCGTCACGGCCTGGGACCGTTCGTGGATTTGGCAGGATGGCATTACCTTGTTTGTCCGCAGCAGCCAGGAAGGGCCCAGGACACAGCGCGTCGAGAACAATGCCGTGATCGCCATATTGAATTTGCCGCTGGTTCACCAATTTTTTTCCTCCAATGAAACGAACCAGGAAGTTTCGGTTAAGCCTTTGGCCGATCCGGCGGCCAACGAACGCGTGCTAAAAACGCTCGCGGAGGCCCAGCGCCTCTTTCCCACGAACCCCACGGTGCTTTCCCGTTATGGCATTGGACTGGCCGCCACCGGCAAACCGGAAAAGGCCCTGCCATTTCTGGAGCAGGCGGCGCAACTGCAACCCGGAGATTTGAACGGCTGGCTTAATCTCACCCGGGCGGCACTGGACGCCGGTCAAGTTGCCCTGGCTGAATCCGCGTTGGAAAAGGCGGATGGCCTGGCTCGCAATAACCCCAATGTGCTGCAGTTGCGCTTCAAATTTTACTGGCAGAGCCGGGATTACCTCCATGCGCGCGAAACCATGTCGCGTTTGAATCAAATCGCTCCCAGCGAAGAGCATGCTTATTGGTTGTCTGAAGTGGAAGGCAAATTGAAAGCTGCCAGCCAGCCCGCAACCAATACACCGTCAGGCACGAAGAAATGAATATAACCGTAAAAACATAACCGCGGATTACACCGATGACACGGATGGGAATAAAATTTCCTGTGAAAGGCGATGTCGGTGATTAATCTTTTCCCATGCTCCACAAACAAATCACCGAAGACATCATTGGCGCAGCGATGGCGGTCCTGAACGAACTCAAACCCGGCTTGGATGAAAAGCTGTATGAAAATGCCCTCATTATTGAATTGCAGACACGCGGGCACTTAATCGAGTAGCAACGGAAATATCCGGTGCATTATCGCGGTCATTTCATTGGCAAGCTCATTCCGGATCTAATTGTGGACGGCATGGTCATTGCCGATCCCAAGGTTGTCACCACCTTCAACGAAACCCACATTGCTCAGATGCTTGGTTATCTGAACATCACCGGTTTGGAGGTGGCGCTGCTCCTCAACTTCAAAAACGCCAAGCTTGAATGGAAACGTGTGGTGAACGAGAAACGCGAGAAACCAAGAGCAACACCGTCATGTATTAAATAGTATCCGCGTAATCCGCGTAATCCGCGGTTAAATTAAATTTGCGTCATCCGCGGTAAAAACAAAAAAGGCGACCCGTTGCCGGTTCGCCTTTGAATTCCGTTCAGCGGCTTACAGCCCTTTCTTGATCATGTACCGGATCAAATCGCCGACGCGGCAACTATAACCCCACTCGTTGTCATACCAGCTTATCAGCTTGAAGAACTTTTTGTTCAACTCCATGCCGGAGCCTTGATCGAATATCGAGGACAGGTCGCAATGGATGAAATCCGAGCTGACCACCTCGTCCTCGGTGTAGCCGAGGATCCCTTTCAGGTAGGTCTCGCTGGCCTTCTTCATCGCGGCGGAAATTTCCGCGTAACTCGTCTCCTTGACCGTGCGAACGGTCAGGTCAACCGCCGAAACCGTCGGGGTCGGCACACGGAACGCCATGCCGGTCAGTTTGCCTTTCACTTCGGGCAACACCAGACCCACGGCCTTGGCCGCGCCGGTGGTGGAAGGAATAAGATTGATGGACGCGCTGCGGCCGCCTTTCCAGTCTTTCTTGCTCGGGCCGTCCACGGTCTTTTGCGTGGCGGTGAAACTGTGTATCGTCGTCATCAAACCTTCTTCGACGCCGAACCCTTCCTTCAACAGCACAAACACGACCGGCGCGAGGCAGTTCGTCGTGCAGGAGGCATTGGAGATGACGTGATGCTGCTTCGGATCGTATTTGTGTTCGTTCACGCCCATGACGACCGTGAGGCAATCGCCCTTGGCCGGCGCGGTGATGAGCACCTTCTTGGCACCTGCTGTGATGTGGCCCTGGGCCTTCTCGATGGCGGTGAATAGACCGGTGGATTCAATCACCAGGTCAACCCCCAGCGCCCGCCACGGCAATTCGGCCGGTGACTTGGCGCTGACGACCTTCATTTCGTTGCCGTTGACGATGAGGATGTCCGGATCGGCGTCCTCGGCCTTTTTGCCGGCGGCCTTGGCCTTGGCCACGGCTTCCGGGGAAGTTTTGCTGTCCACCTTGCCCTTGAATCGGCCCTGGATGGAATCGTATTTGAGCAGATACGCGAGGTTGTCCGCCGGAACGATATCGCCGACGGCGACCACCTCGATGTCCCTGCCCACCATGCCTTGTTCGACCAGGGCGCGATATACCAGGCGCCCGATGCGGCCGAACCCGTTGATTGCAACTTTGACTGCCATAATTTTTATCCGTTTCTAAAAAAAGTTCTGCAAAAACCGAACGCAAAGTTTACCGGCAACCGCCTCAGCGTCAATGCCGAATTCAGGAACGGAATTGCCAAATAAGAACCGTTTTTTGCCCGCATCCCGGTCCAGCGCGAAATTCACGAAGGTGGGATGGCCTCGTCGTCCCTACCAGTCCGATCCGGCGATGAGATGAAACCCGACTAACAGTATGGCTGTGAGCGCTTTTGGTTAAGCTTTCCTTTCGTCTGAATGCCAGTCCTGCAGACACAGTCGCGCTCCGGCGCGGGTAATCAGGTGAAGTAAGGATTTTTCACGCCGCGTTCGGCGTAGTTTTTCAGGTTGACGAGCAGGTGGCCCCAGGTGGTGTTGCAGTAATAGCAATGCTCGCCGCCGGATTTCCAGCCGCCGTGACAGAATTTCAACAACACCTCGCCGTCGGTCTGCGGCTCGAGCCGGAACTCCTGCGTCGTGCCAATCCAGTCCGGCGAGTTGCTGTCCTCGCATTTCCAACGCACAAGTGAGGGCGGCGTCAATTGCTCGATGCGCATCTGAAACACCACCGAGCGGTTCTCGAAACCGAAGACGGCCTTGCCGCCGGCGTGGGCGGCCATCTTCACGTCGGTGGTCCACCAGCTTTTGATGCCTTCCTTGGTGGTGATGGCGCGATAAATCTTTTCCGCCGGGGCGGTGATGCTAATGCGATGGATTAGGTCCATGAACATGATGGTCTCTCTAATACCAGTACCGCCTGAGTTTGCAAGCACATCTACAAATATTTTCCGCCGCCGGGCTACTTCGCTGCGGATTTCTTGAACGTGCTGCGGGTCACAAAGCGCCGCCAACCATTTTCTGTTGATTGCGGACACGCAGGCCACGCAATCAACCGCCGAATTCCGGAAAAAGTGAATTTTTGTATCAAAAGAATAGCCTAAGCCCCCTTGCCCGGCTAGAATCGCGCGCCCATGAAAATGTTGTTTATAGGGGGCACGGGTAAAATCAGCACAACCGTCAGCCAGCAAGCCATCGCCAGGGGGTTTGAGTTGTATCTGCTTAATCGCGGACAGCAGCAGACAAATCCGCCCGGCAGTCGCGGCCTGACGGTGGACATCAACCAGCCGGACGCCGTCCGCGCCGCGCTGCGGGATTTGCAGTTCGACGCTGTCGTGGATTGGATTGCCTTCACGCCGAAACACATCGAACGCGACCTCGCGCTTTTCAAAGACCGGACAAAACAATTTGTTTTCATCAGCACCGCCTCGGTCTATGAAAAACCACCCACCCAACGACTGATTACCGAAGCCACGCCGTTGCGCAATCCGTTCTGGGAATATTCCCGGAACAAAATCGCCTGCGAGGAACTTTTAATGCGCGCTTATCGCGAAACCAATTTTCCCGTTACCATCGTCCGTCCCTCATTTACCTACAATTACTATTTCCCCGTCGCCGTCGGCGGGTTCGGTTGTTATACGCTGGCCGACCGTCTGAAAAAAGGCCGGCCCGTCATCGTCCACGACGACGGTACGTCACTTTGGGTGATGACGCACGCCGAGGATTTCGGGCGGGGATTTCTGGGATTGATTGGCAATCCACGGGCCATCGGCCAGGCCTTTCATATCACCTCGGATGAAGTGCTGACGTGGGACCAGATTTACCAGACCATCGCCGAAGCGCTGGGCGTGAAGGCCGACATCGTGCATATCCCGTCCGATTTTATTGTGCGCGTGGCGCCGCAATTGACGGGGAATTTGCTGGGCGACAAAACCTGGAGCACCGTTTTCGACAATAGCAAAATCAAATCCGTCGTGCCTGATTTTCAGGCGGTCATCCCGTTCCAGGAAGGCATGCGGCGCACCGCCGCGTGGTTCGATGCCGATGAAAAACGCAAGTGGGTGGATGAAACCGTGAACAACGAAATGGACCAAATTCTCAAGGCCTATCAGGGAAAAAGTCAGACCGGGTCGCCTCGTTAATAACGGACGCGCGGGCCGCGCGTCCCTACCTTTTCATTGCGGAGGGCTCGATGCCTGGTCGTGCCAAAGGCGTTTTGGCCTCGACAAGATTGATCCTTGAACCAAAACTGCCATGGCTTCCGAAAACGAGAACTTGGAAATGGAAACGTGAAGACGAAACTATTTTGCGCCATCCTCATCACCGGTCTTGCCGGGATGAACTGCCTGGCGGACGACATCACCACCCTGGACGGACAAAAATACGAAAATGTCAGCGGCCTGACAGTAAAACCGGACGGCATCTTTTTCATCGTCAACACCGAAGGCTCGCTCAAAGGCGTGAAGGTGCCGTTCAGCAATTTGCCCGACGACCTTAAGAAAAAATACAATTACGATCCCTACAAAGAGGGGCTTTACATCGCCCGGCAGAACCGGCCGATGAACCTGAAACTCAACAATGCGTACCGGTTGGCGAACCTGGAAGCGGCCAAAAAGAAGGCCCAAGCGGAACATAAGATGATCGGCTTCATCATGGTCTGGGATGTGATGTTTCAACCGAGCCAACCCATGGGCAGCGGCGGCCCCAACGATCTGGCCGGCTTTTACACGGTCTTTAACAAAGCCCTGGTGCTGGTATTTGTGAGGCATGAGGATGAATTGGACAAAGTCCCGGACGCGGTGAAAAAAGGCTTCTTCGGTCCCGACGAAGGCGGATTTGCGCCGAACATGGCCGTGGTCACTGAAGACTGCTCCCGGTTCATCTGCGAAATCCCGCTCGGCGGGAATAATTCCAACGGCTATGTCCGGGAACAGATTTTCAGGAAGAAAATCGCGGAGATAAAAAAGTTTGTTGAAAACCGGGAAGCCGCGAAAGGCCAGACCAAATAAATTGCTCCCCTGCCCTGCGCTTATTGGTTCTGCGCCGCCAGAAACCGTTCGGCGTCAATCGCCGCCGCGCAGCCAGCGCCCGCTGCCGTCACCGCCTGACGATAGACATGGTCCGCGCAGTCGCCCGCCACAAACACTCCCGGCACATTCGTCATCGTCCCTTTCTTCGGGACGATGTAACCATTCGCGTCCATGTCAATCTGGCCCTCGAATACTTCCGTGCTGGGTGTGTGTCCAATGGCAACAAACACGCCAGCGCAATTTAAAACCGTCTCCGCGCCGGTCTTGAGGTTCTTCAATTTAACGGCGGTGACCTTGTCCTGTTTCGGGTCGAGCACCTCGGTCACGACTGAATCCCAAATCGGCTTGATCTTGGGATTCGACAACGCGCGTTCGGCCATGATTTTTGACGCGCGCAACTGGTCGCGGCGGTGAATCAAATGAATGACCGAGCCGAAGCGCATCAGGTAAAGCGCCTCTTCGCACGCGGAATCACCGCCGCCGACCACCACGAGCGTCTGGTTGCGGAAAATCGGCAGTGCGCCGTCGCACGTGGCGCAATAAGTCACGCCCTTGGTCTCCAGCAAGTCCTCGCCGGGCACACCCAGATGCCGATGACTCGCGCCGGTGGCAATGATGACCACCTGCGCCTCGACCTGTTCGCCGTCAACCGTGAGGGTGAACGGGCGTTTAGATAAATCGGCTTTCTCCACCGTGCCGAAACTGGCGCGCGCGCCGAAACGTTCGGCCTGCTTCTGCATCCGCGTCATCAATTCGTAGCCGTCCACGCCTTCGGGAAAGCCGGGGTAATTTTCGACGATGCCGGTGGTGGTAAGCAGTCCGCCGGGCTGTTTGCCGGTGAGGACGAGTGGCTGGAGATTGGCGCGCGCGGTGTAGAGCGCCGCCGTCCAGCCCGCGCAACCCGAACCGATGATAACCACTTTTTCCATAAGCCGCGCAAGGTAGTGTGCGAACCCAAACGTTGCAAGTCGGAGCGCCAGCTGGCTGTGTCTTAATTTGAAATGGTTGGGGGATTTACTTCTGCAGGTTTGGCACGAAATTTGGGCATGGACGTACAGAAAATCAATAGAGCTTCTGCGGGATAAAAAACGCAATTTCTCCGGGTTTCAGAAATGTTTTTCCGCCCCCCGCAGAGGTACTTATTCCATCATCAATGAGAACCTCCATGACGCCGAGAAGAATTTTATCAGGGTTTTGAGCAGGACTATATGCATATACCACGCCCCCTCCTGGATTATTCGTAGTCGCATGCATCGGCATAATGGTGGGACGGTCTGGAAACATGCTGGGAATGCCCATTGTGCCATTTGTGCTAGAAAAAATGGCAATAACATCAGGTCCTTTTTGAGAAGACCCGCTTGTCGGCGTAGCGTACAAATTTGGAATTCTTATAATTTCTTCGTATTTCCCAGACTCATTATACATGGGGATTTTAATGTTAGGCAGTGCGTCGGTTACATACAATATATTACCTTTGAACGATGGGTCATTGAGTGGAGCTTGAAGTCCCGAAGGCACTGTTCCATACCCCGCCTCATCAAGCATCTCCCTAAACTGCAAAGCAAAGTTCTCAGTCTCGCCGTCCGTCCTTCCAACAATAACCTTGATCGGAATTTTCGATACGTTGTGGGCATCTGATAAAATTTTTATGAAATTCTCTCTCTGTTGTGGTGTTATTCTTCGGGCCTGTGTGGCAGATTGTGCGTTCATCAGCGCTTCATTAGCCGCTTCTAGATTGGCCATCCCCTGCGTTGCCTGTCTCAATTGGTCAGAAGTCGTTTCCAATTTTTCGGCAAGCGTCTGCAATGCCGCTTGTGGTTCTGGCTTGTTGGCTTGCAGTGGTGTGGTCGAATTTTCAACCTCTTCGACTGATTTCGATTCGGTACGATTTAATGGCGATGGTTCCGAGTTCTCATACACAGCAAGTCCAAGCAGGGCGCACGCTGCCATATACAAAATCCAAACCCATTTATTATGATTAAAGACTTTATCCAACAAATATGCCGCGCCAGCTATAAACCCGCAAAGAGATAACCAATGAATAATATCAGAGAATTTATGAAAAACATCAGCCGATTGCCAAAGGACGAGGGAAAGGATTTCAATGAGCCCAAAAATAACTATAATCACTTCGGCCTTTTTTCGACTATCACGATTACCAGGGCGGAAATTCTGGTTGGGCTTTTTAGCGCGTTTCTCGCAGGACTTTTTATTGGAGGAATTCTTGTCTCCACTTTCCTGCGGCATAGCGGGTGGAATTAAATTGTCAGCCATTTGATTTTTTCAAAATGTGTGCAATTTTTCAACCGTTTAGGGTGCTTAAGTTAGCCGGTCGAACCCGCGTTGCTTACAATCGCGGATCGCGAGTCCGAGGCCCGCCGTGTCCAAAATATTCATGGAGCCGCTTTAACACTCTACGCCACGGAATGCAATGATTTCCGTAGTTGGGTAGCGCCATGATTTGAAATTCAAGCCGGCGGACCGGAGCGCGAGTTGTCCCAACTCGCAGCACGCTTGACCAATCTGCCCGCCGCAGATTGAGGTTTCCCCTAAAAACTTCGCGCCTTGAACCCCTGAACCGGAAAGCAGTGCCTGGGAGCGCCGGCATCCTGCCGGCATGCTGCATTGCGGGGAACTCGCCGGCAGGATGCCGGCGCCCCCGGTTCGTGAGGAGGACAATCCGCGCTCCACGCCGAATTTTGCCACCATCCGTCGTTATCGCCACTCGTGTTTCGGATATTTCCGCTGCAACTCGGATTTGATGCGCGGATAGTGCTCGCTCCAGAAACTGGCGAGGTCCTGCGTGATTTGGATTGGCTTCATGCCCGGCGTCAAAATATGAACGACCACCGGCACGCGCCCCATCGCAATCTTCGGCGTTTGGGTCACATCGTAGAGTTCCTGAATCCGCAATGCGATGTGCGGCGGCTGGTTGCCTTCATAGACGACCTTCGGCGTGCGGCCATTCGGCAGCGACAACCGTTCCGGCGCGTGTTTATCGAGCAACTGCCGTTGTGTCTCGGACAGCCACGACATCACCAGCGGTTTGACTTCGCGTTCTTTGATGTCCTTGTAGCTCACCGCGCCGTGGCAGAGTTGTTCGATGATGTGTTTGCGGTCGTCGTTGGCAAATGGCGGAAGCTGAAGCTCGGGGCAATGCCGGCAAAGCAAATTCAGCCGCGCCAGCCATTGCTCGACGGCGTGGTCCCAGTTCGGCAACGGCAACCGGCTGGCAAAGATTTCATCGGCGAGCAATCGTGCCGCAGCATCGGCGGGCGGCGGCTCAATGCGCTTGGCGGACAATGCCAGTCCGCGAAAACGCAGCAGTTCGGCGGCTTGAACGCGTTTGGCCGTGGCGTCGAACTGAACGTGAAGTTCGGATTTCAAGTCATCGGGGAAAAGTTCGCGCAGCCAATCGAGTTCAATGGCCGTGGCCAGTAACAGAATCGTGTTCACCTCCCGGCCTTCGATCTCGCGAACTTCGGCGGCGACGAAAAGCTGGCTGTATTGCACGGCGCTTTCCCGCGCCAGCACGCCGCGACGATTGTGGACCAATTCGCATCGCAGCGTTCCCTGGTCCAGCCGCCGCGCCACGCGGTCGCTGAATCCGATGAGAATGCATTTCTGCAACGCCTCGTCTTTGATTTCGCGCGGTTTGGTATCGAGTCCTTCATCTTTGGCGATGCGGAGGAATTGTTCCAACAACGGCCCGACCTGCCGCGCGGTGACGGCGTGGATGCCGAGCTTGCGGCAGGCATCGAGACGAAACTGATTATTCGCGGCGTAACTCCATGCGCGCATCAGAATCCAGAAATCCGACGACGCTTTTTCGCCAAGTAGATCTTCGCGGAGCGAAATCGTGCCGCGATCCACGTTGCGCAACAGCAAATCGCGTCCTTGGGTGAGGGCGGCGACAAGACAGGCCTGATGGACGCAGCCATATTCCTGCGCCGCGAGCAACATCCGCGAGTAACGCGGATGCACCGGAAACGCGAGCATCTTCCGTCCGACGGGGGTGATTAAAGTAGGACGGGCGTCCCGCCTGTCCCCTTCTTTCTGTTCCGCTTGAGCGGGAAATTGATCGGGAACAGGCGGGACGCCTGTCCTACGTTGGAGCGCTCCCAAATCCAGCAACAATTCCTCGGCATGCGTGAGCGAAATTTCGTCCGGTTTTTCCAGCCAGCGGAATTTTCTCAAATCCTCCACACCGGCAGCTTTGAGGGTCAAAACAACTTCGGCCAGGTCGAGACGTTTGATTTCCGGCAACTGTTGCGGTGCGCGTTCGTCGTGTTCCGGGCGCGACCAGAGCCGGATGCACCGGCCCGGCGCGGTCCGGCCCGCGCGACCGGCGCGTTGGTCGGCACTGGCCTGGCTGATGCGTTCAATCAACAACGTGTTGATGCCGCGATTGGCGTCGTAACGCGGAATGCGCGCCAGCCCGCTGTCAATCACCAGCCGCACGCCGTCAATGGTGATGGACGTCTCGGCGACATTGGTGGACACGACGACCTTGGGCTGGTCGTAGCGCGCCACGGCGGCGTCCTGGTCGCGCGGCTGCAACTCACCATGCAACGGCAGGAGGAGGTAGCCTTTCGATTCCGGCGTGTGGCGAATAGCCTCGATGGTCTGATTGATTTCAAAACCGCCGGGCATGAACACCAATACATCGCCGCGTTCACCGGAACGGATGTAATCCGCAAAGGCATCCGCGGCGAGTTCCCAAACCGGTGGCGCATTGGGTCCGAGCCGACGAGGCAGGTATTCAATTTCGACCGGATAGACTCGGCCTTCGGAAGAAAGAACGGCGCAGGAGAACGTAGGACAGGCGTCCCGCCTGTCTCCTTCTTCCTGTTCTGCTTGAGTGGGAAATTGATCGGGAACAGGCGGGACGCCTGTCCTACTTAAATATTCTTCCAACACCCCGGCATCCAGAGTGGCCGACATGACGGCGATGAGCAGGTCGGGGCGGAGCGTTTCCTGAATGTCGAGCGCGCGGGCGAGCGTGATGTCACCGTAAAGATGGCGCTCATGGAATTCATCGAAGATGACCGCCTGCACACTGCGCAACGCCGGGTCTTGAATCAATTGCCGCAGCAAAATCCCTTCAGTCTCGAACTTGATGCGCGTCGCGTCGCTTACACAGCTTTCAAAACGGACCTGGTAACCGACCTCGCGGCCAAGTTCGACGCCGAGTTCCTTGGCAACGCGCGAGGCGAGCAAGCGGGCTGCCAGCCGGCGCGGCTGAAGAATCACCACCTGCCCGCTGCCGAGCAAACCGTGTTTGAGCAACATTTGCGGGACTTGGGTGGATTTGCCGGAACCGGTCGGCGCCTGGAGGATGAGCCGTTTCGTCGCCTTGAGCGCGGCGACAATGTCGTGCTCAATTTCGTAAATGGGCAGCCGGTCAGGCATCAAAATTATTTTAGCGACGCAAGTATCCCAAGGCGAAAAGATTCTCCTAGTCCACCGCCTGAAGGCGAAACTCCAAGCGTGACAGACGGGACGCCTGTGCTACGCGAGCACCCAGCCAGGTTCGATTTCGGAATCCAAGTCCGTAGCCGGCACCCCATGAAGTAGTTTTCGTTCAGCCAGAATACCTATCATCGCCGCGTTGTCTGTGCACAGACTTGTTTCCGCAAGACGCAGCGTAAAGCCTTCACGTTTGCACGCGGTTTCCAGGTCACGGCGCAAAACACGGTTGCACGTCACGCCACCAGACGCCGTCACGCAACGCACATGGTTCCGTTTTACAGCGCGGATGGTTTTGACGACAAGCACTTCGACAATCGCTGCTTGAACGCTGGCGCACAAGTCGCGCACGCGTTGCGCGTCATCCAACAGCTTCGGGTGGTCGCGCAAAAAATAGCGCACGGAGGTTTTCAGGCCGCTGAAACTGAAATCGTCGCTGGCGTCATGGAGCAGCGGGCGCGGGAAGTCGAACGCCTTCGGATTCCCCTGCTCCGCCAGCCGGTCAATTTCCGGTCCGGCGGGGTATGCGAGGCCCATCAGCTTGCCGGTTTTGTCAAAACATTCGCCGGCGGCATCGTCCACCGTCGAACCGAGCACGCGATGTTTCAGTTCTGATTCCACCAGCACGAGCAACGTGTGCCCGCCGCTGACGATGAGTGAAACATTTGGTTGGAAAGTGGAAAAGTCGGCGACGAGGGCGTCGCCGCTGCGCGCAATCCACGGCGAATACAGATGTGCCTCGTGATGGTGAATGCCGACAAACGGTTTGCGCAAGGCGAATGCGACGGCCTGCGCGGCCTTGAACCCGACGAGCAACGCCGTCGGCAAACCGGGTCCCTGCGTGGCCGCCACGGCGTCGAGTTGTCCGGGTTCCACGCCAGCCTGGCTCAACGCGGTTCGCGCAACGGGCAGGAGATTTTTCAAATGCTCGCGCGCGGCGAGTTCGGGCACGACACCGCCATATTCGGCGTGCAGCTTGATTTGCGAGGAAACGACGCCGGACAAAATCCGGCCCTCGCGCACGACGGCAGCACTGGTTTCGTCGCACGAAGTTTCAAATGCTAAAATCGCCATTCGTTGAATCGTTGAATCGTTAAATCGGCAAATCGGTTCAACGATCCACCCCGACATCGGATGTCGGGGTTCACAGTTCTACGGTTTAACGAATTCTATTTCGCCGTAACTTTTTCCGGTTTGGACAGTTCGTCATAAAGCAAAATGCCCTTGAGCAAATCCTCGGCGCGGCTGAGTTGCAGGTCCTGAATTTTCGCGACCTGCGCACGATTGGTTTCACTGAGCGATTCCAATCCGCCCGGCGCGCGCTTGAACTGCAGCAGGGCCTCTTCATCGTCGCTCATCGGCACGATGATGTCCGGCGTGATGCCATGCTCGTGGATGACCCGGTGGCTGGGGGTGTAATACTTCGCCGTCGTGAGCTTGAGGGCGGAGCCGTCGTCGAGGGGAAAAATACTTTGCACCGAGCCTTTGCCGAAGGTCTTCTCGCCAAGGATGATGGCGCGATGCAAATCCTGCAAACAGCCGGCGACGATTTCCGACGCGCTGGCGCTGCTGAGGTTGACCAGCACCACCACGGGCATGCCGTGCAATTCATCGCCGCGCCCGGCTGCGCGCCGGACGGAATTTTGCGCCGGATCGCGGCCTTCGGTGGACACAATCAACTGGCCGCGCGGGAGAAACTTCTGACAAACACTGACCGCCTCGTCGAGCAACCCGCCGGGGTTCCAGCGCAAATCGAGAATCAACGCCTTCATGCCTTGCGCCTGAAGCTTCCGCACCGCGGCTTCAAGTTCGTCGCCGGTTTTATCACCAAATTGCGTGATACAGACGTAGCCGATTTTGTTATCGCCAAGAGGGAATTCCTTATTGCCGTTGATGTCCTCAACCATTTTCATCTGGATGACGGCGCGGGTGAGGGTGTAATCCTTCACCACGCCGGACGAGGGGCGTTGAATGGTCACGGTCACCCGCGTGCCCGGCTCGCCGCGCAGTTTTTTCACCGCGTCCTCCAGCGGCATTTTCACCGCGTCTTCGCCGTTGATTTTGATGATGCGGTCGCCGGCCAGAATACCCGCGCGGAATCCCGGCGTGTCTTCCATCGGCGTGACGACGGTCACGTAATTGCTCCGCACGGTGACGACGAGGCCGAGCCCGCCGAATTGTCCCTCGGTGTCGTCCTGCAAATCGTGATAAGCGGCGGAATCCATGAATTGGCTGTGCGGATCCAGCATCCTGACGATGCCTTTCACCGCCGCGTAAGTCAGGTCGTGATAGGTCAGGTTCTGACCGTCCACATATTCCGTGCGCACCCGTTCGAGCACTTCGGAAAGCAATTCCAGATTCGGATTGATGGCATCGTTCTTGCCGGCGGCACGCGCCGAGCCCAAATAAACCCACGCACCGGCGAAGAAGTTTACCGCCAGCACCGCAATGACCAGCCCGTAAATCAAACGACGTTTCATAAACTCCGGCATGTTATCATAAAACCGGCTAAAACTGAAGAAAAACTCAAACCTGATTCCGCAACAGCGATTCAATGAACGGCAAATCAGCCGGCACGGTTACTTTGGGATTGGGCGCCGCGCTCGAAACCAGCCGGATCGGCTGGCCAATCAATTCGCACGCCGCCGTATCGTCGGTGAACACCAGTCGGCGCCTCCGCGCCTCCGCCAGGGCGCGGCGGATGACCTCCACGCGAAACGTCTGCGGCGTTTGCACCGACCACAGCCGCGAACGGTCGAGCGTGCGTTCCACAAAACGGCCGTCGTTGGACTCCTTGATGGTGTCCGTCACCGGCTGGGCGGCGACGGCCGCGCCGGTTTCCTCGGCCAGCCTGAAAGTCGCCGCAATCAACTCCGCGTTGACGCACGGCCGGGCCGCGTCATGAATCGCCACGATTTCCATCGTTGCCGACAGCGCTCCCAGACCGTTCCAAACCGAGTCCTGCCTTTCCCGGCCGCCCACGACAACGCGGAAAGGCTTTTGAAATTTGGTTTTGGCCGCCAATTCCTCGAACGCCGGCTGCATTCCTTTGCGCACGACCAGGATGATTTCGTTGACGCACGGCGCGTCGTCGAAGCGCCGCCAAGTGTGGGCGACGAGGGGACGCCCGGCCACCTCCAGGAACAGTTTGTCCACCTTCCGCCCCATGCGGACGCCTTTGCCGGCGGCAACCAGAATCGCAGCGTTCATCGGGAATAAAATCAGGGTGATCTGGCCGGTTGCCAATCCAAAACTTTCAACTGCACCATGCGATTGTCGTTGAACTCGTTTACCTGTGGCGCAAATGCCAGGTCAAATTTCCCGACCGGCAACGATCCACTGCCGCCGTTCCACCAAACGGCTTCGAGTGTGCCGGTGCCGTCCGTCACCCACATCTTCACGTGCTGCCGGTCCACGCCGATGCGCTGGAGAGGACGCTGGTGGGCCAGATTGCGACTGCAAAATTGCACCGGTGGATTCCCCTGTCCCATCGGTTTCAAGCGTGCCAGTCCGCCGAGCGAATCCAGCGTGATTTCGTCCAAACCCACTTCCGCATCCAGGAGCAAAGACGGCTGCAGGTCTTCCGGCTTCAGCGTGCGGCGCGCGAGTTCATTCAAGCGCCGGCGCAGCAAATCAATCTTGTCCGGCTGAAGGCTCAAGCCCGCCGCCAGGGCGTGTCCGCCGTGCCGCAAAAGCAAATCGTCACACTCGCGCAACGCGGCGGCCAGATCGAAACCGGCAATGCTCCGGCCCGAACCACGCCATTCGCCACCTTCACCGCCGAGGATGATTGTAGGCCGGTAAAATTCCTGCAATACGCGCGACGCCACAATGCCCACGACGCCGATGTGCCAGAGCAATTGGCCTTCGACAATGACCAGGTCGGTTTGCGGATTGAACTTCGCGCGCACGGCGCCGATGACTTCCTCGACAATGCCGCGTTCGATTTTCTGCCGTTCGCGGTTGTGCGCGTCGAGATGTTGCGCCAGCGGCAGGGCTTCGGCCAAATCGCGGGCCAACAACAGACGCAGTGATTGCTCGGCCGTTTCGAGCCGGCCGGCGGCATTCAGGCGCGGCGCGAGTTGAAAGCCGACTTCATACGTGCCGAGGGGCGCGGGCGATTCCGCGACTTGCTTCAAGGCAACCAGGCCGGGTCGTTGCGTCGCGTTCAGCCGTTCCAGTCCGGTAGCAACGAGAATGCGATTTTCGCCGGTGAGCGGCACGAGATCGGCAATCGTGCCCAGCGCAACCAAATCGAGCAGCGGCTTCAAATCGAATTCCGTGGCGCCGGGCAAACCGGTCTGGCGACCGCGCTTGAGCAGTGCGTGCGCCAGCTTGAAGGCCAGGCCGGCGGAACACAGTTCGGTGAAAGTAGGACAGGCATCTTGCCTGTCTCTGATTCCCTGTTCCGCTTGAGCCGGAGATTGATTTGAGACAGGCGGGACGCCTGTCCTGCGTAGTTGTGGATTGACCAGCGCAAACGCTTCGGGCACCGGATTGGAAACCTGGTGGTGATCCAGCACGATGACATCCACGCCCTGTCTTTTCAGCCAGCGGACGGTGTCAACCGCGGTCGAGCCGCAGTCTACGGCGAGCAACAGCTTGACGGGGCTTGTCGCGCCGGAGGCGGAAAATTTCTTGAGGCAATTTTCGACGCCGTCGCGGCTGAGGCCATAGCCTTCGTCCAAGCGATGCGGCAGATAAAAATCCATCGTCCAGCCAAGCGGACGCAGCACTTCCAGCAGCAGCGCGGTGGAGGTAACGCCGTCCACGTCGTAATCGCCAAAGATGACCAGCGGCTCGCCGCGTTCACGCGCCAGCAGAAGCCGATCAACGGCGGCGGCCATGTTCGGCAGCAGAAACGGGTCGGCGAGATTTTTCAGCCGCGGCTGGAGAAAATTCACGACGGCGGCCGGGTCGCTGAAACCGCGATTGAGCAGGCATTGGACCAGCAGCGGCGAAATTTTAAGTTGCGCCGCCAACCGGCCGGCCAGCAGGGGTTGCGGCGGCGCGAGCGACCAGCGAAATTTCATTTTCCACATTGAACCACGAATCGTCACGAATGAACACGAAGAAAAGAATTCAGCCGCGGATTTGCGATTTGATTCGTCTCAATTCGTGTTCATTGGCGGTTGATTTTTCTTTTCGCGTTGGGCGGCGGTGACGGACAGCGCGACGGAAATCAGAAAAATCCCGGCCACCACCAGCAGCGATACGTTTGTGGGAATTTCAATCTGGAACCATTTCGGCTCGTGTCCGTGGGGATCGAGCAGCATTTTCGCGCCGACGAAGACGAGCACCACGGAGAGCCCGGTTTTCAGATGGCGGAAGTAATTGATGGCGCCGACCAGCACGAAATACAGCGAACGCAGGCCGAGAATGGCAAAGACGTTGGACGTGAAGACGATGAACGGCTTCGTCGTCACGGCAAAAACCGCCGGGATGGAATCCGCCGCAAAAATCAGATCCGTGACTTCCACCAGCGCCAGCACGAGCAACAGCGGGTTGAGCGCGAAGCGTCCCAGGCGCCAGGAAATGAATTCTGCGCCGCCGGAACCGCCGTTGGCGGAAAAATACCTTCGCGCAAAGCGGATGGTGAAGCTGTCCTCGGGACGGGCCGCCTTGCTTCCCAAACAGAGCATCCGGACGCCGGTAAAAACGAGAAAGGCGCCCAGCACGTAAAGCACCCAGTCGAAACTCTGGATGAGCGTCACCCCCAGCGCGATCATCGCGCCGCGCATGACGAGCGCGCCGAGAATGCCCCAAAACAACAGGCGATGCCGGGCTGCCTCCGGCACCCGAAAATACGCAAAGATGAGGGCGATGACGAAGATATTGTCTAGCGACAATGAAAATTCGATGACGTAGCCGGTGACAAACTCAACCGCCTCCTCCCGCCCACGCCAGTGACCTAATGCCACGGCGAACAGCAGCGCCAACGCAATCCAAACCAGGCTCCACGCCAATGCCTCCTTGAATTTGACGATGCGGGCACGGCGGTGAAACAGGCCCAGGTCCAGTGCCAGAAAGAAAAGCACGCAGACGATGAAACTGATCCACTGCCAGGGTTTGACTTCAATCGAACTCATTTTCGATTTACGATTTACGATTTACGCACCGGCGGCAAATCGAATCGTTTCGTAAATCGCCAGCCGCAGACCCGGTTTTCAGGCTTTTGCCGTCGCGACTCCCTGCATCGTCACCTGCGACGCGCCGATGGTCGGGGGCTGGCCCTTATGCCACCACAACACGAAGGCGCTGGCGATAAAGATGCTCGAATACGTGCCGGTAAGGATGCCGATGAGAAAGGTGAAGGCGAAGTCGTTGATGACGCCGCCGCCCCAGATGAACAGGCAGAGCGTGGCAATCAACACCGTGCCGCTGGTGATGATGGTGCGGCTCAACGTCTGGTTCAGTGCCTGATTGATGACTTCACGGAACGTGCCACGCACGCCGAGTCTCAAATTCTCGCGGATGCGGTCGAAGATGACGACCTTGTCGTTGAGCGAAAAGCCGATGATGGTCAGCACGGCAGCGACGACGGTGGCGTTGAACTGGCGCCCCGAAATGGCGTTGGCAATGCAGTAACAGCCGATGGTCAGCAACACGTCGTGAACCACCCCGACAATCGCGCCGACGGCAAAGGAGAATTCGTAGCGGAACGCGACATAGACCAGAATACCGAACATGGACAGCAGGCAGGCCACCACGGCCGAGCGCCGGATTTCCGCTCCAACGGTCGCGCCGACGCTCTGCCTTTCGATGGCATTAAACTGTGCTTGCGGGAACTGTTGGGCGAGCACTTGTTTAACCTTCAGCCCCGAATCTTGAGAGGTCGTCACGCGCAGCGTATCACTGCCGCCCGTAACGTTTTTTTGATACTGGATTTGGGCGTCTTTCTCGCCAATCTGAGTCAAGGCGTTGCGGATTTGCTCCACGTCGAGCTTTTGGGCGAAGCTGAATACCATGCTGTCACCGCCTCGAAAGTCCACGCCGAAAAGTTTTTCGCCCCGGCCCAACCCGCCGTAACCGAGTGACAAAACCACAAACGCCCAAGTGATGATGAACAAGGGCGTGGCCGCCTTCATGAAATTGATCTTGGCACTGCGGATAATGTGCAGCATCGGCAGCGATTTGAGCCAGTTGCGGTCCAGCAGCCAGTTGAAAATCAGCCGCGTCACCACCAGCGCAGTGAACAGGCTCGCGGCCACACCAATGGTGAGCGTGACGCCAAAACCCTTGATTTCGCCCGTGCCCATGAAAATCAAAATGACGGACGAAATGAGCGTGGTGACGTGCGAGTCCAGAATCGTGCCGAACGCGCGCGCATAACCGGCGTCAATCGCGCCGCGCAGCGATTTGCCCTTGGCGAGTTCCTCGCGGATGCGCTCGTAAATCAGCACGTTGGCGTCCACCGCCATGCCGACGGTGAGCACGCCGCCCGCAATGCCCGGCAACGTGAACGTCGCGCCGACGGAACACATGACGCCGAGCAAAATGATGATGTTGGTGATGAGCGCGACGTTCGCCGCCAGGCCAGCGATGAAGTAATAAATCAACATGAATGCGGACACGAAAATGACGCCGTAGATGGACGCGTGGATGCCGCTGCTGATGGAGTCTTTGCCCAGCGTCGGGTCAACATCATAGGAAGAGTCAATTTTAAGCGGCGCTTTGAGCGGGTTCTGTAGAACATTCGCCAGGTTCTGCGCTTCTTCGATGGTGAAACTCCCGGTGATCTGAACGTTGCCGCCTTCAATCGCCGCTTGAATGACGGGAGCGGAATACAAGTCGCCGTCCAGAATGATGGCCAGTTGCCGGCCCACATTGTCGCGCGTGACCTCGCCGAACCTTTTCGCCGCCTCGCTGTTGAGCGTGAAATCAATCTGCGGCTCGCCCAGATTGCCGCGCACGACCATCGAACTTCTAACCATGTCGCCCGACAGGCCGTTTTCCGGCTTTTTCTTCACCACGGCCTGCTCGACCTTCGGCGGCTGGCCGTTGGGCTGCGGTTCAACGTGCTTGAGCAGTTCATATCCTGGCGGGATCGGCTCGTGATTTTCAATGATTTCACGGCTGTCCTCCTTCACCAGCCGGAATTCGAGATACGCGGTCTTTTGAATTTGGGTTTTGGCGCTCTCCTTGTCGGAGGGGGACAAGCCCGGCAACTGAATGAGGATTTTGTTGCCGCCGGCGGACTGGATGACCGGCTCGGCCACGCCAAAACGGTCAATGCGTTTGCGCAGCACTTCCACCGCCTGTGACAGCGCCGCGCTCGTCATCTCCGACCGCGGCTGGATGTTGTTGGTGTCTTGCGCGAACAGGACGTTTGTGTCCATCTCGACGAGGAACGACGTGCCACCCTGCAGATCGAGGCCGAGCTTGATGCGCCCCGAAGCGTCGCGCTGGAGCTGGTTCAGGATGAACGTGTTCGGGTAAAGCTGGTCCTTTGCGCTGATAAACGGGAAATAGGGCTGGAGGCTGTTGGTGCCGACGGCTTCCTGCAAACAGGCAAACTCGCTGTTCGTCCGGGCCTTCTGCAGCAACTCGGCGCGTGCCAGAACGTTCGTGAAGGTCGCGTTCTTGTTTTCCGCGCGCCGCGAAAATTCCCGCATCAAATCGCGCGAGGTGGGCGGATAAGTTTCGTAAAGCGCCCAGAGGACGATGCAGAGGACGAGGATGAATCTCCCAAGATTGTTTCTTCTCATGGCGGTTCAGGATGCGGACGGGTTGCTGCTTTCAAGGATGTCGGTAACGGAAGATTTGGTCACTTCCATTTTGGCATCGGCGGAACGGAGCGAAACCGTTTTGTCCTTGACCGTGATGACGACGCCGACGATGCCGCTGGAGGTGACCACCTTGTCGCCGGACTTGAGGTTGGCGAGCATTTTGGCCTGCTGCTTGGTGCGCTGCTGCTGCGGACGGAACAGGAGGAAATAAATCATGATCCCCATTAAAACCAGCAGCGTGAGGGGATTGGCCAAAAGTGCCGGCAAACCGGTTGGTGGTGGTGGCTGCGCCGGCGCCGGGGCGGGTGCTTGCGCCAAAAGCGCGTTCAAAGCATTCAAATGCATAGTTGAAATGTGGCCGGATACTTTAGGCAAATTAACGGGATTGGCAAGTGTTATCGGTCACTTGCCCGTTCGCGGGTGGCGTAAGAGTTGTTGTGTAAAAGCTGAGGGAACGGGTGTATCTGGGTTTTATGCAAATCAACATGAACCCCAAACCTGGAAAGGACGATACACCCATGAACGCAAACCGTGCGCT
>JBEKHY010000008.1:0-129534 GCA_050012035.1 Verrucomicrobiota bacterium | reverse complement strand
TTTTGGGATGTTTGGGCCGCAGGTATTTGCTGAGTTTCTCGCGCTCGATCTTCAGCAGTTCAACCTGTTGGAAGGCCGACTGGCGCTCGACCGTGGCCGCCGACGGAGCAGAATTCTGCTCGCGTAGCGAATCAACCAGAGACCCGGCGAAATTCGTTGTCCCTGCCCCGTTCATGTCCTGTTCGAGTGCGGTGGCGTCGAGAAGCTGAGATTCCAGTTTGTAGTCCGAGAGTTGAGTTTTCAGTCTGGCCAGGTAGCCCCCCGCAATGGCGCCTTCTTCCTGCAAGATGGCCAGGTTGTTGGATTGCTCAAACGTCGTGAGGGCGTCCTGATCGGCTTTCAGATCCCGTTCCAGGCGCAGAACCTGCTCGGAAATGGAGGCGAGGGTGTCACCTGAAACCACCTTGCGAACATTCTTTTTGTACTCCAGATACTCGTTCATGAGGCTGTCCAGATAGGCCTGGGTGTAGGCCGGCTCAGAGCCGCTGGCCTCAACCACAAACACTGAACTCTTGGGAGCCTGCTTGACCGCGAGTTCCACTGCGAGCGGCTTGCCATCCTTGCCCCGCGGGACTCCATTGGTCATTACGGCCTGCAAGCGCGCCAGGGTCAACTGCCGCATCCTGCCGCTCCGGATCAATTCAGTCTGGGTGCCAAGGTAGTTCTGCGGATCTTCGGTAAACAGGGCGCCTTCCGGCAGGCGCAATTTTTCGGTTTCCCACATGCTGGCTTGAGAAACAAAGGTGGGGGGAGACCAAAGGACGTAACCGATTGCGGCACCCAGGAAAAGTGCCAGGGTAAGGACCGGCACCCACCAGTGTTTCCGCAGGAAAGCAATAAACTTCTGGATGCGGAATGGCGAGGCCGGAGCTGAATAGTCTTCCGGAGGGCCAATTAGATCGTAGCCCGGTTCCGGCGGTGGTGGTGTGGGTGTATTCACGAGCGGCCAGTCTTTTGTTTGTTCGTTTGCATCTGTGGCTTGCGGGGCTAGAAGCGAATCATCCGCTCCGGGATGTAAATAAGGTCTCCGGGCTTCAGGGCCACGTCATTCTCGGTTTTACCCTTGTCAAAAATCTGGCCCACATCCACGACCAAGGTCACCTTGTCGCTTTCGCCAGTGCTCCCCTGGCGCGTGATTTTGACATTATGCTTGTCGGCAAAGTCGGTGAAGCCCCCGGCACGGAGGATGGCTTTGCTCAACGTAAGGACTTCGTCGCTCGGAATATCCTGCGGCCCTGGCATCCGAACCGCGCCGACCAGATACACCTTGCCGCGGCTCTTGGCCATTGAGTCAACGGCGATGATCACGGTAGCCTGGTAATAATACTCCTTTTCCAGGGCAGCTTTGAGTTCCCGGGCCAACTGCTTGCAGGTCCGGTCCTCTGCGGGAAATCGCCCAATGTAGGGAACTTCCAAGTCCCCCGAATCGGTGACGATAAGTATCTTGGGTTCTTCTTCGTCTTCCACGATCCGGAAACTCAGGACGTCTCCGATGGCCAGCGTGTGTTTGTCGTCAAGGGCATCCATGCTGTTCGTCGAAATGCGTCCGGCGGAATTCGTGCCGCCTTGAGACATGGAGCTTGCAGCGTTGGTGTTCATGCTAGCCTGCAAGATGTTCGTGGTTGGTCGGAATACGGGGAAATCGCTAAAAAAGGGGTCTCTGGCCAACAAACCGCAGGTGCCGACCAGCAGACACAGAGCGGCGAGCAACGACGGGCCGGCAGGTCTTTTGGGATGCAGTTGGACCCCGTGTCTGCTTTGTGAACGCGCGGCTGGAAGCCGCATTGACTGGCAGCCAGGATGGCTGCCCCCACGAGGTGGTGGCACGCTTCTCAGCGTACCAGTCAGGGCGGCGTCCTGCCGCCAATAGATACGGTGTTCCTTTACACCCTGTGTTTTGGTAACCGTCCGGCCAAGCGTGTTTGGTTTTTGAACCGCAAGCGTGCTGAAATTTGGTTGATGCAATCTAAAATTCATTGCGTCAGATAGGTTAACGAAAGCCCCACCATGTTCTGCGTATATTCCTTGTTCGGGATATTGGATGACCGGACGGTGAGGCGGTAGTTCAAGCCCAGGGAGAGTTTTTTAAAGATCGAATAGCTGGCACCCACGCTGGCCCCGAGCCAGTCGAAGGTTTCCGTGAGGTTGCCAAGGACATTTCCCTCGCCTTGATTCCCATGCTCGTAGGAAAATGAGGTGTTCAGCTTCACGTTTTTGATAATGTCCCAATGGATGCTGGGACGGACATAATAGTCTTCAATCGCGTCCGACTGGATTCCAGTTTGCACTTCATGCCCGGCGTCGAGGGTATAACCGATGGCGTCGGTGACCTGATGGGTTATGTTCAGGTCGGCATACCAGGAGTTCAGGTCCGAGGTCTGGATGGTTTGGCTGGTATGCTGGAATTGAAAAATAGTGTAACCAACCCGGGGCTGGACGCGAAAAGCTTTTCCCGGCCGCCAATCGGCGTAAACGCCCGCGCTGTAAGAGTTATTGTCGTTCAAAACCATCTGGTCGTAGGTTGTGAATGAACCCGTGCCTTCGATGCCGGTCGTGACCCCGGGATACACCTCAAGTCCCGCCCTCGCAAATACCATCTCGGTCGCGCCATCCTGGGACTCGTACTGCTGTGAGGTGGGGGAGATGACGTTCTCATGATCGTAACCAGCGCTTAACTTCACCTTGTTCAAATCCCAAGTGACACTCAGCCCGGCGGTGTTGTTGAAGGTGGCGTAGGTGGCGGTCCCGGCCAACGCGGGCTGTTGCGAGGTGTCCTGGACGTACTGCGCCCGGTCATGAAGGTTGAACCAAAAATCCTTCACATAAATGTCGAAGGACAGTTCGGTGCCGGACTGCAGGCGCCAAGTGCTGTACTGGTCGTGATCCAAATACTTGTCGTAGCCGGCGCCGACGTTCAAGTTCAGCAAATTGTTCTGGGTAATCGGATAGCTGGCATTCAACTGCACCAGCGGACTCAAGATGAAGTCTTGTTCGGGGTCTGTCTTTGAACAGTTGATATTGTCATTCCAGTCCAGGCCAAGCGAGGGCACGACCAGCAACCTGAAGTCGCCTGACTTGAAGGTGTAGGGAAGCGATTCCAGTTGGATTTTTCTGGCCTCCGCTGCCGCATCGCCCGCCAGCGAGTCGCGCAAGGCTTCCTGCGCCGTAGCCAGCCGGGCTGCCAGAAGCATCGAAGCCGCCAGCCAGGGGGTCAACCAGGTATAACGCGGCAGACCGCCCGGACAACGCGCAGAGGGGGCAAACAATCTCCGGTTGGCTCGAGGTTTGTTGGACAGAGTGGACGATGACATAGGGGCCTGGTTCAGGTGGCGACCTCGGACCAGAGCGCCATCTGAACTCCGACCCGCGTGATCAGCCCGCCATCAATAGAAACAGAAATGGAGTTTCCATCCGAGTTGCTGCAGCCGACCATTTCAATCCTGTGCGCTGATAATGTCATGAAGAACATGATTTCTTTGTGATTCACGAAGCGGGTCGGAGCAAGTTTTGCCGGCCGGCGATTCCGGCAATCTTTCGCTGGCTTGCCACCGGTTTGTGCCCAACGCTCTCATCTGGAACCCGCATGCCGATTACAAGTTTTGCCGGGCCTGCCTTCTGGGTTTCAGACGCCTCGCCTTTTGCCGGTTGACCGTTATCGAAGTTTCCAGTCCACGGGCACAAGCTATTCGTTCGCAAAGGACAGACCAACCTGTCATTAACCGGACGAACGGACCGGGCCTCGTCCTGGGCGGACATCTTCCGCCACTGCCCCGGACTGGCGCCAAACCGTCTCTTGAAGCACGTGTTGAAGAGTCCCAGATGGTTGAATCCGCTTTGTTCGGCCACATTTATGACCTTGGTGTCAGGATCCCGCAGTAAGGACACGGCTTTTAACAGGCGCATCTCCATTCTCATGGCGGCTACGGAAAAGCCAAAATGTTGATGAAACAGGCGGTTGAGATGGCGCTTGCTGCAACCGAACCTGGCCGCAAGTTCCCCGACCGATAAACTCAAGAGTTCATTGGCCGACAACTTTTCAAAGACTTGGATCATATGTTCCTCGGCGCGAACGAACCCGACCCGATAGGGTTGGGCGGTCTTGAATTCCACGCCTAAGATGGCAGCGACCACCCGCAGCAACTGACTGCGGTGATCGAGGTTGAACTGGGGCGGAACTTCTGCAAGCAGCCTGTGGCACTCCCCGGCCAGAGGGCTGGAGGCTCCATACAGCTTGGTTCCTTTGAAACCTTCGATCACGTTTTGCAGCAGGCAGATTTCATTACTGGCAAACAGAGGGAACAGGTGTTCAAAGTTGGCGGCAAAGAACCAGAAAACCATCTCACTTCTCTCATCGGCACAAAGTCCGCCTTCGCCTTCCTGTGTCCCGTTCAGAACCAGAACGTCTCCAGGCACAAGGCATTGGGAAACCGCTTTTGAAACGTATTTCCCACCACCTCCCTTCGGGAACACGAACGAAAGTCCGTTCGCTCTATGGATCCACTTCTCAGACGGCTTGAGGCGCACCAACCGCAACGTAAGATGTTCTTGAGAAAACATTTAGCACCTCCATTTTTGTCAAGAACTGGCCGCAAAACTCCAATCCTCAAGGCAAAACACTTCAGCCGCTGAGGTTCGGTACATCAAATAAACAAAAGTTTTCACATGAACCTTGTGAGACCATCAGGAAAGGGTAATGCAACCAAGCGTTACAGCAATCCGGTCACGCACAAAGGGTTCAGTCCGATTTTTGTCAAACATCATTTGCATTCTTCTTGTAACCCTTTCCAAGAAGTTTCGCACCATTTTGAGGTGCAGCAACTTACACGTTCACAATTTAAAAGCCCTTCTTGCCCAGAACGACTAATCTCCAGTTGAATGCCGACTCTTCTACCTTTTTCCCGCAAGCATGTTTGCTGGCTGATTTAGCACAGTTTATTCATTGAACGCGGATTATTCAACAAAAATCGGCCAGTTTCTTTACATAAATAGGACATTGCATATCATATTTCGGACTGAAACAACGCCACAGTGGCCCAGCGATAAAACTTGTACCATTGGCAAAGCGCGGGCCTCGGCAGGGCTAAAGGATTTGCACGTGTGGTGATTCGCAGGGAGCCAATCGAACGAACTGTTCTCGATGTCCCACACCGCCATAGAGCCGGGTCGCGGGCCGTAAAACCGGGAATTTAGGCCAGCTTAAGTCGATGTAATCGTTGATTAAGTCATTCGCCCGGTTTTGGGGCAAGGAGTCTATCCACACCCTCTTTCAATGCGAGTATATGAGCTGGCCTCTGAATCACCAGGTCCAAGCAAGATATATCTTTAGGGGGCCGCCTTGTGTACATAAGCACCGGTGTAGACGGAGATCGCAGTTTGACGATATGCGCCATCTCCGCGCCAGTCATCCCCGACATGGAATTATCAGTTACGATCACGTCATGGGTTTTCGGGTCAAACAGGGCAAGAGCTTCTTCCGCACTCCGCGCAGACTCGACAGCGAAACCGAAATTGGACAGGAACCACTTCATTGTGACGCGAAATTCATCACCGTCATCAACCAGAAGGATGGTTTTGGTGGAAGATAAAGTTGAATTCTCTGAAATTGAATTTTCCACAGATTATTGAGATTCAGTATGGGTACACTCGATTTCCAGCGTGGTTAAACCACAGATGCCATCATCGCAAGACCCTTCACGGAATAGCATGATGCTTTCTCTTGCGGTTCACCGACCATTTTTAGATTATTAACAGCCACGTGCCTTCCTATCTTCTAAACAAAAACTGGTCAACAATCTATCGCATTTGGGACATTCAGGGTCACTGAAGGGACATCGACGTCAGAAAGTACTGGAACATCACTCCGACCCGTGTTGCCGAAGGCGGAAAGGACCGCACAAAGGACTCAGGACGCGTTATCCGGAGATCACCTGCAAAGCCCACTTGAGTAGCGATCGTCGTGCTTCCAACCCAAGAACAATTGTTTTGTCTCTTCGCGAGCTTCTTCCACAAGATGCGCGGATCCAGTTGTGGACGCCCGAAGGAGAGCGTCAAAAAGTGGCGACAAAGTGGCGACACGCTTGGAAAACACTCCCAGTTCGGAGATTGTGGAACGCCGAATGGCTTGGTATTATCAGGACGGAACGCGGGGTGGAGCAGCCCGGTAGCTCGTCAGGCTCATAACCTGAAGGTCGCTGGTTCAAATCCAGCCCCCGCAACCAATTTAGCGCCGCCTTTTTAGCTCAGATTCAAGCGGTTGCGCCCGGCTTTCTCGGAAAACCCGGTTTGTACCGTAACATGTCACAAGTCAAGGCAAGCCTCAAAAGGTGGCGACAAAGTGGCGACGAGAATTGGGTTCGTTCTGCCAAATGAACGGATTTCTTCTTGAAGCTTTGAGCTGTTTTGCGGTTGCAACCATCCGGATGGGCGAAAATGTAAAATCAGCCTGAAAAAGGAGAAAAAGTAGAACGGATGAAGGGAGTTGAACCCCAATTTGCCCTTTCTTACTCAACTTCCATCGCCGGTTCCACACGCAGCGTGAGGCGTTGACAACCACTCGGCTTTCGCAACAATAACCGCCGTTGCATGCGGTCATTCGAAGGTCATTTGCCTCGCCTTTCTCTCGGGTCAGTCTTGCTGGCCGTGCTCATGCTTTTCTGCGGTTGCCGGACGACGACCAAGAGTCTGTTCACGGCTTCCGGCTCCGGCTGGCACATTCAGGAAGGCCAGGCGCTGTGGCGGCCCGAACGCGGATTGCCGGAATTTGGCGGCGACCTCGTGCTGGCCAGCGACGCCGATGGCCGCTGCCTTCTTCAGTTCGACAAGACGCCATTGTCGCTGGTTTTCGTCCAGACCACTCCCACACAATGGCTCATCCGATTTTCGCAACGTCAGATGGGTTTCGCCGGACGCGGTCCGGGGTCCACCCGCTTTGCCTGGCTTTACCTGCACACGGCCCTGGCCGGGGAACCGCTTCCTCCACCATTGCATTTTGAGCGCAAAACGGATGGAGGTTGGCGGCTGGAAAACACCCGCACGGGAGAAACCTTGGAAGGTTTTCTTTCGCCGTGAGTTCATTTCTGAAACGCTGGTGGTGGGCATTGCTCGCGGTGGCAATTTGCCTCGGACTGTGGCGGCTTCGCTTTGACGTGGACATCCTTGACTTGTTGCCGCCGGACGAGCCAACGGTTCAAGGGCTGAAGCTTTACCAGCAGCATTTCACCAACGCGCGGGAACTGATCGTCACGCTCCGCGCGCCCGAGGCCGAACAGGCGGAACAGTTGGCGGGCTTGCTGGCGGCACGTTTGCGGCAGCAGACAAACCTGATCGCGGATGTAACCTGGCAGCCGCCCTGGCTGGAACAGCCGGAGCAATTGGGCGAATTGCTCGGCTGGCTGTGGTTCAATCAACCGCCGGAATCGTTTGGAACACTGACCAACCGTCTCGCCCCCAGCCAGCTCAAATCCGTGCTGGAACAAACCAAGGAAACACTCGCCACTTCCATGTCGCCGATGGATCTGGCTCGCCGTTCGTTCGATCCCTTCGATTTGCTGACCATGCCGGCGCTGACCAATCTCAGCGGTCTTTCCCTGCAACAGGGACAGGAAATGTTTGCTTCATCCGACGGGAAGTTCCGATTGTTGTATG
This sequence comes from Verrucomicrobiota bacterium, assembly GCA_050012035.1. Lineage (GTDB taxonomy): Bacteria > Verrucomicrobiota > Verrucomicrobiia > Limisphaerales > UBA11358 > UBA11358. The sequence continues at coordinate 121,890 of JBEKHY010000008.1, read as the reverse complement.
TGGAATCTGCCGCGGACTTGGGCAGTTACCGTTCGTGCGAAAGTTGGTTGAAATCCATCCATGCGGTCGTGGACGGTCTGCGGACCGGGCCAACGAAGGAAGACTGGAACGGCGTCGTGGTCCGTTACACCGGGCGTCCGGTTTTCGTGGAGGAAATCGCCACGAGCATGCAACGTGACATGAGCCATTCGGTGGGCGCGACCTCCATCATCATCGCCCTGCTGTTCTGGCTGACACATCGGCGCTGGCGGCCGATGTTGTGGTTGCTGGCGTTGCTGATGCTGATTTTGGGCGCGACGCTGGCGCTCGGCGGACTGGTGCTGGGAACCATCAGCGTAGTGAGCATGGGCTTTGCCGCCGTGCTGCTGGGATTGGCCGTGGATTACGCCGTGGTGCATTACCAGGAAGCGCTCGCGCATCCGCAAATGACGGTGCCGGAAATTCGCCGCGCGATTGCGCCGAGCATTTTGTGGGCGGCCATCACCACGATGAGCGCGTTCCTGGTGCTGAACCTGGGCGGACTGCCCGGCTTGGGACAGCTCGGCACGCTGGTGGCCATCGGCATCGGTTTGTCGGCGTTGGTGATGGTGATGATTTATTTGCCACCGTTGTTTCCCGACCGCCGGAAACCGCGTCCGAATCAACCGCCGTTCCGTTGGTGGAACTATTTCGTCGCGCCTGAGCCGGGAGCGCCGGCATCCTTGCCGGCGGGTTCGCGGCAAAAGATAGAATCTCGCCGGCAAGATGCCGGCGCTCCCGGAAACAATGCTGCCGCGCTGTGGTTGGCCGGTTTGATTCTACTCGGCGCGGGCGCGGTGCTGTGCTTTCGCCAACCGAGACTGGACCGGACCGGAAACGCCCTGCAACCTCAGCACGGCGAGGCTCAGACAGCGTTGGACGAAATCACGTCCGAACTCGGGCTGCCGCCGCAACCGCTTTGGGTGATCATCCCCGGCAAGGATGAAACTGAAGTTTATCAGCGTCTCTCCAAAGCCGATAAATTGTTGGGCGGCGCGGTTTCGAATCATGTCATCAGCCGGTATCTGCTGCCCAGCGCGCTGTGGCCGCGTGTTGAATACCAAGCGGCCAACCGGACGACGGCTGCGATCTTGGGAAAGAAGGGTCCATTGCTCCGGGACGCCGCGCTGGGCGAAGGTTTCAACACCAACGCCCTGGTTCTGACGGAGGAATTGGTGCGGACTTGGGCGCGCGCCGGCACCAGCACGGACGTGTTCTGGCCAACGAACCATGTGAGTCAATGGCTGCTGAAACGGTTCGTCACACGGACTCCAGACGAATGGCTGGTGATGGGCCTGGTTTATCCCGCAACCAATCGGGTCGAGTCGGCGGCGCTGGCTGACCTGTCCTCACAGTTGTCCAAAAACGGCGTGTTGCTTTCCAGTTGGGAATTGCTCGGAACCGCGACACTGAAACGGGTGCAGTCAAGAATGTGGCAGGTGGTGGCACCGATGGTTGTGCTCGTGTTGCTTTCGCTCTGGTTTGCCTTTCGTCGGGCAACCGAAATCCTGCTGGGCGTGGCAGTGTTGTGCCTGAGCGGACTGTGTCTGCTGGCAATAATGGCCGTGGGAAGTTGGACCTGGAACCTGATGAATCTCATGGCCCTGCCGCTGATGCTGGGCACGGGAGTGGATTACACCCTTTTCATGCAACTGGCTTTGCGCCGGCATCGCGGCGACCTTGGTGTGGTTCGGCGTTCCGTTGGACGGGCGTTGATGTTGTGTGGTGGCACCGCCATGGCCGGGTTCGGTTCCTTGGCCTGGTCCAGCAATCCGGGCATGGCCAGCCTGGGCAAGGTGTGCGCGGTGGGCATTGGCGCCAACATGTTGATTTCCGTGTTTTTACTTCCGGCGTGGTGGACGTTGTTCAGTTCAAAGTTCAAAGTTCAAAGTTCAAAGGCAGAAATTCAAGGTCCCAACTCTAAAAACGGCGAGAAGGAATCCCTCAACCCTCAACTCTCAACCCTCAACTCATTTGCCTTTTATCGCGCCGGCTTGTGGCGTCTTGGATTGATCATCGTGCGAGTCCTGCCGGTCGGGTTGGTGAAGGGATTCGCTATGATGTTGGCCGAGTTTTATTTCCTGTTGCAAAGTCGGCGCTGCGAAGTGGTGGTGCAAAATTTTCTGCCCGTCTTTGCCGGCGACCGCCCGGCCGCTGAAAAAGCCGCCCATCGGCTTCATCGGAAATTTGCTTCGAAGATGGTGGATTTATGGCGAGTCGAAAGCGGCGTGCCGGTACGAAATTGGCTGACCAATCCGGGTGAATTGGAAATCATTCGCGCCGCCCGGCAACGCGGACACGGCACGCTCTTCATCACGCTTCATCTTGGTAATTGGGAGCATGGCGGACTGTTGCTGGGGCAACTGGGCATCCGGTTGACGATTCTCACTCAGGCCGAACCCGATGACGGCCTGACCGACCTTCGTATCGCGTCACGGGCGCGTTACGGCGTGGATACCCTGATTATCGGCCAGGACAGTTTCGCTTTTGTGGAGGTCATCAAACGACTTCAGGCTGGAGCGGACCTGGCGATATCGCTGGATCGGCCGCCGGAACGGGGTGGTGTTCTGATAGAATTTTTCGGTCACCCGTTTGAAGCGTCGCTGGCGGCGGCGGAATTGGCGCGGGCATCTGGCTGCGCGTTAATCGGGGTGACGATCGTTCGCCGGCCCAACGGCTATGCCGTGAAGGTGTTGCCGGAGTTCATTTACGATCGCAAGGTCTTGGGCAATCGCGAAGCCCGCCGGGAATTGACGCAGCAAATCCTGCGTGCATTCGAGCCCGAAATTCGCAAGGATATAGATCAATGGTATCAATTCACTCCCATCTGGCCGAAGGAAGTGTAGCGCAATTTGCCATTCAGGTGGGGCGAGCGTCCTCGCGAGCCGGATGCGGCATGCCGGGGTCTTGCGGAGACGGCTCGTCAGTAGCCTCGCCCCACCCGAAATATGCCACTGCGGCAAGTCCGATTCTCCGCGCTCTATGGCGTTGCCTTTGGATTTTACTGTGCGTAGCAGCAACCGTTTCTCATGGCGCCGGCTCCGACGCGCAATTCGACAAATGGTTCGAGGTGCAGACCAATCTTCAAAGCTGGTCCGCCGATTTCATCCAGACCCGCTCGCTCAAAGTGTTGTCCCAGCCGTTGGTATCCACCGGCAAGGTTTGGGTGACGCCGGGCGAGTTCCGCTGGGAACTGGGCCAGCCGGCACAGACCATCGTGCTCCGCCAGCCGGACCAATTGCTCATCATCTATCCCCGGTTCAAACGGGCGGAGAAATACCCGCTCGACGGCGTTCCGTCCGGTCCGATCAAGGACGCGCTGGCCCTGCTGGATGCCACCCTGCCCCGCGACCGGGCGACCATGGAAAAAAACTTTCGCTTGTTGTCGGCGACGGAAACGAACTCGGTTTTGCAAATGACGCTCCAGCCCCGGAGCGATTCCGCCCGCAAATTCATCAAGGAAATCGTGATCGGCTTCCACACAAACAATTTCACGATTGCCGCCACCGAGATGAAATTTGCCGACGGCTCCAGCCTGCGGAACGACTTCACCAACGTGGTGCTCAACCAGCCGATTGACCCCACACAGTTCGAAGCCAAACTGCCGCCGGATTACAGTGTCGTTGAACCGCTAAAGCAATGAACGCGGGCCGGAGATATTCCTGGGAGCGCCGGCATCTTGCCGGCCCGCCGTGGCGTGAACTCGCCGGCAAGGATGCCTGCGCTCCCGGATTCAAACCATGAGCGCGTCGCCCGACATTCTGCAACTGGCCATGAAATCGCTGCCGCACGGGCCGGAATTCCGTTTCGTGGACCGGATGGTGAGCCTGACGCCGGGCAAGAAAGGCGTGGGCGAATATCGCGTCCGCGGCGACGAGTTTTATTTGCGCGGCCATCTTCCGGGCGAACCGATTCTGCCCGGCGTGCTTCTGGTGGAAGCCGGCGCACAGGTGGCCGGCATGGTGGCGCAGGAAGACCCCGCCAATCCAACCTGGCCACGAATGAAACTCACCGCGTTCCGCGCCGTCAAAATCCTTGGCTCGGCCCGGCCCGGAGACACGCTGCGCATCGAGGCCACCATCACCGGCCGTCTGGGTCCCTTGATTCAAGCCGAGGTTTCCGCTTTCATTGTGGACAACAAGGTACTGTCCGCGGAACTCACCTTGGCGGGTATGAAATAACAGAGCAACCGGGACATCACTCTTCTCAGAATCTTTGTCGCGCAAAGGACGCGAAGCGTCTTGGAGTGCGGTGGCTTGACACCGCATTTGGGAGTGCGCCGACACGTCGCGTCGAACCAAAGCGCGGACATGTCCGCGCACTCCGAATCCGCATTCCATATTCCGCATGGGCAACGGTCTCTTTTCCTGAATTCATTTTGGGATGGACGATTGGGGCAATTGGCGTTTGAATTTGTTGAACACATAACGAAATAAATGAATATTGCACGCGAGGCAGAAATTCAAACGATGGTTCGCTGGGTAAAATATGTCACGCAGGAAACTGATCTCATCAGAGATACGAAGTCTTGGAATGAAGAGGATTTCCTTTATGCTATGGGGCGAATTCAAACTGATCTCGTTGGTCTTTCCAGAGAAGAGCAAAATCAAATTCGCGGGCTGTATCGGATTCTGTTGAAGGAACGACAAGACGAAAATGCGCGTATTGCTTCCGAGAATGCAAGCGTCCAAAGACACCAGGAAATTTCCAAGCGACTAAATGAGTTAAACGAAATTTCTCGCCGATTGGGTGAATTGAAAAAACCTCACTGGTCTATTACTCCCAATTTTTGGATGACTGCGACCATTTTAATTCTGACCTTTATCGGGGTGGTTGTCGCTATTTTATCTCTTCACCATTAAACGTTACGGCGTTTTAAGCCGATAAAAGCCGCTACCGTTGGATGGACACAAAATCACTTGATTCTGTAAGTTCGAGAGGTTCAATGTTGGCACATTTGTTAGCGTAGTCCAATTTGTCGTCGTCAAGTCGGAGCTTTGTTGCAACATAAAATTTGTCGAAGGAATAATCCAAGAAAGAGTGAGGCTTGTGCTCGCAGGCGCGATATTCAACTGCGGCGATTGATCGGTTTGTGATGTATAAATTCCGCCGCCTTGAGTTACAGCCACAATTTTGCTTCCATCCGCAGATGATGCAATGGAACGCCAATAGTTATTTGGTGCATCATTTGTCTCCCAAGCAAATCCAGAATTAGCAGAAGAAAAAATTGTGTTTGGACCAGAATTGTATCCGTAAACTGCCGCAACCAATTTATTTCCATCTGATGATGAATTGATGGCATACCAGAGTTCATTGTTTGGCACGTTATTTGAAATCCAAGTAACACCTGAATTTGTTGAAGTATAAATGAAGCCTTGACCGGTGTTGGGAATATTTAATGTGATCGCTACTAATTTGCTTCCGTCCGAAGATGAGGCGACTTCCACCAATTCTCGCTAGGCGCATTATTCGACACCCATGTAGCTCCCGAATCGGTCGAAGTGTAAAGCAATCCGCTACCGGGGACTAATGAACCGTCAGAATAATGAACTCGGGGTGTTGCCGCCACCAATCTTTCTCCATTTGCAGAACAGGCAACCGAATTCCACGGCTCTGCCGGCGCGGCTGTCGCCGTCCAAGTAATCCCTGAATTGGTTGAAGCGTAAATCAGACCCGGATTACCGGAGAGGTCTTGCAGAGCAGCCGCAATTAGTGCCACTCCATTTGCCGAAGAAGCAACAGAAATCCATGTGTTACTCGGTGCGCTTGTCTCACTCCAATTAGTTCCAAAATTTGTGGAGGTATAAATTCCACCTTCAAAAAGTGCCGCCACTAATATGTTTCCGTCTGCCGAACAAGCGGCGGAAATCCAAGTGTTAGAAGGCGCGCTCGTTGGCGTCCATGAAATTCCTGAATCCGCTGAAGTATAAATAAAACCCCCGCCAACAGTTGCAACTAATTTGCTGCCATCCGCAGAAGAGGCAACAGAAAGCCAGTTGTTGTTCGGTGCGCTGGTTTGCGTCCAAGTTTGAGCGAAAACTTGCGTGGCAAAAGTCAAGGCAACTACGATTCCTATAAACGGATTACTGATGAATTGTTGAATCGTCTTCATAATTGTATTTCTTGCGAGGCCTTTCTAAAACTAAAAGGCGCGAACTTGACGCGCCCTCATCAGAGGCACCGCGAAGCGCCCTTCACAAGAAGCACGCCAAGCCGCGCCCGATGGTGCGTGCTTGGAATGGCCTCGTGATGAAAATTCGCGTTTTTCTGATGAGCCAGTAGCCAAAGCTACGCAAAATTGGTTTGTATTTATCTACATTGTTTTCAACTGACGGTTTGTTTTTACGCTTTTCACGAAAGATAGCCAAGCTATTTTCAAATCAGCGTGCCGGTGCAGCCGGGCAATTCGGGCGGGGCGCTGGTGGATGAACGGGGCAACGTCATCGGCATCGTGTCGGCCAAGCTGAATGCGGCGGCGGCGCTGGCGGCGAGCGGGGCGTTGCCGGAGAATGTGAATTACGCGGTCAAGAGCAGTTTGCTGTTGAGCTTCCTTGAATCCGTGCCGGGCGTGGCAAACAAGCTCAAAGCGCAGGTCACGACTGACCGGAAGTTTGAGAATGTGGTAAAGGATGCGCAGGCGGCAACGGTGTTGGTTTTGGTTTATTGAAATGGCGACCTCCGGCGCGCACGGAGTGACGCGCCCTACCTACCCAAACTTGAAGTTCCAATTTGGAACTTCAAGTTTGCAAGCCATTCAGGCACAAGCTGAACTCGCTTTTCCAAACATTGACGGTTAGTATCCGGGTAAAATGATGGCGCCGACCGAGCAATCCGTCCGCATTTTCCAGTTTGAACGCGACACCTTCGCGTTTCCCCACGAGCTGGTGTGGCAATACCATTTCGATCCGGTGACCGGGGCGATGACCACCTTCCGCTCCGACCCGCCGCCCACCTATTACCATCGCTGCTTCGCGATGGTGCGTTCGACACGACAATTTTTTTATCACGCCCGCTTTGCGCCGGTACGACCACCGGCGGAACCAGAAGTTTACCGGCGGATTGTCCGTGAGGTCGTCTCCCGCAATCCGCGCCGGGCGTGCGCGGAGCCGGAACGGGTGGCGATCCCCGGCTACGATGGCCTGCGTCCGTTCAGTCGGGCGCACGAACCGCTGCTCAAGGCGGAATTGGGCGGACCATGGCAATCCTATTTCTTGCGGAGCCACTGGCGCATGGTGTTCCCGGTCCGGGGATGGCATCAGGAACGAATGGCGCAACAGTTGAAACAATCGCTTCACGAGCGCGGTGTGTCCCTCGTGCATTTGTTTCGTTTTCCGCGCATCATCATCAACCACGGAATCGTGCTGTATGGACTGACGGAAACTGCGCAAAGCATGGAATTCGAGGCGTACGACCCAAACATTCCGGCCCATCCGGTCAAACTGACCTATGACCGCGAACAGAGGAAATTCAGTTTCCCGCCAAGCTGCTATTGGGGCGGAGGAACGCTGAGCGTGATCGAGATCTTTCGCGGTGGGCTTTATTAGTGCGGAATTCGGAGTGTGGAGTGAAGGATGGTGGAGGTGCGACTCACTTCATTGCATCCGCACTCCGCATTTTTATCGCCTGCGCGGGCGCCAGAAGCTGATGCCAAAAAACAGCGTGCCGCAGCAATTGACGCCCACCGCGAAGCCGATGTTGTAGAGACGCCCCGAATTGTTCGGCGCGTAAATCGGCAGATCCTGTCCCATCAGCAGGCCCGGCAACGCGGCGGGCATCAGGATTCCATGCATCACACCGAGGTTAAAGCCGGCGACGTGGTCGGGTTTGTAATACCGGGAGGAGGCCCAGCCCTGGGCAAAACCCAGGGCCAGCGTCAGCGCCGTCAAGGCGATGATTTTAATCGTTATTTCCTTCGCCTTGGAAGGAAGGGCAGGAACTTCAATTTGTTTTGGGACAGATGCCGCCATACCTCACAGCATGTTCCGACGCCGTGACACCGGGCAAGTACATAATGCCGGCGACCGCTTTCAAGCTTCCAAGCTTGACGCCATTTCGAGCCGGGTCATACTCAAAGAAATGAGCATTGACTCCAATCACTGCTTCGTCGCTTGCGCGAAGGCCGGGTGCGAATACCGACCGGCTGGTTCGCCAGCAGCTCCTGTTATTGCGGTCGCAAACAACCGCCACTTCGTCACCGACCAAACTCAGCAATGACCTCAGAGAAGGACCCCAAGACCATCGCCGCGCAGCTCTGTCAGTTTGCGCGAACCAATTTCGTCGTCGAAGGAATGGATTTTGACGAAAACAGCCCGCTAGCCCACGCCGGCATTGATTCCTTTGCGCTGGTCGAACTGCTGCTCTATTGCGAGCGCGTCATCGGCGTCCGGGTGCCGGATTCGCACCTGACGGGCAACAATTTGACCTCCATGGCCACGCTCGCCAATTGCATTGTCGAGCTGGCCCGCAACAACCACTCCTCAACCTGAGCGCCGGACCGGCCGCTGCCTATGCCTGACCTGCCCCGTCAGATTCGATTGGCTGCCGGAGATTACTTCATGCACGGCCAGGACCGCCGGATGCGGCGCGTCGGACTGCCGGGCAATGTCTGTTGCGCAGTCATCCGATTGGGAACCGGCCTGGATATGGAACGGCTGCGCCAGCGCATCGCCACTTCGCCAATTCTGGACTGGCTGGCGCGAGCGCGCATTATTCGTCCGTTTCCGCTGCTTCCCCCGCTCTGGCGCACCACGGCAAGACCAAGGGCCGTCCTTTACGAGCACAACGATCAAAATGGCGGCACGGACACGCCGTGGTCGCTGCCGCAAGTGGTGGTGGAGCGCGAGTTGCATGCCGCGCGGGGGCCGGGACTGGCGTTTGATGTGGTGCGCCACGCGGATGGGACCAGCCATTTGTACCTTTCCTGGAACCACACCCTGCTGGATGCGCGTGGCTTGGATTTGGTATTGAGTCATCTGAATGCGGACAGCGCGACGAATGGAGTACCCACCATTCAGGACTTGATCAGTCCCAAGCAAAGGGGATGGGGTTTGTCCGGCTGGTGGCCGAACATGAAACAGGCGCACGGTTCGGTGGAGTGGCTCCGGGAATCCGGCGACGAACCGCTCTTCAGTCTGGTGCCGTCCGGGCCGCGCCCCCGTTTGTGCCGCAACCATCATCGCGTCGTTTCCTTTACCGAACAGGAGACGGCCCGCATTGACGCGCGCTGCCAGCAGCTCGTCGGCGGCTTCCGGCGCAGCCACTTCTATCTGGCGGCTTCGGTCCGGGCCTTGCATGCCGTCGCGGTCCAACGCGGCAACAAAGACGGAGCGTATTTAATCCCCGTGCCCCATGACACGCGCCGGCGCGGCGCGAACGGCCCCATCTTTTCCAACCATCTCTCCATCCTTTTCTATCGCATTGAGCCGCAACTGGCCGGGCGGCTCGGCAACATCCTCGACGAATTAAGCCGGCAGCTGACGAACCAAATTCGTGACCGCTTCCCGGAATCCTGCATGGCGGCGCTGGACATGTTCAAGCCGCTGCCGCTGGGATACTATTTGCATCATCTTGGAAAGCCGACCCGCGGCAAGATTGCCACCTTTTGTTTTTCGGATTCAGGCGAGACCTGCGCCGGGATGACGGAACTGTGGGGCGCCCGGATTCTGGGCGTCACACACCTGGTGCCGAGCTGGCGGCCGCCGGGGTTGACGGTGGTATTTCTGAGATTTGGCAACCGGCTCTCCGCACTGCTGTCGTCGGTGGATGACTGCCTGAGTCCGGCCGAAGTGGACGGGCTGGAACGGGATGTGCGCAAGGCCTTGCTGGAGGAGGAAGTATCATGAAGGTACTCCTGGTGGCAACGAACCGCGAGCGCTCTCCCTATCCCGTGGCACCGTTGGGAGTGCTGTGCGTCGCCGCCGCCGCCCGCGCTGCCGGCCACGAGGTGAAGTTTTTGGATTTGGGACTGGCGCGGTTGCCGCAAAGGGCACTGCGAAAGGCGCTGGCGGCGGACAAATTCCAGGCCGTGGCCTTCGGCATCCGCAATCTGGACAACTGTTGGTCTTTTGCGCCGCGTTTGTATTTCGACGAGGTGCGAGAACTGGTGGAAACGGCACGGCAACATTTCGCAGGACCATTGATTCTGGGCGGCAGCGGCTTTTCGGTATCGCCGCAAGGCTGGATGCAGCGGTTGCAGCCTGATTGCGGAGTGATCGGCGAGGGAGAGCGCGCGTTCCCGGAAGTGTTGGTGCGATTGGAAACCGGACGTTCACTGGAGGGAATTGAAGGCGTCATCACCGCCAACGGAGGCGACGGCCGCAGCACTGCGCCCGCAAGAGCGATCGAGCCACTCGCTCAGTTGCCGATGCCCGCCCACGAATTTTGCGGTTACAAGCGATACGTCCGGCGCGGCGGGTTTGTCGGTGTCCAAACCAAGCGCGGGTGTCCCTTCAAGTGTGCTTATTGCATTTACCCCAAATTGGAGGGGCGCCGCTACCGCCTGCGTCCGCCGGAAGCCGTGGTGGAGGAAATTGAAACCGTGGCAACTCGGTCGAAGATGCGCCATTTCTTTTTCGTGGACAGTGTTTTCAACGATCCCCGGAGCCACGCGCTGGCGATCTGTCAGGAACTCCAGCGTCGGCGGTTGCCAGTCCGATGGTCGGCCTTCTGCAACCCGACAGGTTTTGACGCGGAACTGGCCCACGCGATGAAGGCCGGCGGTTGCGATGGCGCGGAATTCGGACTGGACGTGGCCTCGGACAAGATGCTGGCGGCATTGAACAAGCCGTTTGGGACAACGGAAACCCGGATTGCCCTGCAAGCGGCGCATGATGCCGGTTTGCCTTTTGCAGTTTACCTGCTGTTCGGCGGTCCCGGCGAAACCTGGGCGGATGTCGAGGACACCCAAAATTTTTTGAACAGTTGCGCCCGAGCGAATGCCGTGTTTGCCACCATCGGAATCCGGGTTTACGAAGACACGCCCATGGCCCAGACCGCTGTGCGGGAAGGCCAGGTCAAACCGGACCAGGACCTCTTCGAACCGGCATATTACCTTTCGCCTCATCTGGCCGGGAACACGGAGAAAAACCTTGACCGCATCGCGCGGCGGCGCGCGGAGTGGACTTCGCCGGCGGATTGGCGCAAGGCTGTAGTCCGTTTAGGACAAAAAGTGACGGTCCTGCTCAATGTGCGGCCACAATGGAAAAACATCAGCAGCTATGGCGAACACATGAGACGGAAAACACCGTGAGCAACGCCCTCCGCATGGGTTCCAAAAACATTTCCTGCGACGTGCTGGTCATCGGCGGCGGTGCGGCGGGTGTGGCGGCAGCAACCGCCGCCGGACGCGTCGGCGCACGGGTAGTCTTATTGGAGCGGTACGGCTTTCTGGGCGGATTGGCCACCACCGCGCAGGTCGGCACCATCTGCGGACTCTATCTGCGGGACACGACGGGCACGGACGCCACGCCGGTCGTCGGTGGCTTTCCACACGAATTTGCTACGCGGTTGCAACGCGCCGCTGACACAAAACCCTTGCGGGTGGACAACGGCCTCTGGGTGTTGCCCTATCTCCCGTCCACCTTCGCCCGCGTGGCTGACGCGATTGTGAGCGAGTCCGGAAACGTTGCCTTGGTTTTGCATGCCACGGTTGCAGAAGTGCAAGCTGAAGGTTCCCGCTTGAGCCGGGTTCGCGCCCTGGCTTGGAACGAGCCATTGCTTTTCAGCCCGAATACGGTGGTGGATTGCACCGGCGAGGCGACCGCCGCTGTGTTGGCCGGCGCCAACGCAGAAAACGGCGCCACCGATCAGGCACCCGCCCTGGTTTTTGTCCTGGAAAGCGTTGATCCGGGTCTGGCCGAGCGCGGTTTGCTCGAAGTACGACGCGAATTGCACCGGGCCGTTCAGGACAGGTCCTTGGCCGCACTTTGTGAGCGGCTGTCGCTCGTTCCCGGCACCGGTTCCCATGGCCGCCTCGCTCTCAAACTCAGCCTGCTGCCCGCAAACCCCGACCGCGCACTCTGGCAGCAGGTCACGGATTGGGAACGCGAGGCCCGGGAGCTACTGGAGCCGCTCCGGCGGTTCCTGGTCGAGAACATCGCCTCCTGCCGCAACGCGCACCTGGATTCCGTCGCTCCGCAACTCGGCGTCCGTTCGGGCCGCCGCATTCTGGGACGCGCCCGGCTGGCGGACGAGGACGTGTTGGACACGCGAAAGTCTCCGTTTGGAATTGCCCGCGGTTGCTGGCCGATGGAACGCTGGACAAACAGTCCGAAACCGGAAATGACTTACTTCGCCGAGCGTGACTATTATGACATTCCTCTGGACTGTCTGCGCCCCGTGGAACTGGACAATGTGCTGGTGGCTGGCCGCTGTCTCTCCGCGACAACGGGAGCGATGACTTCGGCCCGCGTCATCGGCACGGCGCTGGCCACCGGTTGGGCGGCCGGAACCGCCGCTGCCTTCCAAGCCTCAGACCGACCGCTCGATGACGCGGTGGCACTGGTTCGGAAACAGATGGAGAAATGAAAGTTGGATTCGATGATCAAGATTAAGAGCAGGATTAAGATTAAGATTAAGATTGGGATTGGGTTCGGAAATATTTGCTCTTAACTTTCTCCATCTTAATCATAATCTTACTCGTAATCTTAATCTCATTCAGCCAATGAAAATCTATTTTGATCACGAAAAACTCGACGCTTACAAGAAGGCACTCGCCTTTGCCCAATGGGCCGAGCCTGTTTTGGAGCGCCTTCCCAAATCTGCCGCTGTTCACAACCAGCTTGACCGGGCGCGAACTTCCATCGTCCTGAATATTCCCGAAGGCAATGGACGGTTCACGTCAGCCGATCGGTGCAAGTTCTTTGACATCGCCCGCGGTTCCGGGTTGGAATGTGCCGGTTGTCTTGATCTTATCTTCATCAAAAAACTGTTTTCGGAGGCGGAATTGGATGAAGGCAAGACGCTGCTCAAGGATATTGTCTCCCTGCTCGTCGGATTGATCCGGAGCAATTCGCCGGACCGGCTTCATGAGGGAGCGATTGAGTATCGGGTTGGTGGGGAACGGCGGGATTAAGATTAAGAGGAAGAGTAAGATTAAGATTTAGCAGATGACAATGAATGTTTTTGAAACACTTTCCCGCTCCGCCCGTCAATGGCCTGATCGCACGGCCATCATTGACGCCGGCGGTTCGCTGGATTACCGCTCGCTCTGGCGCGAAGTCGAAGCCCTGCGGGTCCAGCTTGACCGGCTGGGCGTGCGCGATGGACAGGGCGTGGGTGTGCGGGCGCGCAACGGACGCGCATTTGTCGTCGGCGCGCTGGCGGCGTTGGGATGCGGCGCGGTGATCATGCCCATCCATCATCAGATGAAGCCGGCGGAATTGTCGGACATGCTGGCGCGTGCGCCCTTGTGTGTGATTCTTGACGATGGCAGCAACCCGGCCCAGGTCGGCAAGACCATCACTCTGGAAAATCCGGGCGGCAACGGTTTGCGGTTCACACGGCTGGACGGCCCGCAACAATCGCTCGCGCCGGGAATCAAGGACGCCGCGTTTGTGCGGTTCACTTCGGGAACAACCGGCAAGTCCAAGGGCGTGGTGTTGACGCATCGCGACGTGCTGGAACGCACAAAAGCCGCCAATTCCGGGCTGGGTCTGACCTGCGAGGACAAAATCCTCTGGGTGCTGCCGATGGCCTATCACTTTTATGTGTCCATCATCCTTTACCTTGAGGCCGGGGCCACGGTCGTGGTCAACGCCGATTATCTGGCCGAGAGCATTCTGGATGCGGCCGCGAAGCATCAGGCCACGTTCCTTTACGTGACCCCGATGCACATACGTATGTTGACCAGCGAAAGTTCGGGACGCACGTTATCGCCTTCGCTTCAGCGGGTGATGTCCGTTTCCAGCCGCCTTGAGCCGCAGATGGCGCGGGATTTTTTTGCGAGGTATCACGTCCCGGTATCCCAGGGCTTTGGCATCATTGAAGTGGGATTGCCCATCATGAATATCAAAGAAGCGGCGGAGCATCCTGAAGCGATCGGCCGGCCGGTAGCCGGTTTCGAAGCGATGATTGTGGATGAAACGATGAAGCCGATGGCTGCGGGCGAAACGGGGCAGCTCGCTCTGCGCGGTCCCGGCATGTTTTCCGGCTATTTGAATCCGCCCCGGTCGCGGGAAGAAGTGTTGCGCGACGGCTGGTTTCTGACCGGTGATCTGGCGCACCGCGACAACGGGGGGCTCATCGTGCTGGACGGTCGGACTTCTTCCGTGATCCAGGTGGCCGGCCACAAAGTTTTTCCGGAGGAAATAGCCGGCGTGCTCGACCAGCATCCGGCTGTGCTGCGCTCGCGCGTTTTCGCCCGTCCGCATCCCCAAATGGGTGAAGCAGTTTGCGCCGAAGTGCAATTGCGCAACGGCAGTTCCGCAACCACGAGCGAAGACATTCTTGCCTTCTGCCGCCGCCAGCTTTCGAGCCACAAGGTGCCGACTTCGCTCGATTTGGTCGCCGAAATCAGCATGACCTCCAGCGGAAAAGTCCGCCACGGTTCAGGTTTGTCCCAGCCAACCTCAAATCGAGTTTAAAGTGGTGTGACGTTGGAGAAGGGAACGCTTTGTGTGCCGGCGTAGTGGTTCGTTAAACCGCAACACTTTGTCTCGCGCGATTTTCGAGAAAATCCTTCCGCCACTGCGCGCGCGAAATCTTTCCATTCCCGTTGGCCCCGAGAGATTCCACAAACCACCATTCGCGCGGCACCTGCCAGCTCGGAAGCCGCTGGAGCAAAAACTGTTTCAATTCGTCCTTGGTGCCGCGCCGGTTGGCCGTGACACACGCCACGATGTGATCAATTCGGTCCGCGTTCCCGCTCGGCACGCCGAAGACCAGGCACTCGGCGACGGCTTCGTGCTCCCGCAACGCCTGTTCGATGGTGACCGGAGACACTTTCCGTCCAGCCACATTGATGTGATCGCTGGTGCGACCGCGCAGATAAACCGTCCCATCCTTGAGTTCGGCAAGATCACAGGTCTGAAAGACGCCCCTGCCCAGAGTATCCTCCGGCTCCGGCCAATAGGTTTTGCCCACCGCCCGGCTCCGCACCACCAGCATCCCGCTCGGGTTGAGTGACACTTTTACATTCTTTATTGGCCGGCCGACGGAGGTCTCGTCCGCCCGCGGAGTCGCCGCCGCGTCGTAGGCAATACCGCCGCATTCGGCGGAGCCGTAAAAGTTGTGAATCTTGACGCCGTGTTCCTCGAAGACCGCGCGCTCCAGCGTCAATGGCAGCGGCGCACCCGCCGAGATGGCCAGGCGCACATTGCGCAGGATCACGCCGGCCTTGTGCCAGGCGTGCCACAACGCCGGCACGCCGGCCACGGTGAGAGCCCAGTGGGCCTTGGCCGCGCCCCGCAATATTTCCGGCAACGGCGCAGGCGCCAGGAAGAGTGGGATGCCGTGGAGCAGAAGCGGCAGTACCAGATTCGAAAACCCGTAAGAATAGGCCATCGAAATCACGCCGAGGTTGGGCCAGTCCGGACGCAGCCCCATCGTGGTCACAATGTTTTCGGCATCGGCGGCCAGTTGTTCCTCCGTGAAGGCGACGGCGCGCGGCACACCGGTTGTGGCCGGTGTGGTCTTGAGATGACAGCAGGGCGGGAGCGGAGGGGGAACCGTCAGCGGCTGGTGATGCGATTCGAGGAGACAAACCACCCTGCGCTGGCGCCAGGCCCGCAATACGGAAAAGATGAACTCGGGTGAATGGCCCTGGGGAAAAACCATCGCCGGGTTGTCCGGCAACGGCGTTTCGGCTTCGCGGTCCATTTGCGCAAACGTCCAACTCCGTCCGGAAGCCAGATCGCGCAAAGCGACCTCATTACGCCTGTCTCGAGCCACCTTCTGCCAGCGTTCGTAAAGCATCCGGCCTTTTTTTAAGCGAACCGTCGTTCCGGTTGCAAGCTCGATTTTGCCAATTCTCCGCAAGCTGGCAGACCCATTGCGGCCCGCCTGCCCTTTTCCCGCGGGTTGTTGACAGCCATCATCACTTTGATGGGGATGCTTTTACCCAAATAGATTTACCGTTGCCACGTGTCTTCGTTTTATCGGATCGCCAGTGTTGCGGGATTGGTTTTCCAGGAAGCGGGGTGTGACATGATTTGCAGCATGCCGTGTCCAAACCGCGAGGTTATGTCCAGCCCCGAAGCCATCAGGGCGACTTCGCGGTCGAAGAAGCGGTGAAGCGAACCGGTGATTTTGCCGGGGAACATCTGCTTGAATGCCATACCGGTATGATACATGGCAAAGATGCGCCCATCGTAAAAATACTGGATGAGTTCCATCCAAGCCTTGAGGAGCTTGCGCATTTCGCGCGAGTACGCCGGGAGATCGTCCAGAAGTTCGATGAGCAATTCCGCGGAATGCAGCGCCAGATACACGCCCGGCGAAAGCATCGGATCCACAAAACCAAAGGCATCGCCCGTCATCACCCAACCCGGCCCGTGGCCGCGTTCGGAAACCAGTTGGTAATTGGTATAAGTGGCGATCTCCGTGAGGCGGCGGCGGTGCTTGCCCGCGGCGGCCAGCAAAGGGTCGCGGGCGATGGCGCCCTCGAGCCGCTCCTCAGGGGTGGCGCCGAGTTGAGCGGCATCGTCTTTGTTCATCACCACGCCGACAGAAAGGCAGTCGCGCAAGGGGATGCGCCAGCACCAACCGGCGGCCAACCGGCCGATGATGACCTGCCCTTCAGGCCGGCACGTATCGAATCCTTCGTAATGAGCGAAGTAGGCTACGTCTTTGCGCGGGCCGACTTCGGCGGGAATTTCCACGGTGCGCGCAAAGAAGCGGCTGCGACCCGTGGAATCAACGAGCAAATCCGGCTGCCGGCCCCGAAGCCACGGAGCGTGCGTGAGCGTCTCCTCAGACAACTGCAAACCGTCGCCATTTACCCGCTCGACCATCGCCCGCACACGCACACGCTTCACGCCCAATTCATCGGCACGTTCGTCGAACAACCGGTCGAACGCGGGGCGCGGGGCGTTGTAGGCATAGGTCGGCCCTCCGTAATGGGCGAGCGATTGGAAACAAAACTCGGCCCGTTCATTCGCATCGAAGGTGAAAGTGACGCCCGGCTTGTACTGGCAAATCGCCGCGGCGCGCTCTTCCAGGCCCAGTTTCCGCAGCACAGGCACGACCGCCGGAATGAGCGACTCTCCGACAATCAAATCGGGCCGGCGGCCATCGTCGAAAAGGGTGACGTCCACGCCCTTCATCGCAAGGAGTGAAGCGAGCGTCGCGCCCGCCGGGCCGCTGCCGATGATGCCAACGGTCCGGATTGAATTTCTCATTGGTCGAAACCTGTTTTTGGGCTTCGCCGGGAAGAAAGATTTGTCATTTAGGTCGCTTATGCAAGCTATTAATCCAGCCGGTGAAGAAGTCAAGCGGGAAGTGGCGGGCGTGGTGTCCGATTTATCACTTGACTCAATATCGCGGCAAATTAGACTCGGATGCGTCCGTTGAATTGAAAGCGGGGCGATGTTTGATTCCCGTGCGATGTGAGAAAAACAATTCCTGAAACATTATGAAAAAATCCTGGTTCTACATGCTGTTCGCGGCTGCAATCCTGAACGCGGCGCCGGTTAACGTCGGCGCGCAGACATTATACCCCGTTGTTGTAAATGGTCGCTGGGGATTTACTGACAAATCCGGCCAGACCGTCATCAATCCGCAGTTCGATAAGGCCGGAGGATTTGCGACGGGCCTGGCTCCAGTGCGGATGGGCCGGTGGGGCTACGTGGACGCTTCGGGGAAAATGCAAATCAATCCGCAGTTCGATAAAGCTGACATTTTCAGCGAAGGGCTGGCGGCGGTTAAACTCGGCGGTGGTCCAGGTCCCTACGCTCCCTATCCCTATTACGATCCCAGACCTTACGCTCCATTCCATGGCGGCGGTCGCTTCGGCTACATCGATACAAACGGCAAATACATCATCAATCCGCAGTTTGAAGATGCCGGAAAGTTCAGCGGGGGCCTTGCGCCTGTCAAGATGGGCCGTTGGGGTTTCGTTGATAAAACCGGGAAAGTTGTCATCAACCCGCAGTTTGATAAGGCACTGCCGTTTTCTGAAGAGCTCGCGGCAGTCAAGTCAGGTAAACAATGGGGGTTCGTTGACAAGAGTGGAAAATTGACCATCAATCCGCAGTTCGACGATGCCGGGTCCTTTGTCAAAAACATGGCGCCGGTGCGGCAAGGAAAGCAGTGGGGTTACATTGACTCGACCGGAAAATTCGTGATCAATCCCCAGTTTGACGGCGCCGCTGAGTTTTCAGGCGGTTTGGCACCGGTGAAACAAGGGAAACACTGGGGCTTTATTGACACCACCGGAAAATTCGTGATTAACCCACAGTACGACGATGCGGACCCGTTTGTTGACGGCCTGGCGAGTGTCAAGGCAGGTGGCCGATACGGTTACGTTGACACAACCGGCAAGTACATCTGGAATCCGAGCAAGTGACCCGGCGAGTGTCCGTCACATCTTGCTAACTGAGTATTTCGGTTTGGTTACGACCGGCAGGGACGTCGGGATAACTGTACCCATTGAATCGGACCGTACCGATCGCGGCCCGAAATGCCGCCACCATTTAAACCAGCGTAATGTATCAGCCACGGGATGAATGTGGCTTCTCCGACTGCTGCGAATGACCCGGATCGGGACGAATTCGACCCGCCGACCTGCCGCGAGAAAGGCCATCAATGTTTCGGATTCAACTTCAAAGCGTTCCGTCTTGAGAGGCAGGGCCGCCCAGGTTCCCAGGTGCATGAGACGCAAGCCACATTGCGTGTCAGGCAGGGGCCTGCCGGCAAGGCGCGACAATCTTCTGCTCATCCACCGATTCACCTGCCGACGAAGCCAGGGGATGGCGCGCGCATTGTGCATGCGGTTGCCGATCACCAGCCGTGCCCCGGTCTGCCCGGCGCATCGCAGCAAGGCAGGCACGTCCTCCGGCGCGTGCTGGCCGTCGCCATCGAGGGTCAGCGCCCATTCAAAGCCCTGTTTCTGCGCGCTCGACAGGCCAGTCCTGAGTGCGGCGCCTTTGCCAAGGTTTCGCTCGTGGCTGACGACCACCGCACCCGTACGGGCGGCCAGGGTTGGGGTGTCATCTGTCGAGCCGTCGTTCACCACCGTCACGCGGGGGAGATGCCGGCGCACGGCGGCGACCAGGGCTGCAATGCTGCCGCCCTCGTTGAAGCAGGGGATCACCACCATGCAGGTCGTTGGTCCAGGCATGGGCCGAGTTTGGGTCAGCGGCCGCCGGGAATCGAGGCAAAACCGCCCCTCGCGCGAAAATAAAATCCGCATGAAGTTTTCCCGCGAGCAGCTTTTGCGTTGCTCGTCCACCATGCGTGTTTTACCTTTGACCCAAGTTGAGCCAGATGCGATTTGACGTCGAGATGCGGGATGTGCAGAGAGGCGGTGTGCAACAAAATGGCGTGAACGAGCGCACGGCTGGAGTGTTTGCGGCTGCGGGTTCCAAAGCGTCTGGTTGACGCAGTGTTAGTTTCCAATCATCGTACCATGCTTTTTCCCCTTTTACCGTCGCCCGCTGCGCCGCCGCGAGTGGTCATCACCGGAGCGGGCATTGTCACGGCTTTGGGCGTCGGCTGGAAGCCAAATGCGCAGGGCTTCCGCGCGGGACGCACGGCATTCCGTCCCGTGTTGTTGTTTGATGTCAGCCGCCAGCGGGCAAAGAGTGCGGCGGAAGTGGATTTGCCGACGGCCCTGCCGCCGACCCATCTCAACGCCAGACAAATTGCCAGGCTCGACCGCGCCGCTTCCCTGCTGTTGCTGGCAACCTGCGAAGCGTGGCAGCAGACCGGCTGGAAATCCACGGAGAACCTGCCGCTGGTTTTGGGCACGACGGCGGGCGGCATGTCGTTTGGCGAGGCGTATTTTCGCCAGGCGGTGCAAAGGCCGCGCAGCCATCGCCACCAACCCACCCGGGCCGTTCACTACCAACCGCAGGTCCAAGCGCGAATGATTCTCGACGCCCTCGGTTCCAATGGGCCGATCACGATCATCTCGAATGCCTGCGCGTCTGGCAGCAATGCCATCGGTCATGCCTGGGAACTGATTCGTTACGGCATGGCTGAACGCATTCTTGCCGGCGGTTATGACGCGCTCAGCGAACTTGTGTTTTCTGGCTTCAACGCCTTGCAGGCGCTTTCAACCACCATCTGCCGTCCGTTCGATGCCCGGCGCGATGGCTTGGCGCTGGGTGAAGGCGCGGCGGTCGTCGCCCTGGAAACGCTTGAAAGTGCGCGACGGCGGGGCGCGCCCATCCTGGGAGAACTCATCGGCTACGGCACGGCCATTGACCAGCACCATCTCACCCAGCCTCACCCGCACGGCGATACGACGTTGACGGTCATGAAGCAGGCCTGTGCGACCGCAGGTGTCGTCCCTGATGACATTGACTACATCAACGCCCACGGCACGGGCACGGTGCTCAATGACAGTTCAGAAGCGCTCGCCATCTGCCACTGGGCTGGCCGCCGAGCCGCGACCCTCCCGGTTAGTTCCACGAAAGCCAGCATCGGACATCTCCTGGGTGGCGCGGGCGCAGTCGAGGCGGTGATTTGCCTGATGACCCTGCGCGAACAATGGTTGCCGCCACAGATTGCGTTTGAAACTCCCGACCCGGCTTGCAAGTTCCCGGTTGTGCATCAACCCCAGGACGCGCGCGTGAATGTCGCCCTATCCAACTCGTTTGGCTTCGGCGGCGTCAACGCCACTCTGATCTTGAGGAGGTGGACATGAGCCGGATTTTCGTGTCAGGATTGGGCGCGGTATCGCCCGCTGGTTGGAACGTCACCTCCATGCGCGAGGCGCTGGACAAGGGCGAACCACTGCCGACTCAACCCGTGGAGCGCCCCGGTTGGGAGAAACCACTCCGGGCGCGCCTGGTGCCGAATCCGGTCGTACGTCCTGAATTTCTGGCGCACCCACGCCTGCGGCGCGCCAGTCCGATCACACATTACGTCGTAGCGGCCGCACTCGAGGCCGTGGCCAAATTGCGTGCGAACCATGATCCAAAATATCGCCTGGGCCTGGTAGTCTGTCTTCAATCCGGTTGTGTAAATTATTCCTGCCGGTTTTTTGATGAGACATTGAAGGACCCGACGACCGCCAGTCCGCTCCTGTTCCCCGAAACCGTTTACGCCGCCCCGGCCAGTCATGTCGCCGCGGTCCTGGAGAATGTTTCGCTGGCCAGCACCCTGGTGGGCGATCCGGCCTCCTTCCTGCAAGGAATATCCCTCGGCGTTCAATGGCTGGAGGAGAATCGTGTGGACGCGTGCCTCGTCATCGGGGCTGAAGAAACCAACTGGATACTTGCGGACGCGCTTTGGCATCTCGATCGTTCGGCCGTCATCACCGGAGGCGCCGGGGCTTTATGTTTGTGCCGTGAGCCGGAACTGTCGACTGGTGTTGAACTGACCGCCATCACCGACGCGCACACTTACTCTGCTCAAAACAGCCGGATGCGGGCCGCCCGGGCCATGCGCGGTCAACTGGGCAAAAGTTCTCCCGGAGAATTGCTCTGCGACGGCATCGGAAACAATCCGCGCGCGGATGCGCCGGAACTTGCCGCGTGGCGTGATTGGACCGGCCCGCGCGTCAGCCCGAAGCGCATCCTGGGCGAAGGCTTGATGGCTGCAGCCGCCTGGCAATGCGTGGTGACGTGTGATGCGGTGGCGAACAGGCGATTCGCGGCGGCTAACGTCAGCCTGGTTGGTTCCAATCAGCAGGCGATTGGAGCACGCTTCGCGCGGGCGGATTCCGGTATTTCTCATTTGTCTGGAGGCGGGTCCCCGGGCAACATCCGGTCATGAGTTTGCGGGTCATTCTGATTACCGGAGCCAATGGCGGTTTGGGCCAGGCCATCGCACGCGCCTTCCTTCAGGAGTCACCCGCCACCATCGTCTGGCTCGGAGTCCGCTCCCGACGTGAGAACGCCGAGAAGCTGGCGCAGGAAAATCCCGACCGGTGCTTTTGCATCGCGCTGGACGTCACCATTCCCGAATCATGGAAGCAGACGGTCAACGAGATTTTGGCGCGCCACAACCGCATTGATGTGCTGGTCAACAACGCGGGCAGCCACGAAGATTCCCTGCTGGCCACCATGCCGCCGGATTCATGGGAACGTGTTCTGGCAACAAACCTCGACGGAGTTTTTCACGGCTGTCAGGCCGTGCTACCGACCATGATCGGCCAGCACGCCGGCCGGATTGTGAACCTGTCATCCTTGAGCGCGCTCCTGGCTCCGGCCGGACAGGCCAACTACGCCGCAGCCAAGGCGGGAGTTGTCGCACTGACCCAGTCGCTGGCCAAGGAAGTGGCGCGCATCGGCATCACCGTGAACGTCGTCTGTCCCGGCTTCGTGGAAACCGGGGCGCTGGCCGCTCTGGCCGGAGAGGAAAGAAAGGCCGCTCAGATGAGAATTCCCATGCGCCGATTTGGCCGGCCCGAAGAAGTGGCGGCATCGGTCCGTTTTCTGGCGAGTACCGAAGCCAGCTACATAACCGGTTCCACCCTCAAAGTTGACGGTGGGATTCTATGACAGGTAACGTGGTGACGATGAAATATCGGATCAAAAGATCGTGCATCTCCACGGGCTTCGCCTCCCGATGGTCCTGATATGGCTCGGCTTTTAATCATCCAGCCGTCGTTTTACCGTTCCAATGCGGATCGCACGGTGTTCAAGGTCCGCCGCCGCCAAGTGGTGCCGTTGACCCTTCCTTATCTGGCGGCCCTGACCCCGGCGCACTGGGAAATCAAACTCCTCGACGAGCAACTGGAACCGATTGATTTTGATTGCCACGCCGACCTGGTCGCCATCACCACCTGGACCCTTAACTCCTACCGCGCCTATGACATCGCCGACGAGTTCCGTCGGCGCGGCGTGCCGGTGATCCTGGGCGGGCCCCACACGTTTTTCCACGCCGAGGAGGCGGGAGAACATTGCGATGCGGTTGGCATCGGTGAAGCCGAGGGCATCTGGAGCCGGATGCTGGAGGATGCCCTTCACGGACGACTGAACAGGATTTACCGGGCCGACTTGCCGCCCGACTTGGTGGGCTTGCCCATGCCCCGCTACGAACTGTTGGATTTGCGACGATATGGTCCATTTAAAACCTTTGTCGTCACTTCGTCGCGGGGCTGTCCCTTCCGATGTGAATTTTGCTCCGAACGTTTTCTGCTGGGCGAGAGTTACCGTTGCCGGCCGGTGCCCGAAGTTGTCGAAGAAATCAGGCATTGTCGTTTGCGAAACATTCTTTTCGGCGACAGCAATTTTGGCGGCAAGCGGAGTCACTCACTGGAACTCATGGAGGCATTGATCCCGCTCAAGGTGCGTTGGTCCGCGCTCTGGTCGTCCTACCTGTGCAATGACGCGCAGTTTTTGGACCTGGCGCAGCGCAGCGGTCTCTTGCACGTCAACATCGGCATCGAGAGCATCAACCCCGATACGCTGGCAGGCATGAACAAGCGGTTCAACAAAACCTCCCGCTACGGAGAAATGCTGGCCAATCTCCGCCGCCGCGGAATCAGCTATTCCTTGAATTTCATTTTTGGCTGGGATGGCGAGACCGAGGGCGCATTTCGCGCCACCCTGGACTTTCTTCAGGACCACAAAGTCCCGGTCGCCTACTTCAACATCCTCACGCCGGTTAAAGGGACGCCGCTCTATGATCGGTTGCAAAGCGAAGGGCGGGTTACGAACAGCCGGGAGATTGATCGCTGGCCGGGCCAGCTCTGTTACATCAAGCCGCCCTATGGCTCGCCGGCGGAGTTGGAACAAAACGTACGAAAAATGTATCGGGATTTTTACAGCCTGCCTTCCATCATTTCCCGCGTCCCTTTGCCTGTGACCAGGGCGAACGTTGCTTCCTGGGTCATCAACTTCTCCCAACGCCGGATGGCCCATGCCGGACCGGCCAAAAACAATTTCGATGGCTACTGAGTCGATGCAGATCGAAGACCAGCCTCGCGCCACACCGACGGCGCCCGAATCCGCAGGGGCAGCTCCGGGGAAGGAAAAAGTCATCATCATCGGCGCCGGCATTGCCGGTCTCTCCTGCGGCTGCTACCTGCAGATGAACGGCATCCAGACCGAGATTCTGGAGGCGGGTCTGCTTCCGGGCGGATTATGCACGGCCTGGCATCGGGGACCGTATGTCTTTGACGGTTGCCTGCGCTGGCTGGTTGGCACGGATCCCTCCTCGGCTTTTCACCAAATCTGGCAGGAACTGGGCGCCATCGGCGGGCGAAAGGTTTTCCTCCACGACGATATCATCCGGATCGAAGCCTCTGATGGCAAAGCCATCACGGTGCCCGCAGACCTGGACGCCATCGCGCGCGAGTTCAAACGCATTGGGCCCGAGGACAGCCTCCTGATTGACAAGCTGGTGCGGGCGGCGCGCCGCTGTGCTCCGTTGGAGCCGCCCTTGGATCCTTTGGAATTGATGACGCATCGTCAGAAAATGAGATTGGGACTCCGTTACCTGCCGATGCTGCCCGTCATCTTGCGATGGAAGAACCTGCCGATCACTACCTACTTGGCCCGCTACAAAAACGATTTCCTCCGCGAAGCGTTGAAGGCCATCGCCAGCAACGAACACATGTCGGCGCTGGTGCTCGTGATGGTCCTGGCCTTCCGGACTCGGAACAACACTGGCTTCGTCGCCGGCGGCTCGTGGGATTTTGCGATGGCGATTGCGGACCGGTACACCCGGCTGGGCGGAACCGTGCGGTATAAAGCCAGAGTGGCCTCGGTCATCGTCGAGAACAATCGCGCCACCGGCGTGCGCTGCGCCGACGGAACCGTCGTCCCCGCCTCGACCGTCGTTTCCTGCGCGGACGGGCATACGACGATTTTCAAAATGTTGGACGGCCGGTTTGTGGATAAGAAAATCCGCTACCTGTACGAACATTGTCAACTTTTCCCTGCCATTATCCAGGTCTCGCTGGGGATTAAAAAAATATTTCCGGATGCGCCGCACACACTCAATCTGCCCTTGACTCAGCCGCTGCGCGTGGACGATCAAATGCAGCCCGACCGTTTAGAAGTGGAGACGTTTGGTTCAGATTCGGCGCTCTGCCCGGAAGGCACCACCGTCATGACCGTCAGAGTGTCGGCCAGCTACGAGTACTGGACTGGCTTGAAAAGGAACGATCCTCAACGCTATCGAGCGGAAAAGAAAAGAGTCGTTCAGGAAATCATCGCCATCCTCGACAAACGTTTTCCGGGGCTGGCCCAACACCTGGATCGTTCCGACATTGCGACGCCGGCCACCTTTGTGCGTTACACGGGCAACTGGCAGGGCAGTTACGAAGGCTGGCTGCCGACGCCGCGCATTCTGGGCCGCCGCATCCCTTACACGCTGCCGGGACTTAAGGATTTCTACATGGCCGGCCACTGGGTGGTGGCCGGGGGCGGGCTGCCGTCAGCCGCACTTTCCGGCCGCTACGTCGCGCAGATGATTTGCGCTCAAAAGGGAAAAGTCTTTGCGGCCACTGAACCGTAAATTTCCTTCAAAGGCGGCAGCCTCGCGGCCACCTGACAAAAAGGAGTTCTTTCAGTAAGCTGCCGGCCGGCCACGGGTGTCGGTGTAAAAGGTGAATTCAAAGAGGCTGATGCTTTTGTTCTGATCGCGAATCCACCCCGACATCCGGTACTCCGTTTGCGGCTTCAGAATCAAATCGGGAGGCAGAGCATAGATTCTTTCGTAGGCGCACTTGTCCGGAAAGGAAATGGGACGATTGAAGGTCAGGTGCCGTCCGAGGGCGGGCGCCGGTTTAAAAACTCCACGAGGATTCTGCGCGTTCGAGAAATGCCGGACTTTTTCAACTATTGCCTCGATTGGAGTCTGGAGGTCCAAATGAGAGAATCGCGGCGACCAGACCCGGAGGAAAACCTCATTGTCCGGTAGCAGCGTGTAGTCCCGATCGAACGGTTCGTGCGCGATTCGTATCAGGGCTTGTTCATTTCTGGCAACCAGCTCAGCGCCACTTTCCTCGGCGCGAAAATTGCGCAGGCCGGGAAAATCATCAAAGAGTCCGGCTGCCCGGTCGCTCGAAGTGTCCCGGGTGGGCGTAAAATTGCTTAACACAATGCCGTCCGAGTTGAGGTTGTCCAAGCTGCCATGAGTGCTGCTGAAGGTTGACAGGTCCGCGCCTTTTTGGATCAGCCAGCCGCAGTGAACGTAATCATTTTCCAAGCTAATGAGAATAGTCGCGGGATTGAGAGTAACCCGCGTGAGGCCATGGACAATCCGTTCCAGCGCCAGCGGATAGCGATTGGTCATGGTCGCCGGCATCCAGGTATCAGCCGTGGCAAAGCCTTCGGCGTCCAGCAGCTTCCTTCGAGCGAGCGCCTCGGCCACCGGACGATAGTCGAGCGGGTCGCCCTGCTCGGTTGAATAACGGTAGGCGTTCTTTGCAGGATTCCAGTCAATGAAGGCCCGCCCACCCTTGGAATCCATGACCATGAACCGATTGGGCTGGTTCGGGTCCCGGCCAGACACGATTTCCGCGCCCTTCAGACGCGTGAGCCGTTGCATCAACGTTTCGGTTTCGGCGGGTGAATTGTGGATTTCCACCCACGATTCGATTCCAGTCGTAGGCAGCACAACATCCTTTGGATTCTTAAGGGATTCGGTAATCCGGTAGCCGGCCTTTTTTAGAAAGGCCACAACCTGAACGCGTTTGACGGAGTCGGCGTGATTGTGCCCGTGATCCGAGAGAATCAGGATTTGCAGGTCACGTCCCTCCTGCGCGCGGTATCGCGCGCGCAGTTCCTGGATTTGCTTGTCCAGCAGGCCGAGCATGGCGAAGACGTCGCGGTCCAGGTGCTGGGCGTCATCCGTGGCACGAATATAGACGTAAAAGCTGCCATCGTCGTCCGTGGCGTTCCAAAAGCCTTTGATCATTTCGTGTATCTCATATTCGTACGTGTGAACCGGATAAACGTAACCCACCGTGCGAAGGAAATTGTTCTCCAACTCCCAGTTCATTTGCGCTTCGTGCTCCATAGTGGTGGTGATGCCGTTAATGGCGATTTGCGAATTCGCCGCCACGCTGAAATAAGTGCGTTGATAACCGGGCAGCGGGCGGTCGCCGAAAATGTCGGTCCACGCGACGTCGCTCGTGGACGGAAACGTCGAAACCAAACGGCTGACCGGAAAGTATCCTTCACTGGAACTGAAAGCCTGACGACGAAACTGTTTTCCAAAAATATTCGTGCCAGTGACCCCTTCCTGCAGGGCTTGCATGTCACGGTAGGCAATTCCATCCAGTCCCAGGACCAGCCGTCTGGGAAGCGCAATGCTCGTTGAAGGAAGGGCCAGGAGAACCAATAAAACAAGCAAGACGGACCGGCTCGCGTTTTGGTTTAGACGAACCGACCTGCCAAAGCTCGGGCCAAAAAACATGGGACCAATCAATAGCTGATCCGGTCAGGCGTGTCTAAGACGAAATAATCATTGGCGGAGAACCGCCCACGACCTGATTGCACTTGTTTTTTTGCTCACAAGGAGGGAAGGCGCTTGAACAAGCCAGCGTTACCTTTTAAACTCGCCGCCAATGGTGAACGCATCCAACTCACGCGCGCACAGATTCGGCACGACATGAAACCGAGAGATATATCCAAGGACATCTTCGGCCTGGCGGTTCGTCTTCTAGGGCTGGTTTTTCTCTATTTCGGTTTAAGCGCCGTGCCACCGATGCTGGACTTGAGAGTAATCGAGACTGCTGATAAAAGTGACATCATTAATGCCATTCTGCCCGTGGCATTTAACCTGGTCGTCGCTTGGTGGCTGATTGGCGGCGGACGGTTGATGCGGCGCGCTTACCCAGAGACGCCCAGGATTTTGGATCATTCTCCTTCGCCGGCAGAGCGAGCGGCGCCGATGCCTGATTCCGCCCGGTCCCAGGGATTGACGGACATGGATCGAGCTGCAAAACGGCTCGAATCGTTGGTGGAAAAACCAAAAGACGGCCGTGCAGTCTAACTCTGCGCCGGGTTAAAAGCACAACTTCAAACTCCGTTGCAAGGCTGCTTTTGGGCTTGTGTTAAAGCCGGCTATATCGCAGGATTTTTCCCCAGATTGGATGCTGGTATTTTGTAATGGATATCACAACAGCGATCAAACAGGACATCAAACGGTTGATGGTCGAGAACCTCATGCTCCAAATCAGCCCGGAAGAAATCGGCGATGATCAGCCATTGTTTGGTCCCGGCAGTGTTGGTTTGGATTCAGTGGACGCTCTTCAATTGGTGGTAGCTCTTGACAAGGCGTATGGACTCAAGATTGCCGATCCCGAAGCCGCGCGTCAGATTCTTCAGAGCGTTAACACCATGGCGGCAACCGTCGCCGAACACCAGGCCTCCCTGCCGGGCAAACCGTAAGCCGAAAGACTGGCTTGCCCCAAGTCATAGACTGCGCATTGTGGCGCGGGTTCGCAAACGGAGTACCCCGGAGTTCCAATTCCTTGTCCTCGCCCCCTTGTGACTTCTCCCCATGCGGATTTCCCGCCAGGTATGGTCACGCCGTCCCATGTGGCAAATAACCTGAAGGTCGCTGGTTCAAATCCACCCCCCGCGACCAATTTCAAAACTGCAGCGGCACCTCGTAAAGGCGCCGCTTTTCCGGCCACATCACCGTCACAAAGTAACAACGTCCTGATTTAGAACGGGCAGACCCCGTACCCGATCCAGTAGCCAAACAGTTTCGGGTATTCCAAATAAACGCGCCGCGCAAAGCGCCGGCCCGACCAGTCGGTGCGCGCGTAGGCCACATACGACGGGCGCGAATAAAATTTTATCTCCGGCGCATAATGCCGGAAACACACCAGCGCCCGCCGCGAATGATACCACGACGTGACCAGAATGACGCGGCGCAGTTTTTGTTCCCGGAGCAGTTTGACGGTGAATTGCGCATTTTCCCGGGTCGTGTGCGATTGGGTTTCCATTTCAATCGCCTTTGCCGGTACACCGTCCTCGATCAACAACTGCCGGTTGACTTCGCAATCGCCCCGACCGCTGACGAGGATGCGCGGCGCAGCGTGGTCCTTGAACAGCTTCGCCGCGCGCTCCGGCCGCTCAGCCGAACCGCCGCCGAGAACCACCATCGCGTCCGCCTGCACCCGCCCGCTGTCTACGCACAAAAACTTTTGCGGAAAGACAATTGCGACGACGGTCAAGGCCAGCAGCAGAATAAGAACTGCGATGACAATTCGTAAAATTCTTTTTCTCACCCGCGCAAAAGGCTACTCCAGACAATGGGTTTCCGCCAGCAGGGAGGGGATTTGTTGTGTTTTGCCGGCAAAATCACGGTTGCTGTTGCCAGCCAAGAGGCGTAGCATCGGCCCACAACTTCAAACGGGAAACGTGGATATGAAAACGATCGGTCCTGCGGCTTCGCCGAATCGCCAATTACCAATGACCAATAGCCAGTTGAGAAGCGGGTCATTCGCCGGAGACGCAGGCTATCGGCTATTAAAATTAGTCATTCGCCGAATGGCGTTGCCGCAGGCGCTGGTCATTGGCGATTCGCCGAGGTTAGCCATCCGGAATTCAGTTACAAAATGGCGTATCGCCGGATGCTGGAGGTGCAGGCGCGGCAATTGTGGCGTTTTGTCCGCGGCGAGGCGCTGACTTATCACGGCTTTGTCACGCGATGATTGGCTATTGGCTATCAGCGATTGGCTATTTTTGAACGCAAACCAACCAAGAAAGGACCTATATCATGCCAAAATATCAGAAGTTTGAGGACCTGCCGGTCTGGCAGGAGGCCGCGCGGCTTTACAATCGGGTGCTTGATTTGTTGGAAGAACCGCAAATGCCGCTCACGCCCGGCTACCGCAACCAGCTCGACTGCGCTGCGCTCTCGGTTTCAAATAACATCGCCGAAGGTTTCGAGCGCGTGACCACGAATGAATTGAATGCCTTCCTCGCCATCTCGCGCGGTTCCGCAGGTGAGGTGCGTTCGATGATGGCGGTAGTCAGGGACCGTCCGAAGTTGAAACCCATTCTACGACGGTTCCAAGAGATTCGCGCGTTGGCCGAGTCATGCGCCAAACAACTCACCGCGTGGACGGCCTCAATCGAGAGCTCACCCGTGCAAGGGAAGCGGCACCTGACCGGCGAAGTGAAGGAAAAACGCGAAGCGGCGGAGAAGGCGCATGATCTCCGACTCAACTTCCTGCGCAGCCTGAAGCCGACACCTCCGCTTTTCAATTCGCCTGAAGCCCGCGCCGCGCGCGGCGAGCCAGAGGAAGAATAGCCCGGCGTCTTATGAATAGCCGATAGCCAATGAAGCCAATAGCCAAACGCAACCGCACACACCGGCCATCGGTAATTGTCCATCTGCCCTCGGTCCTCGGCCATTGGCCATTGATTATTGGCGATTCGCGCAGTGAGCCATGAGCCGGATTCGTTGTCTCGTCAGCTACGACATCAGCGACCCGAAACGGTTGCGGAAAGTGGCACGCTCGTTGGAAGGTTTTGGCGTGCGGCTGCAATACTCGGTTTTCGAATGCCCGCTGGACGACTTGCGCCTGGCAAAATTGAAAGCTGAACTTCAGCCGTTGCTCGACCACGAGCAAGATCAGGTGCTATTTGTGTCGCTGGGTCCGAGCGCGAACGGGTTCCGTTCGCGCCAGTAATTTCAAATCGCGGTCATTCTTTATCCGCTCTTCCGGCCATCTCGGCATCACGCTCGGCCATGGCGGCCTTGCGCGACAATCGCACGCGGCCTTTCTCATCCACGCCCAGGCACTTGACGGTGATTTCGTCGCCGACCTTGACAATGTCCTCGGTCTTTTTGACACGGAAGTTGGCGAGTTCGCTGATGTGCACGAGGCCATCCTTGCCGGGCAGGAATTCGACGAACGCGCCGAATTCCTTGATGGTGACGACTTTCCCGCGATAAATCTTTCCCGGTTCGGCTTCGGCGGTCATGCCCATAATCGCGTCACGGGCAATCTTCATACCCTCCGCTGAGACGGAGAAGATGTTCACCGTGCCGTCGTCTTCGATGTCAATTTCGCAGCCGGATTCATCAACGAGTTTCTTGATGTTCTTGCCGCCGGGGCCGATGAGCAACCCGATTTTCTCCGGATTGATCTTGAGGGTTTCAATGCGCGGGGCGTATTTGCTGATTTCCTTGCGCGGTTCGGCAATTACCCTGGTCATTTCTCCGAGAATGAGCAGGCGGGCCACGCGCGCCTTCTCCACAGCTTCGGTCATCACCTGATGCGGAATGCCGCGGAGCTTGAGATCCAATTGGAAACCGGTGATGCCCTTTTCGGTGCCGGCGATTTTGCAGTCCATGTCGCAGAACGCGTCTTCCGCGCCGAGGATATCGGTGAGCAGTTTGTAACGGGCGATTTGGTTGTCGGCGCCGTATTCGGTGCACAGGCCGATGCTGATGCCGGCGACCGGCCGCACCAGCGGCACGCCCGCGTCCATCAACGCCAGCGAACCGCCGCATACGGTGGCCATGGACGTGGAGCCGTTTGATTCCATGATTTCGCTCGTGACGCGGACCGAGTAGGGATAATTCTCCAGCGGCAGCATCGGTTCGATGGAACGCTCGGCGAGCGCGCCGTGCCCGATCTCGCGCCGGCCCGGCCCGGCAATGCGGCCGGTTTCGCCCACGGAGAAATTCGGGAAGTTATAGTGCAGCATGAATTTCTTTTCCGTGTCGCCGCCGGTGTAGGCGTCGAATTCCTGCACGTCCTCGCCGGTGCCGAGGGTCGTCAGCGTGAGCGCCTGCGTTTCGCCGCGGCTGAACAGGGCCGAGCCATGCGCCCGCGGCAACAAGCCGACGACACACGAAATCGGACGGACGGCGTCCAGCGCCCGGCCATCGAGGCGCTTGTCGTCCTTCATAATCAGCCCGCGCACGGCCTCCTTTTGAATGCAATAAAACGTTTCCCTGATGACGAAATCGGTGACTTTCTCCGCGCCGAATTTTTCCACGAGCTTTTTGCCCACTTCCTCCGTAAGCGCGCTGACGGCGGTTTCACGCGCGAGTTTGCCGTGTGTGAGCAGCGCGGCCACAATCCGGTCGCCCACCAGTGATTTCGCCTCGGTCAAAATTTCGTCCGATACGATGAACGTTTGTATTTCGCGTTTTTTGGCACCGACACGTTGCGCCAGTTCCTTTTGCGCCGCAATCAGCGGCTGGATGGCTTCGTACCCGAATTTCAACGCGGCGTTAAAGTCGGCTTCGCTGACTTCCTTGGCCGAGCCTTCGAACATGGCCAGCTCGGTTTCGTTGCCGACATAGACGAGGTCGAGGTCACTTCCCGTCATTTGCTCGTGGGTGGGGTTGGCAATGAATTTGCCGTTGGCGCGACCGACGCGCACTGCGCCGAGCGGCCCGGCCCACGGAATATCGCTGACCGTGAGCGCAGCGGACGCGCCCACAATACTCAGCATGTCGGGATCATTCTCGCCGTCGGCACTGAGCAGGATGCTTTGCACCTGCACCTCGTTGAACCAGCCGCGGGGAAAGAGCGGTCGGATGGGGCGGTCAATCATGCGCGAGGTGAGGATTTCCTTTTCAGTGGGGCGGCCTTCGCGTTTGAAGTAACCGCCGGGGAACCGGCCCGCGGCCGCCGCCTTCTCGCGATAATCCACGGTCAGCGGGAAAAAGTCCTGGCCTTCCTTGGCTTTGGTTGCGGCCACGGCGGCCACGATGACGATGGTATCGCCGAGCTGGACGGTTACCGCGCCATCCGCCTGTTTGGCGAGTTCTCCGGTTTCAATGATGACTTGTTTGTCGCCCACCTGGGCGGTGATTTTTTCTGGCATAACTATTCCTGCCCGTCACCGCCGGAGGAACTTCAGTGAACTCCGAACGCTTTCGGAGCTGAATGAAATTACCCAGGGATGACGGATTTTTCATACGCGATGTGGTTGGTTAAGGAATCGAGCCGTCCGCGTTCACTGGCCCGAGTCCGATGGCGGAAGGCGGCCGGCTTAAGCAACACGGCGCCCCCGCAAAAAATTCAATGGCGCAATTTCAATTTCTTCGTGACCGCCTGATAACGGTTCAAGTTGTTGTTTCGCAGATACTCCAGCAGGCGCCGGCGCTGGCCGACCATCATCAACAGACCGCGGCGCGAGCTGTGATCTTTGCTGTGGTTCTGCAAATGCTCAGTCAAATGATTGATCCGCTGTGTGAGCAGCGCAATTTGCACGTCCGCCGACCCCGTGTCGCCGTCGTGCAACTTGAACGTTTCGATGGTTTTCGTCTTTGCTTCCATGTTCAATCAAGGGCGGCAGGTTAGCGGTTCACATCCACAGTGTAAAGCACTTTCACTCCGTCGGATATTGCGCAAAAATAATCAAATTCATCGCCTTTTCTTCATTTCGATGCCTTGCCAGCGCCAGGTCAAACGGCGCTTCGTCTGCGCCGTCAGTTTGAAATGCTCGCCAATCCGCAGGCCCTCAATCCAAAAAATCCCACCGGATTCGGTGGCGGCGACAACCAGTTGGTGGCGGCGGGCACGCGGAACTTTTTGGTTCACGAACCAATCCTGAAGCTTCACCGCCGACTTCGAGCCAATCGGTTGGAAACGGTCCCCCGGACGCCAGTGGCGCAACATGATTTGTCCGCCGATCTTGTCCGCGTCAAAAAATTCAGCCGGGTGGGGCGAGCGTCCCCGCAAGCCGCTGAAACTTCTCACCGCCCAGCGAAATTTCAGTCCACCAAAACCCGCCTGCCCGCTTCGGCCCTGCAATTTCAATTTCAGTTCGGATGCATTGAACGCCGGGGCAGACGGACTCCGCAGTTCAATCCGCCCCGCTCCGTCACGCGCCGCTGACAAATTCGAACCGACGCTGACGAATTTTCCCGGCGCTTCGCGAAGCTGTTCAACCAATTCGAATTCCGAAATCACACCGGTTTCGGCGAGTCCGATCTGTAAAACCTTCCGCTGAACAGCCACCGGCAAGTTGGCAAAGGCAGGGACGCCGCGCCGCGGCGTCCGCGGACGGCCCGGCGGGCCGTTCCTACCAGTTTCTTTCAGCCACCGCCGGGCTGTTTGGCTGACAAATTCGGCTTCCGCACCGGCGATGCCCATCAGCCGCAAAACGGTTTTGGCCAGCCCGGGCTGGTATTTTTTACGCAGCAGCGGCAGCAACTCGTTACGGATGCGATTGCGCGGCGCGGCGAGCAGGGCGTTGGTTGCGTCCTCGCGAAAACGGATTTTGTTTTCGCGCGCGAATTCACGCAGTTCCGCCTTGGTCACATCCAGCAGCGGGCGGACCAGCGTGAGGGCACCGTCCACGGGCGATGGCGCGGACCATTTCATTCCCGCCAACCCTTCGCCGCCTGCGCCGCGCAACAGGCGCAGGAAGAACAATTCCACCTGGTCATCGGCGTGATGCGCCAGAACCACGGTGGGGATGCCGCGTTGTTTTGCAGCGCGCGTGAAAAATTCATGACGCAATTTTCGCGCGGCCATTTCGATTGACAGTTTTGATTTTCCCGTGAACCGCTTCACGTCAGCGCGTCCAACAACCGCGGACAATCCCATCGCCGCGGCGGTTTTACCGACAAGTTTTTCGTCGGCGTCGCTGCTGCGTCCGCGCAACCGGTGATTGAAATGCGCGACCGTCAGTTGCCACTGCTGCCGGGCCGAGAGTTCGTGGAGGAGGTGCAGGAGCACCATGGAATCCAAGCCTCCGGAGACGGCCACCAGAACCGCCTGTCCGCGCCGGAGCAGCCGGCGGTCAAGTATGTTCCGGGCAACGCGCTGGGGCAAACCGGTCACGCGTTCATGCTATCGCATCCGTCCCGGCGGGCAAGGACGGCGAGGCTTTACGGCAACCGGCGGATGCGATAGAACCGCCACGGATCCGAGCCATAGGCGTTGGTGCACGTCATGACCGGACCGGTGGCGGTATTCGTGCTCAAAATCACCCAGTTGGTTTTGGTCAGGTCGGTCGAGTATTGCACCTGATAAGCAATGTTCGACAGTGAATTCCAACTGAGCACGAGGTTGTGGCCGTTGGTTTCGACCACGGAATGGATGAACAGATTGGGAATCGGCCAGATATTGACGTCATCCAAGCCGAGATACCACGGGTCCGCCCGTGCTCCAAATTGGAGGACACTACTGGAATTGGTGGCGGTAACAATGAACACCATATTAGTCCAGCCGATGGGGTCGATGTCGACCTGGTCAAAAAGCGTGGTTCCGTTCCACGAAACGCTGAATTCGTTGGGCGTATTGCTGGTGACCTGCCCGCCGGAGGTTAAAAAAACATTCGTCGGGTTGTTGAGCCACAGGGAAATCAAATAAGCCTGATTGGAGACCGTGGACAAGGTTTGGGAAAAATACCCAAGCTCACCGTACACTCCCAATACAGCCAAATAGTTGCCGCTATGCGGCGAGATTCCGGAAAAGGAACCGTCGTCAACATAATTGTAATAATAACTGTAAGGCGGGCCGGTTTGCATCCAGTAGGACAAAGTACCGTACTCAAATCCGCCGTTTTGGATCATTTGTTGTCCTACCAACAACACGAATTGGCGGGTGCGCACGGCATGGCTGGTTTTGTTCGTGAACAACACGTTGGCAGTGTAAACCCCAGGGGACAAATTATAGGCCGCCGCGTTCAGGCTCATCACGACTTTGGTTGCCGGTTCAGACGGGTGGTGTCTTCGTCGGCCTGGGCGGTGCGCCGCGTTCAGGTCCATCACGACATGGTCAGCCGGTTCGCAGGGCGTCAATGTGCCATGGGTTGCGGAAGCCACCAGCCAGAGCGATGTGTTGATGAGCGACCACTCCAGCGGAACCGCGCCGGAGTTGGTCAGTGAAAAATTCTGCGAGCCGACAGTGAACGCGCCGCCCACGGGGCCGCTGGCAACGAAACCTCTCCCGGGCGCGACCTCCAGACCGTCCGACACGGTCGCCAAGGCATCAATCAGATTCTCTCCGGCAGGGGTGCCCCATCCGGTGCAAAGATCGTAGCCGGGAACGGCGGAAAATTGATTCGTGCTAAGGTACCAAAAATTGTTGCCGGTCACGATGTCGTCGAAGTCGGAAAGATAACTGGTTCCCTTGCCAAGGGAATAAATTGCCGGATTGATGAATCCGACGGTTGTTTTTCCGCGGGCGACAGCCTGTTGATTAACCAGCGCGGTAAAACCCGCCCATAATGGCGCCGCCACACTCGTGCCGGCAACCACGTACTGGTTGCCGTTATCCGCCACGATGAAAACGTTGTCGGCTGTCCAAGCCACGTCCGGAATGTTACGGAACGTGGTCGAGCCTTGATTGGCCGTCATGTCAAGGCCCTGTTGCCAGACTGGAATTGAATAATCTGTACTGACGCCGCCGCTGCTGCCAATGCCGCCGCCCCAGCTCCAAGTGGTTTCCAAAACCCGCGCGCCCCCCGGACCGGTTGTCGTCAAAGTTGTCCCGCCGACTTGTGTGGTGTTGGTGCTTTCTGACGGAAAAGAAATATCCGAGGTGAACGCATCATAATCCCCTGACGCATTGAAGAAAGATTGTCCCTGCGCCGCCATCTTTTGGAAAAACTCCTCGGCGGTCGGATCGGGTGGACCGCCGCCCCAGGAACAACTGAGTTGCTTGGCGAGATTATCGTCGGCCATGCGGCTGAGGATATCCGGCCACGGACTGGGGTTGGGTGCTTCATAGACGATGATTTGGGACAACCCGGGCGCCATCGCCATGGCAACGTCAATGTCCAACGCCACTTCAATGTTGCCGCCGTCGGGATTGCCACTGAATTCATCAATCAACACATTGGTCAGCGTCACGCCCGGCAAGCCGCTTATATTTTCGTAGGCGGCGATGTCGTTGGAATAATAACCGTCAAATTCGAGAAGACCCACGATTTGTCCCGCGCCGGTCAATGAGACGCCCGGAAGGTAAGCCTGCCTGAAATCATTTCCCAGGTAGGAGCCCTCCGGCCCCGAACCGGATTGAGGCACTGCATTTGTCAAATTGTCCAGGCGCATTTTTTTCACGATTTTCGGACGCGGCAGTGCATAATTATCCAACCCACTGATGTGCAATATCGGAATTCCTGATTCGACTGACGGCTCGACGTCCGGCGCATAAAACGTGCGATTCTCCTTCGGATGCAGGTACGTGCGCATCGTCACGTGCAAAGCCTTTTCAACATCCGCCACCGTCCCGTCCACGTCCAGCAACATCCGGTTGGGATGTGTGCCCGTCACCCTCAAGCCGTTGGCCTGCGCGAAGGCGATGACAGTCTGATAATCCTGTTCCGTCGGACCGAACTGTTCTGTGAATTGCTCCGGCGTCAAATATTGGTGAAAATTGGGGCTGGCCGGGTCGTAAAGTTGCTGAAGAAAATCGTCAAGCGCCGCCGGGTTCCGCAATGGCAGGCCGATGGCCAGACGCAAATGTCTGGTTTCAGCCAGGCGGCCCGTCGGTTGCAGGTGCCAGCGCGCCACAACCGGCGGCACGTGGCCGTGCAGCGTCTGCATCCCCGCCGCGACGCTCGAAAAGATCGTGCCGAAGCATATCACCACACCCATGCCGGTCATCGCCAACAGCGACTGGAATCTCGGCAAACAACGGCGTCTGGAATAAATCGGCAGTTGCAAACGGGTGGAATTTACCAGTGCGGTCTTTTCCTGATACGCACAGGCGGTTGCCCAAGCAAGCCGTG
This sequence comes from Verrucomicrobiota bacterium, assembly GCA_050012035.1. GTDB lineage: Bacteria > Verrucomicrobiota > Verrucomicrobiia > Limisphaerales > UBA11358 > UBA11358. Next base: position 84,142 of record JBEKHY010000008.1, on the reverse strand, counting down.
TCCTACAATTAAGCAAAAACCACATGAATTTACAGCCTAAATTATGCTTGGTTGGCGGCCAAAGTCAAATTCCGCATTGTTGAAATTGAGGAGGCCCGAAATCCTCGTGGCCGCCAGGTTCAGCCCACGCCTACGTTGGTTTCCTGGAGACGAGAACGGCGAATGATGGCGCAAGCTCAAACCGGTAAAACCGCTGCGGGAAGTTGGTGACCTGAGCATCGGTGAACTGCCAGACCCCGTTGGTGCCGAGCGTGTACGTGGCGACCGGCAGCCTTCACGGCAACAACATCAGGTGGTAAAACCGTTGCGGAGAAGTCTTGATGGCATTGGTGTCGGATATGGTCAAAGAATTGGTAGTGGAAACGAGTGGTTTGCCCAGATTAATCCAGTTGGGCTGAAGCAAATTGGTCTTGTATTGCACCTGATAAACCAGACCCGTCATTGTTGCCCAGGTAAGATTGAAAGTGCTGGAAGTTATGGTTGTCGCCTTGAACGCCGGCACTGGAACCGGCGTTACGCTGATGTCATCAAGGCCGAGGTAATAAGGGTCATCCCGGAATCCGAGCTGGAGAACCGTGCTGGGGCCGGTGGCCGTGACGATAAATTGCAAATTGGTCCACCCGATCCCGCCAATGTTGACTTGATCGAAAAGCGTGTTTCCATTCCAGGAGACGCTGAATTCATTGGGTGTATTGGGGGATCTGTTTGGACTGTCCAGCCAGAGCGAGAGCAAATAGTTCTGTCCGGCCAAAGTCGGCAGGGATTGGGAAAGATAACCCAGCGAACCAGAAGGGCCGAGTGCCGCGCCGTATGTACCCGAATGAACGAATCGCGAATTGCCGCTGGTGACCGAGGTGTAAGCGGTGTTTCCAGATAACGTCCAGCCGGTAAAGTCACCGGTCTCGAAGCCGCCGTTTTGAACCAGCGGCCCAATCCGCAAAGTGAACGGCAGGCCGACCGTCCAGCCGTTCTGGTTGGTGAACACCAGCCTGGCCGTGTAAGTCCCCGCAGCCAGACTGTTGGCTGCGGAAGTCAGGCTGGCCGTCAACGTGGTTTGTCCTCCGGCTGACAATGTTCCGTCTGTGGGCGAAGCGTTCAGCCAGGACGAAGTGTTGAGGACGCTCCAGTCCAACGAGGCCGAACCTATGTTGCTCAACAGGAAATTTTGCGAAGTGATGCTGAACGGTCCGCCGACCAAACCGGCGGAGTTGAAACCGTTCGTTGGCGAAACGGCCAGCGGCGGCAGGACTTGCAGCGTGAACTGACGGAGCTGGGCAATGCGGGTTGCTTGATTGGTGAACCACACGTTGGCAGAGTAGCTTTCCACCGCCAGGCTGTTGGCCGCCGACGTTAAACTGGCCGTGACGCTGGTTTGCTGGCCGCCCGCGAGCGTGCCGCTGCCAGGCGAAAAGTTGAGCCACGACGAGGTATTGATCAGGCTCCAGTTCAGTGCGGACGCGCCGGAATTGGTCAGCGTGAAATTTTGCGGCGCGCCACCAAACGGTCCGCCAGCCACGCCGCTCGCCGCGAATCCCGTCAATGGCGTGACGCCCAGAGGATCGGTCGAACCGGCGAGCGCGTTGATCAAATTTTGTCCATTGGGTGTTCCCAGCCCCGTGCAAAGGTCATAACCGTTCGTGGCGTAAAACAAATTCGGACTGCTGGGCCAGGTATTGTCGCCGGTCGTGACATCGTGAAAACAACCGGCATAGTTCGCTCCGGCGGCAAGGCTGTAAATGGCGGGATTGATAAAGCCCACCGCCGCTATTCCGTTGGCCGCGGCCTGTTGATTGACCAGCGCGGTGAAGCCCGCCCACAACGGCGCGGCGCAACTCGTGCCGCCAAATACACCGGTGCTGCCATTGCCATAATCAACAAAGACATTGTCCGCCGTCAGCGCCACATCGGGAATATTCCGAAAACTGGTCGAGCCTCCTCTGCCTGCCATATTCTTGACGGTCGTCTGCCAGCTTGGAATTGAATAATAGCTGCTGATGCCGCCACTGCTGCCGACATAGCTGCCCTGGTCGAGACCCCAATTCCAAACCGTTTCCGACGAATAGGAACTGCCAGTGGCGGTCGTCAAAGTCGTTCCGCCCACCTGCGTGATGTAAGGGCTGCTCGACGGCGCATTATACAACGAGGTGTTGTCAACGCCGTTGACAGAACTTGCGCCAGCCGTAAAAGCGTCGCTGTCGCCGGATGCGTTGAAAAACGACTGCCCCACCGCCTGCATGCTTTTGAAGATGTTGTCCGTCGTTATGCTTGGCCCGCCGCTCCAGCCCCAGGAACTGCTCAAATTTTTCACCGTGTTGCTGCTGGCCAACATCGTGTTTAAAACATCATTCGGAATGACATTATTAGGGTTGCTTTCAAAGACGACAATTTTAGCCAACCCCGGTGCCATGGCCATCGCCATTTCGATGTCCAGTGAAACTTCGGGATTGCCGCTGTTGGCACCGGTTGTCGGCACGCCGTTGTAGCCGTCCAGCAAAACGGTCTGGATGACAATGTTCGTCCGCCCGTTTCCCGCCGCCGTCGCATAAGCGACGATGTCGTTGGAATAAAAACCATCGAACTCCAACAGCCCGACCATTTGTCCCGCACCAGTCAACGTCGTGTCCGGCACATAGGCGTTGCGAAAATCGTTGCCAAAATAGGAGCCGGAGCCGTCCGGAGCAGAACCATTTTCGGGCATGGCATTCGCCATGTGCTTCTTCACCAGCTTCGGATGCGGCCGCGAAAAATCGCTCAAGCCTTGAATATCAACCACCGGCAATGCCACGTCCACCGTCGGCTCGGTGTCCGGCGCGAAAAAATCGCGCGCCTCGGTCGGATGCCGATATGTCCGCAGCGTGATGTGAAACGCCTTTTCAACCACCGCCGCCGATCCGGTCACATCAAGCAGAAGTCGGTTGTCGTATGTGCCGGTGACAGTCAGGCCGTTCGCACGCGCAAAATTTTTTACCTCCTCGTAATCCTGCTCCGTCGGGCCGAACCGCGCGGTAAACTCTTCCGGCGTTAGAAATTGGCGAAAGTTCGGACTGGCCGGGTCGTAGAGTTGTTGGATCAAATCGGTCAGCGCTTCTTGATTCCGTAGCGGCAGGCCGATGGCCAGATGCAGACTTTTTGTCGCTGGCAATTGACCCGTTGGCTGCAAATTGAAACGCGCCACCGCCGCCGGCACGTGACCGTGCAAAACCTGTCTTTCCGCCGCAATGCCCGGATAAATTGCGCTGAAAAGCAGCGCCATGCTGACACCCCTCACACCCAATAACGACCGAAATTTCAACATAAAGCGCAACTTTGAACAATGGAACAAACCGTAACGGCTAAAACCCGCCGGGCGCAGTCTTTGTTTTAATTCGCACAGCCTGTTAAAAGCAAACCGCATTCCACATTTAAGTGTAAACAATACGAATTTGCAGCATAATTTATGCTCAAATAAGGCCCAAAGTCAAATTCGGCATCGTCGAAAAAAATTGCCCGTATTCTTCCGTGACATTAACGTCCGTTTGTGGCCGTCAAACTCACCATCCTCGGCAGCGGTTCCAGCGGAAATTGCGCCTATGTCGAGACCGACGAAGCCCGCATTCTCGTGGACGCCGGGTTCAGCCCGCGCCAGATCCGCCAGCGCCTCGCCGGCATCGGGCGCGCGCCGGAAAATCTAACTGCCATCTTTATCACCCACGAGCATACTGACCACATTTCCGGCCTGCTGGGACTCGCCGACAAATTTCAAATCCCGGTCTTCTGCAACCGCGGCACACAGGACGCGACCATCTGGTCGTTCAAAACCAAGTGGTGCAGCAAAAAAAATCCCACGCTCAACGGACTTGATCCGGCGGATACTTTGAAGTCAAAAATTGACTGGCAGATTTTTTCGACCGGCGACCGTTTTGAATTAAACGATTTGCTCGTCGAAACATTTTCCGTGCCGCACGACGCGCAGGACCCCGTCGGTTTTCTTTTGCGAACACCCGGCGGCAACATCGCGTTCGTCACCGACCTGGGTCACATGACCAGGCTGGTCGTCGAACGCACGCGCGCCGCGAACGTTCTCGTGCTGGAATCCAATCACGACGTGAAGATGTTGCAGGATTGCCCGCACCGCTCCTGGAGTCTCAAGCAACGCATCCTTGGCCGCCACGGCCATCTCTCGAACGAAGCCGCCGCGGAAGCTGTCGCACAAATCATGTCCGCCGACCTGCGCCATCTTTTTCTCGCGCACTTGAGCCGCGAATGCAATCGCCCCGAACTGGCGCGCTACGTCATGGCCGAACAGCTTCACCACCTCGGCGCCACCCAGGTTCAACTTCAACTCGCCGCGCAGGACATCCCCTGCCCTACGCTCGCTCTGTAAATTGTGCAGGAGCCGCTGATGTTCCGCGTTGAAAAAATCTTCTCGTTCGACCTGCCCGAACTTCAGCCTTACGCGACGATGAAACGCCCGTTGGAACACGAGCGACAAGGCATCTTTGTGGCTGAGGGCGTCAAGGTCGTGCGGCGGCTGTTGGAAAGCCGGTTCAGCATCGCCTCGGTCGTGCTCCCGGAAAAATGGCTGGAAGATTTTCGCCCACTGATTGAAGCGCGACCTGAACCAATCACCGTCTATCTCGCCGAAAAAAAACTGCTGGAAACGCTGGTCGGCTTTTCCATGTTTCAAGGCGTCCTCGCCGTTGGGAAAATTCCCCCGCCGCCTTCGCTGGACGACATTTTGCAGAACAGTCCCCAGCCGCGGCTTTTCGCCGCCGTGGACGCGCTTACCAACGCCGAAAATCTTGGCGCGCTCGTGCGCAACTGCGTCGCGTTTGGCGTTCAAGCGTTGCTCGTCGGTGAAACCTCCAGCAGTCCGTTCCTGCGCCGCGCCGTCCGCAATTCCATGGGCACCATTTTTCAATTGCCCGTCATCGAACTGGCAAAACTCGGATTACGGCACCGGTTCAAGACCAAACCGCACGCGACCAAGTCGACTCTTGCCGAATGTTTGAAGGAGCTTCGCGCCCGCGGCGTCCGCTGCATCGCGGCGCATCCGCACACTGATAAAAAACGGTTGTCGCAGGCGGATTTTTCCGGCGATTGCTGCCTCGTTTTCGGCAGCGAAGGTTACGGCATTTCCGCGCCCGCGCTGGAAGCGTGCGACGAAGCGGTGGCCATCCCCATGCCGCCGACGGTGGATTCGCTCAACGTCGGCGCCGCCGCCGCCGTTTTTCTTTACGAGGTCAACCGCCAGCGGGGAAAAATGGATTAGTGGATTGTTGGATTGTTGGAAATAGAGTGCGGGCGTTACGTTTTTCACCAACCCATCAATCCACCCATCCTAAAATCCATCAATCCAATCCAAATACCTTCGCATAAACTCCGCGGATTGCCCTGCGCCATTGGGCCAGCGCCACTCTGAATTCCTCCGGCGTGGCAAAACCGCAACGCACCGAAACGCGATAATACGCCGGCGCATCGTCCGGTAAAACCGTTTCGCCCTCATAACTCCAGCGGCGCAGGATGCCTTCGACGCGGCGCAATCGCCGGTAATTTTTAATTAACTTTTCCGCATCCGGCAAAACACTGGCGGCACGACCGCGTTCGAGCGCGCGCAGCGTGTTGGCCTCCTGCCAGCCGTTTTCCAGGCACAACGCCTGCGCGATGAATTCCGCGTCCATGAAACCACCTTTGCCGGTCTTGATGGCCAACTCGTCCTGGCCGTGCGGCGTGCGCTCTTTTTCGATGCGCAGCCGCATCTGGTGAATTTGATTTTTCCAATCCGGTGTGAAGCAGGCGGGTAATGTAGGACAGGCGTCCCGCCTGTCCTTCCTTTCTCGTTTCCGTTGAGATGGAGACAGGCGGGACGCCTGTCCTACGTTGGAAAAATCCGTCAGCACCGCCGCCAATTTTTGAAACTGTTCGCCCAATTTCAAATTACCGGCAACCGTCCGCGTGCGGGTGAGCGCCTGGATTTCCCAAAGTTGCGCGCGGTGCCGGTAGTATTTCTCGTAGGCGGCCAGTGTATTGACGAGCAGTCCTTTTTCGCCATCCGGCCGCAGGCGTGCATCGGTGTGAAACACCGTCCCCTGCTCCGTCCGGCGCGACAGCAATTCCATTACCTCCACGGCCAGCCGCTGAAATTTCGCCAGCCCCTGCGTTTTAGAATCGGCGACGAATACGATGTCGAGATCGGAGCCGTAATCAATTTCGCAACCGCCGAGCTTGCCAAAACCGATGATAACGAATGGTGGCGTCTTGATTTTATTTTTGCGCATCACCACCTCGACCGCATATTGCAGGCAGGCGTCAGCCAGCGCGGAAAGTTCCTCCAGGTTTTGCTCAAAGTCGGCCAGGCCGAGAATGTCGCGCAGACCGAGCCGCATCAACTCGGCCTCGTGATAACGGCGCAGCCAGACAAACTGGTCCTCGTCAGCGAGCCCGTAACGCAAGTCCTTCAAAATTTCCGGCGCGGCCTTGTGCTGGCGCAGGCGGCCGCTGTTGACCAGGTCCTCCACCAGATCCGGAGTCCGGATGGCGATTTCAGCCAGAAATTCGGAACGGTCAAACAGCAGCAACAACAATTCAAAGGCCGCCGGATTACTGTTCCACATCTCGAACAACGCAGTGCGTGTGCCGTAAGCCTCAATAAAACTCTCCAGCCGCGTGAGTACGCGGTCGGGATCGGACAACCTGAGATAGACATCCTGCCTGTCTCCATCTTTTTTCGCTGGTTGCGAAACAGAGACAGGTTGGAGGGCTGTCCTGCGTTTTTTAGGGCAAAAGGCCAGGAATTTCAGAATCAGTTGCCGCACCAGTTCCGTCGTGTGCGATGAGACGTGAACATAGCCCGGCCCCTCGGCAAATTCCTTCAACACCCGTACGGCCGCTTCCGGGTCGCGAAACGAATGTGTCGCCAGCAAATTTTCCCATTCCAGTTCCGCTCCTTCGAACACCTCCGGCAGGATTGCCCGGGCCGGCTTGGGCGCATCGGCCTTCAGGAGTTTGTCATAAACCCGCCGCACATTGCCGGTGTGACTTTGCAGTGCGGTCTCAAATTCGTCCAAGGATTTGAAGCCCATCAATCGTGCCAGCCGCAGCCGGGCCGGACGGTCCTCGGGAATGATGTGGGTTTGCTGATTTTCCTCCATCTGCAGACGATGCTCGGCGTCGCGGAGAAACCGGTAGGCGGCGTCGAGCTGTCTCGCTTCTTCGTCGGCGAGCAATTTGTATTGCGCGAGTTTGGCCAGGCACGGGAGCGTTTGGGCTGTTTGCAGGAAGGGCAGCCGTCCCGCGTGCAGGATTTGCAGTGACTGGACGACGAATTCAATCTCGCGAATGCCACCGCGCCCCAGTTTGACATTGCGTACCAATGTTTCCGCGCCCACCACCTCCCGCTCGATCCGGTCCTTGATCGCGGCGACCTCGCGAAGCACGTCGGCGCTTAGCGAGGGCGGGAACCGGAAAGGCTGGATCATTTCAAGAAACTCTGCGGCCAGCTCTTCGTCACCCGCCACGCAGCGCGCCTTGATGAGCATCATGCGTTCCCACGTCTGGCCCCATTGTGCGTAATAATTTTCGTAGCTTTCGAGTGAACGCGCCAGCGGTCCGGCGTCGCCTTCGGGCCGCAGCCGCAAATCAACGCGGAACAAAAATCCCTCCGCCGTCATCCGTGATACCTCGGCGGCAAATGCCTCGGCGAGCTTGCTGAAAAACTGATGATTGGACAGGGAACGCCGGCTTCCAGCCGGCGTATCGCGATTTTCCACCGTCTCGCCGGCTGGAAGCCGGCGCTCCCGGGATTTGGCATCCGCCGGCGGCTCTTTAAAGACCTCGCCTTCGTCGGTGTAAAGAAACAGCACGTCCACGTCGGAACTGTAATTGAGTTCCTGCCCGCCAAGCTTGCCCATGCCAAGCACGCAAAATTCCGTCGCTTGCCAGTTGTACTCGGCGTCCTGGTGACAGGGCCGGCCGAACTTTTCAAAAAGTTGTTGCCGGCAAATGCGCCAGACGGCATCGAGGCAGGCGTCCGCTACATCTGAAATTTCCCGGGTGATTTCGACAACGTTGCCGAGGCGGGCGAGGTCGCGCGCGGCGATGCGGAGCATTTCGCGTTGTTTGGAACGGCGCAGTTCCGTGAGCGCGCCCGGATAATCGCCCGCGGCGAGTTTCGGCTTCAACCAGCCTTCGATTTCGCTCCGAAAGCCCTGCGCGCGGCGCGGAAATTTGAGCCGCTCGAGGTCGAACATTGGCAGCCAGTCGGGGTTGGCCACCAGCAACTCGCCAAGCGCTCGGGAACCACTGAATAGCGCGCCGACGACCCGGATTTGCTCGGCGGAAAATTTCCTGAGCTGCGGCCCGGCGCTGGTCGCCGCGAGCAAATCCAGAAAAAGCCCGGCGCGCTTCGGGTCGGCGGCGTCTTTCACCCATTTTTGCCACGTGGTTTTCTGCATACAACCAAAGCCCGTACTGGCCCGGCGTCAGCCTTTGGAACCGCGATAAATTTTTTCGACGAAATCAACGGCTTTGTGACAAAGTGGTTTCCAGTCGAGTTCGTTCCGGACGCGCCGGGCGGATTCCGGCGCGCGGGATTGCCACGCCGCGGGAGGCTCGTCCAGCCAATTGATGATCTTTTCCCCGAAGTCCGCGCCATCGAATTTGGTGAAGCGCACCATGGGATCGTTTTGGAAATAGCGCTGAATGCTTTTCAGCGGCGTGCAGACGGTGGGCAGTCCACTGGCGACATATTCAACCACCTTGGCAACGAACGCGCAGTGCGTGCCGGCGGATTCCTCATACGGCACGATGCCCACGCTGGCATCAACCAGGTGTTTCGAAACCTCCGCGTAGGGCACGAAGCCGGTAGCTTCGAACTTGAGGCCGGGAATGGATTGCGCGCGCCGCAAAAATTTTTCCAGCCCGGCGGTGCCTTTGCCTACGAAACGGAAAATCGTTTCCGGCCTTTTCACCGCCATCAGTTTGACGGCATCGAAGGCAACCCGGCCGAGGTGATGCGCGTCGAACGAACCGTGCATAACGACGACCGGCGGTTTGGCCGGGGGCAATTGCGCGCGCAACGGAAACGCCTGCGCGTCGTAGCCATAGTAAATCGGGCAGATTTTTTCGCGCGGATAACCTCGCCCGACAAAATAATCAGCCAGCGTGTCGGAAATGGACAGCACCCCGTCCACAGCATAACGCGCTGGCATGGAAATTTCATAACGTTCGAGCGCCTGGACGAATGGGCGCGGCGCGAGGTAAGGCGGCCACGTTTCCATAAAACCGGTGAGCAAATCGGGGAAATTCATCACTACCGGCAGGTTCAGCCGGCGTTTCAGGCGGCCGGCGGCGACGGCGGAAATGGCGTGTTGCGAAAGCAACAGATCAAATTCCACCGCGCGCGTGGCTTCGGCGACCATGCGCTGCAAAAAGAATGGATAGAGGAGGTATTTGAAATTACGCAGGGAAGCATAGCGGCCCATCGGCCACTTGCTGAATTGATGCAACTGAATTCGGAATTTTTTTTCGACCGCTTCCGCCTCCGGTATTTGCGGACAAAAGACATGTGTCTCGTGGCCGCGCCGGGCCATTTCCTCGACGAGATAAACCGCTTCCGCCGAACCGCCGCCGGAGGGCGGATAAAACGGTTCGTGAGTCAGAAATGCCACGCGCAGCGGTGAACGCGGTTCGGCCATGCGCCGACGCTAGGCACATTTGCCGGGCGGCTTCAACCATAATTCCGCGGCGACGGCGGCGAAAAGTTTTGACAAGCGGCGGGGGCGATTTAGATTGCACCCGCTCCGGATGGGGTCGTAGCTCAGTTGGTAGAGCACCACAATGGCATTGTGGGGGTCAGGGGTTCGAGCCCCCTCGGCTCCACCAGCCTTCGCCCGCACAGCGTAGCGAGGACGAAGGCTGCCGCGCCGGAGCACGCAGTACGAAGGCGGGCGGGAGCAACATCCTGCCAGTTTCGAACTACGGATGGCACGCCAGTAGTTGTAAGGCGCAGCGAGGACGAAGGCTGCCGCGGCGCTTTATCTCTCCCATAAATTTACTTTGCAATTTCCGCCATCAATCTGGCATTTTTCAGGCATCAACTTGAGCAGAAGCAGACCAATTTAAAGGATTTCCAAAGCCTGAACATGGACTGGTATTACGCTAATCAAGGACAACAAGCCGGCCCCGTAGATGACGCTCAGTTCGAAGAATTGGTGCGTAGCGGAAAAATCCAGCCGGAGACGCTGGTGTGGCACGAAGGCATGGCTGCCTGGCAGTCGTATCGCGAAGTCAAGTCGCCTGCCCCATCGTCCGGTTCCTTGCCTGCTAGTGGCACCAATTATACGCCCGGCCAGGGCGCGGAGGCTGTTTGCGCTGAGTGCGGCAATCTGTTTGCCACCCAGGACATGATCCGCCACGGTGGAGCTTACATTTGCGCCAATTGCAAGCCGGTCTTTATGCAGAAACTGGCCGAGGGCGCAAAGATCAACACTGGTGAATTAAATTACGCCGGTTTTTGGATCCGCTTCGCCGCCAAGTTTGTGGATGGTTTGATTCTGGGCGTGCCGTTCATGGTGGTGTTATTTCTGGTGTTGATCCCGCAGATACGTTCCGGCAAACCGGACCAGCTCAACTTTCTCCCTACGATCATCCAGTTTGGTTTTGTCTTCATTCAAATGGCATACCAGATCTTTTTCCTTGGGAAATACGGCGCCACCCTGGGGAAGATGGCCTGCAAAATCAAGGTGGTGACGGCGGATGGCGGGCGGATCGGTTATGGCCGGGCAACCGGACGGTTCTTCGCCGAAATGCTCAGTGGCATGATTTGTTACATCGGCTACATTATTGTCGCCTTTGACAGCCAGAAGCGCGCCCTGCATGATTACATTTGCAACACCCGCGTGATTTTTAAATAGCCCATGAATACGTCACTGGTTCAATGCCCCAAATGCCAGGCCTGGCTGTTGGACGGCGTTTTCAACCAGACGGAATTGTCGCCCTGCCCGGCTTGCGGCGTGCCCTTGCAGGTGGAGGTTTTCCCCGCCCTGTTCCGCCGCATCAACCCCGGGCAAAGCGGCGAAACCATCATGGTTGAGGGCGAGTCCAGTTGTTTTTACCATCCGCAAAAAAAAGCGGTCCGGCCCTGCCAGGGGTGCGGACGTTTCGTTTGCGCCTTGTGCGATTGCGAACTTAATGGGCAGCATTTCTGTCCGGCCTGTCTGGAAGCTGGAAAGACCAAGGGCAAAATCAAAAGCCTGGAAAACCAGCGGACGCTTTACGACGGCATCGCCCTGTCGTTGGCGATCTATCCGCTGTTGATCTTTTACTTCACCCTGGTGACCGCGCCCATCGCTTTATTTGTAGCCATCCGCTATTGGAACGCACCCCGCAGCCTTGTGCGTCGGACGAAAATCCGTTACATCACCGCTATCATCCTGGCCTCAATGCAAATTGCCGGGTGGGGGTTGCTCTTTTTCACCATCGCCAGCCACCACTTCTGACTCATGCCCGCGAAAGACTACCAGCGTTTGACCTATGCCCGGTCCCGGTCGGCTTTTGTAGCGGTTTCCATGTCCCGTTCGAGCCTGTGGCTGGGCAAGGACCATCTGCTTGGTGTTGACTCCAGCGGTTACACGGAAACCTACAAGCGGTTTTACTTTCGTGACATACAGGCCGTCACCCTCATGGGAACGAAGCGCCGGGCGATCTGGAATTGGGTGTTGGGGCTCCTGACCGCCATCTTTCTCTTGTTCTTGCTCGCTTCCCTGCCATATACTGGTTCAACTGGTTCAAATTCAAACTTGGGGGAGATCGTTTTTTTCGCGTTCCTGGGATTCGTTTTTGCCGTGCCATTCTTGATCAACAACCTTCTTGGGCCGTCCTGCATCTGTCACCTGCGCACAGCCGTCCAAATCGAGGAATTACCCTCGTTGTGCCGCGTCCGGAAGACCCGGCGAGTCTTGGAACAAATCCGTCCGCTCATTATCGCCGCGCAAGGCGGCCAGCTCTCGCCGGAAACCATTTCCACGTGGATGCGGGCGGGAGTGCAAACGTCCCCGGTCACGGCGCCACCGGAAACCGCCACCGACAACCCCAATGCGCCGCCAGTCATTTCCTGAATTTGACTTTGATTGAACCATGCAAAATCTGGCTCATCAACGTTGTTTCAATCATGCCGGACGCGAAGCCGTGGCGCGCTGCCCGGAATGCGGACACTATTTCTGCCGCGAGTGTATCACCGAGCATGACGACCGCGTGGTCTGCGCCGCCTGCCTGAAAAAATTGACGCGACAGCCGTTCACCCGGCGCACCGCCTTCGCGCGACTCCTGCGGCTTGGTCAGTGCGCGTTCGGCATTGGAGTTGCCTGGTTTTTCTTTTTTCTCATCGGCGAAGGTCTGTTGAAGCTGCCGGATTCATTCCACGAAGGAACGCTCTGGCAGGTCCCTTGGATTGGCCAGGAATGAAAGGCACACACCAACGACGACAAGGCAAAGGCGCATTCGACCTCATCGAAGAAGCCACCCACCGGTTGCGCACTGCGCCGGCCGCGACCCTGGCGGTTTATTATCTGGGCGCGATCCCGTTTGTGCTGGGGCTGCTTTACTTCTGGGCGGACATGGGCCGCAGTCCGTTCGCCAGCCAACATTTGGCTGACTCCGCGCTGGGCGTGGCCGCGTTGTTTCTCTGGATGAAATTCTGGCAGGTCATTTTCGCCAGGCGTCTGCGGGCGCATGTCGCCGCCGAACCGATGCCACGGTGGACTGCCCGCCGCTGGGGCCGCGTTTTGCTCACGCAAGCCTTCGTGCAGCCATCCGGTCTGTTCGTAATCCCCCTTGCGCTCGTTCCGATGCTGCCGGCCGCCTGGGTCTATGCCTTTTATCAGAATGCCACCGCGCTCGACAACGGTGGTCCGGAGGAGGTTTCGAAGCTCCTGAAAAAATCCTGGAAACACGCGGCCCTCTGGCCGCGGCAAAACCACATCGTTCTGGCCATCATAGCCGGGTTCGGTTTTTATGTTTTTCTGAACTGGATGGTGACGGGTTTGATGCTGCCGCACTTGATCAAGATGTTGTTTGGCATCGAATCGGTTTTTACCCGAAGCACGTTCAGCATGTTGAACACGACGTTCTTCGCCGGAATGCTGGGACTGACCTACTTGTGCGTGGATCCGATTTTGAAAGCGGTTTATGTCCTGCGCTGCTTTTATGGCGAGTCGCTGGAATCGGGCGAGGATTTGCGGGCGGAACTGAATTCGTTTGCGGCGGCCTCGCCAACCATGGCCGCCATCGTTGTGCTGGCGCTTGGCCTGTTTTGCGCGTTACCGGCTGGGGCGGCTGGCACGCCGGCGTCCAACGCGCCGCCGAATATTACAACGGTCTCATCGTCAGTCGCGCCGGCGGAACTGGACCGTGCGATCAACCAAACCATCCACGAAGACAAATACACCTGGCGCATGCCGCGGGAAAAAATCGTGGAACCGGACGCGCCGGAAGGCATGATGGCGCGGTTCTTCGACAAGGTTGGCGCCATGCTGCGGAAGTGGGCGCGCGCTGCCTTGGACCGGCTGGATGAATGGCTGAGGAAACTTTTCCCGCACCACCGGGTGAGTTCCAGCTCCGAGACCGCCGGTTATGGCTGGATCGAGGCCCTGCAAATTTTACTTTACGGGTTGGTGGCCGTGGTGCTGGCCGCACTGGCGATCCTGCTTTACCGCATCTGGCGGGACCGGCGGTCACCGGCCATCGTCACCGGCGAACCCATCCAGCCGGTGCTGGATATCCACGATGAAAATGTGGATGCCGACCAGTTCCCGGGAGACGGTTGGACAAAACTGGGCCGCGAACTTCTGGAACGCGGGGAGCTGCGTCTGGCAATGCGTGCGTTTTATCTTGCCAGCTTGTCATACCTCGCGGCGCGCAATTTGATCCGCATCGCGCGGTTCAAATCCAACCGCGATTACGAGCGCGAATTGCGCCGGCGCGGACATTCGTTTCCCGATTTGTTGTCGGTGTTTGGCGACAACCTCGTGTCGTTCGAGCGCATCTGGTATGGTCTGCACGAGGTCAACCGCGAGCTGGTGGACCGGTTTGTGGCCAATGTGGAAAGGCTGAAAGCCGCCGGATGAAAAAATACTTCCCACTTTTTCTATTGCTGGGCTGCGTGGCGGCGTTTGCCTTCGGCCTGGTCCGCCTTTTCCAGCTCCGGTTCGAGGTGGGCGACGTTTACCCGGCCTATTCGTCGCTGCGTTCCGATCCGCTCGGCACGATGGCGTTTTACGAAAGCCTCGGCAAGGTGCCGGGCATTTCCACGCACCGCGATTTCAGCACCCAAAACCGCCTCCCGGAGGACCCGCACACGGTTTATCTGCAACTGGCCGCCGCTTATTATGATTGGAACTGGGTGCCGGCGGATTTGTCTCACGAACTGGAAGCGTTTCTCGCCCGCGGCAACCGGCTGGTCATCACGTTTTTCCCGCAGACCCGGTCGCATGAATACCGCAATTATGACGAAGACGAAACCAATTCCGTGAAATCGGCCCAAGCCAGGGCAAAAGACGAAAAAATGACGCCCAACAAACCGGCGAAGAAGAAAAAAAAGACCAACGACGAAAACCGGGGCGTGGCTTTGACCGGGCGTTGGGGCTTCGGGATGGATTTTATAAAACTCACGCAAGCCGGCGACGTTTACGAACCGGCGCGGGTGGTTAACAAAACGGACCTGCCGTTGCCGCGCGCCCTCGACTGGCACAGCGGCCTTGTCTTCACCAATCTGGACAGCGCCTGGCGCGTGATTTACGCGCGCGGCACCAACGCGGTGCTCATCGAACGACGCTTCGGCAAAGGCTCGGTCGTGATGGCCACCGATTCCTACATCGTCAGCAACGAGGCCATGGCCAGGGACCGGCATGCGGATTTGCTGGCGTGGCTCGTCGGCGCAAACCAAAACGTCGTCTTTGACGAGGCGCATTTGGGTGTCGTCGAGACTTCCGGAATCGCGATGTTGATGCGCAAATACCGGTTGCACGGGCTGGTGGTGGGGTTGCTGGTGCTGGCCGGGCTGTTCATCTGGAAAAATGCCAGCGGCCTTGTACCGCCGTACGCGGAACCGGAATGGCAGGGTTACATTGCCGGCAAGGATTCGGCGGCCGGCTTCGTCAACCTGCTCCGCCGCAGCATTGCGCCGCGCGACCTGCTGCCGGTTTGTTTTGCCGAATGGAAAAAATCGGTCAGGCAGGCCGGCCCAAGCTCCGCCACGCGGCAGCAGCAGGCCGAGGCCGTGTTCCAGGCGGAAAATGCCCTGCCGCCTGGAGGCCGGAATCCCATCGCCACCTACAAAAAAGTCTGCTCCATCCTGGGAACCCGCAACACACCACCAAAACCATGAATACTGAACGACTCAAGGAAGTCCTCGCACGGGCACGATCGGAGGCCGGCAAGGTCATCATCGGCCAGCACGACGTCATCGAAAGGGCGCTCATCGCCATCTTCACCGGCAATCACGCCCTCGTCGAGGGCGTGCCCGGCGTCGCCAAGACCCTGCTCGTGCGCACGCTCGCACGCGTGCTCGGCGCCGATTTTGGGCGCATCCAGTTCACCCCCGACCTGATGCCCGCCGACATCACTGGCACGAACGTGTTCAACCTGCAGCGCAACGAATTCTCGTTCATCAAAGGCCCGATCTTCACCTCGTTTTTGCTGGCCGATGAAATCAACCGCGCACCGGCCAAGACCCAATCCGCGCTGTTGCAGGCAATGCAGGAACGCGTGGTGACGATTGACCGCGAAACGCATCCGCTGCCGCCAAATTTCACCGTGTTCGCCACGCAAAACCCGATCGAATACGAAGGCACCTATCCGCTGCCCGAGGCGCAGAAGGACCGGTTCATGCTCAAGATTACGATGCAGGCGCCGGACCGCACCGAGGAACTGTTGCTGGCCCGGCGCACGATGACGAAAGACGCGCCGGAAACGGTGCTGGCGCAGGGTGCCGTCCAACCGGTCATCAAAACTGAAGACCTGACGGCGTTGCGGGAATGCCTCGCCGCCATCGTCATGCGCGAGGAACTGGTTGGCTATCTCGTGGACATTATCCGCACCACGCGTCAGCACGAAAGCATCCTGGTGGGCGCCGGACCGCGCGCCACGCAATCGCTCATCATGGCCTCGCGCGCCCAAGCCGCCCTGTCCGGACGCGATTTCGTAACCCCCGACGACATCAAGGAGATGACGCCGCCGGTGTTGGAACACCGTCTGATCCTCCGGCCGGAATTTGAAATCGAAGGCCTGACCGTGCCGGAAGTAATCCAGCAAATCCTCCAGCAGATTGCCGTGCCGCGATGATTGTTCCCCGTTTCAGATTGTTGTTCTGGGTGGCGGTAGTGGTGCTGCCATTCGCATTGATTGGCGCGGTGTCGCCACCGGCGGCCGGTGTTTCCCTGCTGTGCATCGGCGGACTGCTGGCCGTGGCGCTGGCCGATGCCATCAGCGCTGGCAAAAGCCTCACGGGCATCGGCGTGGATCTGCCTCCCGTCGTGCGCATGTCCAAGGACCGTGACGCGAAATTGGAATTGCGCATTCGCAATGAACAGCAGCGGCAGAGCCATCTGCGGGTCGCCCTGGCCTGGCCGCACGAAATCCAGACCGCATCCGAAACCCTGGACGCCCTTCTGCCCGCACAAAGTGAATGGTCACGGCTGGCCTGGCCCTGCACCCCGCGCAAGCGCGGCAATTACCGGTTTGACGCCGTTTATTTTGAAGGCAGTTCCCCGTTCGGATTTTGGGGCGTGCGCAAAACGTTTCCGGTACGGTCGGAGATTCGCGTTTATCCCAACCTGCTCAACGAACGGAAAAACCTTGCGGCGCTGTTTCTTAACCGGGGCGCCTTCGGCGTCCGCGCACAACGGCAGGTCGGCAAGGGCCGTGACTTCGAAAAGCTTCGCGAATACATCCCCGGCGACGACTACAACGAGATTCACTGGAAGGCGACCGCCCGGCGGGGAAAACCGATCACGAAAGTTTTCCAAATCGAGAAAACCCAGGAAGTTTATGTGGTCCTGGACGCCTCGCGCTTGAGCGCGCGGGAGGTTCAAGGTTCAAAGTTCAAAGTTCAAAGTTCAAAGCTGCCGGAAGACGCTCAACCTGGAACTTTGAACCCGGAACCGGGAACTTCGGTTTTGGAGCGTTTCGTGACCGCCGCGCTGGTGCTCGGGCTGGCGGCGGAGCGGCAGGGGGATTTGTTCGGCTTGCTGACGTTCACGGACAAGGTGGAAAAATTCGCGCGCGCCAAAAACGGCAAGAACCATTACAGCATCTGCCGCGATGCGCTTTACACCCTCGAACCAAAAATCGTCACGCCGGACTTCGATGAACTGTGCACGTTCATCCGGTTGCGATTGCGCCGGCGGGCGTTGCTGGTTTTCCTGACCGCGCTGGACGACCCGGTGCTGGCGGAAAGCTTCGTCCGCAACGTGGAATTAATCCGGCGGCAGCATCTGGTGCTGGTGAACATGCTGCAAATGCCGGGCGTCAAACCGCTCTTCACGGACCCGGAGGTTGCCGGCCTGGATGATTTGTATGGCCGGCTCGGCGGCCACTTGCGGTGGCAAAAACTGTGCGAGCTGCAAAAAGTCCTGCAGCGGCGCGGGGTCCAATTTTCACTGCTCAACAACGAACGTCTGAGCGCAGAACTGGTTGCGCAATACCTGAATGTGAAGCAAAGGCAGTTGTTATGAGTTCAAAGTTTAAAGTTCAAGGTTCAAAGTTGCGGACGCGAGCCGGTTCGATTTTGAACCTGGAGCCTGGAACTGAATTATGATTGTTGACCTGCAACGTTTCATCACCGCCGGGCGGCCTTTCTGGTCCGAGTTCGAGCGGATGCTCGACCGGCTGGAAGCGGAGCCGGACCTGCGGATGACACTCCCCCAATTGCAACTCTTTCACCAACTTTACGAACGCACGGCCGCCGACCTCGCGAAAATTACCACGCTTTCCTCGGAACCGGAAACCCGGCGGTATCTGGAAAACCTGATAGCCCGCGCCTACGGAGAAATCCATGAAACGCGCGAGCGACAACGCCGGTTCTTTCCGTTGATATGGTTTTCCCAGACGCTGCCGCAGACCTTCCGCCGCCACATCCGGGCCTTTTACCTTTCCGTGGCCATCACCCTGGCGGGCTGCGCGTTTGGCGGGCTGGCCATCGCCTTCGACCCCGACGCCAAGCCGGTGTTGATGCCGTTTTCCCACCTGCTCCAGGACCCGGCCAAGCGCGTCGCCGAGGAGGAAAAGGCCACCCGTGACCGGCTGGCGGGTTTCAAAACCACCTTCTCGGTGGAATTGATGACCCATAACACAAAGGTTTCCATCTTCACGTTGGCGCTCGGCATGACGTGGGGCGTCGGCACCATCATCATGCTGTTTTACAACGGGGTGATTCTCGGCGCCGTCACGATGGATTACATCCGCGCCGGGCAGACGAAATTTTTGTTTGGCTGGCTGATGCCGCATGGCGTGGTGGAAATCCCGGCCATCCTCATGGCCGGCCAGGCCGGCCTGATGCTGGCGCTGGCACTCATCGGCCGGGGCAGCCGCGTTTCGCTCAAGACCCGCTTGCGCGAAATCTCGGGTGACATCGTCACGCTGATTTTTGGCGTTGGCCTGCTGCTGGTCTGGGCGGGATTCATCGAGGCGTTTCTCTCGCAATATCACGAACCATACATGCCTTACGAAGCCAAAATCGCCTTTGGCGGCACCGAATTGATTTTGCTCATCCTGTTTCTGGCAAAATCGGGGACCTGGAAAAAAGCGGAACCGGGAAATCTGGACGAATGAAAACCAGCACGCTTTTCATTCGCACGCCCGAAGGCATTGTGTTTTCACAGTTGCTGGCGGGACCGGTGACGCGATTTTTTGCGTGGTTTATAGACCAGCTTTGTATCGGCGCCGCAATGACATTGCTGGGTTTCCTGCTGGACCTGCTCGGACTGGTCAATTTGAACTTTGCCGTCGCGCTTTACGTGGTCAGCTATTTTGTCATCGGCATCGGTTACGGGATTTTTTTTGAATGGACCTGGCGCGGCCAGACCATCGGCAAAAAACTGCTCCGCCTGCGCGTGATGGACGTGGAAGGGATGCGGCTGCAATTCAACCAGATTGTCGTGCGCAACCTGCTGCGGTTTGTGGATTCGTTGCCCGCGTTTTATTTTGTCGGCGGCCTGACGTGCTGGCTCAACTCCCGATGCCAGCGGCTGGGTGATCTCGCGGCCAACACCGTGGTCATCCGGAACCCCCGCGTGGCCGAGCCGGACCTGGACCAGTTGCTCGCCGGCAAATACAACTCACTCCGGCAATACCCGCATCTGGCCGCCCGCCTGCGGCAGCGGATATCACCGGCGGAGGCGGACGTCGCCCTGCAAGCGCTGCTGCGGCGGGAGGAATTTGACCCGATAGCCCGGGTGGAACTGTTCGGCGACCTGGCCGCGCATTTCCGGGCCAAGGTCGAATTTCCCGCCGAGGCCACCGATGGCGTTGCCGACGAGCAATATCTTCGCAACGTGGTGGACGTGCTCTTCCGGACGCGCGGGGAAAAGCGGACGGAAAAAGCCGCCGTGGCGTGAGGCCGCACAGTTTCCCGAAGGCTTTTATCGCACCAACTTTCGGATTTGAATGTGGCGGTAACGGATGACAGTATCGTTGGTGTCGTTGAACGCGCCCAGGCCCGCGCGCATGTCTTCGTCTGGCGTGTCAACGGTTTCTTTCGGGACCGCGTCTTTAAAAACCTCGTCCCCGTTGACCGAGGCCGTGATATGGCCTCGATCAAGGCGGAAGTCAAAAGAGTTGTAGCCGTCATTCAACTTCACCCGCTGCTGGATTTGCCGCAGCCCCCAGCCCCGGGCAAAGCACGCGATGTCACCTTCCTGTTGATGCCGCTTGATGCGAAACGCGTGAAACGTGTAGGCATCAACATCGGGCGTGCCCATGACCAATCCGGCCTGAAAATACTTCGTTGATGAACGAACCACGTCAAATTCACCCCTGATTTCAAAATTGGCACCGATGCTGGCCCGGGAGAAAATAAAATGTCCTTCCGGTCCGGATTGGACTTCCAATGCGCCATCCGGCAGCCGCTGGATTTTGCCCCGGCTGCAGACCCAGCCCGGATCGTCATTTTGCGACGGCGTGAAATCCACCCATTCTCCTTTTTGCAGGCGTTGCTCCATCGCGAGCGAGGCCAGCCGGATCTGGACGAATTCCCGGGTCCGTTCGTCCGCATTGGTCGCAACTTGCAGATCGGTGAACCGGCGCAGGGCGGGTGCCAGGCCGCCGTTCCGGTAGCTGGATTCCGCCATGGCGATTTTTTTTCCAAGCGGTCCCGTGCGGGCGGCCACTTCCAAAGGCATCAACGAAAGATCGGTTCCCCAGCCCGTCAGGTTCTGCGGCTCCAGTTTCCAGTTCAGGGCTTTCAACTGTTCGGCCGCAACGTCGTATTTCCCGGCAAAATAAGCCACGATTGCATAGGAGCTGCGCCATCCGCTACGGAACGGCAATTGTGACGGTGCGGCAATGTAACCTTGGTACATCCTCTGAAATTCCGGCCAGATGTCCGCGCGTCCGTAAATGTGCCGGCCGGGATGCAGCTCTTGTTCCGATTCCACGTCCGCAACACAGTCAAAAAATTTACGTGGGACATCGGTGTCAAAACGTCCGGTGTTGTTGGCTGTTCTCCCCAACGCCAGCATCGCGGTTTCACTGCCGTACCAACGCGGACGCAGGCCCCAGCGCATTTCGGACCAGGCCTCGGGATAGTCCACTTGCGCCGACAGCGTCCGGTCAAACCAGACGCGCATTTCATCAGCCCCGGAATCGCCCAACGCCACCGTCATCATGCGACAAGGGGCCAACGGCCAGTCAGGCTCCAAATTCCAGGCTGCGGTGAGGAATTTTCGCGCTTCCGCCAGATGCTCGCTGAAACCCCGCCAGCCTTCCGCTGTCACGGTGTTGGCGTAACCGCTGCCGCGTGCTTTCCACGCCTCATTGATGTTGCGTTCTCCGTCCAGCGTCAGTGCCAGCCACTGATAGGCGGGGCCGGCCTGGTGCACGATCTGACAAATTGCGGCTTCATTTCTTTTAAACAAACGGCTTCCCCAACTATCGACCAAAATTTCCCCGATTTCCTGCTGGTCGCCCGGGAGAAAACTACCGTCGGCAAAACAGTTTCCCAGCAATTTCAGCGACGATGCGTCAAGGGCGGCGATGCGTTCGGGGTGGTCGCTCAAAAAACGGGTTATTCCGACCGAGGCATACAGCCTGGGATACGCCTTATGGTGCGAGTCCGGAAACGCATCCATGGCGCGTTCGAAGCGGTGAATGGCCTCGAATATCTCAATGCTGCTGTCGGCGGCCAAAGTCAACACCAGCGGGTCGGTGCAATCCGGATTCCGGGCGAGCCGGTCGCTCTCGGCTTCCGGCGACAGTGCGTTGGTTGCCTCCGGACCGCCGTAATGGCGGGCGATATAAATGCGGATGAACTGCTCCGCCTCGGCGTCGGAGGCCGGATTGTGCCGGCCTCGTTTTTTATAACCCTCCAGCCACTGGCGCAATCTGAATTCGCGGGCCCGTGTTTGAACGTCCAGCGCGGTCAGCGTGTTGGTGGTCCACGTCACGGCTTTGCTCGCCGCGTCCACCCCCTCAGTGCTTGGCCGGTTCAAACGCTGCTGCGCCCGGCCGGAGTTGATGGCCTCTTGAAAACCTCTTTGAAAGTTGATTACCAGATAAAAGAAAAACGTGGCGAAGAGGATGAAAAAAATCACCCCGCCGGCAACCAGAAGCCAGACGAGACCCTGACTGGGATGGCTTTTTGAAACCGACGGTGGCAGGGGCGGCGGGACGACGCGGTAACCTTGTTGCAGCACCAAATCCAATGGCTGCCAGTCGGCTTTGCCTTCTGCTTGAATGTATTCGCTTCCGGTCAATTCCCCCGATTCGCGGCGACGCCGCAGTTCTTCGAGTGAAAAGATTCCCAGGTCTTCTCCCTGCCGGCGCATTCGATAGGTCATACGAACGATTTCATCCAAAAATGATCGAACCAGCATTTACCGGCAAGCTCATAGCATTGCGATTGCCAACCAAGCCGTGAAGTTGTTCGGGTTCGGAACGACGTCCAATCCGGAATATCCTTTAGCCCGGTCAAAACCAAGGCGGCCAATTTACTCTCCCAGCCACGGGCCAACCTGACTTGCCGCCTACTTTTCCCCTTCGCGCGGCGGGAATTCAAACGTCACCTTGCCGGCGTCATCCATCACGAGATACGCCGGGAATGGCCGGCCGGCCTTGGAAATGAATTTATCCAGCAAATCCGTCTTATGTGCGGTCAACAGTTTTTGCGCCTGCGCCCGCTCAATCGGCTGCTGCAAAATCTCCCGGTTGATTTTGAATTTGCACGGCTTCTTGTCCGCCTGCGACTTTTCACAAACGTAGGCTCCGTCGGTTTCAAATACCTCGCCGCCGCACTTCGGACATCTGCCCAGTGGTTCCCGGCCGCTGAAATCAATCCTGGGCGCCGGTTCTTTCGGGGCGGCCTTGGCTTTCGATTTTCGTTCGCGGGGCGCGAATTCAAAGTGCGCCTCCCCATCCTTGAGTGCCAGAAACGCTTCGAATTTGCGCCCGGTTTTCCTCGAGACAAACCCTTTAAGCAAATCGGTCTTGCCCTCGGCCAGCAGCTTTGTGACCTGCGCCGGCTCAATGTTTTGCTGCAGAATGATTTTACCAGTGCGGAAGGTGCAGGTCTTGTCCGCCCCGGTGGTTTTTTCGCAAATGTAATTCATCCCGCCGTCGAACACCCGCGCGCCGCACTTGGGACATTGGCCGAGCGGCGTCTGACCGGTGAAATCCACTGTGGCGGCGCCGCCCTCGTCGCCGTCTCCCTTCGGCCCGTTGCCGAAATCGAACTCCATCTTGTACTCCGGCGTCAATTTCAGCACCGCGGCAAACGGCTTGCCCACCTTGCTGCGGAACCCCTGCAACGGCCCGACTTGTTTTTCGCGGATGAGCTTCTCGACTTCCTCAATCTCAAACATCCGGCCACACAACGTTTTCCAGACGAAGAAGTCGCACTTTTCGTTGACACACTGGAACTGCCGGTATTTCTCGTGGACTTCGCCGCCGCACTTAGGGCACGGCGTGTTGAGCACGCCGAAATCACCGGGGATGGTGTCGTGCTCGTATTTTTTTGCGCGCTCGACGATGTGCCGCGTCACGTCGGCAATCTCCGACATGAATTCGTTCCGGCTTTTCTGCCGGCGCTGGATCTGGCGCAGCTTGAATTCCCAATCACCGGTCAGCTCCGGTTTGGTCAACTCGGCAATGCCCAGGCCGTTGAGCAGTTCCATCAACGAAAACGCCTTCGCCGTCGCCTGCAACTCGCGCCCGTTCCGGTGAATGTAACTCTCGTAAATCAAGCCTTCAATGATGGCCGCGCGCGTCGCCGGTGTGCCAAGGCCCTTCTCGCGCATGGCCTCGCGCAATTCATCGTCTTCGACCAGCTTGCCCGCGCCTTCCATCGCGCTGAGCAGCGTCGCTTCCGTGTAGCGCGGCGGCGGTTTGGTGACGTTCGGTTTCACTTCGACCGCGCTAGTTTTGACCTTTTCATTCGGCTTCACCGGCACGAGGTTTGTGTCTTCATCCTGCGCTTCCTTGCCATAGACGGCTAGCCAGCCGGGCTTGACGATGACCTTGCCGGTGCTTTTGAACGGCTCGCCCTCGACGCGCGTGATGCGGGTCGTCTCCAGAAATTCCGCCGCCGGATAAAAAATCGCCAGGAACCGCTTCGTCACCATGTCGTAAATTTTCAACTCCGGCTCGCTCAAGTGCTTCGGCGCGACGTTGGTGGGAATGATGGCGAAGTGATCGGACACCTTCGCATTGTTGAAGATGCGCTTGTTCGGATGCACCCAGTTGCTTTTGAGAATCGTTTCGGCAAACGTCGCGTAGCGGGTTTCGCCCAGCATCTGCATCACACCCTTGACGGTGCCCAGGTAATCCTCCGGCAAGGCGCGCGAATCAGTGCGCGGATACGTCAGCACCTTGTGCCGTTCGTAGAGCGCCTGCGCCAGACCGAGTGTGTTCTTGGCACTGAACCCAAATCGCGAGTTCGCATCGCGCTGCAAACTGGTCAAATCATAGAGCAACGGCGACAGCGACGTGCTCGGTTTGCTTTCCTCGGTGACAATGCCCGTTTTACCCAGGCATTTATCACGAATCGCCTCGGCCTTGTCTTTTTCCCAGACACGTTCGGGTTTGAGCTGGTCGTCGCCGTCCTTGTCGTCGGGTTTGGCAAATTTTTCATCGAACCAACGCCCGGTGTATTGGCCGGCGGCGGCATCAAACGTGCCAATGACCTCCCAGAAATCGCGCGGGACGAACTTGCGGATTTTCTCCTCGCGCTCAACGACGACGGCCAGCGTCGGCGTCTGGACCCGGCCAACCGTTGTCTTGAAAAAACCACCGGACTTCGAGTTAAACGCCGTCATCGCGCGGGTGCCGTTGATGCCGACCAGCCAGTCGGCCTCCGACCGGCTATAGGCGGCGTCGGCCAGCGGCAGCATGTCCGCATCCTCGCGGAGCCGCTCAAATCCTTCGCGGATGGCCGCCGGTGTCATGGATTGCAGCCAGAGGCGTTTAATGGGCTGTTTGGCTTTCGTATGCTTGACGATGTTGCGGAAAATCAATTCGCCTTCGCGCCCGGCATCACAGGCATTCACCAGCGCATCCACGTCGTCGCGTTTGATGAGTTTTTTGAGGACTGTCAGCCGGTTCCTGGTTTTCTCAATCGGCTGCAAATCGAAATGCGGCGGTATGACCGGCAGATGCTTGAATGACCACCTGCCGCGCGCGGCCTCGACGCCTTCGGGCGGGACCAATTCCAGCAGATGACCGACCGCCGACGAAAGGACGTAATGATCGCTTTCGTAAAAGTCGTCGTGCTTCTTGAACCCGCCGAGCGCCTTGGCGATGTCGCCGGCGACAGACGGTTTCTCCGCAATGATGAGAGTTTTGCTCATTTGTTGCCCGCGCTTTTACACCGGGCGCGCCAAACATGCGAAGAAAATCTTTTTTGTCAAACCGAACCTGCGACGATCTTAACCGCGGACCTGTCCTCCGAAGCAGGTACTGCGAAGGATGGATGAACACGAATCAACACCAATTCTGTTGCCGCAAAAAAAGCGCCCGTCCTCCGCAGTAGCCTCGCTACGGAGGGTGGACAAAAGGCACAACGAATTTCCTTGTCGCGTCGGCTTGTCGCGCCGAAATCGGACTTGTCTCGGCGAAGCAACGCGAAGACGGATGAAGGCGGAAGCGCAGCGAAGACGGAAACCACGACTTGTCGCGCCGTAGTAGTGGAACGAAGGCGGAATGAACACGGATAAACACAGATTTTTGACACGTGGCGCAGCTTTACGCGGCCAAACCAGCCAATTATACGACCCGAATCTTTCACGAACCCTTGGCAAATGTCCGGTTATTGAGTTGGTTGTCGATTTCAGCCACGAAAGATTCAATCACCGCGAAAAGTCTTTCGATGTCTGCTTCTCTGAAATTGTGAACCTTTCGATTTTTCATTCTACCGCCGCGATGAACGATGTCATGCCGGATTACAACAGCCACGTGAACAGCAGTTGAATCATCCGGGAACTTCACGCCAAGAACATCCCGATACATGCACCGCACTTTTGCCAAATTGTGCCAAACGATATTGAACAAGTGATCGCTGACTTTTTCCTTTGTCTGCTTTCTCCATTCCACCAGCTCAGACAGGCTATATTTCTTTTCGTTGAACTCTGGCGTCGTGAGCATCAGTCGCTCGATCAACGCTTCATCTTTAATCACCGTTTGGTAAAAAGCGTCCGATAAATAAGTTTCCATTGCCGTGATGGCGGAAGAGTAGAGCATCCTCAAGAATGCCTGTCTCAGACGAGCAGACTCGGCAGGTTTTTGCTTTGACAGGGCGCGCAAAACACGAATGTCATTCTTGAAAGTTTCAATGTAGTTCGTGTTGGACTCAACCGAATGGAACAACGAGCAGAACGGACATCCTGTTCCCAGAATTGTGCGGTTCTTGATAATGGCCGGCCATTCATGCGCTGGATTCCGTGAGCATTGCCACCAAACCTTTCTGCCGCTGGCCTTCTTGACTTGGTCAGGGGTGAGAGGTGAGTTTTTTGTCGGATGCCATTCTTTGGCAATGTCTGGACGTTTGGCCTGGAGTGAGTTTGCGGAACTCACATAGTAGCCGGAGCAATGCGGACAAAGACCGCGCGACTTCTTTTGCGTTCTTACGGTGACAGTAGCTTCCCATTCGTGTGCCGGATTGGTTTTGCAGCGCCACCACACTCGTTTTGAACTTCCGGGCATGACATCCGATGGCTTGAGTTCGCCATTTTTTGCGGGATGCCATTCCGCTGCAAGTTCCGGAAATCGGTCTGCAAAGGAACGCCCTGGCGAAACGTATTTGCTTCTCGAAGCACAAAACCTACAGCCGTGCTTGAGCTTCGCGCGATTTCGGATTGAAGCTTCCCAAATATGATTGGGATCAACCGGGCAAACCCACCAAGCCTTTTTTTGCGAGCTTGGATAAACATCCGAAGGCCGGAGCGGATGGTTTTTTGTTGGATGCCACTGAGCGGCAAGCTCTGGGAACGAGATGTCCAGTTTGGGCAGAGGTTTCGGGGGGTGTTTTCTAGCGCAAAATCGGCAATGGGATTTTGCTATGGTCCGTCCATATACGCTCGCTTGCCACTCATGGGTGGGGTCTGCTTTGCATTGCCACCAGACCTTCTGTCTCGTTCCGGCTGAAACCTCATCTGGCGTCAGTTTTCCATTCTTCGTTGGATGCCATTGCTTGGCCAACTCTGGAAATGCTTTTGATAGAGGAGTGCGGATACGATTGCATTGTTTGCAACCTGAGTTGTGCCTTACGCGCGTATCAACGGCCGTTCGCCATTCGTGTTTGAAAGGTGTTTGGCATTGCCACCAAACATCTTTGTTGCTTTGCGGTCGAATAGCCCAAGGATCAAGCGAACCATTCTTCGTTGGATGCCACTCGGCCGCGATTTTGGGAAACAACGCTGCAAATGAATCTTCTCGCAAAACCCTCCGCCCCGAACAATAAGGGCAACCATTCTTTTCAATCGCGCGATTTCTAACACGAGCGGGCCACTCGTGTTTTGGATTCTTGCTGCAAAGCCACCATACTTGCTTTCCGGATCTTACACGAAGCTCATCAAAATTAACTCCAGCGTTCCGGGATGGATGCCATTCCTTCCGCAATTCAGGGCAAGTGTCCTTTACGAGATTCACAATCGATTGAAGATTATTGGTCCAAATGTAGTTTTATGTCGCGTATCTTAATCTTTCAAATCGAAACCAGTGACCAATTCAACGAAGTCTGCGCCCGCTGCCTTTGAAACAACCGTGTCATCTCGCCGGAGACTGGCAATGACTTCGCTCAAATTATGGATTTTGATTCCCGCTTCGCGAATTAAATCCAACTCCTCGGGATGTTTGAGGTTGTGAACTACAAGTTCGCGAGTCCAAGAACCGTCGAATAACTGCTTCCGTTGTTTCACCTTCTTGGGGTGATCAAATTTCTGCCACACCCACTCCCGCACGCACTCTAGTAATTCTTCATCTGAGCGATGCTTTGCGCTGCCTGCGCCCTGCCCGGGTTGGCGACGTGCTTTCGGAACTTTAGTCAAATAACTCACCGGGTTGAACGAGGCTTGGACTTCCAGGTGGCGACACTGGATTCCGTTTGTCTTGGGCCTGATCGCTAAGATGTCGATTTCATCGACGCCGATCTTGATGCCACGAATCGTAAACCAGCCATCGCGGTTCAACCACTCTTCGACAATTTCTTCAGCCAGTAGAGCCATAACTTCGAGTGTGCGCCGAAGATTTATCAGTGTCAATGCGCCCTGAACTCCTTGCCGGATCAAAAGCGGAGCGATGACCGGCAATACTCAACTTTCAACCGGTATAATTGTCGCGTAGGCCCTTTTGGACGTGTTGAATGGCCGTGTTTCTTGCGCCACAGCGGAATTGATTGGCTGCCCGCAAAGCCCGCGCGCACGGAGTGACGCGCCCTACCCTTTTCTTGCGCGCTGCAACAAATGGATTACATTTCCGCCAATGAAACTTGCTTTGGCGGTTTTGGTTTATGCGCTGATTGGCCTGGTCCTGAGCTGGGGCATCCTGCTGCTGCTGTCCGGCAAGCCGTGGCTGTTCCTCATCGCCTTCCTCGCCTACATCGTCGCCTTTGGCAAAATCGGGTGCAAAGAAACGTGACACGTGACGAGTGACACGTACGGAGAGACGAATTGCACGAGTCCCAAATCCACTTTTTCCAGGGGCTCGTGGAACTCGCCCCTCCGTAAGAACGGTCATTTCTGCGGCACGGGAAACTTCTTTTCCATCGCCGCCACAATCTGCGCCCAAGTCAAGGTCGTGGATGTCTTGTTGCCCGCTGCCGCTCCGGCCGCGTAAGCGGTCGAAACGGAAGTTCCCTGCACCAGATAAGCCGTGCCGTTAAGATAAAAAATACTCGTCCCCGACAGCGCAATTTCCACGTCACTTCCGTAGTTTGCATACGAAGCAAGCTCTGACCCCTGCGTTGCGGTAACGGCGATAACGCCTGTGACCGCCGCTGGATAGGTCGGCTGCGAGGAGGAGTCATTGCCCGCCGCCGCAAAGACGGGAATGCCCAGGGCGATGGCCTGCTGGATGACGCTGTCCAAAACGGAACTATCCCCGGCTCCGCCCAGGCTCAGATTGAGCACGGTCGCACCATTGTCCACCGCCGCCTGAATGCCCAACGCCACGTTCCACGAGGTGGTATTTTCGCTCGCGCCGTAAACGTCCACGGGCAGAATTTGCGCAGAGGTGCTGCCGCCGGACGCCGCCGCCAGCGCGCGCAGGATCGTCTCGGCCATCGCGGTCCCATGCGTGGGATCGGAACCACCCGCGCCGGCGCCGTCAACCACGGAAAGCTCCTTGAGCAAAAATTGTTCAAGCGAGCTGTCGAGGGATTGCACCGGGGTATCTATCAAACCAACGATGACCTTCCCCGAATCGCCCGAAGGATTGAGCGTCAGCGAAACCGGCCCGATGCTGGCGTTTGCGATTTGCTGGGCGGCAGGCGGCGCGTCATAAATGTAATTGTAATCCACCGCGGTCGCGTCACTGTTGTTTTTAAGCTGGCCGAGCGCGGCGTCCGTGCTGTCGGCATCGCTGAATTGCAGGCGGTAAATGCCCAGCTTGTCGTTGCGACCGGTGATTTTTGCGCCGAGCAATTTCGCCAGCGCGTCCATGTCCGTGCCAGGTTTGACTTTCACGAGCAGTTCGTTGGGCACGTGCCTGGCCGGCGCCCGCGGCACGCGCACCGGCTGCGTCGCGTTTTCCATCCGCGTCGTGAAAACGTACAGGCGCAACGGCCCGTTGGTCTCCGGCACCAGGGCGAAATTCAATTTCCCCAGCAACATCCGCAGTGCGTCGCCAGACGGCAGGTCACTGAACTTTGCGGATGCGTTGCGCGTCGCGCCCGGTTCCACAAAAATGTGCCAGCCCGTCTGGCGGGCGATGTCTTCGAGCAACGGCCACAGCGGTTCACCGTGGATGTCGGCGTCCACGCGGTCGGCGGCCTTGTGCCAGACGAGCACATTCGTGTCCGCCGCGCTCGCGCCCAAACAAAGCACGGCGCACAACAGACTTAAAACAAAATGTATTTTCCGCATCACCAGAACAGTTTGAATGTAGCACAGGCGTCCTCGCCTGTGAAACCCAACCCCAGACAGGCCGGAGGCTTGTGCTGCTCCCACCAGCAATTCCATGGACTCTTGGAAAGCGTGGTTGGCAAAATGTTCATTACGGCGCGCGAACGCGATAAAATTGCTGCGGCGCACCCGTAATCGTATCAATCCAGAGTCCGGCGGAATTCGACGGCGTGATGGCATCGCGCAATTGAAAGGTATCGGTGAGGTTCGTCGCGTTCAGCACTTGATAGAGCCGCCCGGCGGTGGCCGGCCAGAAAAGGGTCGGCGGTGGCGCGGTCATGGTCAGCGAAAACGGCGGTTCGGAAGCGCCGATGCGAATCCACTTCGTTTCGGTGCGGTACTGTTTGCCGTCATTGCGCGTTACCACGACGTAGAACGGATGCAGGCCAACGCCCAAATTCGTGGCGGCCACCGCGAACGTGGCGGAAGACAAGTTGGAGACGGCCCCTTGTGAACCGCCCGTGCTGAAGAGTTCGATGCTGGAAATCGTGTTCGTGTTGGCAGCGACGGAAAACAGCAACGTGAAATTCAGGACCGTGTTGGAAGCGCCGGCTAGCGTGGTCAACGTGGCGTTGAGTGGCGTGTTTTGAATGTACATGTTTTGCGATACACGGGCTTGCGTGCGCACGTGGCTGCCTTCATAGACCACCGCCGTGAGTTCATGGCAGCCATCGGACAGGGTTGTGGTGTCCAAAGCAAACGTGAACGAAAGATTGGTGACGCCGGCCGTAACGTAGAGATGGTTGCGCGGCTGGAGGTCACTGACGTTTTGATTCAACGTCCGGGTGCCATCGGGAGAAATAACCAGGTCGGCCGAACCGCTGAAGGCCACCTGAATCTGCGAAGCCGGCCACCCGGCGGTTTGCGCGTACAAGTTGAACTCGGTGTACGGCAGACCGTAACCTTCGTAGGGAAAGAAATCCCCGGCCACCAGCCCGTCAGCCGCCTGCAATGTGCCGTTGTGATTGATGGCATTGATCAATTGCCCGGTCAGGCCTGAAGTGTTCGTGCCGGGCGAAGCATTCGTCACCGTAAGAGTCACCTGCATGCCATTGGTTTTTGTAACGATCAGCTGCAGGTAATCGCCCACGCTCGGAGTGTTGGACACGGAGAACCCGCACAAACCATAGGCCTCGGTGTCGAGAAAATTGGTTATGCTGGCAGCGACAAAAGTAGTCAGTCCGGAGGCCGAACCAATGGCAGTGCTGACGCTTACCGGGATTTGCGCCCCGGGCGTGTTGATGTCGGTGAATTGCAATTCGATGCGGTCGCCGTAGGCGGTGGCTTGTGCCTTCGATTGGAGAACAAAGGCGGACTGATTAAGAACGTCAGCCAGTCCGGACGCAACCGAGGCGATCGTCGCGTTGCTTGGCACAAGGTAATTTGTGGTGCACCCATTAATGGTCACGTAAAGCTGGTTGCCCGCAGCAGGCGGAATATTGGTCAAGGTTTGCAGCCACGTGCCGTCGAGGAACAAATCAACCTGCTGAATGGGACGGTTCGACGTGCTGGCGGTGCATTGAAGCGTGAGATTGGTGATGCCGCTTAACACGCTGTTGGTTGGCAAATTGACCCACGCGCCGACCGGTGGACGGGCAAAAGGCGCAGCCAGCGGCTCGCCCACGATCAAGCCCTGATACGGATTGACGAGGCTCATATAATAACATTCCGCCAGGCTGAAACCGCGAGCCTGGTAGAAATAATCCTGCGGCGACGGAAATTTTTCCAGGTAGGCACAAGGCTCGACCACCGTGCCGTAACTGCCGCTGGCGCCGGCATTCAGGAAGACCAGCAAGGTCGTGTGATCGTTCGGTTGATAGATCAGTCCGCCATATGACGTCAGGCTGTCGGCGATTGCGCCCGGGACAAACACGTTTGACAGGATGTTAAACTGCAAATGGCCGAACTGGTAGCCCAACAGGTTTGTCAAACCGTAAGGCGAACTTAAATTTGTCCGCTGGATGGAAGAATCGCCGGCCACACGCGCGTCAAAAATCGTGTTGTCAAATTCCAGATAACGGATGTTGCGAAGGTAGTCGTCGCTTTTGGCCAGCCAGACGGTTTGGGTGGGGAACGTGCCATCGCTGGCCACGCCGCGATCAATGATCGCCTCCGCCTGCACCAGGTTGCTGGATGTGAGCATGGTCACCAGCCACGAGTTGCTTCCGGCGGCAATCGGCGGTGTCTGGCGAAAGATGCCCTCGCTGGCGGCATAGGCATTGGAACTGGCGGTCGGGAGTGAACATGAATCACCAAGATCATCGGGCTTGAAACCGTAAAACAACGCGGCCGTGGTGCTGTTATTGCCCGATTGCGCGCCGGTTTGAACCACGCGGTAGGGAAAATCCATGCTCAACACGATGTAATCAATCTGATTGGTGAGGCCACGGCTTGAAAGCATGGCGACGAGCGGATTGAGCAGGCAGGTCTCGAATTCCGACCTGGTCCACCAGACATTGCTGCCGGTCCAGTTGCTGTTGGTGATCCGCAAAAAGTTCTGCGGGGGCACCCCGCGCTTTTCGCAGTAGTAGTTGCCTAGTCGAACCGAGTTCGTGCTGTTCTGGTTGACGACCACGACCACATTCAACCCGCTGCCGCCTGCAAAAAGTTCGGCGGTGGAAATGAGCCAAACTGCCAGGCTGGCCGCAAAGCGCGAGCGAACGTTCACACACCAATTCTCACCTGAAAATGTTGTTTCGTAAAGCGTGGCCATTGCGTCTCCCCGGCACTCCGGCGGCTACGTTTTCGCTTTCGCGAGTCCGGCCTTGACCCCTGCTTGATTGTCGAAATACCAACAGAAATGTGGCACAGGCGTCCTCGCCTGTGGAATCCAAACCCAACGGTTCCCAAGCCAGAGGCCTGTGCCACTCCCAAAACGTTCAGAACTCAGATTTCTTCAACACGGCTTTGACCCACGCCTGGTTGTCGAGATACCAGCGGACGGTTTCGCGGATGCCATTTTCAAATTTGTGCGCGGGCATCCAGCCCAGTTCGGCTTTGATTTTGGTCGCGTCAATGGCGTAACGGCGGTCGTGGCCGGGGCGGTCTTTCACAAACGTGATGAGCTGGCGCGAATGGCCGCCCAGTTCGGGCATGAACTCGTCCACAATGTCGCAAATCAATTCCACGATGCGGATGTTCGCCCATTCGTTGTGGCCGCCGATATTGTAAGTTTCGCCGTCGCGCCCGCGCGTGAGCGCCAGCCACAGCGCCTCGGCGTGGTCGCGCACGTAAAGCCAGTCGCGCACGTTCAGGCCGTCGCCATAGACCGGGATCGGTTTGCGCGCCAAAATGCTTTGGATGGCAACCGGGATGAGTTTTTCGGGGAATTGATACGGGCCGTAATTGTTCGAGCAATTCGTGATGACGACCGGCAAACCGTAAGTGTGATGATAGGCGCGCACGAGCATGTCGCTGGCGGCTTTGCTGGCCGAATACGGCGAGTTCGGCGCATAGGGCGTCGTCTCGGTGAAAAAACCTTTCGGGCCAAGTGAACCGAACACCTCGTCGGTCGAAACGTGGTGAAATCGGAAGCCGAACTCCGAACTCCGAACCTCAGACTCCGAATTCAACCAGCAGGCGCGGCAGGCTTCCAGCAAATTGAATGTGCCGACGACGTTTGTATGGATGAAATCGCCGGGGCCGGTGATGGAACGGTCCACGTGCGATTCCGCCGCGAGGTGCATGACATGAGTAATGGCGTGGTGTTTAAGGGCGTGCAGCAGGGCGGTTTTGTCGCGCAAGTTGATTTTCTCAAAGACATATTTCGGGTGCCGGGAAACTTTTTCGAGATTTTCCTGGTGCCCCGCATAAGTCAGGCAATCCAGATTGACCAGTTTCTCGACCTCCGGCCGGTCGATGACGTGATGAATCACGTTCGAGCCGATGAACCCCGCGCCGCCAGTAATAAGCAGTTTCATGGTTTATCCAGAACTTGTCGCAGGCTGGTTTCCCAATCCGGGAGCCGCAACCTGAAAGTGTTTTGCAATTTGCCGCAATCCAAAACCGAATAGGCCGGGCGCTTGGCCGGCGTCGGATACTCCGGCGTGGTAATCGCTTCCACCTCGCGGCATTTCCGTTCCGCGTCCGGCATCAAGGCGATGATGCGGGCAGCAAACTCGTGCCAGTTGGTCTGGCCACTGGCGGCAAGGTGATATTCACCGTTGAACTTGGAATAATCCGCGCTGGCCAGGACCTGCTTGAGCGCCAGCGCCGTGGTTTCGGCGATCATTCGCGACCAGGTCGGACAGCCGAATTGGTCACGCACCACACGCAATTTCTCGCGCGCACGCGCCAGCCGTTGTATCGTGAGCATGAAATTCTGGCCGCGTGCGCCATAAACCCAGCACAGCCGGAATATCAAATGGTCCGCGCCTGAAGCCTTCACCACGCGGTCACCTTCCAATTTTGACCGGCCGTAAGCGCCCAGCGGATTTGGCGCGTCGGTTTCGACGTAAGGTAACGATTTCGTCCCGTCGAAAATGTAGTCTGTCGAGTAATGCACCATCAGTGCACCGGCCTTTTTTGCCTCCTCGGCCAGAACTCCCGGCGCGACTGCATTGACTTGTCGGCAAAGGTCCGTTTCCATCTCGGCCTTGTCCACCGCCGTATACGCCGCCGCGTTCACCACCGCGGCTGGACGCGTCCCGGCCACGAGCCGTCGCAGCGCCGGTGTGTCGGTGAAGTTGATTTCGGGATAATCCACCGCCACCACCTCCGCCAGCGGCGCGAGGGTGCGGCGCAGTTCCCAGCCGACCTGGCCGTTTTTTCCAAGGAGCAAAATTTTCATGGTGCGCAAGCGCCAGTCAAGCAAACAGGCGGTCCTTGGGAAGGTCCTTCAATCGCAGCCCGTGCGCGTCTTTCTCCGAAAGCTGCGGGTTGTCCAGCGGCCACTTGACGCCGATATCGGGATCGTTCCATGCGAGCGTCAACTCGTTCTGCGGCATGTAAAACTCCGTGCATTTGTAAACGAACAGCGCGCTTTCGCTCAACACGGCGAACCCGTGTGCGAAGCCCGGCGGTATGAAAAACTGCCGCTTGTTCTCGACGGAGAGATGCAGGCCGTGCCACTGGCCAAACGTGGGCGAACTGCGCCGAATATCCACCGCCACGTCAAACACCTCGCCCTGCAGCACATAGACCAGCTTGCCCTGGGCCAATGGATTCTGAAAATGCAATCCGCGCAGGATGCCCCGCCGCGAAAACGATACGTTGTCCTGCACGAAATTCCAGTCCAGCCCCGCCTCATGGTAGCGCTGCCGATTCCACGTCTCCATGAAAAAGCCGCGCGCGTCACCAAAAACTTTCGGCTCAATGATCAGCAATCCCGGCAATTCGCAAGTGATGACGTTCATCGCTCAAGAGAAACTTGTCTGACCCGAAGTACACAGTCTGAAGGCCGCGTTCCGGATGACCATTGCAAGGCGTTGTTCATGTCAAAAGCGCTCAAGCGTTGGAAGTGACCAGCCGCCGCGCCTCCGCCACGACCTCGGCCAGGTAATCGCGATATTCGCATTTCGGCATTTTGGCTGTGAGCTTTTCCAGCTCGTCGAGTTTCAAAAATCCACGGCGATAAGCCGCCTCCTCCGGGCAGCCGATTTTGACACCGGCGCGCCGTTCAATCGTTTGCACGTAAGCCGACGCCTCGTGCAGGCTGCTGCTCGTGCCGGCATCCAGCCATGTGAGACCGCGACTGAGCCGTTGCACGCGCAACTGGCCGCGCCGCAGATACGCCAGATTCACATCCGTGATTTCCAATTCGCCGCGCGCCGAGGGCTTTAACGTTTTCGTGATGGCCACTACGTTATTGTCGTAAATGTAAAGACCCGGCACGGCGTAATCGCTCTTCGGACGCTTCGGCTTTTCCTCGATGGAAATCGCCCGGCCCGCGTCGTCAAATTCCACCACGCCGTAGCGTTTCGGGTCGTTGACGTGATAACCGAAAATGGTCGCGCCGCTTTTGAATTCCGCAAAGGCGCGGTGAAATGAATCGCCGCCGTAAAAAATGTTGTCGCCGAGAATCAACGTCACTGCGTCCCGGCCGATGAACGACTCGGCGATAAGAAAGGCTTGGGCGATGCCTTCGGGCTTGGGTTGCTCGCGATATTCAATGGACAGGCCGAACCGGCTGCCGTCACCGAGCAACTGGCGGAAGCGTGGTAAATCGTGCGGGGTGGAGATGAGGCACAGCTCGCGGATGCCGCCCTCGATGAGCGTCGCGAGCGGATAATACACCATCGGCTTGTCATAGACCGGCTGGAGCTGTTTGCTCGCAACCAGCGTGAGCGGATACAGCCGCGAACCGGCGCCCCCGGCCAGAATGATTCCTTTCATTGGCGCCCAGCGTAGAAATTCCCGTGGAAAATGGAAAGCAGAAGTTCTCGGAAACCTTGTCAACGGCCCAACACAGTGCCACTGCGGATGAACCGCGAATCTCATGAATAACACGAACCGTAGGATAACGGATGGCAGAAGTAGGAACATCGCACTGCGATGTCCGATGAAATGAACGGACGGTGCAGCGTACCGTTCCTACCAACATTGGGAAGCGAAAAAAATTTACGCTACGCCGAGGCGGTGGCGGCGCCCCCGGCGGCGGCAGTCTGGTTGAAGACCAGCTTGTCGCCTTCGACGGTGACCAGAATCGGCTCGCCGGCGTGCAAGTTGCCCTTGAGAATTTCCTCGGCGAGCGGATCTTCGAGGAAACGTTCCACCGCCCGGCGCATCGGACGCGCGCCGTATTGCGGGTCGTAGCCCTTCTCTACGAGAAAATCCTTCGCCTTTCGGTCCAATTCGAGCCTGAGATTTTTGTGCCGCAACCGTTCCAAGACCTTGTTGATTTCCAAATCCAGGATCTGGATGAGGTCGGGCTTCGTGAACGAGCGGAATACAATCATGTCGTCGAGCCGGTTTAGAAATTCCGGCCGGAACGTTTTTTTGGCCTCGTCCAGAATCCGTTCGCGCATTTTTTCGTAGCTGGCCTCGTCGCTGATGGGCGAGAAGCCGAGCGTGGACTGGCGTTTGATGATGTCCGAGCCGACGTTCGAGGTCATCAAAACGATGGTGTTGCGGAAATTCACCACACGGCCCACGTTGTCGGTTAATTTCCCTTCCTCGAGAATCTGCAACAACATGTTCCACACATCCGGATGCGCTTTCTCAACCTCGTCGAACAACACGACCGAATACGGATTGCGCCGAACCTTTTCGGTGAGTTGTCCGCCTTCCTCGTAACCAACATAGCCGGGTGGCGAACCGATGAGGCGCGAGACGTTGAATTTCTCCATGTATTCGCTCATGTCGAGGTGCACGAGCGATTTCGAATCGCCAAACATCTGTTCGGCCAGTGTTTTGGCCAGGAGTGTCTTGCCCACGCCCGTCGGGCCGAGCAGCAAAAACGTGCCGATGGGCCGGCGCGGGTCCTTCAAATCCGCCCGTGACCGGCGCAGCGCCTTGCAAATCGCCGTAACGGCCTCGTGCTGGCCGATGATGATCTTCTCCATTTCCTTCTCCACCGTCAGCAGCCGCTGCATCTCGCCCTGCTCCATGCGCTGGAGCGGGATGCCGGTCCATTTGGAAACGACGTGCAAAATGTCTTCTTCGTCCACGACCACGCGTTTTTCCTCGCCCTTGGCGCGCCAGTCGCGCAGCAGCGCTTCCAGCTTTTCCTTCGCCTGCTTCTCCTTGTCGCGCATCTGGGCGGCGCCCTCAAAATCCTGATTCTTGATGGCGCGCTCCTTCTGGCCCTTGATTTCTTCAATCTCGGCTTCCATCGCCTTGACTTCGGGCGGGCGCGTCATCGTGCCGATGCGGGCGCGCGACCCGGCCTCGTCCATCACGTCAATTGCCTTGTCCGGCAAAAACCGGTCGGTGATGTAACGGTCGGACAGTTTGACCGAGGCTTCGATGGCCTTTTCGGTAAACTCGGCTTTGTGATGCTCCTCGTATTTGTGGCGCAACCCCTTCAAAATCTGGATGGCCTCGTCAATCGAAGGCGCCTCCACCTTGATGGATTGGAAACGGCGCTCGAGCGCGGCGTCCTTCTCGATGTATTTGCGATATTCGTTGAGCGTGGTAGCGCCGACGCATTGCATCTCGCCGCGGCTGAGCGCGGGCTTGATGATGTTCGAGGCGTCCATCGTGCCTTCGGCGGAACCGGCGCCGACAATGGTGTGCAATTCGTCAATGAACAGAATGATGTTCTTGGCGCGGCGGATTTCGTCCATCACGGCTTTAATGCGTTCCTCAAACTGGCCGCGATACTTCGTGCCGGCGACCATGAGCGCGAGGTCGAGCGTGATCACGCGCTTGTCGCGGAGCAATTCGGGCACGTTGCCCCGGGCGATTTCCTGCGCCAGACCTTCGACAATGGCGGTCTTGCCCACACCCGCTTCGCCAAGCAACACGGGATTGTTCTTCGTGCGGCGGCACAAAATCTGGATCACACGTTCAATCTCGTTCCGGCGGCCGATGACCGGGTCCAATTCGCCTTTGCGCGCCAGTTCCGTGAGGTTGCGGCCAAACGCCTTGAGCGCGGGCGTTTTTATCTCGCCCTTTTTCTCGGCGAGCTTCTCGACGGGTTCACCCGGTTCTTCCTGGGCGGTAAAGTTCGGGTCCAGCTCCCGCAAAACCTCCTGGCGCGTCTGCTCGATGTCCACGTCAAGTTCCCGCAGGATGCGCGCCGCCACGCCATCGCCCTCGCGCAACAAACCGAGCAAAATGTGCTCGGTGCCAATGTAAGTGTGATTCAGGTTTTTGGCCTCGCGCCTCGCCAGATCAAGGACTTTCTTTACCCGCGGCGTGTAAGGGATGTTGCCGATCATTTTCTGGTCGGGGCCGGTGCCGACGGCTTTCTCCACCGCCAGCCGGACGGTTTCCAGGTCGAGACCCATTTTTTGGAGCACGTTGACGGCGACGCCCTGCCCCAGTTTGATGAGGCCAAGCAAAAGGTGTTCGGTGCCAATCACATTGTGATTGAACCGATCCGCTTCCTTGCGCGCCAAAGCGAGCACCTGCTGCGCGCGCGGGGTGAAATTGCTCATGCTCTCGTCGTTCATATTGCTCCTCGTAAATTGCTATGCTTTGCCCCAATTGTCCAGCACTGTTCGGAGTAGAAAGCAGAAGGAGTGCCGGAAAATCAGGATGATTGCGTAATAACCGCAAAATGAAGGCTCTGGCTACACGGCAGAACTCTTGTCCGAACGCGGCCCTTCGCCGCGCGGCCTGACTACCGGCCGGCTCACGTCTTTTAACCGGTCCCGCAGCATGTCAGCGCGGATGAGATCACGTTCCTCAGCAGACAGTTTGTCCGAAAGCTGCTTCTGCAAATGCGCCGGCTGCGTCATCAGGAACAATTCGTCCACGACCGACCGCTCCGTACCCGGAAACAACCCCATGTCCACGCCCAACCGCAGGAGGGACAGTAGATTCATCGTTTCCTTCGACGAAATGCTGTGCGCGTTTGCCAGGATGCCGTAGGCGCGGCCGATATGGTTATAGACCATTTTCGGCTTTTTCTCCAAAAGCGTCTGGCGCGCGTTTTCCTCGTGCTCGATGATTTGGGACAAAACCTTTTCGAGCCGCTCGACAATGGCCATTTCGCTCTCACCCAGGGTCATTTGATTCGACACCTGAAAAATGTTGCCGAGCGCTTCGGTGCCTTCGCCGTACAGTCCGCGCACGGCCAGACCGAGTTTGTTGACCGATTGAATGATGGGATTGATTTGCTCGCCCAGAACGAGTCCGGGCAGATGCAGCATCGCGCTGACGCGGATGGCGGTGCCAAGATTCGTCGGGCACGCCGTTAAATAACCCAGCTCGTTGTCGAAGGCATAATTGAGTTTTTTCTCCAGCTCGGAATCCAGATGGTCAATCGCGTTCCATACCTGGCGCAGTTGGAAGCCCGGACGCAACGCCTGCATCCGCAGATGGTCCTCCTCGTTGATCATCACGCAGAAAGTTTCGTCGCGGCTGAAGACCAGTCCGCTGCCGGCGCTTTTGGCGGCGTGCTCGCGGCTGATGAGATGCCGCTCGACCAGAATCTGTTTGTCCAGCGCGCCCAGATTGTCCATCGCCTCGGAAAAGGCGTCCTTCATTTCCGGCAGGCTTTCGACCGCCGGACGGATCAGCTCCAGCACCCGCACGCGCTCCGGCTTTTTCGCCCAGCCGGGAAACACGGCTTCCCGCAAATTGCGCGCCAGCCGGACGCGGCTGGACATGACGATACGATCGTGCGGGCCATGGCGCCGCGCCATCTCGGCGGGCGGGGAAAGAAATGCGTGAACGTCTTTCATGCTTCTCAATCGCCGGGGCGAAACCCCGTCGAGCCGTCTTAAACCTTTGTCTCCCGGCTCGCGAGGATGCTCGCTCCACCGCGTAAAATTGTGTTCATCTCGTTAAATTTTTCGGCGTGGCTGGATGCTCGCTCATCTGTTTAATTTCATCCCGCAAAATGGCCGCCTGCTCGAAATCCTCGTCCTTGATGGCCTTGGCCAGTTTGGTCTGTAACGTTTTCAGGCGGTCGGACAAATCGCGCGACTGACGCAACGCTTCCGGCGCCTTGCCGGCATGCCGCGTGCCTTTATGCATCGTCTTGAGCAAACCGCCCAAGCCCTCGGCAAAAGTGTGGTAGCACTCCGGACACCCCAGCCGGCCTGACTTTTTGAAGTCCGCCTGGGTGAATCCGCAGCGCGGACATTTCAATTCCACGCCGCCGGCGGCCTGTTCGATTTCCTGCGATGCGCCCAAGCCGAGCACCAAATCCAAATCCGCCAGACCGAAACTGGTCGGGTCATTGATGCC
Organism: Verrucomicrobiota bacterium; assembly: GCA_050012035.1. GTDB lineage: Bacteria > Verrucomicrobiota > Verrucomicrobiia > Limisphaerales > UBA11358 > UBA11358. The sequence continues at coordinate 43,544 of JBEKHY010000008.1, read as the reverse complement.
CTTGGCTTTGGCGCAATCCTCGCATAAATCCAGCTTCTGCATCTTGTCACCCACAATTTGGGTCAGATGCACCGTCGCCGGCTTTTCTTTGCAAATGGAACACTGCATTTTTCGTAAAAAAATTGAGCTGTTCCCGATTTCAACCCGATTCAACAATCCACAATCCCACAATTCGCGCTATTTGTAAATCGGCTCGCCCGACACTTTCGTCAAGGCGTGGTAAGCCTTCACCAACTGGTGCGTGATGGGCCCCGGGTTGCCCGCGCCGATGACGCGACCGTCAATCTTCACCACCGGCACGATTTCCGCGCCCGTGCCGGTCAGGAAACATTCGTCCGCGTTGAACAAATCGTAGCGCGTCAGGTTCGGCTCGGATACCTTCAAGCCCGCTTCCCCGGCCAGCTCGATGACCGTCTGCCGCGTGATGCCGTAAAGCGCGCCCGCCGAAAGCGGCGGCGTGAACAGCTCGCCGTTTTTCACGATAAACAGGTTGTCGCCCGTGCATTCGGCCACGAAACCCTCCGCGTTCAACATCACCGCCTCTTCGCAGCGGCCGTTGTTCGCCTCGATCTTGGCCAGGATGTTGTTGAGATAATTCAGCGACTTGATGGCCGGGTTGAGCGCGCTGTGCAAATTGCGCGTCGTCGGCACGGTGATGATGTCCAAACCGCGCTGATAGAATTCCGGCGGGTAAAGCTGGATTTTGTCCGCGATGACGATGACCGATGGACGTTTGCAGCTTTTCGGGTTCAGACCGAGCGTGCCCCGGCCACGCGTCACCACCAGTCGGATGTAGCCGTTGCGGATTTTATTTTCCCGGCAGGCTTCGAGGACGGCATTCGTGACTTCCTCGGGCGACATCGGGATTTCGAGCAGGATCGCCCGGGCGGAGTTAAACAGCCGGTCAATATGGTCCTTGAGCTTGAACACCCGGCGGTTGTAGGCGCGGATGCCTTCGAACACTCCGTCGCCGTAGAGCAGGCCGTGGTCGAAGACCGAAATCTTCGCGTCAAGCTCGTCGTAATATTTGCCATCAATAAAGACTTTCATGCGTAATTGGGAGCCTAGGGCAAAAGACACGACGAAGCAAATGGGAATTTGAACCGTGGCACAGGCCCTGAACTTTGGCAGGGCGGGCAGTCTCCTGCCCGCTGCACGTCCAAATGCAAACCACGGCGCGCACGGAGTGGCGCGCCCTACCTTTGGGGAATTTACGTGACAGGGCGGTGTCGGCGATTATATTGCTGCGCCTTTCGACGACCCTATGGTCTAGCGGTTAGGACACCACCCTTTCACGGTGGTAGCCCGGGTTCGAGTCCCGGTAGGGTCGCCACTCAAAATTTTCGGGAGTGTGTATTTAACGCAAGGCTAACTGGTGTAGCCGAAAAAAAAGATGTCCCCAAAACTGGTTACAAGCCAAGCCTGATGTATTCATATTCCACCCCACCACCGGCAGTAGTTCTGACCTTAAAAATGCTGAAATACCCAATGTATTGGGGTTGTTTATTGAGTTGATGAACTATAAATTCAAGCATAATGAACACGACCAAAGAACGTCGTGCCGCCCTGGTTCATAAGTCTGTTCGTTTAGTTGTTGCGCAGGTTCGATTTCGTGGTATGTTTCCCATGACCTATGGAAAATGGACTATCAGTGCAAGATTTGACGGCCTTGCTAAACAAGGCAAACGCCGAAATTCAGGCCGACCAAAAACAACTCGGCATTCTAGAACGGCGAATAACCGTCAACGTCAAGTGGAGACAGGCCATCCAAGCACGAATTGCTGCAACGCAAGAGAGCGGCGAAGCTACGGCTTATGGCCGCAAATGGGACAATGTTAGAAATGCGATAAAGGCTATAAATAAGGCGCGTTTTTCACAATCAGATGTGGAGGCTGAATTAAAGCGAATTGACCCGGAGGCTCAAATTGACCGAACCCGGCTCCGGTCAACATTGTGGACGTTTCAGGAAAAAGCAGAGTTAATAAAACAAGTCCGCAAGGGCAACAACCAACAACCCGCGCTTTTTGAAAAACTGCCCGATGAAACAAATAGCGAAGCGAATCCTCCAAGGCCGGTTCCGTCGCGGCTGCCGCCACCCCGCAGGACGATAATGCAGGAATGAATGTTATGAATTCACGGTTGAACCCGAATAGATTTTGCAGAGGCGGGCGAGGAAAACCGGGATGCACCATGAGCACCGGATTGTCCGCGAGACTTACTCGCCCGCGCTCTGCGACCGAATTTGCTGGCCTAGGTGACAGCTAGGACGGCTAGGCGAGCGAGGTGTTGCTTTTCCGGCGAGCCTCGCTTGCCGATTCGATTCAGTGAAGCATACGCCCAGCCAATCTGGAAGTCAAAATAATTGCGTCAAAGAAAAAGTTTTTGTTGCACCCTTGTTTGCGTCATGTATAATGTTTGTATGAATAAGAAATTGACCAAGCTGCATAAACGCCCCGAACTGGAAAGCTCGGAAATCATCGAGGCCGTTCCGCTGGCCTGTTCGGATGAACTTGCCGCCGTAGAATTTTTCGAGACTCAACGATGGGGCAAAACGCCGCGCTGTCCGCATTGTGAAAGCAACGCTGTTTACAAAATGGAGGACAGGAACGGACAGCGTAACAAACGCTATTTATGGCGTTGCCATGTTTGCGAGCGGCAATTCACGGTTCGCTCCAAAACGGTTTATGAAGATTCACGCCTGCCGTTGAAACATTGGTGTTATGCTTTTTGGCGAGCTTGCACTTCAAAAAAAGGCGTTTCGGCTCTAGAAATCAAACGTCATTGCCAAATCACTTACAAGTCCGCGCTGTTTCTCATGCACCGCATACGGTTTGCAATGGCCGAAACATGGTCGCCGTTTACGCCGCCGCTTGGCGGCAACAAAACCGTCGAAGTGGACGAGACGTTCTGCGGCGGGACACCCCGCAGGCTAAACGGCCAACGCGCCAAAGGGAGCGGCTACCGTTGCGACACAAATAAAATCCCGGTCGTTGCTATGGTAGAGCGCGGAGGCGAAGTCCGCACCAATGTTGTCCCAAAGGTGACATATAAAAACCTGAGCGATTTCCTTGACAGGAACATTGCCAGAGGCTCGGTTGTGAATACCGACCAATACGCGGCGTATCACACAATTCTTTATCCCATTGTTAAAGGGCCGTTCGGAAAACATGAGACTGTGAATCACGCAAAGAAGGAATACGCGCGGCACAATCTTGACGGCACAGTTGCTCATGTGAACACCTGCGAAAGTTTCTTCAGCCTTTTGAAGCGCGGCCTGATGGGGACATTTCACGCCGTCAGTCCAGAGCACTTGCATCGTTACGCTGATGAGTTTGCTTTCCGATGGAACACACGGCGATTGAACGACGGCGAACGCCTTGTTTCGGCAATTAAAAAGGCGGATGGCAAAAGGCTTATTTACGCAGAGGCGAAAGCAGCGTAAGATTCAGGCAGACATGAAATCTGCCAAGAAGCAGCCAATGCGTGGGCCGGACAGTCCCTTGCGCGGGCCAGAACCAGACAGGCTAAAACTAAATGGCAACTGGAAATCGGCAATCAAAAAGTCCCTGCAAAAGAAACGCCCAATGAGCGGTTGGCCAAAATAAAAGGCGAACGTATTAGTTGGGAACCAGTTCTGCGGGCGCATATTGAGTGCGCGAAAAGTCCATTTCTGGAACCTTTACACGAGCAAGTTTCAATACGCCCCGAAGTGTGAATTGCGTGAGGCCAATTGCTTCAATGCCGATAACTTCGCCGCGTGAATCCAAATCAATCGCCACTTGCATTCGTTCGGATTCTTGCGGAATTGTTTTTGCGATGGCCGCCCGCTTGAAGCGTACATATACGGCTTTCGATTGGGAATCCACTTCAATGATGGGCGGACTTGCAGTTTTCACAATAAAACGATGTTGCTCAGTCTTCATAATATGCGGTGGCTAACCAACATTCATTTTGTTTGATTTCGGCGACTACAGACAAAATACGGCTTCCGTCAGTTTTTGTAAAGCGTTTTAAAATGCCACCGTGCGTGCCATTCTGCAATCTCTTTTCTCTATCAGCATAATGAATGACATTTTTAACATATTCTAACGGGATTTTCCGTTCAGCCAAACGCAAAGCCGCGTGTCTCGAAAGGTGGAATTTAACGTTTTCGTGCATTTTCCCAATTGTCTGATGTCTATTAAAAACAGCAAAATGCTCAAAAAGTCAAGTTTTGAGGGTTGCGTTAAATACATACTCCCGAAAATTTTTTGGCTTGGACAGTATTTGTCCAACCCCACCTGCCAGCATGTCGCGCAACGAAAGGTTCATTATGACAAATGCGACAATCGAACAACTCGAACTCGGTTTCAACGGCATCAAACTCTGCAACAACGGCACGGGGCACGAAAGCCGCGTCGCCCGCGCAGCGTGGTGGTTCGCGCAGATGCGCGAGGTCGTGGAACGCGCGATGGATTGGAGCGCCGGCGGCGAGCCGCGACCGGAACAAATCTGGATTCCCGGCGCCATCCGCGAAGTGAAGGTATGACAAATCGGAGGGGCGAGTTACACAAGCCCCTGAATTGGTTCGCGAATTGATCTGGGAACTCGCAGAGCTCGTCCCTCCGACTGAAGCAGCATCCCGCTGAAGCCAAGCGCACCGGTTATTTCCCCACAACCGGACATCCGGCGCGCACAAAATCGCGGACGACGGTGATTTCCACTTCGGTGATGGTATGCACCTTGGCGAACTCGTGCCACTCGATGTTCAACCCGGCGGCTTTAAGCTGGTGGATTTGCCCGCGCGTCAGGTCAAACGGTACGAGCGGATCAAATCTCCCGTGCGTGACCAGCAGCCGCTGTTGCATCGCCACCGGCGAAAGTTCCTTCAGCAGCTTTTCCGGTTCGCACACCCAGCCGCTGATGCCAACGATGCCTGCCAGCCGGTGCGGATAGCGCAACCCGATTTCGATGGCCATCAAACTGCCTTGCGAAAAACCACCAAACGTGATTTGTTCCGCCGGAAAGCCTTTGGTGCGCAATTCGTCGAGCAGTTCAAACAGCAGTTTCCGGCTGCGTTGCACGCCGGGCTGGTAATTCTCGGGGTAATCAAACCAGGAATAGCCGCCGTAGTAATCGTCGGGCGCGTTGACGAGCAGATAATTCAGCCACGGCAGGCGCATTGCCTCCGGCAGCCAGCGGTAGCCTTCGATGCTGTCGCCCAAGCCGTGCAGCATTACCATCAGCGGTCGCATGCCGCCTTTGTCGGCTTCGGCGGCGGGAATCAATTCGTGGTGCAACATGGAATTTTCAGCATGTTTGGACGGCTTGGCCGCGTCAATGCGCAAACTGATTTGGTTTGGGAATCACGTAGGGCGCATCTCAGTTTTTGGCACTCTCGGCGGCGGGCGTCAGAAGAGCTGCGGAGCAGCGTTAGATAGTAGCCCACGGCGCAGCCGTGGGTCAACGATCCCAAACCCATTCAAGCCCCGGCAGGGGCGACAGAAATCGTTTGGTTTTTTTCTTTCGCTGCTACGCAGCTATGATAGCTGGGAAACCGGCGTTCCCACGGCTGCGCCGTGGGCTATTCTCTTTCGCCGCTCCGCGGCTAAACCAAGGCGCTCAAAAAATGAAATGCGCGCGCGCCGAAGCGCTTCCCGCCACTGCCACTATTTATTCGTCATCGCTGCTTTCAATCGCGTGGCCTGCGCATCCGCCCACTGAATCAATTCCTGGCGTTGGGCGTCGGTAAGGCGCGCCTCCGGATGCATCAACGTATATTTGGCCGGTGGCATCTCCTTGTAGTCCAGTTGTTCGCTGATGTCTTCCCAGCGCCGCGCCGCCCAATCCGGATGCTCATGCGGCCAGTCGGAAAAATTCACACGGTCGCGCCCGCCCTTGACGTCGTTGGCTATCAGCCACGATACGGGCGCGATGTGGCTGTACCACGGCCACTTCGTCTCGTAGGAATGACAATCGTAACATGCTGCGTGCAGTAATGCGGCGATTTGCGGCGGCGGCGCGTTGGTGGCGGAGACCTCGTGTCCCGGCAGGATGGGCGGGTTCGTGCGCGCCGGATTCGTGAGTTGCAGCAAGGCGAACCCGACGACCAGCGCGCCGAAAATCCATTTCAATTTCTTCTTCATCCCGTTAATCGGACGTACCAACAATGGGAAAAGTTCCCGCCCGAAGCAAACTTGAACTACGCAGCCTTTGCTGGAAAGGATAGCGAGGTCATAAACAGCGTAATTTTATGCTCGACAACGATTTCAGTCCAGCTTACAGTCATTTTGTGAAAAAGGATAGGCTGCACAACTCGGCATCTATTATCTGTTAGGCGACATCGGAGGCACATTGAAACGCGCATACAATTCTTGTCCGAACTGTGGCTACAAATTGAAGTGGCTTGAAAGAGTGCGCCTTTCTCCGGCGATTATGCGCAGGATTATCCCTTGTCCCAAGTGCGGAGTGATGTTGTCGTGGCCCAAGAGGCCATATCGGCTGATGATGGCGGGGACATTTCTTTTCGTATTGCAGGCAGCATGGGTTGGTTCGTCACACAGGGAAAGTACAGGATGGCAGTTGTCACTTCTTATCCCTGCGGGGCTTGCGGTGGTGGGCGCTTTTCGACTCCGAGTTGAAGCCCACAAACAATCGAATGATGTCGCCTAATATCAGGATAGGCTGCAAAGCGGACGGCGTTTAATATCGGACTTTGTCCGGCTTCTTTTTCCATTCTGCAAAAACTTTCAGCGCGTCTTTGCGCAGCAATTGCTGCATCGGAATTTTGTGGCGCGAAACCGGTTGCGCCACTTCACGGTAAATCAAATCGTCGTCGAAACCTGCCGCCGTCGCGTCGCGCCGGGTGCCGGCGTAGAAGATTTTTCCCATCCGCGCCCAATAAACCGCCGACAGACACATCGGGCACGGCTCGCAACTGGCGTAGAGTTCGCAATCGTCCAGCCGGAAGGTCTTGAGCCGCCGGCACGCCTCGCGGATGGCCATGATTTCCGCATGCGCCGTGGGGTCGTTTGTGGAGGTGACCCGGTTCCAGCCGCGTCCGATGACTTTGCCGCGCCGGACGACGACCGCGCCGAACGGCCCGCCGTCGTTGCGTCGCATTTTGCCCCACGCCAGCCGAATAGCCGCGCACATGAATTTGGCTTTCACGGGGAAATTTTAAACAGGGATGGACACGGCGTAAAGCCGCGTGGCGGCCACGCCGCTATACGCGGATGAACACGGATAAATTGCTCTCTATACGCGCAAAACGTAGGACAGGCATCCTGCCGGTCTCTGATTATTTGACCAAGAAAGCAGACAGGCTGGAAGCCTGTCCTACCTAAAATAAATTCGCGGCGTTTTCCCGGCGCGACAGGAATTTTCCGCCTACGGACACAAGCTTTCCAGCGCGCCACTCGCCCAGTCGGTAAATCGTGCCAAACGCAAAATCCGGCGCCGCCCTGCCCTGCCCGCCTACCAGTTCTGCGCCACGCCGCACGTTGTCCATCATCCAAGCCGGCAACCGCGCGTGATACGCATTGCGCCGCACTTCACCGGCATGACATGCCAAAGCCGCGACAAGGTCAGCCACGTCTGCCACGCTCGATTCGACCAAGAGATTTGGTTCTGTCATTTGTCCCCAAAATTCCGTTTCGACGACGTGACATTTGAAAGCAGGCAAGGTTTTGAGCGCGTCCAGCACCAACAAATGTGTGCCGATGTGCGTTTTGTGGTTGTCACGCTCGTGCGGAACAAAAATCACGCGCGGCTGATGTTCCGCCAGAATTCGAGCGATGACCCTGACCGCCGCCCGCCAGTGCGCGCGATTCCGCTGGCGCGTTTCCGGATTGATGCGTTCCAAGCCGTGCTTTTCCGGCACCACCAAACCAAAGCCCAGCGATGCGCAGGCATTTTGCAATTCGCGCAATCGCGCCTTGCGGCGTTCGCGTTTGCTGCCGAGTGTGACGGCCACGTTGATGACGTCCCATTTCGCCTCGCGCAACAGGCGCAAGGCCAGCCCGCCGGTGATGCATTCGTCGTCCGGGTGCGGTGAAAAGATCAGGACCTTCGGAGCGTTGCAGAACATCCTTGGCTGCCGTGGGATTTTTCGAGGACGACCCAGTGGCAGTTTTTTGCCGCTCTGGAGCAGCCGCGCATGCTCGGAAACGAATTTTCGAAAAGGATTCACAGAATCAACCGGCCCCGACTAAACATGTTCCACATATAGTTGAATAGTAAAGATTACCCCTCTCCCGTCGCCGCGGACAGCTCCTAAACGTAGGGCGAGCGTCTCGCCTGCCCCATCAGCGAAGCCGACGAACCGCTCGTCCTGACGCACTCGCTGGACAGGCGAGACGCCTGTCCTACGTTATCGGCACTGCGGTTCATGAGAGGGGTGTGATTGTTTTTATCCGTGTCCATCCGTGTTCATCCGTGGTGAAAATCATTTTTGTTTCACCGCCGTGCCGCCGAACAATAAACGTAGACTGTTCATCACCACGACGACGGTACTGCCTTCATGGCCGACGACGCCGACTGGCAGCGGAATTTTGCCCAGTATCGCAAACGTCACCAGCACCATCACCGTGCCAAGCGATATGACCAGGTTCTGCCGGATGATGCGCCGCGCGCGCTGGCTGAGGCGAAAGGCCGCAAGGAAATTTTCCAGCTGGTCGTGCATCAACACCACATCGGCCTGTTCCAAGGCCGCATCAGAACCGCGCGCGCCCATGGCCACGCCGATGTGCGCCGCCGCCAGACTCGGCGCGTCGTTCACGCCGTCACCGACCATCGCCACTTTTTTGCCCTGTTCGCTTAATTCGCGGATGGCGGCAACTTTTTGGTCGGGCTTCAATTCAGCGCGCACGTCATCCAGCTTCAATTCGGCACGCAGATGTTTGGCGGCGGCCTTGCGGTCGCCGGTCAGCACGACACTGCGCAAACCTTCGTTGCGCAATTCAGCAATGACGGACGCGGATTGCGGGCGGATGTCATCGCGCAAAATCACGCGGCCCAACAGATCGCCCGCTTCGATCCAGATTTCGGAAAAACCAGCATCGGTCGCGGGCACGCGCGCAAGCACGTCCGCGTGACGGCCGCGCTCGAACCAGTCGCGCCCACCAAGCGAACAAACGCTGCCGTTCCATTCCGCACGCAAACCGTGGCCGGTGACCGACTCAAAATGTTCGAACTCGACCGGGGCGATTTTCTGCTGCTTGCCGTGGCGCGTGATGGCGCGGGCGAGCGGATGCGTGGAAAGTTTTTCGAGCGAGTAAGCCAGCCGCGCGATTTCGTCCTCGCGTCCGGGCGGGAAACTTTCGACTTTTTCGACGCGCAATTCGCCGGTGGTGAGCGTGCCGGTTTTGTCGAGCGCCACGACGTTGACCTCGGCGAGTTTTTCCACCGCCGCGCCGCCGCGGAACAGGATGCCGTGTCGCGCGCCCCAGGCGATGGCCGCCAGCACCGCCGATGGAATGGAAAGCACCAGCGCGCACGGCGACGAGACGACCAGCAGCGTCATCGTGCGATAAAACGCGCTTTGCGATTCGACGGCGGACGCAAACGGCGCGAGGCGGAAACCGAGCCACCAGACAAAAAACATCGCGAAGGAAAGCCCGATGACAAGATAAGTGTAAATGGTGCTGAACCGGTCGGTAAACTGTTGAGCGGGAGCCTTTCGCTGCTGGGCCTCCTTGATGAGCGCGACGATTTTCTGGAGTGAACTCTCGGCGGCGGGCCGGGTGACGACCACTTCAACGGCGCCCCACAAGTTGATGGTGCCGGCGAGCGCGGTGTCGCCGACATCTTTTTTGACGGGTGTGGCCTCGCCGGTGAGGTTCGATTCGTCGGCGGCGCTGCTGCCTTTGGCGATTTCGCCGTCCACAGGAAATTGCGCGCCGGGTTTGATCAGCAGGCGCAGGCCGGTTTTGAGTTGTTCGACCTTGACTTCGCGTTCATTGCCCCGGGCATCCAGCACGGTGGCGACTTTAGGCGCTTCCCGGAAGAGCGAGCGGATTTCCTTTTGCGTCCGGCCCAGGGCAAAATGTTCCAACGCGCCGGAAAGGGAAAAGAGAAAGAGCAGCGTGGCGCCTTCGCCCCAGGCACCGATGCTGGCCGCCCCGAAGGCGACGACCAGCATGAGAAAATGCACGTCAATCGTGCGTTTCCGGAAACGTTCCCAAACCTCTTCCGCCGGATAAAAACCGCCCGCGAGATACGCTGCCGCATAGGCAATCATCTTGAACGGCAGGGGCAGGAAAAACCCCGCCAGCCCGAACACGCCACACAAAATCGCAATCGCGAGTTGCGGTTTCCATTCGTCAATGGCCTCGACGTGCTCCAGAAACTCGACATCGCGCGGGACTATTTTCGGAAACGGCATGTCGCGCCAGCGCCAGAACGTCGGCGCGGTCGGGCAGGTGATGCGCGCGATGGTCGTGCGATGGCCGTCGTTTTGAATTGTGATCTTCTTGCGTTCATCCTCGGACAACGGTGTATCGCACGTGAAGCAATCGCCCGCGCCGGTCAATAATGAACAGGTATGGCTGGCGTCGGCATCCTGGGCCGCCTGAAATTGGGTCGTGATGCGTTCCGTCAGTCTGGCCACGTCGGCGCGGCCCAGCGTGGCTACGGAAATTTTCCGTTGCAAACGGTCAATGGTCACTGCTTCCAGCGCCGGCTCCTCGGCCATCGTTTCCGCCACCGATCGCGCGAGACAACGCGCATTTTCGTCGCGGCGCGTGGCGCCAGTGGCGGGTGGCGAACTCATACGATTTATTTGTAATATACCATCGGGCGTGCGGCGATGCCAAAACCGCCTGAAATGCGTCCGATTTTACTTTTTAGGACTGTCCAAACCGGCAAGTCTATGGCACCTTGCGCGCGCCGGTTAAAAAATACGAGAAAGAACATTGCGGTATGACGAGCAAAATGCGGAACGTCCCAAATATAACCAATCAAAATCTTATCGGATGGGTGAAGCAGATGGCCGACCTCTGCCAACCCGACCAGATCCACTGGTGCGATGGTTCGGAGCAGGAAAACCAAATGTTGTGCGATTTGATGGTCCAGAGCGGCACGTTCGTAAAGCTCAACGAAAAGAAACGCCCTGGCTCCTATCTTGCCCGCTCGCATCCCAGCGACGTGGCGCGCGTGGAGGACCGCACGTTCATTTGCTCGAAGACAAGGGACGAAGCCGGCCCAACGAACCAATGGGCTGATCCGGCGGAGATGAAGCAGAAGTTGCTCGGCCTTTTCAAAGGCTCCATGAAAGGCCGTACGATGTATGTCATTCCCTTTGCGATGGGGCCGCTCGGCTCGCCCATTTGCAAAGTCGGCGTGGAAATCTCCGATTCGCCTTACGTGGTCGTGAGCATGCGCATTATGACACGCATGGGCAAGGCCGTGCTTGACAAGCTTGGCGCCAACGGCGCGTTCATTCCCTGCCTGCATTCGGTCGGCGCGCCGTTGCCACCGGGTCAAAAGGACGTTTCCTGGCCGTGCGAGCCCGACCCGCAAAAAAAATTCATCGTTCATTTTCCGGACGAGCCTTCGATCTGGTCTTTCGGTTCCGGCTACGGCGGCAACGCGCTGCTCGGAAAGAAATGCCTTTCGTTGCGCATCGCGTCCGTCATCGCACGAAAGGAAGGCTGGCTGGCGGAGCACATGCTCATCTTTTGCCTGATTTCGCCCAAGGGGAAAAAACACTACATCGCCGGCGCGTTCCCCAGCGCCTGCGGCAAAACCAATCTCGCCATGATGCGACCCACGGTGCCGGGTTGGAAGGTGACCTGCATTGGTGATGACATTGCCTGGATCCGGATTGGCAAAGACGGGCGGCTTTACGCCATAAATCCGGAGACGGGGATTTTTGGCGTTGCGCCCGGCACTTCGATGCAGTCAAACCCGAACGCGGTCGCTGCTTTTGCCCGAAACAGTATTTTCACCAATGTCGCGCTCGCGCCGGAGGCTGACGTGTGGTGGGAAGATTCCGGCATTCCCGCGCCGGCGAAGGCGATTGATTGGGAAGGCCATGAATGGACGCCGGCTTCCGGCCGCAAAGCTGCGCACCCGAACTCGCGTTTCACCACGCCGATTGCGCAGTGCCCGGTGATTGATCCCGACTGGCAGAACCCTGAAGGCGTGCCGCTCTCGGCCATCCTCTTCGGTGGCCGCCGCCCGAACACGATTCCGCTGGTGAACGAAGCCTTCGATTGGGAACACGGCGTGTTCCTGGGGTCGGCGTGCGGTTCGGAAACGACCGCCGCCGCGCTCGGCCAGGCCGGCGTGTTGCGCCGCGAACCGTTCGCCATGCTGCCGTTTTGTGGTTATCACATGGGCGATTATTTTGCGTATTGGCTTTCGTTCGCCCGGCGCACCGACCGCAACAAACTGCCGAAAATTTATTTCGTCAACTGGTTCCGCAAAAACGGCGGCGGCCGGTGGCTATGGCCCGGTTATGGCGAAAACAGCCGCGTGCTCAAATGGATTTGCGAACGCGTGGAAGGGACAGGCAAGGCGCAAAAAACTCCGATCGGAAATCTGCCGACGCCGGAGGCACTCGATGTGTCGGGACTGAACCTTCCCGCCGACAGTCTCAGGCACCTGCTCGCGGTGGACATCGCCGGCTGGAAAAAGGAAATCGAAAACATCGCCGCGAGCTATGCGCGATTTGACAGCAAACTGCCGCAGACGCTGACCGACCAGCTTGATGGCTTACGGAAACGGCTGGGCTGAAATTATTTTCCCGACAGCTCAATAGTTTTGGGCTTTGCTAAACAAACCATCAACCAATCCACACACCATGAAACGTCATCCGCGCATCCTCATGTTCACCGGCCTGTGCCTGAGTCTTGTCTCCGCGCACGCCCAATTTGGGCCCGCGCCGAGCGGACCGAATTTGGGCGGCCCCATGGACAAACTGTTCGGCACCAACCAGGCCTTTTCCGCCACTTTGGAATTCCAAACTGCCGACCAGTCCGGCAACACCATCACCCTGCCTGGCAAAATCACTTTCGACGCGGGCAAATCGCGGTTCGAGGTCAATATGGCCAATGTGCAAGGCAAGCAGATGCCACCCGATGCCGCTGAACAAATGAAATCCATGGGCCTGGACCAGATGGTGATGGTGGGGCGCCCGGACAAAAAAGTCGCCTATCTCATTTATCCGGGATTGCAAAGCTACGTTGCAACCGACTTGTCCGAAGCGGGATTCGCCGCGACCAACGGCTATTACAAAGTGGAAACCGCCGAGTTGGGCAAGGAAACCGTGGACAGCCACCCGTGCGTGAAAAACAAGGTCACCGTCACCGACAAGGATGGCAACAAACATGAATCCACTGTCTGGAACGCGACGGACTTGAAAGATTTCCCGGTTAAAATCCAGACCACCGAAGGCAGTGCCAACACGACCATGCTGTTTAAAAACGTCTCACTCGCCAAACCCGCCGCCAGCCTCTTTGAAACGCCGTCCGATTATACGAAGTACGACAATATGCAGGCGATGATGCAACAGCAAATCATGAAGCGCATGGGCGGTGGCGGGCTGCCTGGCGGGATTGGCCGTCCACCCGGCAACTAGCCGGATTCAGCCGAGCAACGTTTTCGCCTTCGCCAGCGCCTCGTCCAGCTTGCCGGCGTCCTTGCCGCCGCCGCGGGCGTTGTCGGGTTTGCCGCCGCCTTTGCCGCCGACTATCGGCGCAATCTGCTGAATGATTTTGCCGGCCTGAACTTTCCAAACGAAATCCGGTGTGACCGCCGCAACCAGCGCCACGCTCCCGCGATGCGGGCCGCCGCCCAGAACAATGACGCCTTTAAATCGCTCCTTCAGCGAGTCGGCAACGGCCTGAAGAAAATCGGCATCCACCGCGCCGAGATTGTGAATGATTGCGGGTATGCCGTTGATGGTCTTAATTTCTTCGAGCAGATTACTCGCGGCGTTCGAGGCTTCACGCTGTTGTGCGGCTTTCAGTTGCTTCTCAACCGCCTTCTGGTGTTCAAGCAGCGATTCAATTTTCTTTTCCAACTCGTGCACGGGCGAATTCACCTTGCTCGCGAGTGATTTGATGAGCATCAGTTCGTCCGCTGCCTTGCGATAGGCTTCAAGACCGGCAATGGCTTCGATGCGCCGAACACCGGCGGCAATGGCGTTTTCACCCACAATGCGGAACAAGCCGATTTCGCCGGTCGCGCGCGTGTGCGTGCCGCCGCAAAGTTCAATGGAATAACCGTCCAGCTTCGCCGCGTGGCCACCGATTTGGACGACGCGGACGGTGTCGCCGTATTTCTCGCCAAAAAACTGCATCACGTCCTTGCGCGATTTCACGTCGGTGTAGGGCACTTCCGTCCAGCTCACGCCGGCGTTTTCGACGATGCGTTCGTTGACAAGTCTCTCAATGTCGGCGACCTGCTGCGGCGTGAGCGGCGCGCTGTTGAAGTCGAAGGTCAACTTGTCCGGGCCGACAAACGAACCTTTCTGAGTCGCATCCTTGCTGACGACTTCGTGCAACGCCCAGTGCAAGAGATGAGTGACTGTGTGGTGGCGTTGAATCGCTTCACGGCGTGGACGGTCAACAATGACTCCAATTTCACCACCAACGGTTGGCGCATCTTTGTCCGCAAGAATATGCAACCAAGTGTTACCGCTCTTCAGAGTTTTTACGATTCGCCAAAGTTGGCCACCATGAATTAACTCACCAGCATCACCGACCTGACCACCCATTTCAGCATAGCATACACTCTTGTCGAGAATGACAGCCGCTTCGTTTTTAACTGTGACAACTTCGAGAACTATCGCATCCACTTCCAGTTTTTCATAACCAATAAATTTTGTTGGCGCAGTTGTTTGTATTTGTGAAAGCGAAATGACTTCCTTTTTCTGCGCCGCACGAGCGCGTTGCCGCTGCAAGTCCATGAACGTCTCAAAACCGTCTTTATCTACGGTCATTCCTCGCTCACAAGCCAACAACTCGGTCAGGTCGTAGGGGAAACCATAGGTGTCATAAAGCGTAAACGCCCATTGGCCGTCAAACACTCGTTGACCACCAGCGATGCGTGCAGCAGAATCCGCTTCCTTCGCGTAGTGCTCAAAGAACTCAAGCCCCCGATCCAGCGTCTTGTTAAACGCCTCTTCCTCGCGCTGGATTACTTCCTGCACGTGCTTTTTCCTAGTGCGGATTTCGGGGAAGACGTCGCCCATCGTATCGGCGAGCACGTCCACGAGTTTGTAAAAGAACGGTTCGTGGAAACCGAGTGTGCGGCCGTAACGCACCGCGCGGCGCAGAATGCGGCGCAAAACATAACCGCGTCCTTCGTTCGACGGCTGAATCCCGTCGGCAATCGCAAAACTCAACGTGCGGATATGGTCGGCAATGACGCGGAAAGCGATGTCAGCTTGAAGTTTTGGATTTCTAGCATAGGCAATCAAGTCACTGCCTTTTGCTTCGCGCCCATCACTCGGAAGTGTTGAACCATATTTATATTTGCTCAATTTTTTCAGCGCATCGAAAATCGGGCGGAAGATGTCGGTCTCGTAATTGGAAATTTTGGCGTTGGCGAAGTCTTTGAAGCCTTTCGTGCATTGGATGATGCTCGTGACGCGTTCGAAGCCCATGCCGGTGTCCACGTGGCGCGCGGGCAATGGAGAAAACGTACCATCGGCGTTCGCGTTGAACTGGATGAAGACGAGGTTCCAGATTTCGATGCAGCGAGGGTCGTTTTTGTTGACCAGCGAACCCTTGGTGTCGCCTTTGGGCGTAAGGTCAACATGGATTTCGCTACACGGGCCGCACGGACCGGTGTCGCCCATCATCCAAAAGTTGTCCGCCTCGCTGCCGGTGCAAACGTGAACCTGGGGATCGAGACCGGCGGCAGTGAACAGCCGCGCCCAGTGGTCGTAGGCTTCCTGATCAAATTCGCTCGGCTCACCGGGGCCGGGTTTATAGACGGTGGCGTAAAGGCGTTCCGGTGGAAAGCCGAACCAGTTCTTGGACGTGACGAGTTCCCACGCCCATTCGATGGCTTCCTTCTTGAAGTAATCGCCGAAGCTCCAGTTGCCGAGCATCTCGAAGAACGTGTGATGATAGGTGTCGAGGCCGACGTCTTCGAGGTCATTGTGTTTGCCGCCGGCGCGGATGCATTTTTGGGTGTTGGCCACGCGACCGGGCTGGTAAGGGCATTTGGTCTGGCCGAGGAAGATGGGGACGAACTGGTTCATGCCTGCGTTGGTGAACAGCAGGTTCGGCGAATCGGGCAGGAGGCTCGAAGAAGGCACAATGGTGTGCTGTTTCGACTTGAAATAGTCGAGAAAGTCCTGCCGGACCTGGCTACTCGTGCGGATTTGCAGACTCGTCATTCGTTAAATCGTTAAATCGTTGAACCGGCCTGCGGGCCGTCGCACAACGACGTCCCGACCAAAATCAAGAAGGAGATTAGCCACAACGCCCCGGTCAAGGCGAGTTGGAAGTTTTGCCCAAATCTTTGCCCGGCAACCGGAAACAATTTAGCTTGTCTCGCTCCCGACAGCGCAATCCGCTGTTGCACCACCCAAACACGGCAACTTGGCACGAATCATGGTGCATAAAATCACAGCGCTCTTTGGAAAATGGCAGTGGATTAAACCCTGCCCTGTTCGTGATTTGGAACTCTGGCCTTGAACGGGAATCATACGAACGGGGACACAAGCTGTGGTTGTGGCCGACACCTGGACTGGTCGTCGAAAGCAATCCAGCTCGTCCCACATGTTGAAAAAGTTCACCGGCACGGTTACACACGACATGGGCGGGGGTTTTTGTTTGTGCGGGAGGGTGTTAGACCGGCGTGAACGAAACCCAATGGACAACACGGCGCCCCGGCCCCGGCTGCAACCCGAAAAACGGCAAAAAACCTGCTGTTCCGACCGGGAATGGACGCATGGGCGCCGGAGGCCGTTCGAAATGGAGTGCTAAAAATTGGTTTCAAACCGGCAAAACCGGTTTAGCGGCCCGCGCAGGCGCCCGAACAGTTCCAGAGTATAACCAGATGAGAAGCAAATTTGCCAAAGTGGTCTTGCGCACCAGCATGATTTATGCGGTGTTCGCAATCGTCTGGATTTTACTCTCGCATTGGACGCTGGTCACTTTCGTCTCTGAGCCGACAGTCCTCACCCGACTCGGGATTTACAACGACTGGGCGTTTGGGGCTGTCACCGCGCTCTTGCTCTACGCCATGTTGCGCGGCCAACTGCGGCATCTGGAGCGGGAAGCGACCGAGCGCAAACGTGTGGAAGAGGCCTTGCGCAACAGCGAGGAGCGGCTCCGGGCCGTGCTCGAAGATCAGACCGAAATTATCTGCCGGTTCAAGGCTGACAACACGCTTACGTTTGTCAACGACGTGTTCTGCCGGTTTTTCGGAAAGAAGCGGGAGGAATTGTTGGGAAGCAAATGGCTGCCGGAAGCACTGCCTGAGGATCTGCCGTCGGTCGAAGAAAAGGTCAAGTCGTTGTCTCCTGCCAACCCCATCGTGCTCATCGAAAACCGGATCCGCTCGGGCAGCGGCGAGGTCCGCTGGATGCAGTTCAGTAACCGGGCGTTTTTCGACGAACAGAATCGTCTCGTCGAAATTCAATCCGTTGGCCGCGACATCACCGAGCGCAAGCAGGCGGAGGAAGCGTTGCGCAACAGCGAACGTCTCCTCCGATTGGTGATGGATCTCGTGCCCCATTTCATTTTTGTCAAAGACCAAAAGAGCCGGCATCTCCTCGTCAATCGCGCCTGTGCCGAAGCCACCCACCTGACAGCAGAACAAATGGTCGGCTTGTCGGATCTGGATATGGCGCCGGGAAGCCCGCAAGCGGAGGCATTCATGAAGGATGACCAAGAGGTCATCACCAGCGGCCGACCGAAGTTTACCGAGGAAAAGTTGATTGATGCCAAGGGGCAAACGCGCATTCTCCAAACAACCAAAATCCCCTTTCCATCCTCCACGATTACTTTTCCCGTCCCCGGAAACGGCAAACCGGCTATTTTAGGAGTGGCGGTGGACATCACCGAGCGCAAGCGGGCGGAAGTGAAACTGGCGGAATCCAGAAATTATCTTTACAAGATCATCAACTCCATCGCCGACCCCATGTTCGTCAAAGACCGCCAACACCGCTGGGTATTACTCAACGACGCCTACTGCGACTTCATGGGACATCAACGGGACGAACTCATCGGAAAATCCGATTACGATTTCTTCCCCACAAATCAAGCGGAGGTATTTTGGTCGAAGGACGAGGTGGTTTTCACCACCGGCCAGGAAAACATCAATGAGGAGGAGTTTACCGACGGCAAGGGGAAACTTCACACCATTATGACGAAGAAGGCCCTCTACACCGACGAAAAAGGGGAGAAATTCATCGTCGGTGTCATCCGTGACATCACGGAACGCACCCACGCGGAGCGGGTCTTGCAGATGTTCCAATTCTCCATTGATCAGGCTTCGGACGCCATCTTTTGGATGACCCGTGACGCCGGTCTCACCTATGTCAACGAGCAAGCATGCCGTTCGCTTGGCTACACGCGCGAGGAATTGATGCGACTGCATTTGTGGGACTTTGACCCCATTTTCCCGAAGGAACGCTGGGAAGCGGAATGGAAACAATTTCAGGAGAACAGACAAGGCGGCGCACAACAATTGGAAACGCTTCACCGCCGCAAAGACGGGAGTGTGTTCCCCGTCAGCATTTCATCGAAGCATCTTTGGTTCGGCGACACCGAACTGCACGTGGCGGTCGCGCGGGACATCACCGAACGCAAACAGGCTGAAGAAGCAAATGCGCGCCTCGCGACAGCGGTTGAGCAGGCGGCTGAGGCAATCGTCATCACGGATACCAACGGCGCAATCCTCTACGTAAATCCTGCCTTCGGAAGAATCACCGGTTACACCGCGTCGGAAGTCATCGCCCGGAATCCACGCTTTCTCAAGAGCGGCAAACACGATGCCGCCTTTTACCAACAGATGTGGGACGCCTTGTCCCATGGACAGGTGTGGAGCGGCCGCGTCACCAATAAAAAGAAAAACGGCGCACTTTATGAAGAGGAAATGAGCATCTCGCCGGTGTTCGATTCAGCCGGCAAGATCACCAACTATGTCGCCGTCAAACGTGACGTGACCCAGGAAGCTGCGCTGGAGAACCAGCTACGCCAGGCGCAGAAAATGGAAATCATCGGCCAGTTGGCCGGCGGCGTGGCACACGATTTCAACAACATTTTGACCGTGATTCAGGGGAACGCCTCGCTGCTGCTGAACACGGATTTGAAACCGGCTGAAAAAACGGAGTGCACCCAACAAATCATCCACGCCGCCGGGCGCGCCGCCAGCCTGACCCGCCAACTGCTCCTGTTCAGCCGCAAACAAATCATGCAGCCAACCAATGTGAGCCTGAACGAGGTCGTGGCGCAAATGACAAAAATGCTCCGGCGGGTTGTCGGTGAGAACATCTCCCTGCAGTCAAATTATGCGGCCAACCTCCCGTTCATCCACGGGGATACCGGCATGATTGAACAGGTGCTCATGAATCTGGTGGTCAATGCCCGCGACGCCATGCCCGCCGGCGGGAGCCTGACCATCGCCACAGGCGTGAAGATGGTGGACCAGGAAGAGGCGGCCCAAAGCCCTGGCGCCTTGCCCGGATTGCATGTCTGGCTGGCAGTGAGCGACACCGGCTCCGGAATCGCCCCGGAAAATATGCCACGCATTTTCGAACCGTTTTTCACCACCAAGGAGGTTGGCAAAGGCACGGGCCTTGGATTGGCCACCGTCTATGGCATTGTCCAGCAACATCATGGCTGGATTACCTTAACCAGCGAAGTTAACAAGGGCACAACTTTCCGGATCCATTTCCCGGCCGTGCCGGACGCCAAACCGGAGAAAAGGGCCGAGCTGCTTACTGCGTGACCATCCGGCGCGGAAGTCTCTCCGGTGGCGGAAAACACAGCATCCCTGTGCGCCGCCCCGCAGCCTCCGCTCCCGGCACCGGAAAATTTCCGAAAATTTTGCTTGAGAAAATCGTCGGGACAGGCGATTTAATGGCTGTAACGAATAGCTCTTTGGAATGGCAACCGGATTTACCCTGCCCTGTTCGTGATTCGCAACGAATCCTTGAACCGTAGTTAAGCGATCCAGGAGCCGGAGCCGTGGTTGTGGCCGACATGCCTTGGCTGGAAGTCGAAAGCAATCAGGCGGGTTCCACATGTTGTAAAACATGTTCAAAGGAGCAAGTTGCACACGACAAGGGCGGGGTTTTTTAATTACGGCTTCAGAGTTGCGATTTTTGATTTTTCATTCTTGTCTCCATCCTCGTCCTCGCCAATTGCAGTTGTCTTTCAAACCGACTATCATTTCCCCATGCCGCGCAATGATTTGTTTTTACCCGAGCAAAAGCCGGAACATATGCCGGCGGCGGAACCTTTACGCCACCAGCCGCTGGCTGCACGAATGCGGCCGCGCGATTTGAGTGAATTCATCGGCCAATCGCACATCCTCGGCCCCGGCCAGTTGCTCCGCCGCGCCATCGAGGCCGACCGCATTCAGTCGCTGATTTTTTTCGGCCCGCCCGGCACGGGCAAAACCTCGCTGGCCCAAATCATCGCTCGCCAGACCAAAAGCAACTTCGAGCGCCTCAGCGGCGCGGAATCCAACGTCGCCGACATGCGCCGCGTCCTGTCCGCTGCCGCCAACCGCCTCGAAAACACCGGCCAGCCGACCATCCTGTTCATTGACGAAATCCATCGCTTCAACAAGGCGCAGCAGGACGTGCTGCTGCCCGACGTGGAAAACGGCGTGGTGCGGCTCATCGGCGCCACCACGCACAATCCGTTTTTCTTCGTCAACTCGCCGCTGGTCTCGCGCTCGCAGATTTTCGAGTTGCGCCCGTTGAGCGAAGAAGAATTGTTCGCACTGCTGCAACGCGCGTTAAACGACGAAGAACGCGGTCTCGGCGGTATGAAAATTTCCGCCGACGAAAACGCCTTGCGACATCTGGCCAAAATTGCCGACGGCGACGCGCGCAAGGCGCTCAACGCACTGGAAATTGCCGCCCTCACGACCGCCCCGGATAAGAAAGGTGTCATCCGCATTGATCTCGCCGTCGCCGAACAGAGCATCCAGAAAAAGGCGATCGTGTATGACGACGAGGACGCACATTACGACACGATTTCCGCGTTTATCAAGGCGATGCGCGGCAGCGACCCGGACGCCGCGCTTTACTGGCTGGCCAAGATGATTCATGCCGGGGAAGACCCGCGCTTCATTGCGCGGCGGATTGTGATTTGCGCGGCGGAAGACGTGGGGCTGGCCGACCCGATGGCGCTGGTGCTGGCGAACGCAGCGCTGTCGGCGTCGGAATTTGTCGGCTGGCCTGAAGCGCGCATTCCGCTGGCCGAGGCGACGGTCTATATCGCCACAGCGAACAAGAGCAACAGCGCGTATAAAGCGATTGATGCCGCGCTGGAAGACGTGAAGTCGGGACGGACGTTGCCGGTGCCGGAGCATTTGCGCGACACGCATTACCAGGGCGCCCAACGGCTGGGTCATGGCCAGGGTTACGAATATGCGCACGACCATCCCGGCCATTTCGTCGCGCAGGATTATCTCGGCGTTGACAAAATTTATTACGAACCCACGGAACAGGGTGTGGAAAAGAAAATCAAGGAACGGGTTGAGAAATGGCGCGCGCAATTCAGAGAAATCAGAAAATCCAAAAAGGAGTAATGTTGCGGGTCCCGGCCACGGCTGGCCATGGCCGCCCGAAGGTGGAATCCCAAACCGATCAATGAAAACGGAGATTCAAGAAGCCAAAGGGGTGCTGCGCCAGAAAATTCGCGCTGCTTTGAAAAATCTTTTGCCCGAAAAGCGCGCGGCGGATTCCGCCAAGGTCCGCGCGCTTTTGAAACAACAACCGTTCTGGCAAACGACCTCGTCTATTTTGTTCTTCGCACCGCTGCCGGATGAAGTGGATGTGTGGCCGCTGCTGGAAGAGTCTTTGGCCGGAGGAAAAATCGCCGCCCTGCCTCTTTTTGATTCCGGCAGCAACGATTACCTTGCCTGCCGTGTGCAAAACCCGCAAAACGACATTGGGCCTGGTCAATTCGGCATTCGCGAGCCGAAGGCCGGTTGTCCTGAAATTCCGCTGGAACGACTGGGATTGATCCTCGTCCCCGGGGTCGCGTTTGACCTGCATGGGCGCCGGCTGGGCCGGGGCCGGGGTTATTATGATCGCCTCCTGCCCGAAACCCACGGCATCAAATGTGGCATCGCTTTCGGTGAACAAATCGTGGACGCGGTTCCAACGGGCAGGCTCGACGTTCGGATGGATTTTATTTTGACACCGACGCGTTGCGTCAGGGCCGAAGAGTAATGTTTACTGGTGTTGCATGTTCATCAGGCCGCCCATGCCGTTTTCCCACCCTTGCGGTGTGTCCCACGGACGGACCGAGGCGTTTTCCGGTTCATTGGTCGCGCAACCGCTCACCCCGGCGAGAATGAAGCCCAACGCAAACAGCAACAGCCAGTTGACCGCCCGGCATTTCATTTCAGGAAGCCGGATGAGCGGGGCTGACGTCGTCGCCCTCAATTACCTGTCCGAGTTTCCAACCGGGGACGATATTGGCAATGCTGCGGTTTCCCTCCACGCTGCGCACGATAACCTTGGCCACCAGTTTGCCATCGCGGCTGACCAATAGTTCGCCATCCTCCTTGACACCTTGATCAATGCCAATGTCCAACACGACAAAATCCCATTTCGGGTCAACCACCAAAATCTTGCCTTTCAAGTCGGCACGCAACGTGATGACAGGTTCTTGCGTCCCCATTATTTTTTCGATCTCGGTGTTCAACCGGTCAATCGTGCGGCTCATGACCAGCTTTTCCGCGTTAATCGCCTCAATGGTATTCTGCGCGTTTTTGAGTGTGCGGCCAAGTTCCGTGACCTGCTTGGGAGTCAACCCGATTAACTCATAAGCACCGAGTTTGCCCTGAGCCTCGTCACGGTCTGCGGCGGCCTTGGTCAGTTTCTCGGACAGTTCATCGGCCCGCTTGGTTTGCGCGACTGAGGTTTCCTCCGCCTTTTTCTTTGCCGCCTGCGCATCGGCCAAATCCTGTTGGGCTTGTTTGAGAGTGGTCTGCGTCGTGGCCAAAGTCTTCTTGGTTTTGGCGAGATCCGTCTCGGCCGTTACGCGGTGTTCGTGTTCATCATTTCGTTGAGTAATCAACGTGTTGATCTTCCCACGCACCTGGGTGAAGCTCAACGCGCCCACGGCCAGCGCCGCAACGATGGCTACAATCAAACTGATGCGAATTAACATGGCTCGGTTTGTGTTTGCCCATAGACTAAACGTTCGCGCCAAAAGTGTCAACGCTACTTTCTACGACAAAAACACCAGCTCAAAATCCGCCAGTTTGACTCCGGCAAACGCGGGTTTTACGGCCTATTAACCCCTGCGCAGAACCGGTTGTCGCCCGCCGACCCTGGGCAACTCAATCACAGCTTCCAGCTCGCCTGGGGCACAAGCAGCCACCACCGCGAAACGCGGCGCGAAACCTTTAATCCGCTCACAACCCACCCACGCGCCTTCGCGGACCAACCTCGCGGCGGAACGCGACTTGGACGCGGGCGCGACTCGCCGGGCGCGGACTGGCTTCGTGAAAGAATGAAGGGTTGGGCGAACGCCCTCGCGAAACGCAGTGCAATTCACGTTTTGGTTTGCCGGGAATCTTGCCCCACCAAACTTCCTTTCCAGACAAATTCATTTCTGTTTTCCTGTGTGCAATGAATCAAAACATTTTCCGCCAGTTCCGCACCCTGCTCGTTTTGGGCCGTGTGTCGCATCTGCCGACGGTTTGGTCGAACTGTCTTGCGGGCTGGTGGCTCGGCGGCGGCGGAAATTTCGGGAAACTGCCGCTGCTGTTCCTTGGTGCCAGCGCGCTCTATACCGGCGGAATGTTTTTGAACGACGCGTTCGACGCGGACTTTGACCGGCAACGCCGCGCGGAACGCCCCGGTCCGTCCGGCGCCATTTCGCTGGCCGCCGTCTGGCGCTGGGGCTGGGCGTGGCTGGCGCTCGGCCTCTTATGTTTGACGATATTGGGCAAAACCACCGGCGCGCTGGCCGTCGTGCTGGCCATCTGCATCGTGATTTACGACGCCGCGCACAAGGCTGTCACCGCGTCACTGTGGTTGATGGGCGTGTGGCGGTTTTGGGTTTATGTCATCGCCGGGGCAACCGGCGCCGGGAACACGAACGGCTGGCCGATTTGGTGCGGCGTGGCACTCGCGTTGTACGTGGGGGGATTGGGTTGCGTGGCGCAACGGAAAAGTATTCGCAAACCCATTCCCTGCTGGCCACTGGCGTTGCTGGCCGCGCCCATCCTGCTGGCGGCGCTCATGGACGCCGGTGAAAGCCGCCTGCCCGGCGTCTGGCTCTCGCTCGTGCTGGCGCTCTGGGTGGTGTATTGCACCCGGACCATTTTCCAGCCGGCTGAGGTCAATGTCGCTCGCATCGTTTCAGGTTTGCTGGCAGGCATCGTTTTCGTGGACTGGCTGGCGGTGGCGCCGGGCTGTCCCCATTGGTTGAGCTGCATTTTTTTGATCTTATTCGGCGCAACGTTGGGACTTCAACGGTTCGTGCCGGCAACGTGACGCAAAAGCCTTGCCGCCGCTTCTGGCTGAATGGACTCTCCACAAGCCGCCCTTGAACAGGAAATCATCTTCGGTTATACTCTTGATTCGTTTATGAGCACTGAAGGGCCTGTCAAATTGACCCACAACGAAGATATCAAGACCGCGGCACCGACGCTCGCGGGCAGCATCGCCGCGACCATCGCCGACGCGAACGCGGACCATTTCACCCACGACGACTACGAATTTCTCAAGTTTCACGGCGTTTACCAGCAGGACGACCGTGACCTGCGCAAGACCGGCAAGCAATACATCATGATGGTCCGCACCCGCATCCCCGGCGGCGTGATGACGGCTAATCAATGGCGCGCGTTCGACGATTTGTCCACCCGATACGGCAATAACACCCTGCGCGTCACCACGCGCCAGACCATCCAGTTCCATGGCGTACTCAAGTCCAATCTCCGCGCGGTGGTGCAAGGCATCAATGAATCGCTGCTCTCGACGCTCTCGGCGTGCGGCGATGTAAGCCGTAACGTGCTGGCCCCGCCGACGCCCGCCTACACACCGGCCCGCGAACAGGTTTATGCGGATTGCCTGCGCGTGGCCCACGCCTTAAAACCGCAAACCAGAGCATACCACTCCATTTGGATTGAAGGCGTGCAACTCAACCTGGACGACCCGGCCAACAAGGATTTTGTGGACCCGCTTTACGGCAAAAGTTATCTGCCGCGAAAGTTCAAAGTGGCCTTCGCCATCCCGCCGAGCAACGACACCGACGTCTTCGCGAACGACGTCGGGCTCATCGCCATCGTCGAAAATGGCCGGCTCGTTGGCTACAACCTCGCCGTCGGCGGCGGCATGGGCCGCACTCACGGCAATGAAGCAACCTACCCGCGCCTCGCGGACGTGCTCGGCTTTGTGACACCGGAAAAAGTCGTGGACGTGGCGAAAGCGGTCGTGACGATTCATCGCGATTTTGGCGACCGCGCTGACCGCAAGCACGCCCGGCTGAAATACGTTGTGCAGGAACGCGGCGTGGACTGGACGCGCGCCGAGGTCGAAAGACGCGCCGGCTTCAAACTCGACCCCGCCCGGCCGTTCAAGTTCACCAGTTCCGGCGATTTTTATGACTGGCACAAGGCTGCGGACGGTAAATGGTTCCTGACGATTTTCGTCGAGACCGGCCGCGTCAAGGACGTGGAAGGGCGCAGATTGAAAACGGCGTTGCGGCAAGTTGCGGAAAAATTTCCACATCTCGAATTCCGCCTCTCGACGAATCAAAACGTCATTCTGGCGAACGCCGCGGAATCCGATAAAGCCACCATCAATGCGCTGCTCGCGGAACATGGTGTGAGAACCGAAAATCAGGCGAGCGTGCTGCACGCGGCTGCGCTCGCCTGCCCGGCCCTGCCCACCTGCGGCCTGGCGCTCGCGGAATCCGAACGCATGTTGCCGGGTCTGGTGGACCGTATTGAAAAACTTTGCGCCGAAGTCGGGCTGGCCGGACAGGAAATCATCGTCCGCTCGACCGGTTGCCCGAACGGCTGCGCGCGGCCTTACCTGGCGGAGATTGCCTTCGTCGGCAAGTCACCGGGTCGTTACCAAATCTGGCTCGGCAGCGACGTGGCCGGCACGCGCCTCAATCGCATCTGGAAGGATGTGGTCAAGGACGCCGACATCGAAAATGAACTTCGTCCCGTTCTTGCGCGTTATGCGAAGGAGAGAAATTCCGGCGAACGCTTTGGCGACTGGTGTGACCGGGTGTTCTTGAAGGAGAACATGAATTAACAACACAGAAACAAAGCAACGAAGACTCTCTTGTTCCTTCGTTGCTTCGTTGTTCAAAATGACTCCCGACCAAATCGCCAAAGCCAACATCGAGTTGCACGACCAATCGCCGCTCGAAATCGTCCGCTGGGGCATCGCGCACGCCAACGGCCGGGCCATTGTCTCCACGAATTTCCGCCCCTACGAAGCGGTGATTTTGCATTTGTGCGTTCAAGTGCAGCCGGACATTCCCGTGCTTTGGGTGGACCACGGTTACAATCGCCCGGCAACTTACAAACATGCCGCGGAGTTGAAAAAGCTGCTCAAGCTGAACCTGAAAACTTACCTGCCGAAAATTTCCGCCGCCCATCGCGACGCGATTTACGGCGAAATTCCGTCCACGGACGACGAGGCGGGTTTGAAACAATTCAGCGCCTTGATGAAGCTGGAGCCCTTCCAGCGCGGCATGAAGGAGCTGGCGCCAAAGGTTTGGATTACGGCGTTGCGCAAGGCCCAAAACCCGGACCGTGCCGGAATGGACGTGGTGGTCGAAGACAAAAATTTTGGTGCGTTGAAGGTCAATCCGGTCTTTTATTGGAGCGATGCGGACATGGAAAATTACCTGAAGCAGCATCACCTGCCGAACGAGTGGGATTATTTCGACCCGGCCAAGGCCGACGAAAAGCGCGAATGCGGTTTGCACGCGAGCTGGGCTTCGCAGGCTCTGGGGTCCGGCATCTAATATGAGGTTCCCGGATCTGGCGTCTTGGGTCTGGGACAAATAGTATATGGGTGAACCTTTTGAAAATTCGGAAGCTTGGAAATCGGCGCGCGATCTGACGAACTTGATTTACCAGTTTTGCCGCCGCGAACCGCTGGCAAAAGATTTTGGTTTGCGCGACCAGCTTCAACGAGCGGCGGTCTCTGTCATGAACAATGTCGCCGAAGGTTGGGAGAGCCTGCACGTTGCGGAAAAACGTCAGGCATATAACATCGCCCGCAAATCATGCGGCGAAGTCCGTTCGATGAGCTATGTGCTCTTCGATAATAAATTTATTAACGCGGCTGGACAGGAGAAACTTCAATTACAATGCGTTCAAACCGGCAAATTGATAAGCGGTCTGATTCGTTCATTGGGTAATCGCGAATGAACCCCAGATCCCAGAACCCAGAACCAAGGCCCGAAATGCCGGACCCCAGACCCCAGACTCCAGACGCCAGACCCTTTTGACATGAATTCCTACCATCTCGATCATCTGCAGCACCTGGAAACGGAGGCAATTCACGTCATGCGTGAAGTCGCGGCGGAGTTCGAGCACCCCGCCCTGCTCTTTTCCGGCGGCAAGGATTCCATCTGCCTCCTGCGCCTCGCCGAAAAGGCGTTCCGCCCGTCGGACATCCCCATGCTATTGCTCAACGTGGACACCGGTCATCACTTTCCCGAATTGAACGAATTCCGTGACCGGCGCGCGCAGGAACTCGGCGCCAAACTCATCGTCCGCAAGGTCGAAGACGCCATCGCCCAAGGCATCGCCGTGCCGCGACCCGGTGAAATCAGCCGCAACCAGTTGCAAATTCCCACGCTGCTGGCTGCCGTCGAGGAATTCCACTTTGATTGCCTGATTGGCGGTGCGCGGCGCGACGAGGAAAAGGCGCGCGCCAAGGAACGCTTCTTCAGTTTTCGTGACAGCTTCGGCCAGTGGGATCCGAAAAACCAGCGACCGGAAATCTGGAATCTTTTCAATGCCCGCGTCAATCCGGGCGAGCACATGCGCGTGTTCCCGCTCTCCAACTGGACCGAAATGGACGTGTGGGAATACATCCGCAAGGAAAAGCTTGAAGTGCCGACGATTTATTTCAGCCACCAGCGGAAATGCGTTCGCCGCAACGGCCAATGGCTGCCGGTCAGCGATTTGTTGCCGTTAAAGCCAAAAGACGAAGTAAAGGAACTGGTCGTCCGCGTACGCACCATTGGCGACATCATCAGCACCGGCATGGTTGAATCGCCGGCGGATTCCGTGGACGACATCGTCGCTGAAATCGCCGCCGCGCGCGTGACCGAACGCGGCTCCCGCGCCGACGACAAGGCGAGCGAAGCCGCCATGGAAGACCGTAAAAAGGCGGGATATTTTTAACCACGGATGAACACAGATAAACACGGATGGGGCAAATTATTTGAAGGTTGGACGCGTCACTTCGTGCGCACCGAAGTTTGCATTTCGACGAACGGCGGGCAGAGGACTGCCCACCCTACCAATCAATCCACATCATATCCGTGTCCATCCGTGTCCATCCGTGGTTGATTTAAGTCCTATGACTCATTCATTGCACCCAATCGAAATCTTGCGCTTCAACACCTGCGGGTCGGTGGACGACGGCAAGTCCACGCTCATCGGCCGGTTGCTGTACGATTCCAAAAATCTGATGGAGGACCAGCTTGAGGCGTTGGAACGTTCCGCCGACATCACCGGCGGCGGCCAGATCAATCTGGCCAACCTTACCGACGGCCTCCGCGCCGAACGCGAACAGGGCATCACCATTGACGTCGCCTATCGCTATTTCGCCACGCCCAAACGCCGGTTCATCGTCGCCGACACACCCGGTCACGTGCAATACACGCGCAACATGGTCACCGGCGCTTCCACCGCAAACCTGTCGGTCGTGCTCGTGGACGCGCGCCAGGGCGTCATCGAACAAACCCGCCGCCACACCTACCTCGCCGCGCTGCTCGGCATTCCGCACCTGGTCATCGCGGTGAACAAGATGGATTTGGTGGATTGGAGCGAGGAACGATATTGGGAAATTCGCGACGAGATGGAGGATTTCATCCCGAAACTCGACGTGTTCCGCGATGTTAAATTCATCCCGCTCAGCGCCCTCAACGGCGACAACGTCGTTGAAAAATCCCGGCAGACGCCTTGGTTTGAAGGCCCCACCCTGCTGGCGCACCTCGAAACTGTCCACATCGCCAGCGACTGGAACCTCAACGTTTTACGTTTTCCCGTGCAATGGGTCAATCGCCCGAACAATCCGCGCGACCCCGCGCTGCACGATTTCCGCGGTTTGAGCGGCCAAATTGCCAGCGGCATCGTGCGCCGCGGCCAGGAAGTCGTCGTGCTGCCCATCGGTTTGAAAACCACGGTCAAGGACATCTGGGCTTACGACCACTCACTGCCCGAGGCCTTTTGTCCGCAATCGGTCACGCTTTGTCTCCGGCACGACATTGACGTGAGCCGCGGCGACATCATCGTCGGCCTGGAAAATCTGCCGGGGATGAGCGCCGATTTGCACGCGCGCGTTTGCTGGATGCATCAGCGTCCGCTGCAGGAAGGTAAAAAGTTCTCCCTCAAACACACCGCGCAAACCGTTCAGGCTATCGTCACGGGCATCGAAAGCCGCGTTGACATGGCTACGTTCGAGCCGGAACCGGACCCGGGCGAACTGGCGATGAACGACATTGGCGTGATTCGTTTGAAAACCTCCAAACCGCTCGTGTTCGACGGCTACAATACCAACCGCTCCACTGGCTCATTTATCCTGATTGAACAAGGCACGAACGCGACCGTTGCCGCCGGGATGTTGACACCGCCCACCGAAGCCGTGAAGCCTGAATACACCGACTTCGCGATTTAAACGCCACCCGGCGGTGGATTAACTGGTGGGGCGAGCAGCCTGTCCCGCTCTGCGGCGATCCTCGCGAGCCAAAGGCAGGCTTGGGAAGCCAAACTGCTTCGATACCATTTTTGAACCGGGGGGCACCTGCCACGCTACTGGTTGCAGATTTCATATTTATCCACGATTAACGCTTTATACCGGCCACGGTTGAGTCAATTCTAAGGAGCCCCGTTCACGAATGGGCGAAAGCGGGGAAAAGTTCAAGCACAGGGACGGGAAAAATCAAAACCGCGACCGGCAGTGACCCTTTTTACTCGTCACACCGCCCGGATTTCCTTAATCATGTACTCAACCCCATGAGTCAAAGATCGAGGGGAAAAGCCCCTGCCATGCATTCGAGCGTGCCCGCTTCACCGACCGGTGACATGCCGGAATTGGCAAATTCGCGACTGCCGGAATCCGAATGCCGTCCGACGGGTTTAAATGATCGCTGGACGGTCCTCGGCGTCTGCATTTTCCTGGCGGTGGCGATATGGTTGGTCTTCGGCCAGACGCTGAGGCACGACTTTGTCAATTACGACGACAACGAGTACGTGTATAAAAACCCTGTCGTCCAAAAGGGTCTGACCTGGGAGGGATTTCGCTGGGCGCTGACTTATGGCAACATCGGCCACTGGCACCCGCTAACCTGGCTCTCCCACATGCTCGACTGCCAGTTATACGGGATGCAGGCAGGTGGTCATCATCTCACCAATATCCTGCTCCACACGGCAACGGCAATCCTGCTATTCCTGGTTCTGGGACGGATGACCGGCGCGCTGTGGCGCAGCGCGTTTGTGGCGGCGGTGTTTGCGATCCATCCATTGCGGGTGGAATCGGTGGCGTGGGTGGCGGAACGCAAGGATGTCCTCAGCGGACTGTTCTTCATGCTGACGGTTTGGGCGTATGCGCGGTATGCCCAAAGACAGTCGAGGGTCGAGAGTCGAGAGTCGAGCACACAAGTAGTTCCCGCCCTCGACCCTCGGCTCTGGACTCTCGACTATTATCTGGTGCTGTTGTTTTTTGCATTGGGCCTGCTGTCCAAGAACATGCTGGTAACAACGCCCTTCGTCCTCCTGCTGCTGGATTACTGGCCGCTGAACCGTCTTTCAGGCTTATCCCCACAGGTTTTACTCCGGCGGGTGACCGAGAAAATCCCACTGTTTGTGCTGACGGTCGCGTCGTGCGTGGCGACGGTTTTGGTTCCGGAGAAAGTGGCCGCTGAGAACAGTTTGTCCTTCGCGCTAAGGATGGAAAACGCCGCGGTATCCTATATCACTTACCTTTGGCAGATGATCCATCCATCGGGACTGGCATGTGTTTATCCCAACCCGGCAAGTTATCTGCCGTTCTGGCAGGTGGCCGGGGCGCTGGGGTTGCTGCTGGCCATATCCGGAGCGGTATGGGCATTTCGCAAAACGCATCCCTGCCTCCTGGTCGGCTGGCTCTGGTATCTGGGGATGATGATCCCGGTTATCGGGATTGTGCAGATATCCTACTACGCCCATGCGGATCGCTACACCTATCTGCCGCAGATCGGCTTGTACCTGCTGCTGACCTGGGCGGTGGCCGACTTGTGCGTTGGACGGCGCAACTGCCGCTGGGTTCTGGGCGGCTGCTCCGCGATCATCCTCATGGTTTTGATTGTTTGCGCGCGCACTCAGGCGTCTTATTGGCGGAATAGTGAATCACTGTGGGCTCACACGCTCTCCTGCACGTCCAACAACAACCTTGCCCACTACAACCTCGGT
This sequence comes from Verrucomicrobiota bacterium, assembly GCA_050012035.1. Taxonomy (GTDB): domain Bacteria; phylum Verrucomicrobiota; class Verrucomicrobiia; order Limisphaerales; family UBA11358; genus UBA11358. The sequence continues at coordinate 11,753 of JBEKHY010000008.1, read as the reverse complement.
TATGCTTATCTCCGAAAGGGCAATCTGGACGAAGCGATCGTTCATTTCCAAAAGGCACTGGAAATCAAACCTGACTACGCGGAAGCCCACAACAACCTCGGCAACGTTCTGCTCCAAAAGGGCAGTGTTGACGAAGCGATTGTTCATTACCAAAAGGCACTGGAAATCAAACCTGACTACGCGGAAGCCTGCTACAACCTCGGCAACGCTCTGCTCCAAAAGGATAATGTGGACGAAGCGCTCGTTCATTTCCAAAAGGCACTGGATATCAACCCCAACTACGTGGAAGCCCACAACAACCTCGGCATCGCTCTGCTCCGAAAGGACAATGTGGACAAAGCCCTCGTTCATTTCCAAAAGGCACTGGAAATCAACCCCGATAACGCGGAAGCCCACTACAACCTCGGCACCGCGCTGCTCAAAAAGGGCAGTGTGGACGAAGCAATCTCGCATTTCCAAAAATCACTGGAAATCAAACCCGACCATGCAGAAGCCCACTACAACCTCGGCACCGCGCTGCTCCAAAGGGGCAATGTGGACGAAGCGATCTCGCATTTCCAAAAGGCGCTGGAAACCAGGCCCGGCTACGCAGAAGCCCACAACAACCTTGGCACCGCTCTGCTCCGAAAGGGAAGCCTGGACGAAGCGATCGTTCATTTCCAAAAGGCACTGGAAATCAAACCCGACTATGCAGAAGCCCACTACAACCTCGGTAACGCTCTTCTCCGAAAGGGAAGCCCGGATGAAGCGATCTCACATTACCAAAAGGCGCTGGAAATCAATCCCAGCTACGTAGAAGCCCGGAATAATCTGGCATGGGTGCTTGCAACCTGTCCGCGAGCGTCGCTGCGCAATGGCAACAAAGCGGTGCAACTGGCCCAACGGGCGAATCAACTTACCGGCGGAGAGAACCCAACCATCCTCAACACGCTCGCGGCCGCCTACGCCGAAGCTGGACACTTTCCCGAAGCGGTGGAAACCGCACAGCGCGCTCTGCAACTGGCCGGGACGCAGTCCAACACCACGCTGGCCGATGCCATTCGATCAGAAATGAAACTCTATCAAGCAGGCATTCCATTCCATTCACACTGAACAAATACCTTAAAAATGTCAGTCTCGAGTGGTCACGTAAGTCCATGTCCTCATCTTTAACCGGTCCGCCATCCCTTTCAATGTCATTGTCGCCTCCTGCCGCAATTAGGGCGCAGTTCGAGACCCCGGAGCGCGGCCTTCAGGCCGCTTCAACGCCCTAACACCCTTGGTGAACGCCGTTTCTCCAAGTGAAGGACGATGAAGCGGCGTTGCCCACATGGCAGTGGTACAGCATGTAATTTTTGTGGGGCGAGCGTACTCGCGAGCCGCCTTCAGTTCACTTCGGCGCCGAGGCCGGCTCGTCAGTAGCCTCGCCCCACCCAAACTGTAAAACTACCGACCGCACGAAGGAGTTGACGGCGCAAGGCATCACGCGCAAATTCCCACCATCGTGGGTGACAAGATGAAATTTCGCGTTTTGGATTCTCTTTCGCCGCGACGGCGCAAACTGTTGTTCTGGGTTTTGGGGCTGCTGCTGTTCTACACCGTCACCGGTTTTCTCATTCTGCCGCCCATCATCCGCAGCGTGGCGGTGAAGCAGCTTTCAAAGCAACTCGACCGCGAGGTTTCCATCCAGCAGGTGAAGCTGAACCCGTTCGCGCTCTCCTGCACTGTGCGCGGCCTGCTCGTCAAGGACAAGGACGGCGAGCCGTTCGTTTCCTGGGACGAGGTCTATGTCAATTTCCAGCTCTCGTCGTTTTTCGGCAAGGCGTGGGTGTTCAAGGAAATCAGCACTACCCGGCCATTCGTCCGCGTGCAGATGAACAAGGATTACACGTTCAATTTTTCCGACCTGGTCACGAAATTTTCCACCAACGCTGCGCCGGCCAAAACAGAATCCAAGCCGCTGGCGCTGCATATTGACCGGCTGCGCATCGGCGGCGCGACGGCGGCGCTCGCGGACTTCACGACACGCGAGCCGTTCAAGCGCACCCTCGGACCGCTGGACATCACGCTCGACAATTTCCGCACCGACCCCGACAACAAAAACCCCTACGCTTTCACTGGCACCACGGATGCCGGCGAAACAATCTCCTGGAGCGGCTTTTTCTATCTCGACCCCCTGCGGTCGCAGGGCGAATTAAAGCTGTTCAACTTCACGCTGAACAAATACGCGCCGCTGTATCAGGACCTGGTGCGCTTTGAAATCCGCGACGGCTCCATCGCCTTGGACGCCAAATACCGCTTTGTTTTCAGTGCCACCAACCACACCGCCGCCGTGGACGACACGGCGTTCGCGCTGCGCGATTTCAAGCTCGGCCTGCCGGGCAACAGCAACAACATCGCCGAACTGCCGCTGTTCGACGTCACCGGCGTGAGCGTTGATCTGGAGCGCCGTCAGGCCACGGTGGGTTCCGTACTGGCGGTGGGCGGAAAACTTTTCTTAAGCCGCAGCAAGGATGAATCCATCAATGTCGTCGAGCTTTCCAAACCGGCGGAAGCGGCGACGAACGCACCGGGTGGGATTTTGTTCCTGCTCCGCTCCGTGACCAACGCCGTCGCCCTGCTGCTCAACAGCACGAACCTGTGGAGTGCCACGGTCGCCAGCGTGAACTTCACCAATTGCGCGTTGCACCTCGAAGACCTGGTCAATTCCCGTCCGGCCAAATTGGACCTGACCGACATCGCGCTTTCAGCCAAAAACATTTCCAATGTCCCCGGCACAAATCTCACGGCCGAACTGTCCCTGCGCTGGAATACCAACGGTTCAATCAAGATCGCGACCACCGCGTCGTTCCTGCCGCCGACCGCCGACCTCCAGCTCGACCTGGATCAGCTTGAGCTCGGCACGCTCGACCCGTATCTCGAACCCAAGCTCAATCTGTTCATCCTCGGCAGCCGGCTCGGCTTGCACGGACAGGTGCATTTGCGCACGCCGAAAGACCAGTTGCCCGAAGTCACCTTCCACGGCGACGCGAGCCTCGACGGTTTCCACACCGTGGACGGTGTCATGGCCGAGGATTTGTTGAAGTGGGATTCCGTCCACATCAACGGCATTGACGCGAACCTGAATCCGCAAACCGTCGCCATCCGGGAGATTGCTGTGGACAACGCCTACGCGCGGCTTGTCATCGAAACCAACCGCACCATCAACCTGCTCAACGCCCTGCGTTTGACGAACACGAACGCCCCCGCCACCAATGAAACCAAAGCCGCCGTCGCGCAGAAATCCCCTGCCCCGCCGGCCACCACAACGAATGCGAATGCCGCGTTGCCGCAAATCTCCATCGCCAACGTGGTCATCTCCAACGCCACCGTCAGCTTCACCGACCGTTCGCTCAAGCCGAACGTGAACCTGGCGATTCAGCAGGTGAACGGCACGATTTCCGGAATTTCCTCGGAACAACTCCAGCATGCGGACATCAACCTAACCGCGAAGGTGGACGGCGTCGGCCCGGTCGCCATCACCGGCACCATCAACCCGTTCAGCGGCACGCAGACCAACGACGTGAAAATTTCCGTGAAGGACGTGGACTTGACGCCGACGAGTTCGTATTCGGGAAAATTCGCAGGCTACCGCATCGCCGAGGGCAAGTTGAACATGGAGCTCGCGTATGAACTGGTCGGGAAAAAATTAACGTCGAAAAACGTCATCACGCTCGACCAGTTTACGTTCGGCGAAAAGGTGAACAGCCCGGACGCAACGCATCTGCCGGTGCGCCTCGCCATCGCGATTATGAAGGACCGCGAAGGCAAGATTGTGCTCGACGTGCCCATCGAAGGCAGCCTCGACGATCCCCAATTCCGCATCGGCAAGGTCGTCACCCGCGCCATTCTCAACATCCTTACCAAGGTTGCCACCTCGCCATTTTCATTGGTGGGCGCGCTGTTCGGCGGTGGCGGCGAGGAGCTCGGCTACCAGGATTTCGCGGCGGGCAGCGCGGATTTGTCGCCCGTTGACCGGCAAAAACTGGATACGCTGGCGAAGGCACTTTACGCGCGCCCTGCCCTGCAACTGGAAATTTCCGGCAGCGTGGACCCCGACGGTGACCGCGAAGGGTTGCAGCGCGCCGCGCTGGACCGGGAAATCCGGACCAAGGTTTGGACGACGCTCCGCAAATCCGAGCGCGCCACCAACTCCGTTGACCAAATCGTCCTCGCCCCCGACGAACGCTTACACTGGGTCAAAAAACTTTACGGCGACGCGGTCGCTGATGGCAAAATCACGCCGCAACTCATCGCCGCCCACACGAACCTCGCTGCCTACGCCGCTGAAGTTTTGCCACGCCGACTGGCCATTGAAAAAGGCGCAACGAAGCTGTTGAAATCCGGACGGACGGCGAAGGAGCAAGCCGCAGCCAACGCGGCTTACCAAACAAAACTGGTTCCGCCGCCCGACCCGATGGAAGCCGTCCTGCTCACCACGTTCGCCATTACTGATAGCGATTTGGAAACGCTGGCCGCCAGTCGCGCGAAAGCGGTGCGGGCGTATCTGTTGCAGACCGGCAAGGTTGAAGCCGCGCGCCTGTTTCTCAAGGAAAGCCAAGCGGCCGGTTTGCGCAGCGACGGCAGCCGGGTCTATTTGCAGTTCCGGTAGTCGGCCGAAATCACAAAACCCAAATTCGCCGACTTTCCGATTTGATCCTGCCCGCAGCACCGTAGGTGCGACATCTTTGTAGAATCAAAACGCAAACATTCTCAAGCTCCGTCGGAGCGGTATCTTCCGCAAAGCCGCTTTACAATCAAAACGCTGGACAAAATGGGCTGGCAGGCGTATTCAGCCAATCAATCGGGAAAACATGGGCTTCAAGACAATGAAACCTGCCGTTCATTATTTGCCATCTGCAGATAATTCTACCTGGAAAGATGGTATTTCAAAAGCCAACCAGCTTCCCGTTAGAGACAGTGGAGTTTGGATTGAAAAGAAGCATAAGGCGCTGGTTTATTATTCGGAGATTTTTAACCAGGCGATGAAGGATAAACCTTGGGATGAAAGAATTTATTTTGAACTTTTTGCCGGTCCCGGAAGCTGCTTTGTCCGGGAAACAAAAAAAGAGGAGCCCGGGTCGCCGCTTCAAGTGCTCGAAGCGAATTTCACAAAATTTATTTTCGTCGAGATAAATAAAAGCGCGGCAGACGCGCTTGCAACTCGAATTGCCGGACACACAAACGCTTCAAAGGTTGAAATTTGGTGTGGTGATTGTTCGGAAGCGGTTGGAAAGATTGTGATTCCACCAAGGTCTTTGACTTTCACTTTTATTGACCCAACGCGCATCGGTCATGCTCCGTTTAAACTCATCTCAATTCTTGCAGCCAAGGCGCGATCTGACATCTTGACCAATATCCCGACCGGCACGGACATCAAACGCAATTTGCACAATTACCTTGCCCGGTCAGATTCGGAGGCTCCATTGACAAAATATTTGGGGTCTGAAGAATGGAAAAAACTTCCGACAAATTCCCCGTCAAACTTCTGTCGTGGCCTTTTGGCATTATATGAGGCGCAACTGCGGAAAATTGGCTACAACTTTGTTGGAAATCTTCAACAAGTGACGACACCCGGCAACGTTCCTCTTTATTATCTGTTTTTTGCCAGCAAACACTCGCTTGGCGAAAAATTTTGGAACGAAACGTTAAAGCGAGTCAATGAACCTGAATTGTTTGGGCGGGTGTAAAAACAATTCGCCTTGGACAGTATTTGTCCTATCGTCTGTGGGAAATTATTCCTCATGAGCGTCAATTCAAAAATCGAGTGGACGGATGCAACGTGGAATCCGGTTCGTGGCTGCACCAAAGTCAGCCCGGGCTGCCTGCATTGCTACGCCGAGACGTTTGCGGAACGCTTCCGCGGCGTGCCGGGCCATCCGTTTGAATTCGGCTTCAATTTGCGCCTCGTGCCGGAGAAACTGGGCGACCCGCTGCGCTGGTCAACGTCACGGAAGATTTTTGTGAATTCCATGAGCGACCTGTTCCACGAAAAGGTGCCGGACGAATACATCGTCAAGGTGGCGCGCGTGATGAAGGCCGCCAACTGGCACACGTATCAAATTCTCACCAAGCGCGCCGGGCGGATGCAAAAGTTGCTGAAAGGAAAACTACGTTTCGCGGCGGAGCAGCCGCACATCTGGTGGGGCGTGAGCGTGGAAAACCGCAAACACGGCCTGCCGCGCGTGGATTTGCTGCGCGACTCGCCGGCGCAGGTCCGTTTCCTTTCCATCGAACCGCTGCTGGAACATCTCGGCCCGCTCAATTTGAAAGGCATCAATTGGGTGATTGTTGGCGGCGAAAGCGGACCGGGCGCGCGGCCAATGGATGCCCGCTGGGTGCGAGACATCCGCGCGCAATGCCGTGGCGCGAAAGTCGCCTTCTTCTTCAAACAATGGGGCGGCGTCCGCAAATCCGAAACCGGCCGGGAATTGGACCGGCGCACCTATGATGAATTTCCCGAACGCCAGCAAACTCCGGTTCCGGATTTGGAGTTCAGGCGGAATGCGTTGGAACGGCTGGAAACGGAATTGGTTTGATTAAACGCTAAACCAACCTGGGCGGCATGTTTGTGCAGCGACGGCAGCCGGGTTTATTTGCAGTTCAGATAAGCCTTGAAAGAAATTTCCAGGTCTGATTTCATAAACTCATGATAAAGGCCACAGATAACCTATATTGGTTGTTGGGTATGACCTCACGTGCTCGAAAACTTTATGGCAAGTAAACACCCCTACATCTCGGGCGGCGGTGCGCTTCTGAAGGCGATTCAACATCTCCGCAACTCACTTCCACCAACAATCGACGCCGCCGTGCTCAAGAAGCTCGGGCTCGCTCCCAAAAATGAGTCATACTTGCTTAACATCCTGCAGTTTATAGGAATCATCGGCGACGACGGAACTCCGACTGCCAGCGCCCGGAAAGTTTTCACCCAGCACGATGACAGTGCCTTCAGCAAGGGCCTATCGGACATGCTAAAGCCGGCCTACAAGGGTCTGTTTGAGCTACACTCAGAAAAGGCATGGAACTTGGACCAGGCCGCTCTCGTCACATACTTCCGCCAGACCGACCAGACGAGTAATGTCGTTGGAACACGTCAGGCCACTACTTTTCAGACGCTGGCATCCTTGGCAGGACACGGCGACGTTCCGACGACCCGCGCCACAAGTCCAAGTAGCAGCAAGGGAGAGGCCCGCAAACCAATTGCACGAGCCGAAAAGGCTGTCGCCGCAGTGACTCCGGCGACGCCCGTGCGGCCTCAAACCTCTCAAACACGCGACTTCGGGTTGACTGTTCGCATTGAGATCAACCTACCTGCTTCCGGTGACAAGGAGACGTACGACCGCATATTTAAGAGCATAAGAGAGAATTTGCTGAATGGATAGTAACTTCACCCGCTTCGAGGCAATCGCCCGCGGGGCGCTGGCCTTCACCGATGCTTCTACCGAGAAGGCAGGTGAGCTTCATCCGTTTGAGTCACGAGACGTCCATCCACGGCTTCCACAGATCGTCCGCGACCTTTTTGACGACGGGCATTTTGCCCAAGCCACATTCGAAGCCTTCAAGTACATCGACAAAGAGATTCAACGCCTTTCTGGGGACTCCGAATCGGGCTTCAAGCTCATGATGAAGGTCCTGCCTGAGACGTCGCCCGTCATCAAGCTAACCAAGTGTTCAACCACTTCCGAGAAGGACGAGCAGAAGGGCTTTCAGTTTCTCTTTGCTGGCTCTGTCTTGGCCATCCGCAATCCAAGAGGCCACGAGTATGGCATTCGAGACACACCAGACACTTGTTTGGATCATCTGTCGTTGGCATCTTTACTGATACGCCGTCTGGAACAAGCAGGGTACGTGCTGACATGACTTCACCCAACAAAATCGCCGGAGCCGACGCGAGTCAGAACAGATTCGTGAGATGCTTGGCAAGGGCAGCATCGCCACCGTTACACTCTGCTAGGCAGCATCACGGAGTATGAGCACCACATACAAGACACCAATTCTTACAAGCATCTTTTATGTCTTGGGCGTAGTCACCCTCACCGGTGGTATAGTTGGCGGAGTAGTGATCTGTATTGTTGAATCTTTGAGTGAGGGTATCGTTTTGGGTTTCGCAAGTTTCTTTGCAGGTATTATTTACCTCGGCATTGGTCAGGCCGTTGATTATTTGGCACGCACAGCACATTCCACTGACCGGCTTTGTACTATCCTCGAAACTTCCATCATGGAGCGTCTGCGAGCAATTGAGAATAGCAACTCCACGCCAGTTGCGCCTCCGATTTCTTCGAGTTCTAAGATGGGATATTATTATTCCACCGACGGCACGCAGCAGGGTCCGGTTGACGCGAGCGATTTGAGGCTTTTGCGCAAGGATGGCCTTGTCACCGATGATACTCCCGTGCTTCGTGAAGGTGATTCTCAGTGGCGTAGGTTTCGAGATTATTTGGCATTGACCAGATGACCACAAAGAAGTTCAGATGGTTGTTTATTGGATTCAGGAAACTTTTCCCAATCCTCCTGCCATTTCGCGAATGGCCCGGCCAACCGCTTTCAAGTTGGCCGCGTGCATTTCGGCATAGTCGCGCGAGACCACAATGCCCGACGCACCCGCCTCGAATGATCTCCGCACCGACCGGTACACTTTTTGCGGATCGGCGGCGGTTTAGCACGGCAGCCGGCCCCGGAAGCTTTCGCGATTGACATCACACCGGCCCGGCGTGGCTTTCAAATTAAGACACTACCCAGATGCGGGCTTTCCTTCGCCATTCATTTTTATTTCTTTTAGCCGGGTTGCCTGCTAAATCCAATGCAAATGAACCGCCTCCTTTTTGACAACAATCTCAAGCGGTTGCGCATTCTATGACCCTTCCCCAACCATTTCAGTATCAAGGCAGCAAGCGGGCGTTGGCTTCGTTGATTCTGCAATATCTTCCGACCAACATGACGCGGCTGGTCGAGCCGTTCTGCGGTTCGGCGGCGGTTTCCCTTGCGGCGGCGGGGCGCGGGCGGGCAAAGGAATTCTGGCTGAATGATTTCAACAAGCCGCTGGCCGAATTGCTGGCTTTGATGATCAACAGCCCAAAGGAGCTTTCAAAATTCTACGAAGAACTCTGGCGCGGCGACCATGAGGACGCGCTGGAGCATTATTATCAGGTGCGCGAGTCATTCAACCGCACGCAGGATGCGCGGCTGCTGCTGTATCTGCTGGCGCGGTGCGTGAAGGGCGCGGTCCGTTACAATGGGGATGGATTGTTCAATCAAAGCCCGGACAAGCGCCGCCTAGGCACGCGCCCGGAAACGATGAAACAAAACATCGCCGCCATTTCCGCGTTGTTGCGCGGAAAGACCATCGTGACGACGTTGAGTTACGAGGACGTGCTGGCGAACGTGCGCCCGGACGACGTGGTTTACATGGACCCGCCGTATCAAGGCGTTTGCGGGGAACGTGACTCGCGGTATTTCGCCGGAATTTCCTTTGATGATTTTGTCGCGGAGCTGGAGACGCTGAATCACAAGCAGGTCCGCTATCTGGTCAGCTACGACGGGCGTTTGGGGAACCGCACCTACGGCAAGCCGTTGCCGGCGAAATTAAATCTTACGCTGATGGAAATCGAAGCGGGACGTTCGTCGCAGGCCACATTGCTTGGCCGCAGCGAAATAACGATTGAGTCCCTGTATCTTTCACCCGCGCTGACGGATGAACTGGAAGTTCAACCCACAATGCATCGCCGACGGCGCGACGAACAAATGCAGTTGATAGAAACACCTCCACGCTATGGCAAAAAAGCAAAAATATCCAAAAGAGTTCATTGAACTTTGTGCGTCCGTTACTGCGAAGCGCCCGAAGACCGTCATTGATCACATTCTCAAGCACGGGCACATCACGACGGAACAGTTGAAAAACAAATACGGCTACGATCATCCGCCACGCGCGGCGCGGGATGTTCGCGAGTTGGGCATTCAACTTGAAACCTTCCGGGTCACGGCGGCAAATGGCCGCAAAATTGCGGCTTACCGTTTTGCCGATCCCACGAAGAAACAGTTTCGCCGGTTCAGCGGGCGCACCGGTCTTTCCAGGAAAATCAAGGAGCAACTGATACAGAAATACGGCTGCCGCTGTTTCATTTACCTGGAAAAGATGGACGCTGGCGATCTGCAAATTGACCATCGTGTGCCTTACGAAGTGGCTGGAGAGAGCGACGAACTCAAAATTGAGGATTTTATGCTGCTCTGCGGTTCGGCCAATCGCGCGAAGTCGTGGTCGTGCGAGCATTGCGACAATTGGAAAACGGTTAAAGACAAAAATATTTGCCTTTCGTGTTATTGGGCATTCCCGGAAAAATACAATCATGTGGCCATGCGCCAAATCCGCCGCATTGATCTCATTTGGCAAGGCGAAGAAGTCCGGCAATACGAAAAGCTGAAATCGGATGCCACCAAATCAGGCATGGAGATTCCGCAATTTGTTAAGGACGTTCTGGCAAAAGCATTGAAATAGCCTTCGCAGGAGTCGAGGTTCCCGATAAGTCGGGATTGACAGTTGCTGGCAATGGTAATTTCACAAATGGATTCAGGAAACTTTTCCCTGTTCCGCTGCCATTTCGCGAATGGCCCGGCCAACCGCTTTCAAGTTGGCTGCGTGCATTTCGGCATAGTCGCGCGAGATGACAATGCCCGCCGCGCTGGCATCATTGAGGGTTGAGAGTTAAGGCGAAAGCATCTGCGCCATTTGCCCCTTTTGTCGGCAGGCATACAGCGGCTGCCCGCCTGCGCTGCGCTACGGCGCGGTTTTCAAGTCGAGCCGTTCTGTGGTTCGGCGGCGGTTTAGCATGGCAGCCCGCCCCGGAGGCTTTCAGGGTTGACATCCCCGGCCCGGTGTGGCTGAGTTTGGTTAGTTGGACCGGTAGCAGAGGCCCAATGAACGATAAGGTGAGAAGATGAAGACGTCGTCCTTCGAGAACTTCCCCTGGTGGATGGTCTTGATCTGTAATTTGGCCGGTTTGGCCATCTATGCGATTGGCCTCTTTCTGATGGTCCGTCTGGGAATCGTGTGGGGAGTGCTTTACGCCGCCTATTGCGTCTGGATGGAATGGCGGCTCCTTTCCGGAAGCTGTCGCTCCTGTTACTATTTCGGGAAGCGGTGCGGGTTTGGAAAGGGTCGGCTGTGTTCATGGTTCTTCAACCAGAGATCGGAACAGGCTTTGTGCACAAAACGATTCTCGTGGCGAAACCTTGTGCCCGATTTCATGGTTTCCCTAATTCCTCTCGGTGCAGGGATCGTAATTCTGATCCGGAATTTCTCGTGGCTTGTGCTGCTCCTCATCGTTGCCCTGGCGTTCCTCGGTTCACTGGGCACTGGTCTGGTGAGAGGGCAACTGGCCTGCAAGTACTGCAAACAGCGTGAGCTCGGTTGCGCAGCGGAACAGCTTTTCAGCAAAACAAAGCATGCTTAAAAGATCTGAAATCGTCCAACCAGGCGCTGCACCAAATGACGGCCCCGCGACGCTCTCGGGCAGTTTGAAAATCACGGAGGGCCGTCATCGGTGAGCTGATCGTTGGGCGGCTTAAGCCATCCGCGCAGACCCTTGGCACCGTGTCGCATAAAGTAAAGTAAAGGGGTCGGTCCCGAATGGCCCTTAGATAAGGCCTAAAACTTTCTTGGTCAAGCGTTTGCGGCGGATGACGCCGGGAACGGTTTCAAAGAGGATATGCCGTGAAAGTTTTTGCATCTGTTCAACGAT